>JAZKBE010000022.1:0-153029 GCA_040388805.1 Pseudomonadota bacterium
AGCGAAGAGCTCGTGTCCGCATGTCAGGCCTGGCCCCCGCCGACGCCGTCAACGAAGTTTGTGCGGCTGTGAGACACTGGCGCTCTTACTTTGGCGGAACCTTGTATGTGGATAGGCGTGTTGTGCGGTTTGCTGGCCGGGGCGATGTGGGGCATGGTGTTCATCGTGCCGGAACTGTTGCCCGCCTTTTCCCCGTTCGAACTGGCCGTCGGCCGCTACACCGCGTATGGCGCCATCGCTTTCGGCCTCATGCTGCCGCGCCTGCGCGGCCTGCTCGGACGCCTGGAACGCAGCGACTGCAGCGCCCTGGTGCGCCAGGCGCTGACCGGCAATATCGTCTACTACATGCTGCTGGCCATGGGCGTGAAACTGGCCGGGGTGGCGCCCACCTCGCTGATCATCGGCGTCATTCCCATCGTGGTCACGCTGATGGGCCACAAGGACCACGGCGCCGTGCCGCTGCGCCAGCTGGCGCTGCCGCTGCTGATCGTGTGCGCCGGCATCGCCTGCATCAATGTGGACCTGTTTCGCCAGGCCCAGCTTGGCAACACGAATATCGCCCAATTGCTCATCGGCCTGGCCTGCGCCACCGGCGCCCTGCTCTGCTGGAGCTGGTACGCGGTCGACAATGCGCGCTACCTGAAAGGCAATCCGCATTTCAGCAGCGCCGAATGGTCGGCCCTGTATGGCCTGGCCAGCGGCCTGATCGCGCTGACGATCGGCCTGGCGGCCTTCGCCGTCTGGCATGGCGATATCACCGGCGCGGCCGGCGCGGCAAGCGGGCGCGACTGGACCGTGTTCTGGATCACCAATGCCCTGCTTGCCCTGGGTGCGTCGGTCATCGGCAACCACCTGTGGAACATCGCCAGCCGCCGCGTGCCGGTCACGCTGTCGGGCCAGCTGATCCTGTTCGAAACCCTGTTCGCGCTGACCTACGGTTTCATTTACCAGCACCAGTTTCCGCGTCCGCTGGAGATCGCCGCCATCGTGCTGCTGGTGGCCGGTGTTGTATGGTCGGTACGGGCCCATGCCATGGATGAACAGGTGGTACACGCCTGACAATCTGCGGCATAATTGGCCGCATGAAATTACTACTCATTCCCCTGGCACTGGCCCTCGGTACGGCTGCTCCTTGCGCCCTCGCAATCGACCTGTCCGGAACGGTCGATGTGCGCGCCGTGTCGGCCGGCAGCAGCCGCAGCTGGACCCGCGCCGGCCTGGGCAAGCTGCGCTACGATGAGCACAACGATGGCTTGCGCCTGGGCCAGGCCATCCTGCGCGCCGACGCCGAGCTGGCCGACACCGTCAGCGCCACCATGGTCATCGATGCCAATGACGAGCGCAGCGGCCTGGTGGACCTGACCGAAGCCTGGCTGCGCTGGAATCCCGTGCCCGCCGGCCCCTGGAAAACCAGCGTGCGCGCCGGCGTGTTCTTTCCCGCCATGAGCCTGGAAAACGACGGGCCCGGCTGGACCCCGACCCGCACCGCATCGACGTCGGCCATCAACAGCTGGCTCGGCGAAGAATTGCGCACCGTCGGCATCGAAGCGAGCATGGTGCGGCGCGGCCGCCCTGTCGATTCGCCCCACGATATTGGCGTCACCGTCGCCATCCACAAGGCCAACGATCCGATCGGCACCTTGCTGACCTGGCGCGGCTGGAGCATCAGCGACCGCATTTCCGGCGTGCGCGAACCATTGCTGCTGGCCGAACTGCCGGTGTACCGCCCGGACGGCCCGCTGCGCCGCCAGAGCCGCAGCATCCACATGGCGCGCGAGCTCGATGGCCGCCTCGGCTACCAGGCCGCCGTCAATTACGGCTACAGCGGCTGGCTCGAACTGAGCGCCATGCACTACGATAACCGCGCCGATCCGCTGGTGGTGCACGATGGCCAGTACGCCTGGCGCACCCGCTTCAACCACCTGGGCGCCAGGGCGCGCGACGGCCAGTGGGAATGGATGATGCAAGCCATGCAGGGCTACACGGCCATGGGCCGGCCCGGCGCGGCCATCGATTTCTGGGCCGCCTACCTGATGGCGACGCGCCACATCGGCCCGCACAGCGTGTCGCTGCGGCTCGACCGTTTCGGCGCCACCGAAGACGACCTGATCCCGGCCGACCCGAACGGCGAACAGGGCCACGCACTGGCGCTGGCCTATGTGCACCAGCTGGCGCCATCCTGGAGCCTGGTGGCCGAAGCGGTCACGCTCAGCAGTGCACGCCCCGCCCGCCTGCTGTCCGGCGACGCCGCCCGCCAGCGCGAACACAGCGTCACCACCGCCCTGCGCTACCGCTTCTGAAGCGCATGCGCAACGCAAAGTGGTAACGCTTCCAAATAGTGTTGGCTTTGCGCTTTAAATAATGATATCTTCCTGAAATCGCATGTGGAATCGATTCCAAACAGAACCAGGAGATCATCTTGAAGGCAGTCAAATTTCATTTCGCGCTTGCTGGCCTGAGCTTGCTGGCGGCCTGCGGCGGAAGTGGCGCCGGCACCACCCCGGCCCCGACGCCCACACCAACGCCGACACCCACGCCGACGCCGGTCCCGACGCCCTTCCCCGCCGGCGGCATCCCCACCGGCTGGAAGCAGGTCTGGGCCGATGAATTCAATGTCGACGGACTGCCCGACGCCGCCAAGTGGGACTACGACACGGAACGCAACAAGCTGGGATGGCACAACAACGAGAAGCAGTACTACTCGCGCGCACGGCTGGAGAACTCGCGCGTGGCCGACGGCAAGCTGATCATCAAGGCCATCAAGGAACAACTGAGCACGCAGGCCGACTACGGCGGCCAGGCCTATACCTCGGCGCGCCTGTTCACGCGCGGCAAGGCATCCTGGACCGGCGGCTACTACGAGATCCGCGCCAAGCTGCCCTGCGGCCTGGGCACCTGGCCGGCGATCTGGATGCTGGGCACCAGCGGCGACTGGCCGCAGATGGGCGAGATCGACATCATGGAACACGTGGGCAAGAAGAAGGGCGAGGTGCTGGGCACGGTCCATACCGGCGCCTTCAATCACACCATCAATACCCAGAAGGGCGCCACCACCCAGGTGCCGGACGCCTGCGACGTCTTCCACACCTACCAGCTGCGCTGGGACCAGGACGCGATCCACATCGGGGTCGACGACAAGTACTACTTCCAGTTCCTGAACTCGAAGGATGGCAACCTGGCCAAATGGCCGTTCGCGACGCCGCAGTATTTGCTGCTCAATGTGGCCATCGGCGGCGACCTTGGCGGTCCGGTGGACGACAAGATCTTCCCGCTGCAAATGGAGATCGACTACGTGCGGGTCTACCAGCCCTGACTACTGACGCAAGTCGTCGACGGGCCGCTCGCCAAAGCGGTCCGCGAGCAGGTAATTGACCACGCCAAACGCGCAATCGGCCGGCGACGACAGCTGGCCGCTGCGCTTCAATTCAACAAAGCGCTCGCGCTTGGGAAAGCGCGATGCCGGCGTGGCGCGGATCTCGGCCTGCATGCCGGTGTCGACGACGCCCGGCGCCAGGCTGCAGATGCGCATGCCCTTCACCGCGTCGAGCGCCACTGCCCGCGCGTGGTGGTCCAGCGCCGCCTTGGTGGCGCAATACACGCTCCAACCCGGGTAGGCGCTGCTGCCGGCACCGCTCGAAACATGCAGAATGCGTTTTTCGGCGACCGGTATGCGCGCCAGCGCAGCGGCCAGCATCATGGGCGCCGCCACATTCACACCTACCGAAGCGGCAACCGCAGCAGGATCCTGGTCAGCAAGGCTGCCTACCGGCTGCACCGTGCCCGCATTATTGAGCAGCAGCGCGCAGCCGGCGCCTTGCAGGTAGCTGTCCATGGCATCGCCGGCAAGCCAGCGCGCCAGCGCACCGGTATCGCCCAGGTCGATCGTGACCTCGGTCAGCAAGGGATGGGACAAGCCCGACGCGCTGCGCGCCAGGCCAAGTACGGCAATGCCGCGCCCCAGCAGGTCCCGGGCCAGCGCCGCACCCAGGCCCTTGCTATGTCCAGTCAGGACCGCCTTCATGGCTAGCGGTTGATCTGGCAAAGGCGCTGGCCGTGCACGCCCCATTTGCATTCGGTGCCGTCGACGGTGCCGACCAGGACCCAACCGGTACCGATTTTTTCGACCGTGACCGGCGTGGCGATTTCGGCCGACAGTTTTTCAGCCCACATGGTGGCCGAGCCCTTGCCCTTGAAGAGTTCATTGCCCTCGAAAATTACGGTGGCGTCAAATACGGAAGCTGCGAAGATGGTCATGATGTTTCTGCTTGAGTGATATCGGGGACAGTATAGGCGATCTGCGCGCGCGCCAGGCGCCGCCACCAGATCCAGGACACGATGGCGTTGACCCAGTAGCAGCCATACAGCACTGCCGTCAGGTACAGTTCGCGGCTCGCGTACAGGGGCACGGCGATGGTGTTTACCAGTATCCAGAACGGCCAGTTCTCGACCCTGCGCTGCATCATCAAAAACTGCGCGACGATGCTGAAAACCAGCACGGCCGAATCGAGGAATGGCGCATAGGCATTGGTGTAGAAGTGCAGCAGCGCGCCATAGCCTGCCGTCACGGCCACGCCCGCGGGGACGATCATGAGCAGCGTGGCCAGGCTGGCATGGGTGACCGGCAGTTCGTCGCCCTTCCCGCCCTTCTTCCACTGGTACCAGCCGACCGCGCTGGAAACGATAAAAAACACCTGCAGCACCACGTCGGCATACAGATTGGTCTGGTAAAACAGCACGCCGAACAGCGAACACCCCAGGATGCCGGTCCACCAGGTATGGATGTTGTTGCGGCCCGCAAGCAGGATGGCCACGCCGACGGCCACGTTGGCCGCGATCTCCAGCGGGCCAATCAAGACGGTTCCCCGCTCAACTCGAGGAAATGGTCCAGGATGTGGAAATGGTCCTCGTAGAACTGGTCTTCCATCGCGGCCAGTTCACCGATCGGGACCCAGCGCACTTCGGCGGCGTCATCGGCCGCTTCAACGCTTGGGAGCGAATCGGAGCGCAGGTCAAAATAATGGGCATGCGTGATGGTGCGGCCACGCTGGCTGCGGTCGGGGTGGTCGAACACGGTCACCTTGACCAGCGTGTCTTCCAGCGTCGAACCCAGCACCGCCAGGCCGGTTTCCTCGGTCAGCTCGCGCATGGCCGACTGCAGCAGCCGTTCGCGCTGTTCCACGAAACCGCCCGGCACCGCCCACTGTCCCTTGCCGGGAAAGCCGCCGCGCCGGATCAGCAGCACATGCCCGCCGCTGACGACGACGGCGTCGACGGTCGAAAAGATCGGTGCGTAAGGCGCGCGGCTCCAGGCGGCCTTGTACTTGCGGATGAAATCGTGCTCCTCGACCAGCGCCGCATACTGCGGCAGCACCGCCCAGGCCCGGAGGAACTGGCGCACTGCCGCCGGCACCACCTGGTCCAGCACGCCGAGCGACACATCGATATCCTCGGCCTCGAAGAACACGCGCCGGATGTCGGTCGCGTCGATTTCGCCCTGCGCACCGGCGGCGATCATCTGCCACTGCGGGAAGTGGTTCAGGTAATAGCTTGACGCATCCTTGACGTGGCCGACCAGCGCCACCTGCTGCCCGTCGCCACCTACGGCAGAGCGCACCGCCGCCGCCCATTTCGTGTCGTCGTAGTAGTCGCGCACGGGCGCGAAGCTCACGCGGGCACGGTCCGCCTCGCCCAGCGTGGCGGCGATCATGGCGGCGCGTTCCTGCCAGCTGAAGGGGTTTTTCGCGCTGCGCGCATGGAAGGAAGATCCCAGCACCACCACCACCTTCGCCGCGCTCGCCAGTGCGGCGTCGAGCAGGCCGGCGTGCCCGAGGTGAAATGGCTGGAAGCGGCCGATCAGGACTGCGACATCAATGTTCATGCTGGCTCGCTCAATAGTATTTCGCGGCGATCGGCATCTGCCGTCCGCTGCCGAAGGCGCGCGAACGCACCCGGATGATCGGCGGCGCCTGGCGCCGCTTGTACTCGTTACGGGCAACCATGCCAAGGATGCGCCGCACCAGCGCAGCACCCACTTCGTCGCGTTCGAGCTTGTCGACGAAAGCGCGGGCCGCGGCCGCTTCCGCGGCGGGCAGGCGCGTGCCTTCGATATGCCATTTCAGGATTTCGTCGAGCACTTCGTAGGGCGGCAGGCTGTCGGTATCCTGCTGGCCCGGCGCCAGTTCGGCCGACGGCGGCTTGGTGAGCACGGCTTGCGGAATGATCTCGCGGCCGGCGCTGGTATTGATGTGGCGCGACAGCGCGTACACCTCGGTCTTGTACAAGTCGCCGATCAGGCCCAGCCCGCCGTTGGTGTCCCCATACAGGGTGCAGTAGCCCACCGAGATCTCGCTCTTGTTCCCGGTGGTCAGCAGCAGCGCGCCCGATGCGTTCGAGTAGGCCATGAGGATGGTGCCGCGCACGCGCGCCTGCAGGTTTTCCAGCGGCAGGCCCTGGAGCGCTTCGCCGAACGCTCCTTCGAAGCCGGCCCCGAACTGGCTGACCTGTTCGTGGATCGGGTGCGTCAGCAGCGTGATGCCGAGATTGCTGCACAGGACAACCGAGTCGCTCACCGAACCTTCGCTGGAAAAAGCCGACGGCATGGTGATGGCGATCACGTTCGCCGCGCCCAGCGCCTCGACCGCCAGCGCCAGCGTCAGCGCGGAATCGATGCCGCCCGATGAACCGACCACCGCCTTCGTAAAACCGCAGCGGCGCGCGTAGTCCCTGATGCCGAGGACAATCTGGCGCCGTGCGAATTCGCTCTCGCCCAGGTCGCCCTTGGCGAGCGGCGCATCGATGAAGCGGCCCTTGTCGAAACCGATCACCTGAAAGTCCTCGGCGAAAGGCGCCGCTTCGAACGCCAGTCCCTGGTCCGGCGTGACGGCGAACGAGGCGCCGTCGAATACCAGCTGATCCTGTCCGCCGACCTGGTTCACGTACAGCACGGCGACGTCGTTGTCCTTCGCCGCCGCTGCAAACAAGCCATGCCGCTGCGCGCGCTTGCCGATGTTGGAAGGACTGGCGTTGATGCTGATGACCAGCTCCGGCGCGGCGCTGCGCAAGGCCTTGAACGGATTGACGAGGTAGTCGCGGCCATCGTTGTTCCAGCCATCCTCGCAGATCAGGAAACCGACCTGGGTGCCGGCCACGTGCAGCAAGCAGGCGCCTTCCGGTCCCGGCTCGAAATGGCGGCGCTCGTCGAAGATGCCGTAGGTAGGCAGCAGCTGCTTGTAGTATTCGGCCACGATCTGGCCATCGCGCAGGGCCAGCAAGGCGTTGAACAGGGGCTTGCCCGGTCCGCTGCGGCGGCGCACGGTGCCGACCACGCTAGTGAGCGCGGGCGTTTCGCGGCTGGCCGCGAGCAGCTTGTCGAGCGCCTGCGCGGCGCGCTCGAGGAAGGACTCGTCTTCCAGCAGGTCGCCGGGATAGTAGCCGCATACGCACAGTTCGGTGAACACGGCGATGTCCGCGCCCTGGCCGTGCGCGCGCGTCATGGCGCCGGTGATGGCGGCGACGTTGCCGTCAAAATCACCGACGGTCGGATTGAGTTGGACAACGGCGATCTTCATCATGACTGGCGGTTCCCCTCAAGGTGGGTGTGTTTGAATACCTGGCGCAGGTAGGCCAGGAAAGTCTCGTCCTTGCACAGTGTCTTGCCGGCCGAATCGGACAGCTTGGCCACCGGCTGGCCATTGCACGACATGAGCTTCATGACGATATTGAGCGGCTTGAGGCCCATGTCGTTCGACAGGTTGGTGCCGATACCGAAGCCGGTCATGGTGCGGCCGGCGAAATGGCGGTACAGCGAAAACGCGGTCGGCAGGTCCAGGCCGTCCGAGAACACAAGCCGGCGCGTGTGGGCGTCGATGCGCAGCTTTGCGTAATGGGCCAGTGCCTTTTCGCCCCACTCCACGGGATCGCCCGAGTCATGCCGCAGGCCGTCGAACAGCTTGGCGAAGTACAGGTCGAAATCGTCGAGGAAGGCGTCCATGCCCACCACGTCGGTCAGGGCCGTTCCCAGGTCGCCCCGGTATTCCTGTACCCATTCTTCCAGTGCCGCCTTCTGGAAGTCGCGCAGGCGCACGCCGAAGGACTGGAAGCTTTGCAGGTATTCGTGGGCCATGGTGCCGATCGGGACCAGCTTGTATTTCATGGCCAGGTACACATTCGACGTGCCCTTGAAGTACTCGGGCACTTCGCGCGCGAGCGTGGCCACGGCTTCTTCGTGCCAGGCGCCGGAAAAACGGCGCCGCACGCCGAAATCGAAAAATTCGAAGGGATGGCGCTGTTGTTCCTCGTGCGAGAAAGCGTGCAGCATGGCGATTTTTTCGCCCAGGCGCGTGCGCCCTTCCTGCAGCGCGGCTTGCTGGTCGAAGCGCCGGAAGTACAGCTCGTTGACGATGTAAAGCACGTAGATCTCGACGCCCATCACGTGCACTTGCGGGCCCACCGCGCGGATCGCCAGCGATTCGCCATCGGTGTCGACCGTGATGAAATGGCGCTGGAAGCGAAATACCGTCAGCAGGTCGGCGAAGTCGCTCTTGATGAAGCGCAGGCCGCGCAGGTAGCTCACTTCGGCCGGCGTGAAGCCCAGCGTGCACAGGTGGTCGAGTTCGCGTTCGACATCGGCCTTCAGTTCGGCCAGTGGATAGGCGGTCTGGTTGCGGCAGGTGAAGGCGTATTCGGCCTGGGCCGAGGGGTGGCCGTGCAACAGGGCCTGCCACATGGTGAATTTATACAGATCGGTT
The DNA here is from genome assembly GCA_040388805.1 of Pseudomonadota bacterium. Lineage (GTDB taxonomy): Bacteria > Pseudomonadota > Gammaproteobacteria > Burkholderiales > Burkholderiaceae_D > Telluria_A. Next base: position 8,748 of record JAZKBE010000022.1, read on the forward strand.
TCAAGCAGGCTGCGGACAATGGGAATCATGGTTCTCTTTTTATTGGTTAGGCGTTGGCGCGCAGTTCGGCCAGTACGTCGCCGGAGGTGGCCAGCGTCAGACCACGCGCCTGCATCTCGCCCAGGAAGTCGCGGAACCGGCCCTCGAAACCGGCCACCGCGCTCATGCAGTCGGTGACCAGCACCAGGCGCGCGAGCTGCTGCGGGTCCCAGTGCGCCACCAGGTGCTCCGTGGTGGCGCGCACGCAGTGGCTGCCCGCTTCGCCGGTAATGTACACCTGGTCGGCCCCGGCCAGCAGCGCGATCATGGCGGTATTGGTCTGGGTTGCGGGGTCGCTTTCGTCCGGCACTTCGGCTTCGATGGCCGAATAGTGCTCGGTCCAGGGATTGGTGCCCTTGATGATTTTGCCGACGCTGGCAAGGTTGCGCTCTTCCCATACGTTGTAGGCGGCGCGCACGTCGGCGTGCACATTGTGGCCCCAGGAGCCGATTTCGCAATGCGTGGGCCAGACCATCAGGGTGTAGCGGCCGTTCGCTTCGAGCTGGCGCAGGTAGTCGGTCACGCGCGGCAGCGCATCGGGGTCGCGCGGCAGGAATTTGCCGTCGGCGACGTCGCGCGCGGTGATCTCGGTGAACGGCGAGACGCCTTCCCAGAAGGCCGGATGCGCCACGTCGCGCCGGTGATGGGAGTCGAGCGTGATGCTGATGCCCGACAGGCCGGTGCCACCCTGCTCGATCAGGCCCGCCACGCGCTGCATGTCGGCGTGGGCGCCTGGCACCGGCAAGGCCGGGCTCTCCGAGGCCGGCACATAGCCGGCCGGAAGATCGCAAAAGTCGTTTTGCGGATCGATGATGAGCAAATGCAGTGTGCGTTTCATGACATTGTCCTTTTGGCTGGCATGCTCCAAGCATAGGCTACTTAATTTACTTTTGCAACTAACTATGCGATACTTTGGAAAATATTCGAGGATTAGCGCATGAACCAGGTCATCTGCACGGTCGATGTGGTGTTATTGACGATCAAGGACGAAGGGCTGATGGTGGCCCTGCTGGCGCGCGACCAGGAACCGTTCCGCGGCGCCGCCGCCCTTCCCGGCGGCTATGTGCATGCCGACGCGGACGCCAGCGCCTCGGACGCGGCGATGCGGGTATTGCGCGACAAGGCCGGCATCGTGCCGCCCTACCTGGAGCAGCTGTCGACCTTTTCCGGGCCGGGGCGCGATCCGCGCGGCTGGTCGGTCTCGATCGCCCACTATGCGCTGGTGCCGTTCGAGCTGATCGCCAGGCCCGAACTGCAGCTGGTGCACGTGGACCGGCTGCAGGCCCTGCCCTTCGACCACGCCGCCATGGTGGCCACGGCGGTCGAACGGTTGCGCAACAAGAGCCAGTATTCGTCGCTGCCCTGCTTTTTGGCCGGCGACAGGTTCACCCTGCCGCAGCTGCAGCGGATCTATGAATTGCTGATGGGGGAAACGCTGAACAAGGTCAGCTTCCGCAGGAAAATCACGGAGATGGACATGCTGGAAGCGGTCGAAGGGGAATTTGCCGCCGCCGGCGCGCACCGGCCTGCCCAGCTTTACCGGCTCAAGAAGGCTTTCCGGCAGCGCCTGATGCTGCTTGAGCGCGGCCTTTAACGGCCCGGAACGCGCGCCAGGTCGCTGGAACTGCTGCTGTCACGCGCGTCTTTGGCGCGCAATTCGTCGTCCGCGCCGACGCCGGCACGGGCGTCGTCGTTCTTGTGGCGCTGTTCGCGTTCACGCTCGACTTCGCGTTCGACGCGCGCATTGCTGGTCTGTGTGGTTTTCATGGCCGCAGTATGGCAAATCCAGGCTTGCCTGTATGTTCGGCTTCCCACATTCAGGCAACAAATGATCAATCGCGGAAGGTCGGCACCTGCTTGCTCATGCTGGCCATCATGGCCTGCTGCAGGTCGTCGGACATCAGCATGGCCGCGTTCCAGGTAGCCACGTAATTGAGGCCGTCGGCCACCGTGTGGTCGCGCGCGTAGGTGATCATTTCCTTGGTGCCGCGGATGCCCAGTGGCGACTTGGCGGCGATGCTGGCCGCGATTTCCATCACGCCCTCGCGCAGCGCTTCGCGGGTATCGTAGACCCGGTTGACCAGGCCCATGGCCTTCGCCTCGGCCGCGTCGAACCGGCGCGCGGTGTAGGCCAGTTCGCGCACCATGCCTTCGCCGATCAGTCGCGGCAGGCGCTGCAGGGTGCCCACGTCGGCCACCATGCCGATATCGATCTCCTTGATCGAGAAGAAGGCGTCGGCCGAGCAGTAGCGCATGTCGGCGCAGCTGACAAGGTCGATGCCGCCGCCGATGCAGGCGCCGTGGATGGCGGCCAGCACCGGCTTGCGGCAGCGTTCCAGGCTGGTGAGCGTATCCTGCAGGTCGAGCACCGTGCGCCGCAGCGATTCGCGCATGCGCCCTTCGCAATCGTTCTGGATCTGCGCGCCCAGGCCCATCATCATTTGCAGGTCGATCCCGGATGTGAAGCTCTTGCCCTCGCCTTCCAGCACGGCCACGCGCGCTTCCGGGGTCGCGTCCACCCACTGGAAAGCACGGCGCAGTTCCTGCCACATGGCCATGTTCATGGCGTTGGCCTTGTCGGGGCGGTTCATGCGCACCGTGGCGATGTGCCGGTCCAGGGTGACGGTGAGGGTGTCGAATTGCATGCTGCTGTTTTCCATATCAGAATCCATTGACGTTGTAGCCGGCATCGCTGAAGGTGGCCGGCAGCACGCGCATATCGTAGCCCAGCACGGTTTTGCCGTCGACCACGATGATGGGGACGCCGTTGAACTGGCTGGCCTCGCCGTACATGCGTCCCTGCGGCGATTTTTCGATGTCGTATTCGGTGTAGGGCACGGCACTGGCATCCAGGCTCGCCTTGAGCTTGTCGCAATAGCCGCACCAGGTGGCGGTAAAGATGGTGATGCCCTTCTTGTTCGGCAGTTGCGCCAGTTCGCGCTGGTAGCTTTCGCGCATGCCAGCTTCGGCGCCGGCCTGCTGGTGACTGTACAGCTTCCAGCCGCCGAACAGCAGGCACACGAAAAGGAAAGTCTTGATCGGCATATCGGTCCTGGTTAATCGTCCATCGCCGCAAACAGGCTCGCCGGCAGTTCTTCTTCGAGCGTGACCACGCGGTTGCGCCCTTGTTCCTTGGCCTGGGCCAGCGCCTTTTGCGCGCGCTGGATCATTTTTTCCGACTTTTCGCCCGGGGCGTTGGTCGTCAGGCCGGTCGAGAAGGTGATCTTGCGGCCAGGCGTGACGGTCTCCCAGTTGAAGGCGCCCACCAGTTCGGCCAGACGGTCCGCCGCCAGCACGCCCTGGTGCAGCCAGGTGGCCGGCAGGATGATGCCGAATTCGTCGCTGTCGAAACGGCCGAAGCGGTCCAGCGTGCGCAGCACCACCAGCGCCTCGCGCGCCAGCGCCTGCAGCACCACGTCGCCGACGTCGTGGCCGAATTCGCGGTTCACCTCCTTCATGTGGTCGACGCCGATGATGGCGAAGCAGAATGGCTGGCCGGTGCGCGAGGAACGCTGCAGTTCATCGTCCACCAGTTCGGCCAGGCTGCGCCGGTTCAGCGCCCCGGTCAGGATGTCATGGCGCGTGAGCGATTCGCTCAGGTTCCAGACTTCTTGTTGTTTCGCCGCCAGCTGCGCGCGCAAAGGCTCGCAGGCCGGACAACCGTCGCATTGTTCGCTCATTATTTTCCTCGGAAGGGAGACAGGATCCCCCAGCTTACTGCCAGCCCCGGCGGCAATCAAGCTTTATCACCGTTCACTACTGCTCGATCGCCAGCAGTTCGAGCTTGAGCGATTTGATCCCGGACGGGACGTAGATGGCCAGTGCCTGCGCCTTGAGCATGTTGTCGTACAAGGGGCTGCGGCTGTTGATGGCGAAGTAACAGGTATTCGGGCGCACCGGCACGGCCGACGGGACCTGGGCCAGGTGCATCAGCCCGGCCCCGGGCAGGGCCGAGACGACGATGCGCTCGATCTCGTCGGGCGAGGCGATCTTGAACAGCAGCGGCACCGCGGCCACCAGTTCCAGCGCCGGCATGTCGGCATTGACCGCCAGGCACAGCTCCGTCAGCGGCCCCATCCTGGCCGCTTCCAGGCGCGCGTGATAATGGGTGCTGCGCTTGGGGTCCATAACCAGCGCGATGGTGGCATAGCGCGACGAGATCACGGTATCGAGCAGGTCGCGGATGATGGCGTCGATGCCGGCGAAGGCCGGCCCCGGGTCGTCGTGGCGATAGGCCGGCAGGTCGAGCAAGCCGTACTTGCTCGAGAAGGTCATCAGTGCGCCTGCCAGCGCCATCAGTTTTTCGAACAGCAGTTCCGGATGCTGGTGGCGCGCGCGGGCGCAATGGAGCAGCGCCGCCGCCGCGCTGCTGACCGTGTGCAGCATCCAGAACGAGGCCAGGTCGCCGCTGTGCACCTCGAAGGTATGGCGCTTGCTCTGGCGGTGCACCGCATGCAGCGATTCGATCCGGGCGCTGAGCTTGCCGATCAGCTGGTCGATCAGCTGCGGCAGCGCGCGCGTGGCGCCCAGCGCGATGCAGGGCGGGATGAAGGCGGGGTCGAATTCGAAACCGCCGCTGGGCACGCGCCGCACCCGCGCCACCGGAAAGCTGACGTAGGCGTCGCGCGCATCGAGTTCGGACAGCAGGCACACGCCGCTTTTCAGAAAGGCCACGTCGATGCTGACCGCGTCCGAAAACAGGTCCGGCGTTTCCTGTTCGCAGCGGGCATAGCGCGCGCCGGGCGCAAGGTTGCCGCCGTGCGCCTTCAGGCCGGGCAGCGCCGCGTAAAACGTGGAGGCTTGCTGGTCCAGCGGCAGCCGCGCCAGCGCGAACGGGACCGGCAGCGCGCAGCTCGCGGGCGCTTCGATGATGTCGCCATCCTGGAAAATCAGGGACATGGCGTCGGCCGCCAGCATGTCGTTGGCCAGCGCTTCGTCGTTCCAGGCCAGCGTGCGTACGCCCCACAGGTGCACATTCAGGGCCGAGGCCATGCGCTGCAGCCGCATTTCATGGTAGCGGTCCTGCTGCTGGAACTGCTGGGGGCCCAGCGTCAGCCCTTCCGACCACAGGATTTTCGAGACCAGGCCCATAGCAAGCTCCGAAGTGATGCGTGTCCCGACAGCATGCCCCCCTGCCCCCGGCAGTTATTGATCAAACGCAAATTGTCGCGAGGCAAACCTGCACCGTTGCGCGGGCGACGAAAGAATGGCGCGGCATGCGCCGCAGGCCCTCGAATAATGCTACAGTACAACATTGATCGTCACTGGGCCCAACCTTGCGCCGGGGACACATAATCCGGCTCCAGCTCCGCCGAGCAGCGCACGGTCGAGGGCGCGCCTTGGACGAATCATAAAAATGACTACCTTAGCCACCGCGCGCCGGGTCCTGATTGTCGACGACAACAGCGACGCCGCCGAAACCCTTTCCATGATGCTTGAAGTGCTAGGCCAGCACACCGCCGTTGCCCACGATGGGCCAGCGGCCCTGCGCCTGGCCGGCGCATTCCGGCCCGACGCGGCCATCCTCGACATCGGCCTGCCCGGCATGAACGGCTACGAACTGGCCAGCGCCATGCGCAAGCTGGACGGGCTCGAATCGATCCTGCTGATCGCCCTCACCGGCTGGAACGACAGCGCCACGCGCGCACGGGCCTACGAAGCGGGCTTCGACCTGCACCTGGCCAAGCCGGCGGCGGTGGACGCCCTCACCAAAGCGCTGGGCATGGGCAGCCCGGCGCGCGAACGGGATCGACCATCGGCATGAAGTTTTTCATCACTACCCTGGCGGCATGCCTGTTGTCGATACCGATGCACGTTGGCGCCACAGCGCACAAGATCGAACCGATCCACGTCGTCACCAGCGAACTGCCGCCGCTGGTCATGGAAGGCAGGCCGGCCTCGCCCGCAGGGGCCCTGTATGACATGGTTGATGAAATCGCCAGGCGCACCGGCACGCCGCTGATTGTCGAATTCGTGCCCTGGAAGCGCGCCCTGTTCGTGAGCGGAACGCGGACACGCACGGCCGTGTTCCCGCTGACGCGCAACCCGGAGCGCGAACGCCAGTACCGCTGGCTGGTCAGGCTGTACCACGAACACTTCGTCTTCATCGCCCGCGCGGGAGGCCGTTTCGACACGCGCCACCCGGCGCGCAGCAAGCAGCGCAAGGTGGCGATCCTGCGCGGCTCGGCCATGATGAAAGACCTCCAGGCGCGCGGCTACAAGCACATCGTGGAAGCGGCCACGGTGGCCGAAAGCGTGCGCTACCTGACCAGCGGCATGGTCGACGCCGTGTTCGGCGACGAAGCCATCATGCGCACCATGCTCAAGGGCCATCCTGAAAGCGGCTTCGCCTTCAGCGGCCCGATCAACAGCACCACCACCTGGCTGGGCGGCTCGCTCGACTTCGGCCCGGCCGAAGAAGCCCGCCTGCAAAAAGCGATGCGCGACATGGTGGCCGACGGCAGCTACGCCACCATCCTGAAAAAATACCAGCTCTCCCAATAAGGCTAAGGCGCCCTGCTCCCCCACCCTCTCTCAAGGGGACTGTCCCAGGTTTTCAGGCAACTTCTGCCAGCCTGCGCCAAAGTTGCCCAGAAACCTGGGACTGTCCCACCCGGAGATGGTCAGGCGCCCTTCTTCTCCCCCTCTCTCAAGGGGACTGTCCCAGGTTTTCAGGCAACTCCTGCCAGCCTGCGGCAAAGTTGCCCAGAAACCTGGGACTGTCCCATCTGAAGGGGGGGAGTGCTTAGTGGCGGCCGTGGCTGTGGCTTGTCGCTTCCACTTGCGCGCCGTTGCCGCCTTCGAAGAAGAAGGGCTTGCGCGCCTTCGGACTGGCGCCCACTTCGTTCATGGTCGCCGTTTCGTACAGGCGCCCACCCACCATCACGTGGCTGACCTTGTCCGAATTGCGGATGTCGGCCACCGGATTGCCGTCGATGATGACCAGGTCGGCCAGCTTGCCCGCTTCCAGCGAACCCACGTCCCTGGCCAGCCCCAGCGATTGCGCGCCGTTCAGCGTGGCCGAGCGGATCGCTTCGAGCGTGCTCATGCCGCCACCGACCAGCGACCACATTTCCCAGTGCGCGCCCAGCCCTTCGCGCTGGCCGTGCGCGCCGATATTGACCGTGATGCCGGCCCGCTGCAGCGCCGTGGCCGTCCGCGCCACCTTGAATACGTTGAAGTCTTCTTCCGGCGCCGTCTCGCGCCGGATGCTGCGCGGCTCAAGCACCGACTTCGGTACGTAGCGCGACAAGATCGGGTGGCGCCACACGTCCGTGCGCGCATACCAGTAGTGCTCGCCGTCCAGGCCGCCGTACGCCACCACCAGCGTCGGCGTGTAGGCCACCTTGGTCTGCGACCACAGCTGCCTGACGTCGTCGTAGGCGTTTTCCACCGGCAGCGAATGCTCCACCGTGGTGTGGCCATCGATCAGCATCGTCATATTGTGCTGGAACAGCGAGCCGCCTTCCGGCACCACCATCATGCCGCTCTGGCGCGCCGCTTCCAGGATCTGCTGGCGCTGCTCGCGGCGCGGCTGGTTGTAGCTCTTGACGCTGATGGCGCCGCCTTCCTTGAGGCGCCGCACGTGCGTCAGCGCGTCGTCCAGGCTGTTGACCGGGGCGGCGAAATTGCCCTTGGCGCCGTACAGGATGGTGCCGGTCGAATAGATGCGCGGGCCTACCAGTTGCCCGGTGCGCTGCATTTCGGCGTGCGTGAAAATGGTGCCGCTGTCGTTCGATGGGTCATGCACGGTGGTCACCCCGAAGGCCAGGCCGGCATAGTCGACCCAGCTTTGCTGCGGCACCATGCCGTCTTCGCCCATGGCGCCATGCCAGTGCGCGTCCACCAGCCCCGGGGTCACGGTCTTGCCGGTGGCGTCGATGCGGGTCGCGCCGCCCGGCACGGCAATGTCGGCCATCTTGCCCACCGCGACAATGCGGTTGTCCTTGATGACGATGCGCCCTTGCTCGATCACTTCGTCGCCCTTCATGGTGACGATGCGGGCGCCGTCGATGACGACAGTGGCGCGCGGCACGGCCGCCGTGGCGCGAAAGCCGATCTTGATGCCCGGCAGCTTGGCCAGTGCGTCCGAGCGCGCCTTTTCCTTCTTGGCATCCGGATCGGCCGGCGCGAACGCCTGGGCCAGCTCGCGCGTGAACAACTGGTCGCCCAGCGAATAGTGCAGCTTGCTGCCGTCGCCCGACCAGTGCAGGTAGTCGCCGGCATCGAGGTCCAGCTGGCGCAAGGGCAGCGATTCGGTCTTTTCGCCGATGGCGATGGCCTTGCCTGCCATGGCCAGCGGCGTCACCCAGGTATGGAAGCGTTCGCCGTACGCCAGCCAGGCGCCGTCCGGCGACAGGTTGAAACTGGTCACGAATTCCCCCTTGGCCACGGCGTGCTCTTCGTGGCGGTCCAGGCGGATGCGGACCAGCGACGTCATCGAATCGACGTCGTTGCTGTTGGCCGTGCGCGTGACGTACACATGGTTGTTGTCGGCGCCAAATTGCGGGTTGCGCCCTTCGTCGGTCAGCAGGGCCGGCTTGCCCTTGCCGTCGCTGGCCACCCGGTACACCCCGGTCTCCATGCCGTACCACGGGCTGGTCAAGAAACGGCCGCGGCTCTTGACGAAGACGACTTCCTTGCCGTCCGGCGAAAAATTCGGTTCGAGGTATTTGCCGGGCGCGCTGGTCAGCGTGGTTTCCTTGCCGCTTTTCAGGTCGATGGTGCGGATCGAGCCCAGTTTGTCATCGTGCCAGGTGGCGTACACGATGCGCTGGCCATCGCGCGAAAATTTCGGGAAATATTCCAGGTGGTCGCCCTGCTTCGTCAGGCGCTTCGGTTCGCCGTTCGGCAAGTCGCGCACATACAGCTGGCCCAGGGCCGAGTAGACCACCTTGTTGCCCTGCGGCGCTACATTGACCCAGCGCAGCTGGCGCACGTCGAAGCTTTCCGGCGCCACCGCATGCTCGAAACGCAGGGCCTGGCGGATGTCGCGCGTATCCTTGACGTGGAAGGGAATCTCCCTGGCCGACTTGGCGAACGGGTCCACGCGCCAGATCTTGCCCTGGGCCCAGACGACGATCTCTTTGCTGCCCGGCATCCAGCTGAAGGCGGGATACACGCCGTGGATGGCCCAGGCTTCCTGCATGTCGCGCTCCAGGCCGCCCCAGGCCGGGCTTTCCTTGCCCGTCTCCAGGTCCTTCAGGAACAGGGTCGACTGGTTGCGCACGCGCCGCACGAAGGCGAGGTATTTTCCGTCCGGCGAAGGGGTCGGGCGCACGGCGCCGCCATGGCCGCTGACGAAGGGCCTGGTCTTTTCTTCCTTCAGGTCGCGCCGGAAGATCTGGTAAATCTGGCCGTTCGAATCCTTGTTGTATTCAAAGGCGGTGCCGGGCGTGGTGTCTTGCGAAAAATACACATAGCGGCCATCGGGCGAAAACGCCGGTTCGCCCAGGTCCTTCTGCCAGTTCGGCTTTTCATTGAGCTGAATGCCGCCGCCACCCTGGGCGTGGAACATCCAGATTTCGCCGGAACCGAGCGAGCGGGTGCTGGAATAATGCTTGCGCGCGGCGATGAACTTGCCGTTCGGATGCCAGACCGGGTTATTCAGCAGGCGAAACTTTTCCTTGCTCACTTCGCGGGCGCCCGTGCCGTCGACATTCATGACCCAGATATTGTCGCCGCCGGCCGCGTCGGACATGTACGCCAGTTGCTTGCCGTCCGGCGAAAAGCGCGCCTGCATTTCCCAGGCCATCGAATGGGTCAGCGGCTTCGCTTCGCCGCCGGCCACCGGCAGCAGGTACAGGTCGCCCAGCAGGTCGAACACGATGTGCTTGCCGTCGGGACTGACATCGACGCTCATCCAGGTGCCGGTGCGGGTATCGATGTCGACCTTGCCCGCAACACCGGGGGGATTGTTGACGTCCCACTTCTTTTCGTCGGCCGCGGCGGCGGGGATGGCGAGCGCTGCGAGCAGCGAAGCGAGGATGGTAGCGGGCAAGGCGTGCATGAGACTCCTGTAGAGAAGGGGGCGCCGGGGTGTGACACAAAGGAGGGCTTTGCATCATGCGCACAGCGCGAGAATTCTACGCCCAAAATAGTGCCTCCGGACAAACTGGCATGTATCGACATGTTGGAAAACATACCTGTTCTCTTCGAGCAACTACTACTATAATTCCTCCACAGCGACCCTGCACCGATCAACTTTTTCTTTTCGATTGCACTATGAAAGTCAGATTAAAGGCATTTGCTTATCATCTCTGTATCAGCGCCGTGGTGGTTGCCATCGCGCTCACGCTGATCTTCGGCTTCTGGTACCGGCCGCCATTCTCCTACGTCCAGAATGTCTACAACGTGGTCCTGACGCTGCTGTCGGTCGACCTGGTGGTCGGCCCGCTGCTGACGTTTGCGGTCTACAACCCGGCGAAAAAGAAGCTCAAGATGGACCTCACCCTGATCGGGCTGATGCAATTGGCCGCCCTCGCCTACGGCCTGGTGGTGTGCTACACCTCGCGTCCCATCTATACGGTCTACAACGACGGCATGTTCTCCACCGTCATGTCGAGCGACTACCTGGAACCGGAACTGAAAAGGACACCGGCCAACAATCCCTACCTGAAGTATCCGAAGATGGGCACCATGTGGGTCGGTTCGGTCAAGCCGGCCAATATCGCCAGGCAGGATGAACTGTTCATCGAGTATTCCAGCCCGACCGGCGGCGGCTTGCGCCTGATTCCCCGCTTCTATGTACCGTACGAGCAGCTTGCGGCCCAGGCCGCGAAGAGCGGCAAGCCGGCCAGCGAGCTGAGCTTCAAGGCGGGCATCCTGCCGCCCCCCCTGGGTGTGGGCAAGGCCCAGCGGCCGGCGACCACCGCGTCCCAGGTCGCGGCCGTGCGAGACTTCGCAGGCAGCTTCGGCTTGCCGCTCGACGAGGTGGTGCTCCTGCCCCTGATCGGACCGGACGCGACCGGCATCGTGGCGCTCGAAGCCGGCACCGGCAAACGCCTGGGCGCGATCGGCGAATCGCCCTGGTGGTAAGCAGGGCCTGAGGATGGCGGCGGCGATGGCATGCTGTCATCGCCCTGTCATTGAAGATTGCAATACTTGCAGTTTTCACCATCCCAGGGTCTTACATGAAAGTCTTTCCACACCGCCTGTTGCTGGCGCTGCTGTTTCCCGTGTGCCTGCTCGCCGCTTGCGGCCCCGGCGACGTCAACCTTACCCCGACCACGCTGACGCTGGAAAAGCTGGGCGCCTATGACGGCCTGGCGCTTGGTGCCGCCGAGATCACCGCCTACGATCCGGCCAGCAAGCGCCTGTTCGTGGTCAACGGCGCCAACGGATCGGTCAACGTGCTGGACCTGAGCAGCCCGGCCGCCCCCAAACTGGTCGGCACCATCAGCGTGACGGCCCTGGGCGGCGGCGTGAACAGCGTGGCCATCCATGACGGCCTGGTGGCGCTGGCCATCGAAGCGAAGCTCAAGACCAATCCCGGCGTGGTGGCCCTGTACAACGCGGCCGACCTGAAACTGCTCCATTCGGTCACCGTGGGCGCGCTGCCCGACATGCTGACCTTTACCCCGGACGGCAAGACCCTGCTGGTCGCCAATGAAGGCGAGCCGAACAGCTACGGCCTGGCCGATTCGGCCGATCCGGAAGGCTCGGTCAGCATCATCACCATCAACCGCAGCGGCACCTCGACCGTGGCCACGGCCAATTTCAAGGAATTCATCGGCAAGGAAGCTGCCCTGCGCGCGGCCGGCGTACGCATCTACGGCCCGGGCGCGAATGCGGCCCAGGACCTGGAACCGGAATATATCGTGGTCAGCGAAGACGGCAAGACGGCCTGGGTCGGCCTGCAGGAAAACAATGCGATCGCCATCGTCGACATCGCCACCGCCAAAGTGAGCGCGATCAAGCCGCTCGGCTTCAAGAACCACAATGTGGCCGGCATGGGCCTGGACGCCAGCGATGAAGATGGCGGCAGCAATACCAACAGCGGCACGCCGCTGGTCAAGATCGGCCCGCAACCGCTCAAGGGCATGTACCTGCCCGACGGCATGGCGCGCTTCGCCATCAATGGCACCAACTACCTGATCACCGCCAACGAAGGCGATGCCCGCGCCGACTGGCCCGGCTTCAACGAAGAAAAGCGCGTGCGCGAGCATTGCCCGCTGGGACTGGACCCGGCCGTGTTCGGCGCCAGCGCCGCCAGCCTGCTGTTCGATTCGAACCTGGGCCGCCTGCGCGTGACCAGCACGCCGAACGGCGAGCGCAGCGGCAAGAACGCGGCCGGCCAGTGCACCGAGCTGTATTCCTTCGGCGGCCGCTCGTTCTCGATCTGGACCAGCGATATCGTCCAGGTCTTCGATTCGGGCGACGACCTGGAACAGCGCACCAAGGCCTTGCCGAACGCGATGTTCAACGCCAGCCACGACAACAACACCCTCGACGCGCGCAGCCCGAGCAAGGGGCCGGAACCGGAAGGCGTGGTGATCGGCGTATTCGGCAAGAAGACCTTCGCCTTCGTCGGCATGGAACGGGTGGGCGGCGTGGCCGTGTACGACGTCTCCACCCCGACCGCGCCCGTGTTCGTCACCTACCTGAACACCCGCAACGGGCTGACGGGCGACCGCGGACCGGAGGGCCTGGCCCTGATCACGGCCGACAATTCGCCCAACGGCAAGCCCCTGCTGGTGGTCGGCAATGAAGTGAGCGGCACCACGGCGATCTATCAGCTGAACCTGGTGTTCTGACCTGCAAAGTTCCGGATGTGGCAGAATCGCAGTGCGTCTACATCCGGAGCTACCGTGCCACCTTGCCTGCGCCGCCTGCTGTCCTTGTGCACCCTGTGGGCAGCGCTCGCGGCGCCAGCGTCGGCGCAACAACTGATCCTGGCTTTCGACGAACTGCCGCCCTGGCTGACGACGGATGGCGGGAAGTACGGCGGTGCCTACGTCGAAATCGCGCGCGAACTGGCGCGCCGGGTCGGCCTTCCCTTGCACGTGGTCAAGTGCCCGCTCAAGCGTTGCCTGCAGATGCTGGCCGAAGGCAGCGCCGACCTGGCCATCGGCTTCAAGGATTCGGAAGCACGCCGCACCTACATGCACTTCCTGGCCACGCCCTACCGCAGCCGCAGCAGCGACCGGGTGTTCTATATTGCCAAGGGCAAGAATATCGCCATCGGCAACTACGAAGACCTGGCGGGCCTGCGCATCGGCGTCAAGCTGGGGGCCGCCTATTTCGACCGCTTCGACCGTGACGGCGCCCTCAACAAGGCGGCCGTGCCCGATTCGGCGGTCAATTTCCGCAAGCTATTGCTTGGCCGCCTAGATACCGTCCTGGCGCCCGAAGACCAGGGCGAAGCCATGATCAACAAACTCGGCATCCGCGCCAGCGTGGAGAAAGCGGCTTTCCGTCCGCCCGACCCGACCCCGCGCACGATGGGCATCTCAAAAAAATCCGTGCACGCGGCCAGGCTGAAGCACTTTGACCAAGCCATGAGCGCCATGGCCAATGACGGCACGCTGGCGCGCATTTACCGCCAGCACTACCACGATGCCTACAACATCCCCGCCGATGCCGTCCAGATCCGCTAGGATTGACCTGTTCGACGCCTATCCTGGAAACTGCGATTGCCCCATCCGGGGCAATCAGGCCTTCTCTTCGTATGCTTCCGCCAGCTTGTGCAGGCAGGTTCTTTCCTCGTCCGAAATCGCACTCCCCTGGTTCACCAGGATGGCGTTGATGACATAGTATTCTGTGTCATTCTGGATGACGCCACGCTTGACGATGCGCTGGTAATTCGCGGCGTAGCGGCGGATTATCTCCGACACAGTAAGCACACCCGCCGCCCTGAACCCTTCGTCGGCAATGGCTCTGGCCTCCGCGTTCCAATTTTTAGTGGCTTCGATCGTATCGTTTGCGGCCTGGCGCAGTCCAATGAGCGCCTTTGACTTGCCAACTTGCCGGACAATTGTTTCGGCGACGTTCGCCGGATGCGTTTCCGAAGCCGGGTCAATCTGCATCGCAACGGTCGCAAACAATCCTACATAGTCCAGCAACTCCTTGTATTCCTTTTCACGCTCCGGTGTCATGTTTGCCTTTCTCATTCAAACGTCGGCACTTGGCCGATCACGGCCAGACATGCCTACAGTCCGAGCCGAATTTGCAGCGACATTCTCAACAAAATCCACGCGGGCGGCCCGGCACCTTGTCATCACGTTCAAGCCGCACTGCGCCGCGATGCCGCGTATTCACCCGCCCAACGGCCACGATACTTGCGCAATTACTGACAAAGCAGTGCAAACGCACCCGATTCGCCGACGACACAATCAAGGTGATACTTTGTGACATTTTGTTGTTTTTGCACTAGATACCGCATATAAATCTGGTCAAAAAAATAAATTCTCACTATTATTGCAAGCGACCTGAACAACGGTACTTACAGCCCTGCCCAAACCCGCCGTGCTGTCTGTCGTGCCGATAGCGCACGATGTGCGGCCACATTGCCGACATTGCTTTCCTGTTTCTCATAAAGACAACGGCGAATGCTCGCCATACAGTGCAAGGATACGGTTAATGCAGGTCGATTCCTATACCAAGAATGCCCGCCCAGGCCCGCCACGCGCCGCCGGCTACACCGACCCTCCCCCGGAAGAACGATTCGACCGCTTTACGCGCCTCGCGGCCGCCGCATTCGACGTGCCGATCGCCCTGGTCTGCCTGGTCGAGTCCCGCGGCCAGCATTTCAAGTCGCGCTACGGCCTGACCGCCGCCGGAACCCAATGCACCATGGCTTTCTGCCGCCACGCGGTCACCAACAGCGGCATGCTGGTGGTGGAAGACGCCACCCTGGACCGGCGCTTTGCCGACCTGCCCCTGGTCGCCGCCGATCCCGGCATCCGTTTCTATGCCGGCCAGCCGATCTATTCGCGCCTTGGCAAGGCCGTCGGCACCGTCTGCATCATCGATACCATGGCGCGCAGCCTCGATGCCTGCCAGCGCCAGCAGCTGGCCGACCTGGGCAAGATGGTCGAAGATGAATTGAACCGCGACGCCTTGCTGGCCGAAATGCACTGCCTGGAACAAAAGCTGGAACAACTCGTGGCCGTCGAATCGCAGCTCAAGGCCCTGGCCGATACCGATACCCTGACCGGGCTGCCGAACCGGCGCGCCTACAACACCAGCCTGGCGGCCGCCATCAACCGCGCCCGCCGCAATGACGTCCCGATGGGGTTGATGTACCTGGACCTGGACCGCTTCAAGATGATCAATGACACGCTCGGCCACGGCGCCGGCGATGCCGTGCTGCAGCAACTGGGCCAGCGCCTGACCAATGCCGTGCGCAAGACCGACATCGTGTGCCGCCTGGCGGGCGACGAATTCACCATCATCCTCGAAGGCGTGCATTCGCCCGGCGTGTGCGAACTGGTGGCCAACAAGATCATCCGCGCCATGAAGGCGCCGTTCGATGTGGGCGGCAATCACATGTCGGTGTCGGCCAGCATCGGCGTGGCCTGGGCCAGCGGCGCGGAAGCCGACGCCACCCAGCTGGCGGGCTTTGCCGACGCCGCGCTGTACCAGGCCAAGATGGCAGGACGCAACCGCGTCTGCATGGCCGACACCAGGGAACTGGCGCCGGTCTGAGCAGCGCTGTCCGCGTCCTTAAGGGTGGGTCACGCTCAAGGCATAGAACTTGACCTGCGAACCGACCGAGGTGCTTTCGCTCGACGACGGGTTGTACGACCCCGCCTTGAACTACTGTCCGTAGTTCAGGAAGGCTGACGCTGTCTGGAACGAACGCGGCGTGCCGTTGATGGTGACCGTCATGGTGCTCGGCGTCGACTTGATCTGGTAAGTGAAGGTCGTGTTCAGCGGTACATTGGTCAGGAAATGCGCCGTCTGCCCGCCTGCGGGACTGTTCTCGATCCCCACCACGATATCGCCATTGGCGCGGTAGTACAGTTCCAGCGTCGGCTTGGTCGACGCTGGCGCGCCGTTGCGGATCGGCGAGCCGATCTTGATCTGGCCGATCGCCACGCTCTTCGGCACCTTCACCACGCGCACGGTGGCGTTCAGGGTATGGGTGCCGGCCAGCATGTCCCAGTTGGCGCCGCTGCCATTGCCGTTCATTTCGCGCAGCTCGCTGCGGGCATAGTTCAAATTGGGCGTGGTCACGCCTTTCTCCGGCGCCCAGAAAGTCATCGCGCCATCGCCGCCGTCGGTATAAAAGTAACTGCTGGAATAGCCGCCCTCCAGGCCCGACGGGCTGATCGCATCCGGGCTGCCGGGGCTGCCGATCGGCAGTTGCAGGCTCCAGATCCCCAGCTTGAAATTGCTGCCAGGCGGCACGTTCGGATTCAGGCCGCCCGTGCTGCAGCTGCCGGTACCGTTGGTCCAGATTTCCAGTTCCGCCAGCGAAACCCACTTGTTGACATCGCTGCCCGTGCTCCGCACCCGCACATAGCGCGCCGAACGGTCATTGAAGGCATAGGGCTTCAGGGCCGCCGAGGTGCCGCTGTTGGTGCCGTTGAATACATCGCTCCAGGTCGATCCGTCATTCGACACCTTGATCGAAATATTGTATTTGCGCGAATCGCCGTTGCACCAGGCCAGGTTGGCGTGGGCCACCTTGTAGCAGCCGCCCAGGTTGTATTGCAGCCATTGGGCGCCGTTGGTCGCGTCGGCCGACCAGCGCGTGGTGAGCGAACCGTCATTGGCATTGAAGGGCACATTGGCGTCGCTGCTGCTGGCGCTGATGTTGCCGTTGGAAATAGACAGCTTCGATTGCGCTGCCGCCGGCGGCGCTACGCAAGCGGCCGCGAGCAGCATGCTGGCGGCCAGGCCGGTGCATCGGGCAAAGTTTGATTTGTACATCTTGTCTTTTTGATCGTTTGAATTTCCGGATCGCCTGTTGTTCTGGTGGCGCTACCAAATGTGCCGCGTCCGACACGCAAAAGCGATGATACATACACTTTTCCACAGAGGTAAACGTTTACTTTCAATTCCGATTTATTGTAGTGAAACTACTGCGTTTACGGCGACAAATATCGAACCGAGCCAATACTTATATGGAAATTGGCCTGAGCACCCTGGAACGCCAAAGAACAAAACGTTTTCCTAAATTTTCCAAAAACTGCTTGACATGCCTATATGCCACCGCTAACATGCGCTCAATAGGTTGCGCTACCAAATTTGCCTCGGGAAAGCGATTACCCACAAAAAAACTCGGGAAACAGGCAATGCCAGGTAACAAGGGAGGGTTGTGCTATGTATTGGCAGCCTTGATCACGCCGCTGTCGATGGCGCAGCCGCTGGCCGTGCGCGCCAGCCACGGCCTGGCCATCGCGCGTCCGGCCGAGATGGTTGCCGTGCCATGGACGCGGGTGCTCGCCGCCCTGCCCTGCGCCCTGCCCCAGAAGCTGGTCATCAAGGATGGCGCCGGCCGCAGCCTGCCCTACCAGGTCACGAACCTGGACTACGATGCCAGAGGCATCCGCGCCGGTTTTGCCGACCTGCTGTTCCAGTACGACTTTGGCGCCGGCGAGCAAGCCGTCGATTTCACGGTCGACAGCAGCGCCACCATCGTTCCGCCCTTGCCCAGCCGCACCTTCGCCCGCATCGTGCCGGAACGGCTGGACGATTTCTCCTGGGAAAACGACCGCATCGGCCACCGCGCCTACGGCCCCGCACTGGGCGCACTGGGCGCGCCGGACAACGGCGGCGTCGGCAAGGAAGTGCTGGTGGCCAGCGGCATCGATGTCTGGAGCAAGCGCGTGCGCTATCCCGTGATCGACCGCGCCACCTTCGTGCCGGGCCCGGTGGGCGTGGACGTCTTCTCCAGCCGCGGCAACAAGGACAATTCCACCACCGGCAAGCTGAGCCTGCAGAAGCAGTTCAACCGCGACTGGATGGCCTACATCATGACCGCCACCGGCCACAAGGGCAAAGCCTATGACGTGACCAGCGGCCTGCGCGCGGCGGCCGCCTTCCCGGTGGCGCCGGAAAAGAGCAGCACCGTCGAGATCTGCGCCAAGGCCAACCTGTTCAACAACCGCATGTCGCTGGCGGCCACGGTGTACAACACGGAATTCAGGGGCTACCAGCAAAACGTGTCCTTCGTGCTGCCCAACGATCCCACCATCTACACCCAGCTCAACTCGATTCCGCGCATCCGCACCCATGGTTTCGAGCTCGACACCAACATCCTGGTGGCCCAGGGCCTGTCAGTCAATGCGGCGCTGGCCTATACCTTGCCGACCATCGAGGAATGGAAAAACGGTCCATGCTACGCCGACTCGACCAACCTGGCCGTGGGCACCACGCGCCTGGCGGACAACGGTTCGCTGGCGGGCCAGAACCGGGCCTGCTTCCCGATCACGACCGGCTCGACCGTCGGCATCCAGAACCTGAGCGGCGGCGTGTTCCCGGGCACGCCGAAGATCAAGGCCAATATCGGCACCCATTACGACTTCAAGATCGGCACGGTCGGCGTCGTCACCAACTTCAATATCCGCTACCAGGGCGACTACAGCACCAACATCAACAACGATCCGCGTTCGGTGAACCGCGGCTACAGCATCGCCGACCTGGGCTTCGGCATCCGTGGCGCCGGCGGCCGCTACAAGCTGAGCTTTCGCATCAACAACCTGTGCGACCGTTTCTACATCCCGAACGCGAACGCCAGCGGCCACTCCTACCGCGCCGGCCCGACCTCGACCTCGCCGTCGATCACGGTCAACAGCTGGGTGCCGCCGCGCGATGTATTCCACTTCTTCAGCGTCAAGCTGGACGTGAAGTATTGATTCTGTCTCCGGCAGCAAAATTCGCCGCTGCATGCTTTCGGGCATGTGGCGGTTTTTTTATTGGAAGCGCTCCGCGCAGATAAATACATCGTGATATCATTTGTTCAAGTTATAGGAGAGCAATATGTGGGTCACTGACAAACAGTTTGGATATGCCTGCATCGTCGTGGCGGTGTTGCTTGCCATTGCAGGCGTCGTCTACGGCCGCGTGGTGCTTGGCGCGATGTTGGGCGGCAGCCTGTTTTTCTTCGGCTACGGCCTGGTGAGCCAGGTCCGGCTGGAAGAGGAAGAAGAACGGGAAATCGCGCTGGCCGCAGCCCGCGATGGCGGCTCGGCCACAAAGGAAATGCAGGGCAAAATGTAAAGTGTCCTTGACATTGGAAAGTCATCCGGATAATCTGGATGCACCAACCCAATGGAGATGACAAATGAAAAGTACCGGCTTCTGGATCACCCGTTTTGCCATGGCCCTGGCATCGACCTTCACCTTCCTGTTCGTCATCTACGCCCTGCAGGGGCAGCCGCTCAAGAGCGCCGCGCAGGACGCGCTGATGTGGGCCATTCTCGCCACCTCCATCTTCATCGCCGGACGCTACTACAATGCCAGCAAGGGCCGCGCCTGCGCCCTGTGCCGCGACACGGTGGAAGATGCGCCAGCGAACTAAGGCCGCTTGCGGGCGCTGACCTGCGCATAGCCGGTGGCGTCGAAATTTGGATTGCGGATCAGGGAAACCTGCTTGCACTGCCCGCAAAGCAGCGCGACGCTGCGCGGCACCAGGCGCATCCAGAACGTTCTCGGCACGCGGTGGACGAAGTCCGAACCGCATTTCGGGCACTGCTTGACCATACATCCTTCGCTTTCCCTGTCCGGCGCGAACTGCGCCGCGACAGGATCCTAACAGCGACGCCGCATGTTGACTGTTCGGTGGCGCACCTTGTGCGCCATCTCATGCGTTTTTATTGATCCGGCTGCCGGCGAGGCCCGACACTCCCTGGCGCGGCTGCAGGCCGAGCGCGACCATCGAACTGCCCATCCGCACGATATAGGCGCCGCACTTGCGCCGGTGGCGAAGTTTCAGCACACTGTCAGGTCCCTGGCCGCCCTGGAGTACTGCATGACGAAACTGCCGCTGTCCCCGCTGTTCCCGCTCGTTTTTTTTGCCGGCAGTGCGCTGGCGCAGGAAAATCCGCCGTCGGCGCCGCTGTGGGACGTAGGCCTGTTCGCGGTGGGGGTGTCGCAGCAGGCATACCCGGGCGCGGCCGAACGCATCAACCGTGGCCTGGTGGTCCCCACCGTGTACTACCGCGGCAAATACCTGCGTGCCGACGGCGATGGCGCCGGCATCCGCGCCATCAAGACGCCGCGCTTCGAATTCGACATCGGCTTCGCGGCCGCCTTCGGTTCGCGTTCGGACGAAGTCGAGATCCGGCGCGGCATGCCCGAACTGGGCACCATGGTCGAATTCGGCCCGCGCGCCAAATGGAACCTGGGCAGCTACACCGACGGACGCCTGCGCGCCGAATTCCCGCTGCGCGGGGTGTTCGACCTGAGCGACTCCTTCCGCCAGAAAGGCGTCGCCTTCGAGCCCAAGCTGATCTGGGAACGGCGCGTGCGCGATGGCTGGAGCTACAACGCCAGCATCGGCGCCCTGATCGGCGACCGCAAGCTGAACGACACCTTCTATGGCGTGGCGCCGGCCCATGCACGCGCCGGCCGGCCTGCCTACGTGGCCGACAGCGGCCTGATCGCCGTGCGCCTGGCCGCCGGCGTCTCTCACGCCGTGGGCAAGGACTGGCGTGTTTTCCTGTTCACGCGCATCGACGACGTCGGTGCGGCCGCCAACAAGGACAGTCCGCTGATGCAAAAGAAAACCGGCGGCTCGGTCGGTTTCGGCCTCTCGTACACCATCCTGCGTTCCAAGGCGGCGGCCTCGGACTAAGCAAAGTTGCACAACCGGGGTCAGACCTCCGCAGTGCAACACCTGTTGCACTGCGGAGGTCTGACCCCGGTTGTGCAACATTGCCCTGCGCAGGCTTGAACCGGGCCGCTATCGCGGCCCGGCTGCTTGAAACACGGTCAGGCTGCGCGCACAGCCTGTTTGCGGCGGCGCGAGAAACCGGCTAGGCCAAGGCCCGACAGCAGCAGCGCGATCGATGCCGGTTCCGGCACCACGTTCAGGCCGTCGGTGCTGGAAAAGCTGGTGAAACCCTGGCCGCCGGTACGGAACTGGAACTGCTGGTTGCCGTCGCAGCAGCCTTCGAAACCGTACATGGTCAGCACGTGGTTGCCGGCCGTCAGGTTGCGGGTGGCGCTGAAGTGTTGCGCCGGGTTCGCGTAGCTATTGTTCCACCAGATGTCGGTCGACTTCACGTCAATCGCCACGCCGTCCAGGAACAGCGCCCCACCGAAGCCGAAATCGACACCGGCACGGAAATCCCAGACGCCGGCGCTGGCCGCATTGAAACTGATGGTGGACTTCATGGCGAAGTTGCTATTGCCGCCAAACAGGCTCTGGTGGCTGATATTGTTATAGCTGGCGACCATCTGCGACACATAGGAGCCGTTCGTCAGCGCCGCATTGACGGCATTGCGATACGCATCCGCGCTGGCCAGCACTGGCGAGGTCGCATTTGCGCTTTCGATCTGGATGATGCTCGCGTTCGCGTAGCCGACTACCGACGCCAGCGCGAGGGTCAAGAGCGATTTCTTATTCATTGTTCTTCCGATTAATTGCATTAAGACCACCAATAGTGCCGCGAGGATATCATAGAAGAGCGGCTTCCTATCAAATTATGGCGTTTTCGATGCAATAGTGCAATGTAAATACATAGTCAATATTGCTTGCCCAGCCAAGGGGCGCATGGGATAGAATTGTTCGCTTGTCAATCTTGCAGGACGGGTCCATGGTGCGCTCCCTTCTACTCGGCGTCGTTCTTCTCCTGGCAGCGGGTCAATCGGGTGCGCAAGCGCCATCCTGCTGTGCGCGCGCCGCCGCGCCGGAACAGCGCGACCAACTGGGGCGGCCTGTCGTGACCCGTTTGCAGGAATCGAAATTCGCGCTGGCCATTGCACGGTCAGCAAAAAAAGGCATCATCGAGGAAAGCGTGGAAGCCTACTCGGAAGTGCTGATTCAATGCCAGAAGGAACGGTCGGTCGTCCTGACCACGCCGCTGCTGCGCAGTGAAAGCCAGCAAGCGCACTGCTACAGGTTTTAGGAGATGCACCATGCGTCGTCTGATGTTCGCCTTGTTCCTCATGCCGCTGTGGGCTTCCGCCGCCCAGGATACGCCGGATGAAGCCGTCGCCACCTTGTGGCGCGCCTTGTCCAACGCACCAGGCGCCAGCGCCGACGTGAGCGCTTTGCAGCGCCTGTTCCACGAGGATGCCGTCGTCTTCGGCGGGCACTACAAGGCCGGCGTTGCCAGCATGCGGCGCACGGCGATCAGGGACTTCCTCAAGAGCCAGGAAAGCGTCTCCGGAAAAGGCTTTTACGAGTGCGAAGTGGCGCGCGAGGTAAAAGCCTACGACCGCTTCGCCGTCGTCTACAGTGTCGTCGAATCGAGAAGCGACAAGCGCGCGGCCAAACCGAACCTGGTCGGCGTGAACAGCATTCAGCTCTACAAAGATGGGGCGCAATGGCGCATCCTGTCCCTGTATTACCACGTGGAGAAGCAGGGGCTACCCATTTCCCCTAACGACGCGCTATCAGGCAAGTGCCTGGACCAGGAAAGATAGAAACCATATGCCACCAATCGATCCAGTCCTCGATGACATCGCCTCGGCGATTGAAGACGGCCGTCATGAACAGGCTTTGCAACTGCTGATACCTCTGTTTGAGAGCACCCGCGAGGAACGCTCGGGTCCCAGCCATTTCATGACCATGTTCATGTGGGAACAACTGCTGGAAGCCTACGCGCCAGCCCGCGACGCCTACGTCCGCGCGCGCGACGAACAGGTGCGCCTGCTGCTGCTCGGCGACGCGGCTTTCCCAGGCGGCGGCAATCGTCCACCGCGCACCAGGTTCCAGCTGATCGTGACGATGAATGAAACGCTCGATGAATTGCACGCCACTTATGAACTGTTCGTCCAGTTTGAATCCCTCATGCCCGAGCTGGCGCGCAAGCAAGCGTTCCTCGCCCTGCCGGCCATCATAGAAGCACGCGATTTCGCCCTGGCCGAACGCTATCTGGCCGATCCGCTGGACCAATTGGACCGCTTGAACCAGATGGCCCGGGACTTGCACTTGTTCCCGCCCGCTGCCGATTCACCGCGCCTGGGCGCCGAGCTGGCCAATTTCATGAAGGACGTACGCTTGCGCAGCATCCTGCTCGACGGACTGGAACGGGAAAGCGAAGCCGACACCCTGCGCCTTGCCGCACTGTCGGGCATTGCATCGGACGATATGCGCGCGCTGGCCGAGCGTGAATTGGCGGCGCCCGGAACCATCATGCAAGAGTTGTCCGACCGTTTCAGTCAGCCCCACAACTGAAATTTACTTGACCCTGGCCCCGGCCAGTTGCGCCACGCCCGCCAGCGTCGTCTGCGCCGCATTCAGGCCGAGCAGGAAGTCCTTGTCCGAGTACGTGCTGTACACATCGCTCGGCTGGTGCCAGTTCGGATTCCAGCCCGAACCAATATGCATGCCGCGCTCGTTCTCGCGCAGCGAAATGGCCGGCGCCAGGTCCATGAACGGCACCGAATCCGTATTCGTCATGTGCGGGCCCACCATGGCGGGATAATTGGTCGCATATTTACCATTGGCCTGGTGCAGGGTCCACGCCAGCTTGGCCGATGCGTCGGCCTGCTTCGACCCGATCTGGAATTCGATATTCACGTCGGCCTCGCGCCGCTGCTCTTTTGGCGACACATAAATGACCTGGCCCTTTTCGTCCAGCACCGGCTTGCCCGCCGCGTCGAGCTTGGGAATCGGCATGCCGTGATCCCACATCATCATGTCGTGCTGGATCACGCCCACCCATTTCGGTTCCGGATATTTTCCAGAGCCTTTTGGCGATTCAATGCCTTGCAAATCCTTGCGCTGCTCCACGTAGGCACGCGCGCCATTCAGGCCTGTCTCTTCATTATTCCAGAGCACAAAGCGGATCGAGCGTTCCGTCTCCACGCCCGGTCCGCTGAAAATGCGCGCCAGTTCCATCACCAGCGCCGTGCCCGAACCGTCGTCATTGGCCGCTTCGCCAAATCCAATCCCGTCCATGTGCGCGCTGACGATATACATTTCGTCGGGCCGCGTGGCGCCGATCTTGGTGCAGTAAACACTTTCGCGCTTCGATGTGCCAACCGGCGTCGGTTCCGCGTTCAGTGCGCGCAGCCGTTCGTCAGCCTGCAGCATCGGATCGGTATTGACGCCGGTAGCCGCGCGGCTGCCGAACAAGGTGCTGCCGCCCTGCCCGGCCGGCCCGCCGCGGCGCGCAGCTTGCGGCGCTGCCGGCGACCGCACCGCCGGTTCGGTAAAGTCGTACCGCAAGCGTTCGGTATTGACGCAGCCGTAGGACTTGAGCTGCGCTTCAACCCAGTCCAGCGCCTTGCGATTGCGTTCGGTGCCCTGGCGGCGATCGCCGAACTTCGTCAAGCCCTTGATGGTCGCCTTGTATTTCTCCAGGTCGAGCTGGCCCACCAGGGCCGCTACCGGATCGGCGGCGGCAGGCGCCTGGGCGAAGGCGGCGGGAATGGCGAAGGCGAGCGAGCCGGCCAGGATCGAAATGTATTTCATGAGATGTCCTTGTTGTCGAACTGTGCGCAGCTGACAAATATAGACGATTTCACGCGCTTGCCGCGCAGATGATTTAACTAAATCGCGGCGCGAACGATTCCAGTTCAACCCCTGTCGCATTCGTCATGAACGATACCGCGTGATACATCCCCACCAGCGCGATAATTTCAATGATTTGCGGCGCAGCGTAGTGCTGTTCCAGCGCGCTCCACACATCGTCGGAAATGGTCGACGTGTCGTGCAGTTCGTCGACCGCCTTGAACAGCAAGGCTTCCTGTACCGACAGCCCACACTGGCCTTTGCCAAGCGTGGCCGCGATATCGGCCTCGCTCAAGGCCGCGTGTTTACCGAACAGCGCAACGTGCACACCCCATTCATATTCCGATCCGCAGCGCGCGCAGGTGCGCAGAATAATCAGCTCGCGCGAACGCATGTCGATGGTGCCCTTGTCGAGCAGGTTACCGGCAAACATGCGCTCAAGGACGCGCGGATTATGGGCCTGAGTGCGGAACAGTTTCAGCGGCTCCAATCCCGGCGGCAGGAAGCTGCCAAAGGCGCGTGCGACAGATTCCTGATACGGCGCGTCGAGCGGAACGATTCTGGCTTTCGTCATGCGGTTCTCCTGGTCGGTGCGAATGCTACAATCGGCATTCGCTACGGATAGTGTAGCACGTTGCTACGGAATCAGTAGCGCATGGAGAATGCATGGCAGTTCCAAAACCAGGCCAGCCGGTCCGCGGCTCGCATACCGGTCGTCCGATCATGGCGCTGCTCGATTTGCTGGGCCGGCGCTGGGTCATGCGCATCATTTGGGAATTGCGCGACACGCCCCTCACCTTCCGCGAATTGCGCGAGCGCTGCGATGCCATGTCGCCGACGGTCCTCAATGAGCGCCTGCACGAATTGCGCGACACCGGCATCATCGACATCGCGGAACCCGGCGGCTATACCCTGAGCCCGGCCGGGACAAGCCTGCTGGCATCGATGATGCCCTTGCTGCGCTGGTCGGACGAATGGCAGAAAATGCTCAAGGCAAAAGACAGCAGCTGAGGCATCCGCGCACATCGGCTGTGCGCGGCCGCACCGATATTTCCTTGACAATATCGGCCCGCATGATCAAGTATCTGACAGTACAAATCAGGAGCCACCCATGTCGCTTTCAACGTCGTCCCGTCGCCTATTCATCGCTTCCATCCTTGCAGCATCCGCCGGCGCCATGCTGCCGGCATTCGCCGCCGAATTCAGTTCCGAACGCATCAGCATGACGGCCGAGGGCCAGGGCAAGGACGTCATCCTAATCCCCGGCCTGGGCTCGTCGCCGCGCGTGTGGCGCGAACTGGTCAAGGCAGTCCCCGGCTACCGTTACCACATGGTGCAGGTCCATGGTTTTGCCGGCCATGCGCGCGGCAAGAACGCGGAAGGCGCCGTGGCCGCGCCGGTGGCCGAGGAAATCGCGCGCTACATCGCCGCCAACAAGCTCGACAAGCCGGCCGTGATCGGCCACTCGATGGGCGGCTCGATCGGCATCATGCTGGCCGGCCGCCATCCCGGCGCCGTGTCGAAGCTGATGGTGGTCGACATGATGCCCTACCTGGGCGCCCTGTTCGCCGGACCGGCCGCCACGCCGGACAGCGTCAAGCCCATGGCCGACGCGCTCAAGGCGCAAATGCTCAATCCCGACCAGGCGGCGCGCGAGGCGCGCACCACGGCCACCATCAACGGCATGGTCGACACCGTCGCCATGCGCGCCGGCGCGCTGGAAGATTCGCTCAAGAGCGACCCGGACGTGGTGGCGCGCGGCTTCCACGAACTGGTGGTGACGGACTTGAAAAGCGAGCTGGAAAAAATCACGGTGCCCGCCACGGTCCTGTACGTCACGCCGAAGCGACCCGGCATCACGGACGAGCAGATCGATGCGGCCTACAAGGCATCCTATGCGCCGCTCAAGGGCGTCACGCTCAAGCGCATCGCGGGCAGCGCCCACTTCATCATGTGGGACCAGTCGGCGCAGTTCCAGGCCGAGGTCAAGGGTTTCCTGGGCCAGCCCACACCCTGAGCATGATCACCATCTACAAGTATGGCCATCCTGCCGGCACCAACACGCCAGATATGAGCGCCTTCATCGTCAAGCTGGAAACCTGGCTGCGCATGTCGGAGATACCCTTTACGACGTGCACCGGCAACAAGCAGCACTGCCCAAGGCCAAGCTGCCGGCGGCGCTGATCGATGGCAATATCATCGCGGACTCTTCGCACATCATTGCGCATCTGCAGCAACACGATATGCGCGCCATGAACGACGCGCAGCTCAGCCCCTTGCAGCATGCGCAAGCGGAATAGCTCAAGGCATTGCTTGAGTCGCATTTGTATTGGGTGACGTTCTATTTGCGCTGGTCCAACGATGCAGGCTTCGAGCGCTACCGGCCGCTGCTGATCGATTACGGGAAGCGCAGCGTGCCTGCATGGCAGCGCCCCTTGCTGCCGCTCCTGGCGCCTGTGCTGCTGCAGCTGGTGCGGCACAAGATGAAGCAGCAAGTGCGGCAACAGGGTACCGGCCGGCACAGCTACGATGAGGTCATCGCCATCGGCCTCAAGGGGTGGCAAGCGGTCGCCACCCTCCTTGGCCAGCAGCCCTACCTGCTTGGCGACACCATCAGCAGCATCGATGCCAGCGGATGTGCCTTCCCGCATACCCTGGCAAAGCCCCCTTTCCCGCGCGCCGTGCAGGACTAGGCCCTGTCACAGCCCGGGCTGATGGCCTACCACGACCGCATCTGGCAACGCTACTGGCAATGACTTACTTGGCCGGGAACAAGGTGCTGCACTTCGGATAGGCAGGCGCGTCGCCGCCGGCCTGGTCTGCAAGCGCCACCAGCTGCGCCGCGTAGCGCAGCATGTCTTCGTCGCCAGAGGCACCCGCCATGCCGTCAAACGACTTCTGGCCCGGCTTGCCCGCATTGGCTTGCTCCCAGGCGTCCTTCGCCTGCTTGAACTTGGGCTCGGCCAGCGCCTTGTCGAAGGCATCGTTCAGGTCCCTGAAGCGCTTCGGCATGCTGCCCGCGGGGCCAGGCAAACCAACGATCATGGCCTGCTGCCTGACCAGTGCGGCGCCGTCGAAGGCTGTCGCGCCGCATGCTGCCGCATCCTTGGACGAACCGGCGCCGCATTGCGCCCACGCTTTCGGCGCCTGCGCCACGCACACCGAACCGACGCCGGCGTAGCCTGGCGCGCAGGCTGCATAGCACAGCCCGCCCTGCAATACCTCGCCCTTGGCGCAGGCACTGGCGGTGGCCACGCAACGGCCGCCATTGCGGGCTTCGCCCGCCTTGCAGCTCATCGACTCCGCGCCCAGCGATTCGGCGCGGCGCACGCAGACTTCGCCGGTATTGCTAAAGCCCGATGCGCAATCGGCGATGCAGCGATTGGTCTTGCCATCCTTCTTGAAGCCCGCCTTGCACACCATGGCGTCCGCACCGGCGGTGGCGGCCGGCCGCACGCAGTTCGCACCCGACGCCGTGAAGCCCGCTTCGCAAGCCTTGAAACAACGCGCGTCGACTTTCGATTCGCCCGCTTTGCAGGTCATGCTGCTGATCGGCAATGGATCGGGGGCCGACAGGCGGAAGCATTCCTTGCCAGAATTGGTGTACTTGTCCGGGCAGTCGGCACTGCGGGAATTGGTATTGGCCTTGGTCGTGGCCGGACGTTCGCAGCTGGCGCCGTTCAGGTTGTATCCTGCCGGGCAGTCGGCCGCGCGCGACGGGGCGGCGATCGATTCGCCGGCGCGTTCGCACATGGCACCGTTGTTGGTAAAGCCCGACGGGCAATCGGCAACCCGGCCAGGCAGCTTGCCCGTACCGCGCGTGACCGTATCGTTCATGCAGAATGCCGGCGCTTCCACGCGCGGCGCCGCGAGCACGGTGCTGCCCTGGCGCCGGTTCGACGTCAGCGAGCCGATTTCCCGGCCATCCTGCAGTTGCACGCCCGACTGCTGGCGCGCCTGCACCGGCACGGCCGTGGCGGACAGGATCTCGACCGAGGTGCGGCGGCGGCTGATGGAATCGGTCGACACCGCCTTGCGCGTACGCAGGTCCAGCTGAAGCGTGACGCCCGAGACGCGGTTCACCAGGTAGACCGAGTTCTCGTCGCGGTTCGTTTCTTCAAACCGGGCAATGCTCTCGCCCGACGTATCGGTATGGAGCCAGCTTGTGCCATCGATCTTGGTCAGCGTGCCGGTGCGGCTGCCGGACTGGCCCAGCACGGCTGCGGTCGCATTGCGACCGTTCACCGCGGCGCTGCCTGCCGGTGCTGCCGGGCTGCCCTGCTGGGCATACGCCGGCATGGCGCTGGCCACGCCCAGCAACAGCAAGGCTGCGACGCGGACCAGCTTTCCGAAAGTTTTTTGGGGCATAGACGGCTCTCCTGTATGACTAATTAAATGCAATAGGGCAAAATGTTGCCATCGCCCAAGATAATATGATTGTATGTCGATAACTAGTTGATAGGAAAGACCTTAATCACCAAGAACGTTTCTTGCAGGGAAAACCTCTGCAAAGCGTGGCAAAACAGCCGCTTTTTGCCGGGCCTCATGTAAATACGCCCCTGCCATCTTTACCGAGCCGTTACAGCAATTGCCTGTACTTGAAGGCATGACTTCTCTTTCCTGCTGCACTATGAAAATGCCAACCCACGCCCAGTCCCTGCTTGCCATCGCAGTTGCAGGCGCCTGCCTGTGCGCGCCGGCCGCGGCGCAAACCGCCGTTGCCCCGGTCAGAAAGAAAGAAAAGCCCGCGGCGCCACCGGAGGCGGCCAGCGCGCCTTCCGTCACCGTCACCGCCGAACGCCCCACCAACCGCATCGACCGCCAGGTCTACGAAGTGGCCAGCGACATCAACGCCAGCAATGGGTCGGCGGCCGAAGCGCTGGCCAACGTGCCGTCCGTCGCGGTCGACC
Source organism: Pseudomonadota bacterium (assembly GCA_040388805.1). Taxonomy (GTDB): domain Bacteria; phylum Pseudomonadota; class Gammaproteobacteria; order Burkholderiales; family Burkholderiaceae_D; genus Telluria_A. The sequence goes on from JAZKBE010000022.1 coordinate 38,274, forward strand.
CGGACGGCACGGTGACCCTGCGCGGCAGCACCAACGTCCAGATCCTCATCGACGGCAAGCCGTCGGCCATGCTGCAGGGCGACAGCCGTGGCGCCACCCTCAATGCCATGCCGTCCGAAGACATCGAATCGATGGAAGTGATCAACAATCCAGGCGCGCAATTGGGCAATGAGGGCGGCGGCGCGCCCATCATCAACCTGGTCATGCGCCGCAGCCGCAAGGCGGGCGGATTCGGCTCGGTCAGCGCCAATGCCGGCGTGGATGGCCGTTACAATGCCGCGGCACCGGGCAGCTACAACACCGGCCGCTTCGGCATCCAGGGCAGCGCCAACGTCCGGCGCGACGGCCGCAACCAGGCCGGCGACACCCGGCGCATGCGCATCCGCCCGGTCACCGGCGAAGTCACGCGCAGCAGCCAGAATGCCGTGTCCGAGGGCTTGAACAATTCGTCCGGCTTCAACACATCGTTCACCTACAACATGGGCGAGAAGGACACGCTTGCCGCCAGCATCGCCTACACCAGCCGCAGCGACGATGCGCGCGCCGAAGACCGCTATATCGTTTTCGGCAGCGACGACATCGTCGACAGCGACTACCAGCGGCGCTCCATCCGCAGCGGCACGAACGACAGCCATACCTGGGGCGGGCGCTACGAACACAAGGGAAGCATCAGCGGTGAACTGATGCGCCTGGACCTGCGCACGTCCGCGACATCGAGCCGGAATGGCGTGGCCTACGCGAACCTGTACACCATCCGCCCCGCGGGCCGCCTCGATAGCCGGAGCCGCCAGGACAATGCCGGCGACGTGCGCATCGTCGACCTGACCGGTGACTACGAGCGCCCCGTGGAGGGCGGCTTCCTCAAGCTGGGCTTCAAGACCGCCACCAACGACAATGAGATCGACACCCGCTACACCGACTTCGACCCGCTGACCCAGGACGCCATTCCCAACGCGAACCGCAGCAACCGCTTCGCGCTGAAGGAAACCAACCTGGCGCTGTACGGCTCGTACCAGATGCGCCTGAACGAAGAATGGGGGGTGCTGGCCGGCCTGCGCGGCGAATACACGGACGTCGCCGTTTCCCAGTTCACCAGCAATATCGAGGCGGGCAATCACTACTTCAATGCCATGCCCAGCCTGTTCCTGACCTGGAAGCAATCGGACAAGAGCACCGTCCGCTTCAGCTATGCGCAGCGGATCCGCAGGCCGAATGCGGGCGAGCTCAATCCTTTCGTGGTGTACCGCGACGAATTCCAGGTCTCGTCCGGCAACCCGAACCTGAAACCGGTGCACACCGATTCCTACGAAGTCGGATACGAAAGCCGCATCTGGAACCTGGACGCCAACCTGCGCGCCTTCTTCCGGCGCGAGAGCGACCTCATTTCCGAACGCAAGGTGTTCATCTCCGACACCGTGCTCCTGACCACGCGCGACAACGACGGCAGCAGCCAGGCCAGCGGCCTGGAATTTTCGCTCAATGGCAGGCTGCTGCCCGGTCTTACGCTCAACACCAGCGGCAACCTGGCCTACACCGAACGCGAAGCCGTCAACGCCTCGGCCGGGCAGGACCCGCGCCGCAGCGCCTTGTCGCTGGGCGGCCGCATGAACCTGCGCTACCAGGTCAGCGCTGCCGACCAGCTGCAAATGAACATCAGCGCGCAAGGCAAGACGCTGTCGTTCCAGGGCTACCGGGAACCGAGCGCCACGATGAATCTGAGCTACCGGCGCACGGTCACGCCGGCGCTCAGTGCTGTCGTCAACCTGACCGACATCTTCGACACCAACAAGAACGAAACGGTCACCGACACGCCGCTGATCCAGGACCGCTCGTTTCGCAAGGCCGACGGACGGGTGCTGTACATCGGGCTGAGCTACCGTATCGGGACCGGCGCCGCCGGGCCGGGACCTGGCGCCAACAGGCGCGGCCCGGGACGCTCCTAAAGCGGTGAAAAGGCTGGTATATTAGGCAATCTTGAAACGGCCGGAATTCATGGATCTTGCCCACCTTTTACTAGCTGCAGCGCTGCTCGTCCTGTTCGCACTGGTCATCGGCCTGCATGCGCGATTCCGGCGGCAGGACGCCGCCCTGTCACGCTTGCTCGACCAGCAGCGCGAAGCGGCCAGTGCATCCCACGCGGCGCTGCTGGCACAGTTGAACGCCCTCCGGCAGGCCACCTTGGCCCAGGAAATCCACTTCACGCAGTTGCAGGCCTCGTCCGTGCAAACGCGCGATGCGCTGGCCGCCTTCGGCATTGAACAGGAACAGCAGAACCGCGCCACGCTGGTGGCGGCGCTAAGCGGCGTCATCGCCGACTTCAACACCCGGATCAATGACCAATTCACGGCCCACCTGGCCGAACTGATGGAGCTGGTCAGCCACAACACCGGCCTGCAGGACAAGCACCGCGCGCAGCAAGGCGAAATGATGCATCACACGCGCCGCAGCGCCGACCAGATGAGCGCGACCCTGGAAGCCTTCCGCGAGCTGGTGGCGCAAAGCGCCGGCGTGGCCCAGATTGGCGAACAGGTCGCGCAGGCGCTGGCCTTGCTCGGACCGCAGCAGCAAGCCATCGACGCGGCGCTGGCCGCGCTGGACGAAGAACTGGTCCTGGCCAACAGCGGCATCGGCCAGCTGCAGGCGCACAGCAGCGACATCCTTGAAGAACTCGGCGGCCGCACCCGGCGCACGCTCGAAGCGCTGGGCCAGCGCATCGGCCAGCAGGCCAGCGACAGCGCCCAGGCCGTGCAGCGCGCGGCCGAACAGAATCGCAGCCATGTCACCGACACGGCCGGCAAGAGCGCCCAGCAGATCGCCGCCATGAACAAGGAATTGGGAGAGTCGTTGAACAAGTCGCTGGCGGCCATCACCAAGCAGCTGGCGGCCACGTCCACGCGCCTGTCGAGCGATATCGGGCCGATGGCCCAGCAGATCAAGCGCGTGGCAGAACAATCGCGCCTGAACAAATAAGCGGCTACACCTTGCGGTACATATCGCCGGGCAGCTTGCCTGCGACCGGGGCGTCCACGTGCGCCGCACGCAGCACGTCGCTGGCGAAGGTGGTGCACTGGCGCGACTGGGCGCTGAACTGGTATTTGCGCGACTTGTATTCGTCGATTTTTGCCATGGCCGCCTTGGCCTGCGCCGGCGTCAGGGTATAGCTGCGGGTTTTCACGCCGGGCTTGCTGAAGGCGCCGTCGTCGCGGTGCACCACGCCGGGCACGCCCGCGCGCAGCTTGCCCAGGTCCTTGGCGGGATTGAAGCGGCTGTAGTTGGCCGGCGAAAAACCCCAGGTTTCACGCTTGCCCGTGGGCCCTTCCACCGACACGAATGCATGGCCCGCCAGGTCGGGCGGCACGCCCGCGCCAGAGGCGCCCTGGTGCATATAGGCGCCCAGTACCAGCTTGTGCGTGGCCGGCTTGGCCTGCACCGGGGCTGGCCGCACCGGCGCCGCCATTTTGGTTTGAATCTGCGGCCGGAACGAGGCCGCCAGCACGCCCATGCGGTCCGCTTCCGCTTCCAGCGCATGGTCGTTGACCACCACCATGCCGCCGCCGGCCGGCGAACGCACGCGGCCCGCACGCTGCTGCAGCACGTGGGCCAGTTCGTGTCCCAGCAACTGCTGGCCGCGCGCCGTGTCCGGCGAATACTGGCCCGGCGCGAAGTAGATGCGCGCCCCCATGGTGAAGGCATGCGCGCCGATCGACGACGCTTGCGGGCCCTGGTAAATACGGACATCGGAAAAATCGGCCTTGAAGACCTGTTCCATCTTGCGCAGCACCGCGTCGGGCATGGCACGGCCAACCGTGCCGGCCAGGTTCAGGCGGCCCGGGTCCACGGCGAACGATTCGCTGCCAATGCCGCCGGGCTTGCGCTGGAGCTGCGCCTGCCCGTGGATGAAGTACGCTTGAATGATCTGTGCCATGGCGATTCTCCCGGAGTGCTATTTCACGGCCGCGGCCAGCGGCTTTTGCGGCGCGAGACCGGCGCTGCGGTAATCAGCATACAGCATGCCCAGCCCGAAGCTCGTGGCCAGGAGCAGCAGCAGGACCACGCACAAAATTGCCAGCATGCGTCCGTTGAAAGCAAAAACATGGTCGGTCATGGCACCATCACCGTGGCCTGCCCCGCAAAACTGATCTGGATGATACCGCCCCACATGCAATTGAGCTTGCTGCTGTTGTTCAAAGCCGGCTTGCTGCCGATCAGGACCGTGGGCGAACCCGGCACCCAGGGCGCCACCGTGGCCGGAATGCAGGGCATCGGCACCAGCACGCCCAGCGCCGCCGCCGTGGCCGCGGCCACCGTCGGATTGGACATGCTCGAGCACATGCCGAAGGTCGGTATGTTCAGCATCGGTACGTTATCCATGATGGTGGCCGCCGGTGTCCCGGTCAGCACGCCGCTCACGGGCAGCACCGACAGCGGCGCCGGCGCCACGCCGAAACTGCATTGCATCAGCGCTCCCGCGCACACCTGCTGGCCCATCGTGTCAGCCCTCGATCCATTTTCCCAGCCACGCCAGCGGCTTGTCGCGCTTGGGCGCTGCCGCCTTGGCGCCTTCCAGCACGCCGTCCTTGTCGTACTTGCGCACCTCGCCGTCGACTTTTCCGTCGATGAAGTGCGCGACCTCCCTTATCTTGCCGTCAGGGTGATACTGTGTCAACACGCCATGCAGCTTGCCGCGCCGCCAGGACCCGCAGGACAACAGCACCCCGTCCAGGCCATAGTCGCGCGCCTCGCCTTCCAGCAGGCCGCCCGCATGCTGCGCGCTGCGCGCCAGGCCGCCATTCGGAAAATAGTACAGCGCCGGGCCGTGCGGCTTTCCCGCCACATAGGCGACTTTTCCCGCCAGGGCGCCGTTTTCGCCATAGGTCAGCATCTGGCCGTCGACCAGGCCGCCCCGGTAGTCGATTTCGCTGGCCGGCACGCCGTCCGCATAGACCGTCATTTTCCCGTCCATCAGGCCGTGCTTGAAGTGGACGGCCTGCACCAGCACCTGCGCCTCGTCGTAGCGCTGCGTCAGGCCATGCAGCACGCCGCCGGCAAAGGTGGCGCGGCACATTACCTGCCCTTGTTCGCCATAGGTCAACACTTCGTCGTCCATGTCAGTTGATCTTGACGATCCCTCCCTTGAGCGTGAGCATGCCGCCGCCGTCGACCGTCTGCGAGGCGCTGGCCTTGTTCGTCATGCTGATGCCGGCATCGTTGGTGAGCGTGGTGCCGGCCTTGTTCTCGAGCGAGGTGCCGGCCGTGTTATTGAGGCTGGTGCCGGCCTTGTTGGTGAGCGCGGTTCCCGCCTCGCTGGCCAGGCTGGTGCCGGCCTTGATGCTGACCGAGCCGCTGACCTTGATGGTCAGGTTGCCGTCCACGGTCAGCTCGTAATTGCCGGTCACGGTGTGGGTGAAGTTGGCCTTGCTGGCGTGGGTTTCGTCGCCGCCCACCGTCACGCTGCGCTTGCCCTTGTCCACCAGCAGGGTGTCGTTCCCCTCCACGACCTTGCTGGACCTGTCGTTTTCGACCAGGGTGGTCATGTCCTTCTGGGCGTGCAGGTACAGCTCCTCGCTGTCCTTCTTGTCCTCGAAACGGATTTCGTTGGAACCGCCGCCGCCCTTGGACGACTGGCTGCGGATCCCGCTGCGGGTCTGGTTGGCCGGCAGCGCCTCCGGTACTTTCTGGGTGGCGTTGTACACGCCGCCCGTCACCAAAGGACGATCAGGGTCGCCGTCGAGGAAGCTGACGATCACTTCCTGGCCTATGCGCGGCAGGAAAAAGGCGCCGAAGCCTTGCCCCGCCCAGCCCTGGGCCACGCGGATCCAGCACGAGCTTTCCTCGTTCTTCTTGCCGCGCTGGTCCCAGCGGAACTGCACCTTGATGCGGCCGAATTCGTCGGTCCAGATTTCTTCGCCGGCCTTGCCCACCACGACCGCGGTCTGGGTGCCGTAAATGCGCGCGCGCGGCGTGCGCAGCGGGGAACGGAACGGCAGCGTCAGCGGATAGGCTTCGAAGCTGTTGCTGTAGTCGTCGTAGCTGGCTTCGTGCGATACGCGCCGCAGTACATAGGCAATGTTCATGTCCTCACGAATATGGCCGGTCAGCGAAAACTTGCAGCCGGCGACAAAGGCGCGGCAGGTGCTCTCGCCGCGAATGGCCTTGCTGGTCTGCTCCAGCGCCTGCATCCGCACCGCCGCCAGCGCCGTGCCGGCAGCCGCTTCCGTAAAGCCGCCGGGGTACTGGTACACGCGCATGCGGGTGGCGGCGCCGTCTGCCTCGCCCTTCAGGACCAGCGCCGGCTTCTGGAAGTCATAATCGTTCGACTCGAACTTGCCGGTCACGGCGCTCTGTTCGGCCTCGCAGCGAAAAACCAGGTCGAGCGCGTCGCGCGAACTTGCCGTGTCCTGGTAGCGCGCACTGGCCAGGCCCGGGCAGGCCGTGTAATTTTCGCCGTCGTCGAGCAGGACCATGGTGTGGGTGGCGTCGGCATGCTCGAAGTAGTAGAAGATGCCCTCTTCCTCCATCAGCCGCGACACGAAATCGAAGGCGCTTTCGTTGTACTGCACGCAGTAGTCGCGCTTGGTGTAGGTGCCGCTCAGGCTATCCTTGAAACCGGTGAAGCCCAGTTCCGTGAACAGGCCGGTGATGATTTCCACGGCCGTCATCTGCTGGTAGATGCGCGAATCGACGTCCAGCGTGAGCCACCACAGCCAGGGCCGGATTTCGGCGCGGTAGGTGGCGCTGCCCGGGCGCCCGCCGGTCTGGGTAAAGCGGGTCACCACGCCGTTGAAGGTGCGCACCGCGCTGCCTTCAAGCGCCAGCGACACGGTCGCGCTTTTGCCGACAATGTCGGCGAAGGCGATGGCCGTGTCGGCGGACGACATCTCCAGGTGGTAGGCGAACAGTTCGCCCACGCCTTCCACGCCGTGCATGCGGTTCAGCTGCAGGACGTCGGCCCCGAGCGCCGTGCTCAACGAGAGGACATTCATGCGGCTTCCTCGTCGTCGAAACGGTAGTCGAAGGCGCTGCCTGCGCCGGGCGCGACGCGCATGCTGGCAAACGGCCGCTGCAGGGACAATCGCTCCAGCACGCGCGCGGCCAGGTCGGGCAGCAGGGACTGCGACAGGATATTGTCGATGTTGCGGGCGCCGCTGCCGACTTCGGTGCAGCGCTGCGCGATCAGCGCGGGCAGGCCCGGGTCGATCACCAGGGCGGCGTGGTGGTTGCGTTCGAAGCGCCGCCGGATCCGTTCGAGCTTGAGGCGTGCAATGGCGCCGATCTGCGCCTGGCCCAGCGCCAGGTAAGGCACCACCACCAGGCGCCCAAGAAAAGCCGGCGCGAAGTGCTTGGCCAGCGCTTCGCCTTCCGCGTTCGACGTGAGAAGAATCACGGTGTTCTTGAAATCGACTGCCACGCCCTGCCCGTCTTCCATGGTGCCCTTGTCAAATACGTTGTAGAACAGTTCCATCACATCCGCGTGCGCTTTTTCCACTTCGTCGAGCAGGACCACGCTGTAAGGCTTGCGCCGCACCGCTTCGGTCAGTACGCCGCCCCGCCCGAAGCCCACATAGCCCGGCGGCGCGCCCTTCAGGTTCGATACCGTGTGCGCTTCCTGGAATTCGGACATGTTCACCACGATCATGTTGCGCTCGCCGCCGTACAGCAGGTCGGCCAGGGCCGCCGCCGTTTCGGTCTTGCCCACGCCCGACGGCCCGGACAGCAGGAACACGCCGACCGGTTTGCAGGGGTCGTCCAGTTCCGCATGGTAGGTGCGGATGCGGCGCGCGATCGCGTCCAGCGCCTGTTCCTGGCCGATCACGCGTTCGGCCATGCGTTCCTTCAGGTTCAGGATCGTGTGCAGTTCGTCGGTCAGCATCTTCCCGACCGGGACCCCGGTCCACCCGGCCACCACCGACGCCACCGTGCGCGCATCGACGCACACCGGCACCATGGGCTGTTCGTTCTGGATCACGGCCAGCCCGGATTCGAGCCGTTCCAGCTCGATCGAGAGCTGGGCCACGCTGTCGGGCGCATTGTCTTCGTCATGGTCGCCGCCCTCGGCCGCCGCCTGCAGCTCGGCGCGCTTGTCGAGCACCGCCTTGACGGCGGCCCGTTCCAGCGCCAGGCGCGGCCGCAGCTCGGCTTCGCGGGCGCGCAATTCCTGCAGCGCGGCCGTCAGTTCGCCGATGCGGGCGGCGTAGTCGGCGCCGGCCACCGCTTCCCGTCCCAGCACCCGCAGTTCGGTATCCATGCGCGCGATATCGCGCTGCAGGGTTTCCAGTTCCACCGGCGTGCCGCCCAAGCCCAGCGCCACGCGCGCGCAGGCGGTGTCGAGCACATTGATGGCCTTGTCGGGCAGCTTGCGCTCGCTGATGTAGCGGTGCGACAGGCGCACGGCGTCGCGCACGGCGGCGTCGAGGACGGTCACGCCATGGTGCCGCTCCAGGTTGTCCACCACGCCGCGCAGCATGGCGACCGCCGCTTCCTCGTCCGGCTCGTCGACCTTGACCACCTGGAAGCGGCGCGCGAGGGCGGCGTCCTTTTCCACGTACTGCTTGTATTCGCCCCAGGTGGTGGCGGCAATGGTGCGCAATTCGCCGCGCGCCAGGGCCGGCTTGAGCAGGTTGGCGGCGTCGCCCTGCCCTTCGGCCCCGCCCGCGCCTATCAGCTGGTGCGCTTCGTCGATGAACAGGATGATGTCCTGGCCGGCCGCGCTCACTTCGGCGATCACCGACTTGAGGCGGCTTTCAAATTCGCCTTTCAGGCTGGCCCCGGCCTGCAGCAGGCCCAGGTCCAGGGCCAGCACCGACACCCTGGCCAGCGCGGCAGGCACGTCGCCCGCGGCCACCCGGGCCGCGAAGCCTTCCACGATGGCGGTCTTGCCCACGCCAGGCTCGCCCGTCAGGATGGGATTGTTCTGGCGCCGCCGCATCAGGATGTCGATCACCTGCCGCACTTCGGCCTCGCGCCCCGAGATCGGGTCGAAGCCGCGCGTGCGCGCCTGCGCCGTCAGGTCCACCGTGAAGCGCGCCAGCGACGGCGTGGCGATCGCTCCCCCCTTGGCGCCAGGCGCGGCCGGGCCGAGGATGGCGGTCAGTTCGTCGCGCAAGCGTTCGCCGGCAATCACACCCAGCGCCGGCACTGAGGACAGCAAGGTGGCGCGCAGGCTGTCGGCGCGCAGCAGGGCTTGCAGCAGCACGCCGGCGCCAACCTGGCCTTCGCCCCGTTCGATCGAAGCGATCAGCCAGCCCTGCTCGATCCAGGGCACGATCTGGGGCGAGAGCGCTGGCGTGCGCGCATTGCCGTGATCGAAGCGTTCCAGCGTCTGGCGCAGCTCCATGGCCACCTGCTCGTTGGACACGTGGAAGTGGCTGAAGATGGCCTGCAGCTCGCGCCCCGGCGAAGCCAGCAGCCGTTCGAGCACATGCTCCACCTCCACCGTGAAGTGGTGGCGGTCGTGGCAATGGTCGGCGGCGTCCTGCAGCGCCTGGCGGCAGGACGTATCGAGCTTGGCGATGACGGCGCGTACGTCAAGCATCATGCCAGGCCCCCAAGGCAAAGCACGTTCCCCGTACTTCATGCGGCGCCGGCTGGCCCAGCCAGGCCGTACGCGCCAGGCGGCCATGGCCCAGCTTCGGCAGGTCGGCCACCGCGCGCTCGTTCTCTTCGGGTGGCGCCAGCGACAGGGCGACGTCGACGTCGAAGTCCTCGCGCAGGTAAAAGCGCACCATGAACACCAGTTGCCGGTGCAAGGCGCCGCCCGGCAGCAGGTCTTCGTAGCGGCGCAGCGGCAGCGGGCCGATGGCCAGCGTGAGCTTGCCGCGCGCATCCCAGGCGCGCCGCCCCAGCACCGTATTGCGGCCCAGCGCGCGGTTGCTGCCGCCGGGACCGATGGTGGTCTGGAACCGTTCGGCGATGGCCAGCCAGCGGCCCTGGTGCTGGGTGCCGCGCACACTGGTGCCGAAGGTGTCGGAAAGGATGGTTTCCAGCCCGCCCAGCGAGCGATGGCGGTGCGCCAGGATGCCGGCATAGCGCAGCAGCGCGCGGGCGCCGGCGTCGTGCGCGCCTTCGGGAAAGCCGATCAGCTGGAACAGCATACGTTCGATCAGGGGAACGCGGGCGCCGGCGTCGGCGCCCACGGCGATGCTGTGCTTCTTGCGGCCGCGGTAGAAATACGACAGCAGCCGGTGGTTGAAAATGTCGAGGAAATCGCGAGCATCGTCGTCGGGCTGGCTGCGGCCCGTGTTGTGGCGGTAGCGGGCCGCCGAAGGGCGCGAGCGCTGCAGCACCAGTTCCGCGTACGGCGCCGGCAGCGGTCCTTCGTTGCCGGCCAGGCCCATGAAGGCCACTTCAACCCGCGCGCGGTCGGCATATGCCTGCGGCGTCGCCCCCAGCACGTCGCTGGTGGAAAACTCGAAGCCGACCTTGGCGCGGAAGGACAGTGCCTCGCGCGCCGGATCGGAACCTGTGCCCAGCGCCACCTTGCCGGGCGCATGCCGGTCCAGCAGACGCACCAGCTGCACGAAGTCGTAGCGGTCAGCCTGCTCGAACAGGCCCGCGGGCAGCGCGTGTCCGTTCAGTTGATCGACGGCGGCCATTCTTTTACCTTGTCATTGCCATCGACGACAGTCACGCTGGCGAAGGAATTGATGGACACGTACAGCGGAACGAAGCGCTGCATGACCGCCGCCAGCATCAGCGGCGTGCCTTCGCTGTAGTCGCCGCGCTTGAATTGCAGCGTCACTTCGACGCCGCGCCGGAAACCGGGGGCCGGTCCGCTGCGCACCGGATAGTCCACCACGGCGCATTTGACGCTCTGGATGGCCCTGATCTGGCGCGCGCCGGCCACGCTGTTGCCGGTGTTGCACAGGTCGAGCAGCTGCTGCAGCGCCGCCAGCCCGCCTTCGGCGCTGGCCATATGGTCGAGCGACAGCTGGTTCAGGTTCAGCAGCGACGCCAGGCGCCACAGCGTTTCGCCGTCGAGCGGCGGCGCCAGCTGGCGCGTGGGCTGGTACAGGCAGCTGGCCGGCAGCACGCCGATGCGGGCGTCGGCCTTGAAGCAGGCATGCGCCGGGTCGCCGTCGGGCGCGTCGGGCCGGATCGATTCGGCCAGCGTGCGGTTGGTGCACAGCACGCGCGCGCTGATCAGGGGCGCCGCTTCCGGCGTGCCATGCGAAGGGTCGAGATTGACGAAGGAAAGGAAGACGTCGGTGCCGCGCATGTTCTCGCCCACCGCGTGGTCGCGCCGCGCCACCCAGGCCGGCGCCTGTTCCGGCCCGGCGGTCAGGATGTAGGGCGGCAGCGGCTGCCCGCGCTGGCCGTCGGCGTAGGCTGCCTGCACCGACAGGATCGAATGGATTTCGGTGCTCGCTTCACGGCGCAGGTCGGGATTGAGGCGGTATTCCACGCTGCGCTGGTCGAGCCGGATCGCTTCCGAGGTGCGCTCGAACAGGTTGATGGCCGGGGTGCAGCCCAGCTGGAACATGCTGGCCTGGACCTGGACTTCCGGTCCGCCCACCAGCAGCAGCAGGTCGACGCAGTTGAGCGCGCCGTCGGCGCCGGCCACCAGCGGCGCCAGCGCGTCGGCCATGCCGCTGGCATCGAAGAACATGAATTTGCGCGGGAAGGCGAAATATTCCTGCAGCAGGCGGTAGGCCGGGTGCGCGTTCGCCACCACCGGCAGCACCGCGTCCGCAGCCGCGAAGCCGACTTCGTGCCAGCCCAGTTCAAGGCCGCCGGCGCGCGCGCTGCCATCCCTGGGCACCAGCTGCACGCCCTGCACATTACAGAGCAGCAGCTCGTACAGTGGATTGACCTGGTTCCAGTCGCCGTACAGGTGAAAGCGCAGGTGTTCGGGGGTGATCTTGCCATCCTTGGCGCTGCCGAAGCTGGCGCCGCCGCACTGCAGCCGGATGCGCAGCACCCGCGCCACGTCGGGCCGCTTCCTGAGCGCCGGATGGTTGCGCGCGTCTTCCAGTTCGGCCAGCGGAATCGTCAGCGGCCACACCTGGACCGGATAGCAGGTACGGAACTGGCACGTCACGTCGGCCACGCCCGGTGCGCGTTCGCGCTGTCCGAAGGCGTGCAGCGCGGTGCCGCGTTCGACTTCGCGCAGCGCGCCGGCCACGCCCTGTTTCAGGTCGGGCGCAAAGCGCACCACCGTCATGGCCGGCACGGGCGCCATGAAATTCGGATGCAGCGACTCAAGCAAGGCGCCCGCAATCTTGGGGAATTCGCTGTCCAGGTCGCGCCGTATGCGCCCGGTCAGGAAAGCGAAGGATTCGATCAGGCGTTCGACATGGGGATCGGGCGACTCCATGCCGCCCAGTTCCAGCCGTCCCGCCATTTCGGGATGGCGGCGTGCGAATTCGCGGCCCGCATTGCGCAGGTAATCGAGTTCGCGCCGGTAGTAGGCCAGCGGATCGTCAGGCTGCTTGTTCATGCCGCTCCCGCATTGTCGCCATTGGCCGACACATTGAAACTGACCGGCTCGAGCCGGCCTTCGATCAGTACCTTGCCGCCCACGGCAACGCGCAGTGCATGGCGGCTGTTGGGGATGCGGGTGATTTCCACCTGCACCTCGCGCAGGCGCGGCTCGAACGCGGCAATGGTGTCGCGCACCAGCATGGCCAGGCGCTTCTGGTCATCCAGGTTGGCCGTATACAGGGCCGAATAGTCGGGCAGGCCGTAGTCCACCACCGAACGTTCGCGCGTGGCCAGCTGCTCCATGGTGCAGGGGCAGCGGGTGTTGAGCAAACGTGACAGTTCGCGCTCGATCGAGCGCTCCAGCGGCGAAGCCGCGCGCTCCATGCCGTCCTGGCGCGCAGCGTGCCATTCGAGCAGGGAGGCGCCCCCGCGCCCGCCCTCGCCGTCCGGATGAAACCGGTCGAACAAGGGCACGCGCGCGCCGTGCAGGTGGTCCAGGGTAGCCAAGGCTTAGGCCGCGGTATTGGTCTTCATGTCCCACTTGCCGCCCGCCGTGCCTTCTTTCGACGAGTCCGGTTTCTGGGCCGTGTAGTCCCACTGGACGGCGGTGAAGTTCAAGGTCAGTGTTTCGGACGGCTTGTCGCCGCCCGACGACGCCGCACTGACGCTCGAGACCATGGCATCTTTCAGCTTGTAGACGATCAGCGGCATCACCGTGCCGTTTTCGTTGCGGCCGATGGTGACCGTGGCGTCGCCGATCTTCTTTCCTTCGCAGCAGGTCTGGTTCAGCACCGGCGACGACTTGTCCATGTACTTCGAGATGGTGAAGTCCTGCACGTTCGGCTTGCCCGAGGTGCGTTCGCGGTTGCTTGGGTCGCTCGTCATCTGCATCGCCACCGCGTGGCTGTACGACAGGCATTCGATTTTTTCCTCGAAGCCCTTGAGCAGGCATTCGCCGGCGATGCCGGGTAAATCCAGAATAATGACATCCACGTGTATTCCCTTTCAAAAAATGAATCAGTGTGCGGTCCGCCTTGCGCGCGGACCGCGGCTAGTCACGGTTCCGCTTAGCCGCCCACCGGTGGCGGCAGTTCGGCCACCATGCGGATCGACGCGGTCAGTTCCTCGAGCTGGAAGTGCGGACGCAGGAACACGGTCGCGCGGTAGCAGCCTGGCTTGGCGGCGTCCTCGGTCACGTCGATGCGCGCTTCGCGCAGCGGATACTGGGCCTTGAGCGACTGCGAGGCATTGTCGTTGACCAGCACGTAGTCGGCGATCCAGGTATTGAGGAAGTTCTCGACGTTTTCGCGCGATGCGAAGCTGCCGACCTTGTCGCGCATGATCACCTTGATGTAGTGGGCAAAGCGCGACGCGGCCAGGATGCACGGCAGCTGGGCCGACAGGCGCGCGTTGGCGGTGGCGATGGCCTTGTTGTAGACGGCCGGCTTGTTGACCGTCTGGCCGCCGAAGAAGGCCGCGAAGTTCTCGTTCTTCTTGTGCACCACGGCCATGAAGCCCAGGTCGTTCAATTCCTTCTCGCGGCGGTCGGTGATGGTCACCTCGGTCGGGCACTTGGCGGCCAGGTCGCCGTCGAGGGTGGTGAAGGTGTGCACCGGCAGGCCCGCCACCACGCCGCCGCCTTCGACACCGCGGATCGCCGCCGACCAGCCGAACTGGGCGAAGGCATCGGTGATGCGCTGCGCCAGCAGGTAGGACGAATTGCCCCACAGGTAAGACTTGTGGGTCATGCCTTCCTTGGCTTCCTCGTAGTTGAAGTTGTCGACCTTGACGGTCTTTTCGCCGTACGGCAAGCGCACCAGGTAGCGCGGCAGCGTCAGCGCCACGTAGCGCGAATCTTCCATGTCGCGGAAGGCGCGCCAGGTGCCCAGCTCCAGGCTTTCGAAGGTCTTGGACAGGTCGCGCGGCACGCCCAGGTCGGTGAACGACTCCATGTCGAACAGTTCCGGGGCGGCGGCCGTGATGAAGGGCGCGTGGGCCATGGCGGCCACGCCGGCGATCTTTTCGAGCATGGCCATGTCGGCCGGGCTGCGCGTGATGTGGTAGTCGCCTACCAGTACACTGAAGGGATTGCCGCCGAAGGTGCCGTATTCCTCTTCATAGATTTTCTTGAACAGGTTGCTCTGGTCGACGTCCACGGCCTTTTTCAGGTCGGTGGCCAGTTCGGCCTGGGTCATGTTCATGACGCGCAGTTTCAGGCGGGTGCTCGTTTCGGTGTTCTGGACCAGGCCATGCAGGCCGCGCCAGGATCCTTCCAGGGCCTGGAACTGCTTCGAATGCATGATCTCGTTCAGGCCCGCCGTCAGCTTGGCGTCAATGTCGTCGATGCGCTTTTGCAGCGACTGCATCAGGCTCTCTTCCTTCGGCGCGACCTTGATGGCGCCGTCGAGCGTCTGGCTGGCGAAGCGCTTGAGCAGCTTCTTGGCGCTGTCCTTCTGCTCCTCCTGCAGCGCCATCTTCCCATCCTCGATAATCTGGTCGAGCAGGGTCCTGGTATCCGTTGCGGCGCCCTTGGCACCCTTCTTGTCTACTGTATCAACCATCGTGTTTCCCCTTGCAGGCGCGATGCGCCTCGAAATTCAATCAATGTCGCCGATGCTCCGCCGCGTTGCGGCCAGGCGCTGTTTCAAGCCGCGTGTCAGGTCTGCTCGGGCGGCGGCACCGGATCGACGACGACGTCAGGTTTCTTCTCTTCGACGACCGGCTTCTTCGCTTCGGACGCCACGCCGCCGATTGCCGCCAGCTTGGCGTCGCGGTCGACCTGTGCCACATCCTGGCCCTTGTCGTCGACAAAGATCTCGGACAGGCGCCCTTCCAGCTTGGCATTGCCGTCGAGCTTGGCCATCAGGTCGCGCAGTTCGTTGCGGGTTTCGAACAGCTCGTTCAGGCCCGGTACCGACTTGACGATGTGTTCCGGGTCGAAATCGTCGATCTTCTTGAAGGTGATGGCGCCACCCAGTTCGATCCCGGCGACGGGATTCATGCTCAGCCCCGCCACGTCCAGGCGCGGACCGATCTTGGCCATGACGGCGTCGAAGTTGTCGCGGTCGATCTCGACGAAACGGCGTTCGCCCATCGGCTGCACCGATTCCGGCATGCCCGACAGGTCAGCCAGGATGCCCACCACCAGTGGCAGCTCCCGTTTTTCGATCGCGCCCGACGTTTCGACATCATAGGAAATCTGGACCCGGGGGGCGCGATTTCTCTCCAACCACTTTTGCTTGCTTGGTGTGTGCATCGATGACTCCTCATAACGAACAACTTGTTGACGGACGGGCCGGCACGCCTGGCCGGATGAAACAGCTTGCTACTTCAAACAAAAAAACCTATTTCTTCACGCCCGGCAGCGGCCGCGCGCCGCGCTTGACCACGTCGTCCCAGGTGCGAAACAGCGACAGCGGCAGGCCGGCCTGCGGGGCATGCTCGGGGTCGGGCCGGTAATGGCCGGAGCCGTTGCTCCACCAGCGCAGCGCGCCGCTCTCGAAATACGCTTCACCCGCATACATCACCGGCTCTCCCCTGGCCAGCACCGGATGGCGCAGCCGCGGGTGCATCAGGGTGTCGCCGCCCGCCGTGCGCACAAATACATAGCGCGCATTGGGCACATAGTGGCCGCGTCCCTTCTCTCCGCGCAGGCCGTAATTGCCGTGATGCTGCTGCAGCTTGAAAATCTCTTCGCGGCCGCTGTCCTGCATCGCCAGCGGGCGCAGGTTCGGGAACAGGCGCGTCTGCGTGGCCATCCTCGCCTGCACCGGCGGCACATGGCGCAGGAACGGCGGCGGCACGGGAACGACGCGCTTGTCCATCAGGCGCTTCGCAAGCCAAGCAGGCGATAGATCTGCTTCAGGTCCGACTCGCTGTCGAGCAGTTCCTGCAGCAGTTCCTCGAACGGCATGTCGCCCCACTGCACGGCGCGCCGCACCAGGTGCGGCACCGGGCTATGCGGCTCGGTGCGCATCAGGTAGTCGGCCACCTCCGACAGGCGGCGGTAGGCTTCCACCCGGCTCTCGATCGCTTCGCGCCGCAAGGGCGCCAGTTTTGCATCCTGGTTCATCTCTTCCACCTCTTCGGTTTCCGGCTCCACGCGCGGTTCATCGAGTTCCTGCAATGCGTCGGCGCAGGCTTTCAGGATCGCCGTCACCTGCGCCAGCGATGGCGCGTCGGCGCGCATGCGCGCTTCCAGCATGGCTTCGAGCTGCTCCAGGGCCCATGTGGCCTGGCCGACCTGGCGCCGCAACGTGTCGTAAAAACCGGCCGGCGCGTGCGCCGCGGCCGTCATGAAATGCGCGCGCAGGGTCTGCTCCGGCGGCGGCGCCGGAGCGGTGAAACGCCGCTGGGCGGCCGCGGCCTGGGCGCCCTGGCGCTCGGCGCGCAGCACGGCCTGCCATTCGGCCAGCGTCAGCGCCCGGCCGGCCGGCGTCGCGCCCGGGGCCAGCTGCACCGATTGCAGCGCCAGCGGCAGGTTGCGCGCCAGCCAGTTGAACGGACCGGTGCGAAAGCTGATGTCGCCGTCCTCCATCAGCGGGTTGACCTGGTCCCAGTACTGATCGGCCAGCGCCTCGATCATGCGCAGGCCGTCGGCCAGTCCGGCCAGCCCGCGCAAATGGATCCAGGCTTCGCACAGCCAGGCGGCGATGTTCAGGTCCTTGCTTTCCTTGCGCAGCGCGTCCACGCACAGGCGCTCGGCCAGCGCCCAGTCGGAACGCTTGTAGACCGGCTTGTCCCAGTCGCCTTCGGGCAGGCTCATGTCGTCGGCGCGGCGCGCCTCGCGGATGGCGCTGTAGGCGGCGCCCCCGTAGATATCCGGGCCGCATGGCAGCGGTGCGAGCGGCGCCAGCAGCGCCTCCAGCCCTGCTCCCTGTACCAGGTGGTTCATCGTGATCCTCCGGTTGCAATGATGGGCGCCGGCAGGCGCGCCTGGATGGTGGCCTCGAGCGGCGGCGCGTCGGTCGGAAACGCGGGCCAGGCCAGCGGCGTCTTCTTGTTGGCGGGGCTGAGCGCGACGCGCATGAATACGCGCGCCGGCGCCGGGTTGGGAATGGCGGCCGGCGTGAGCGGCACGTCGAAACGCAGCGTTTCGCCGCGCGCGGAGGCCACGCGGTACTGGCCCAGCATGCGCAGCAGCGACCACGGTTCGCCGAAGCGGTACTGCACTTCGCGCCCGACCACGCGCATGTGCGGGTCGCCCTCGTCGGCGCGCGGCAGGGTCGGCGAATTGTCGGCCCAGCGCAGCGTCAGCAGCACCGGCATGCCGATCCGCCAGCGCAGCGGCGCCGGTTCTCCCTGTTCGCCGTTGCGAAAGCGCACCGTCTGGTCGCCCACCTGCAGCGTCCATTCGACAATGCGGTTGCCATCGATTTCGCCGGCCAGGGCGTTGTTGCCGTCGCTGTCGCCATGTTCATTGACGCGAAAACGCACCCGCAGGTCGTAGCCGGCTTCCTCGGCCGCGTCCAGCGGCAGCAGCGGCGCCAGGAAGGCCCGCGCGCGTTCGGCCGCGCCCACGAAGCCGCGCGCGCGCGCCGGGGCATCGCCGCGCACCAGCAACTGGGCCTGCGGTCCCACCTTGTCCCAGGCCTGGATGAAGGCCGCCACGTCGTCCGGTTCGGCGGCCATGCCGCCCTGGTCGCGCACCGGCGCGAAAGGAAATTTGTTCGCCAGCGAGCCGCGGAAGGCGCCCGCCAGCGTGGCGTATGCCGAGCTGCCGCCGCTGCGTCCCAGTTCGGCGCAGCGCAAGGCCACGCGCTGGCCCAGTTCGCGCGTGCGCAGCGCGAAGAAGTCGCTGGCGCCGCCCGCCGCCGCCACCGCCTTGGCCTGGCAATTCTGCTGGTCCAGTTCGGCCAGGTCGGCGCGGATGAAGCTGTGCAGGGCCGCCACGCGCGCGCCGGGCGCCTTGTCGGCGAAACGTTCGAGCTCGCGCCCGATGCCGCTCCAGCGCTTGACCAGCGCCGCATTCGGCGCGCCTTCGCCGTCCAGGTACAGGCGCACCAGCGGGCGCGCCAGTTTCGCGCTGCGTTCGACCTGCTCGTGCTGGGCCGCCAGGTAGTCGTCCAGCGCGGCCGGATCGCCATTGACGAAGCCCTGGGCGGCCGGATTGCGGTTGCCGGTCCACCAGGCGAAGTTGCGCCCTTTCGGCAGGTAGGCGCCCTGCTCCTCGAAGGCGGCATCGATGCCCGCCAGCGCGCTTTCGGCCTGGGACGCAAGCAATGCGCCCAGTGCCTGGCGTTCGGGCCTGGCGCCCAGCCGGTCCAGCGTTTCGAGCAAGGCGGAGAGTACTTTCTGGGCCTGTCCCAGGCGCACCCAGGCCGCCATCGGGTCGCTGGCCGGCGCCTGCGCCCCGTCGATGCCGGCGACGATATTGTCGGCCAGGCGCTTGTCGGCGAACTGGCGCAGCCCGGTCTGCAGGCCGACCGGGAAGGTGCCGATCGACTGCGTCAGGTAGGCTTGCTGTTCGCCGGCCAGCAGCAGCAGGCGGTTCAGGCCATTCAGGTCCCACATGACGGCCGGCGCATCGACGCTGGCATTGAGCATGCGCGCCGGCGGCGGCGCCATGAAGGACTGCGCCATCAGGCCCGACAAAGCTTGCTCGGCGCGGGCCACAGGGGGACTCATCTCGATGCGCGCCCCGTCGGTGCTGCGTTGCAGGACCGCCGAGCCGCGCGCCGCCATCAGCCGTTCTTCCATGTAGTCGAGCCGGGCCGCCGTTTTCTTGCGCAAGGCGTCGGCCTTGTCCGGACCGGCCCATTCGGAAGCTGCGACCAGGGCCAGCAGGTCGACATAGGGTTTGTCGATGCTGGCGCGGCGCGCGTGCAGCCAGGCGCTGGCCGGTGCGCCCAGCCATTCCTTCAAGCCGTGCAGGTCGGCGCCCAGGCGGTCGTAGCTGTTCACGGCCGCGCCGTCGGCGTGGCCGCCGTGCAGCTGCTGACCGATGCTATCGGCCAGCAGTGGCAGCGGATGGCGCGTGAACAGGCGCGTCAACAGGGTTTCATGGCGCGCTTCGAGGGCGCATTCGATGGCAGGCTTGTAGTCGGCGGCAGGCGCCTCGGGGCGGGACAGCACCAGTTCGTGCAGCGCGCGCCGCAAATAGCCAGAATCGGCGTTGCGGTGCCGCTCCGGCACGTCGAACGCTTCGGTGTAGTCGCCCAGTTCATCGAGGTCCTTCAGGCCGCCGGAACTTTCGCTCTGGAGCTTGCGGAACTGTTCCAGGCGCGATCCGAAGACATCGATGGCGTGCACATATTCGTTCAGGTCGCGGAAGGCGTCGAGCTCGGAGAGCGTGGTTTGCGGCGCAAAGGTCGCGTCGAACGATCCCGGCACGGGCTGGCATACGGAACGCTGGACCAGGTTCACGGTGACCGCTTCGAGCGGCGTGCCGGTGAGCCCGTTGGCGCGCAGGTTGAAGCCCTTGCGGATGGTCGGCAGCACGATCATCTCCAGGCCCTTCTTGAAGCGCTTGTCGATCGCTTCGTCCAGGCCGGCCGGGTCGAACCAATGCCACGAAAAGGGAATGGCATACGACACCAGGCTGCTGCTATGGGCCAGCATGCCGGACACGATCTTGTTGGAGGCGTCGCGGTAAAAGGCCAGGTGCTTGTGACCGCCGTTGTCATTGGCGCGCTTGCGCTCGGAGGCCTCGGCATTGATCACGGTCAGTGTCGCCAGCAGTTCGCCGCTGACCCGCTCCAGGCGCAGGTTGGCGTACACCAGGGCCGGCAGCCAGATGGCCACCAGCAGCACGGTGGCGGCGCGCATGAAACGCACGCGCCGGTCGCGCGATAGCATCTGGCCGCGCAGCGGCTGGGCCATGCCGCGCTCGGCGAACACCTTGCACGCCATGACGTCGCGCACGAAGGCGGGCGCGGGCCGCAGCGGATCGTCGTTCTGGTTGCCGCACAGGTAGATCCCGCGCAGCAGCACCGGCTCGCTGTGGGCCTGCGATCCGAGCAGGCGGCTGACATAGGCACGCGCTGGCTGGCGCAAGGCGGCAATGGCAGGCGGCAGCGCGAAAAATCCGCGCACGCCGGCCGCACCGCCACCGCTGGCCATGATCTCGCCGCCCAGGTCTTCCAGCGTGGCGTGGATGCTGTCGAAGGCGTAGCCCACCCAGGCCTGGTCGAACGGCGCGCTGTTATCGTAGGGATTGGACCAGCCCAGCATGGCGGTGCGCAGGGCCGGCGGCAGGTCGCCGGCGAAGGCGCCGAAGTCGGGCAGCAGGTCGGCCTTGGTGATCATCAGGTAGACCGGCAGGCGCAGGCCGAACTGGGTTTGCATTTCGGCCAGGCGGCGCTGCATCTGCCCCGCGTGCTGTTCCAGCACATCGGGCTTGCCGCGCAGGACGTCGACGCCGAGCGTGACCACCACGGCGTCGAGCGGACGGCGCGGCCTGTAGCGCTGCATGGACGTGACCAGGGCATCCCAGGCCGGCATGGCTTCGCCAGGCAGGTTGTACAGTCCCAGGTAGCTGGCGCCGGCTTCGAGCACGATGCCCTGGTTGAAATGATGCCAGGTCAGTTCGGTGCCGCGGCCATGCGGGGCCGCGGCCGTGGCCAGGCCGGCATGGGCCAGCATGGTGGTCTTGCCCGAATTGACGTCGCCCGCCAGCAGCACCAGCGGTACGTCGTAGCGCGCCGGCGTTTCGGGCAGGACCGCGGTCAGCGTCGAAAAGGCATGGTCGGCCATCACGCCAAGGCGGCGCGCCGCGCTGGCGCGCTGCACGGCCACCGTTTTCTCGTCCACGGTCAGGCCGGGTACGGCCTGGGTGCGCACGGCGCGCGCGCGCGCGGTGCGCACCACCAGCACCAGTGCCAGCAGGGCCAGCGCCAGGCCGGCCAGCAGCAGGACAAGCGTCAGGTTCATGGCGCGCCCCCCTGCGCGGGAGCGGCCGGCGGCGGCACTTCCCTGGCCACTGCCTGTCCGTCGCGCGGCGCGGTTTCCCGGAAATGCATGCGCAGCGCGCGGGTCTGGCCTTCCCACACCAGAAAGGACGCCAGCAGCATCAGCGCGAACGCGCAACCGAAGATGCCGAGCCAGCGGTTGGGATTGGGGAGCATGACCGGCGCCGCATCGAGCACCATGCTGCGGTAGGCGCGCGGCATCAGGCGCCGGGCCAGGTCATGTTCGCTGCTGTCGACGGCGCCGCCGAACAGCGTATCCGGGTCGCGCCCGTTGGCCAGCTTGAACAGCGCGCAGCGCATGCGTCCAAGTTCGGCATTGTCCTTGTCGCTGTGGCCGAAACGGCCGCGAAAGCCCAGGGCCAGCGCGTACAGGTAAGGCAGCGCCAGTTCGGCGCGGTCGGGGTCGCGCGCCTGCAGCAGGTCGCCGATGCGCGTGAACACGCGGTCGCCGGCATTGCGGCTGCCGAACAGCTTTTCTTCAAGCAGGAAGCCGATCCAGGCCTGCTGGTGCTCCCATTCGGCGGCGATCAGCATTTCGTCGGCGAAGGCCGCCATCAGGTAGCGCGCTTCGCAGCCATTGTCGAAGGCGCGCCGCCCGTCAAGGTCCTGGGCCAGGCCATCGATCTTGGCGGCCAGCTGGTCGCGCACTTCGTTGGGCGGCGTTTGTGCGCCAAGCGTGCGCGTGAACTCGGCCAGCGCGGCATGGAATGCCGTGAACTGGTCGATCAGCGCGCTGCCGGCTGGCGCGGGCATGCTCACGTGGCGGCCCTGTGAATGAACAGCACCACTTCGGCGGGCTGGCGCTCGGCGGCATTCTGCAGCACGATGTCCGCGTCCAGGCTGAGCGATTCGTCGAGGTCGAGCGCGTACAGGCAGATATCCGGCGTGGCCATGCCGCGCGCGTCCACCTTGTGGGTTTGCGCGGACGCGTCGGCGTCAAGCGAGACCAGCATGCCGTCCGGCTTGATGACGCTGCGCGGCGCACCCATGCGGCGCCCCATGCGGTACTTGAGTTGGGCCGCCCCATCGGTGATCACGGCCAGCTTGAGCCACTGGTCGGCGTCCTGCTGCGTCATGCCGCGAATGCCCACGATCAGCACGTCGCGCGACGACGCCGCGCCACCTTCCGCAGCCACCGCCACGGCCGGCCACAAATAGCGCTTGTCCTTGTCGAACACATGGCTGGACTGGTGGTCGCTGTTGACCTTCAGGGCCAGTTCGCGGAACGGACGGTCGGCCATGGAAAGCAGCGCGGCCACGCGTTCGAACAGCTTGTCGAAGGTGAAGGCCAGTTCGTCATGGCGGTAGGCGGGGAAAGGGCTGCGCGTCACTTCGCCCGTTTCGTCCAGCGCCCCCATGGGTCCGAGCGCGCCGCACCAGGCCAGGTACAAGGACAGCGGCGCCACCGGCAGCTCCAGCAGGCCGCGCAGGGTGGGAATGCCGGCGCTTACGCTGGCCAGGCGCTGCCGCAGTTCCAGGCGCGTGACCTTGTCTTCGATGCCGGTCGGCGGCTTGAGGGCCGCGTCGAGCAGATAGTTGGCCGAACTCTGCATGGTCTTGACCAGCGCCAGGCTCGAATTCTTCAGCGACAGCTTGCCGGGGGCCAGCGGCTCCAGGTCGATAACGAGCAGCGGCGGCAGGAAAGGCAGCAGCACGAACTTGTTGTGTCTGAAGGCGACGCGCGCCAGCGGCAGCACGGTGTCGCCCGCATGCTGGTCAAGGTCGCTGGCCAACGCCAGGCGCAGGCGCGGCCGCATGCGGCCTATCGCATCGCTGCCGAAAGGCGCGTAGCGGGCCATGCCCTGCTCCGCATCGATGGCGTCGTTGACGGGCACTGCCAAGCAAATGGTGGCGTACTTGCGCGCGGCCGCAAGCTGTGGGCCGAGGTCCTTGTCGAACTCCAGTTTCAGCACGCCCTGCGCCGCATCGTGCGAGACCACCAGGCCGTCGGGCATGACCGCTTCCAGTTCGCGGATCGCGAACACATTGTCGGTCAGCGTGGGATCGTCGATGGCCAGCTTGCGCACGCCCCAGCTGTAGGGCGCGGCGCTGCGGACATGGTAGGACACGAGCTGTTCCTGGCGCTGGCACATCTGGTGAAAATGGGCCGCTTCGAGCAGCAGGCCGTCGTGCCACCAGATGGCGTCCTCGGGAAGCGGCGGCTGAAGGTCCTGATGCTTGATGCTCGATTCGTTCATGTGCTGGTCCTTGTGGTGTGCGGCGATGTGCATCATGCGGGCCGGATGCCCGAGCCAGGACTGCAGCCGATTTCGCGCGGGCGCGCCGACTTCGACACAGCGCTGGCATCGGCCGCGACAATCCAGTTATCGCGCGTGAAGGAAATGACGCCGCCTTCGCGCCAGTGTTCGATGCGCGCGCGCCGTTCGCCGCCACTGAGATTGGCGTACACGAATACCGCATGCGCGCGGCGGCCGTCGAACAGGGCCGCAGGCAGGCGCAGTTCCTGGCCGGGAGTAAATTCGCATGTCCAGGCCAGCAGGCCCTGGGGATAGGTGGCGGCCAGGTCGGCCGCGCTGTTGAACCATTTCTGGTCCGGGTTCATGAGGCGCTGTTCGAGCGCGGCATCGGCCACCATCACCACCGTCATGACGACAGGGCTGTTGCGGTTGGCGTCCGGGGCCGCCACCAGGCGCACGTCGCCGATCTTCAGCTTGGGCACCGATGTGCCGAACATCCCGCATCCGCCAAGGACGAGCAGGCATGCGCACACGCGCGCGGCGGCGCATGCGCGGAAGAACACTGCTCGGAAAAATCGCATCATCTGACTGCCAAAAGACGGTTGATAAATCTGCCGCGACCGGAGTCCCACGCTGGGGAAACATTACAGTATCTGCAAGTTATCACATCGCTTGCGAAAGAGAAATTTATTTATTTATATCACTAGGGCTTGACATATGTTGCCCGCATATTTAACACATGCTTGCCATGGATTGACAGTTGGTACCCGGAAAACTATATGGATGAGCACAAAAAGACTATTCTTTGCAGCACAGAAAATCGGCTCCCCCATAGGAGGAAAGACGGCCGGGCGCCAGTTTTCCGCCGGAAGGATGCCGCTGGCGCGGGGCGTCGCGGGGGCCGCCGCCTGGCGCGGGCGGAGACGATGCGTAGTGCATAAATGGAACTGTTTTGAGAAACAAGGCGGTCGTGTCGCGCCGGCGACACGCCGACCACGGACCGGGTGCCCTTGCACAGGGCGTCGATGACACCGTCGTACAGCGATGAAAAAAGCGGCCGCACGTTGCCGGGCGGCCGCAATCACTCACAGGGTGTGAAACGCTATTTCATGGTGTAGCTCTTCTGGACGGTGTCGACGGCGAAGTTTTTCGCCGTATCCCAGTAGGTAAAGTTGTAGCGGACCACGTCGCCGATTTTCAGGCCGGTAGCGCTGTAGGTATTGTTGCCGCTGCCCCCTTCCTGGCGCATGCGGAAGTTTTGCTGGCCGCCATTGTTGACCGAGTAATGCACGTCAGCCCAGCTGGTCGTGCGGACCGAGAAGTTGAGCGTCGTTGCATTGGCCTGCGTGACGGTGCCGATTGCCGGGGTCGGCGTCGGCGTCGGCGTCGGCGTCGGCGTCGGGGTCGGCGTCGGGGTCGGCGTCGGGGTCGGCGTCGGCGTTGGCGTCGGGGTCGGCGTCGGGGTCGGCGTTGGCGTCGGGGTCGGGGTCGGCGTCGGCGTCGGCGTCGGCGTCGGCACGCCGGTATCCCAGATCACATCGTCAATCGCGAACTGAAACGGCGCGGTCGGCAGCGCCGCAGGGTCGCTGAAAATCTGGAACTGGTCGAGCATCGATTGCAGCGCGACCAGGTTGCCGGCCAGGGCCGTCACCGGAATCGTCGCCGTGCCCCACTGACCGTTGCGCACCAGTCCATAGGTGGTGGCATTGGCCGGGAAGGTCACCGAATTCTGGTTGGTATAGGTATCCCCTACCCCGATCTTGAAGGCGACATTGGCCGGAATCTTGATCCGGAATTTCATGGTGCCGTTGCGGAAGTTGCTCATGTCGTGCACCTGGCGCGACTGGATGCTGCCGCCGAACCACTGGCCAGGCGCCGTGTAGTTCCAGGCGATCACGTTGGCGCCTTCGAACGGCGCCGTGTTGCCGGCCGACGTAGAAGCGCCATTCCACAGGAAGATGTCGGAACTGGTGCCGGCCACCTGCTTCGCATTGACGGCCGTCAGGTCGGTAAAGGTGCCGAACTTGCCCACTTCCGGCACTGTGGTATTGCCCAGCGTGACCTTGCCCTTGCCGTCGAGTTCGTACACGCGCACATAGTCGACATACATGGTGCCCGGACGCGGCGCGGTGACCTGCCCCGGCGTCGCCGCATCGGTGAAATTGCCGCCCACGGCCAGGTTCAGCAGCAGGTAGAACGGCGCCTGCAGCGCGGTCGAATTGACCGGCAGCGGATTGTTGTACATATTGTGCTCGACGCCGTTGTCGAGCACCGTGAAGCGCATCTGCGATTCGGTCCAGTACAGGCGGTAGGTGACGAAGCGGTTGGCCAGCGACACCGGCGGGATATACCAATTCTTGGTCTGCCAGGCGGTCGATGCGGCGCAGCTTTCATTGCCCGGAACGCAGGCCGCCTGCTGGTAGGTGATCACGTTCGACGCGGTGAAATTGTTGGCGCCCGGCGGCGGCGATGCCTGGGCCCGGACTGCGGCCTTGTGGCCCATTTCCATGATGTCGATCTCGCCGTTGCGCGGCCAGGTCTGCGGGCTGGAACCGAGCATCCATGCGGCCGGCCACAGGCCGGTATCGATGTTCGGCGTGGCCAGGCGGATCTCGACCATGCCGTATTGCACCTGCACCTTGCCGGCCGAGTCGACCTTGCCGGAAGTGAAGACATTGCTGCCGATGGTCTGGTTGCGCGCCTGGATGGCCAGCGCGCGCGTGCTCGGCTCGAACGGCACGGCCATGATGGACACATTGTTCGGGCTGTAGTACTGCAATTCCTGATTGCCGTAGCCACACAGATTAATCTGGCAACCGTTGCCGTCCGTCGCTTTCCAGCGGGTCGCGTCGAGCGTGGTGCCGTTGAATTCCTCGGCCCACAGCAAGCGCCCGATCACCGGGCTGGTGACGCTGGCGTTGGCGCTGCCGCCATACGCGGCCAGGATGCCGGCGGCCAGCACGGACAGGACGATTTTTCGGTGTTGCATTTCCAGTTTCAAGCTTTTTTTCACAAGGTCTCCTTGATCTGCTCCGTTGTCATAGTGGCCCGCCGGATGTGCCAATCTGTCGTGGCTGACTTGTCCGGCGTAACCGCGCGCGCGTATGGAAGCGCTTCCAATTCAAGGCAAATATAAGCCGATTCACTATGTGTGTCAATCGAAAACGCCGGTATGTTGCGTTCGTGCGTGCATTCGTTTGACGGGGCCGTACAGCCCGCCTTTCCCGCCGCGCTAACGTAGGCAAGACACCGGCGCCACGCAGGTTTGGGAGGCAATATGCGACAAAAATTCAGGCAATTCACCTCTGCCATCCGCAGCCGTTTGCAAGGCGTCGAACACGGCATCACGGCCGGTTTCTACGTGATCCTGGCCGGTGCGCTCGCCGCGATCATGCTCGGCGTGGTGGGCGCGCGCACGGACGAGCCGGACGAGCCGGAAGAACCGGCCCCGATCGCCTCGCTCAAGAGCGTGGCGGTGCCGGGCATGTCGGATGAGGAAGCGCTGGACCTGATCCGGGACAAGGACGCGGCCATCGCGCTGGGCAAGGCCCTGTTCTGGGATACCCGCGTGGGCAGCGACAACCGGACCGCCTGCGCGAGCTGCCATTTTCATGCCGGCGCCGACAACCGGATCCGCAACCAGCTCAATCCGGGCTTGCTGGCCGGCGACAAAACCTTTCAGCTGGGCGGGCCCAACTACACCCTCACGGCGGACGACTTTCCGCTGACCCGGCATGCCGACCTCGACGACGCGGCCAGCATGACGCAGGACCGCAACGATGTCGTCTCGTCCCAGGGCGTCTTCACCCGCGACTTCGGCGCCGTGTCGCCGGCCGGCACGGCCGACTCCTGCATGCTGGTGTCCGATGCCGTCGAGCACGGCGGTTCCGGCTTCAACCTGCATGGCATCAACACACGCCGGGTGGAGCCGCGCAATGCGCCCAGCGTCATCAACACGGTATTCAACTTCCGCAATTTCTGGGATGGGCGCGCCAACAATGTGTACAACGGCGCCGAGCCCTTCGGCTTGCGCAATCCGGACGTGATGGTATGGAAGGTCGAGGATGGCGTGCTGCGCCAGGTCCGCTATGCGCTGCAGTTCGCGCCGCTGGCCTCGCTCGCCTCCGGCCCGCCGCTGAGCGAAAACGAAATGAGTTGCCGCGGCCGCGTGTTCGTCAACCTGGGCAAGAAGCTGATCGGCATGGAGCCGCTGGCGGGCCAGACCGTGTCGCGCAGCGACAGCGTGCTGGGCCGGCTGCCCCTGGGCGATCTCACGTACGGCAAGCTGATCGAACGCGCCTTCCAGGGCGAATACTGGGATTCGCCCGTCCGCATCAAGTTCGCCAGCGCGGGCGCGCTCGCCGCCAGGAATATGGACCTGCCCCGCAGCACCAGCGGCAACGGCAGCCGCGCCATCCCGGCGCGCGACGAGGCCACGGTCATGGAAGCGAATTTCGCCCTGTTCTTCGGCGTCGCCCTGCAGCTCTACCAGGCCACCCTGATCTCCGACGACGCGCCCTTCGACCGCTACGCCGAGGGCGACCGCAGCGCCCTCACCGCCCGCCAGCTGCGCGGCCTGGCCCTGTTCCGGGGCAAGGCCGGCTGCGTGCATTGCCACAGCGGCGCGGAATTTACCAGCGCCAGTTTCGCCAATGTCATGGACGAAGGACGGCTCGACCAGCGCGCCGGCGCCAACGACACGGTCTTCCGCTACGACAATGGCTTCTTCAATACGGGCGTGCGGCCCACCGCCGACGATCCTGGCGTGGGCGGCTTCGACCCCTTCGGCCTGCCCCTGTCCGAAGTGCGCATGTCGCAGATCGGCAGGACCGACCTGCTCGGCACCGGCTTCGATGAAGCGCCGGTCGACCCGGCCGCGCTGACGGCCCTGGACGGCGCCTTCAAGACGCCCGGCTTGCGCAACGTGGAACTGACCGGCCCGTATTTCCACAATGGCGGCAAGGCGACCCTGATGCAGGTGCTGGACTTTTACAACCGCGGCGGCGACTTTACCGCGCAAAACCAGCCGGTCCCCGATCCCGCCATCCATCCGCTCGGCCTGGTCCAGCGGGAAAAGGACGAGCTGGTCGACTTCCTGCTCTCGCTCACCGACGAGCGGGTGCGCTTTCGCAAGGCGCCCTTCGACCATCCCTCGCTATGCGTGCCGCACGGGCACGTGGGCAATGCCGGCGCCCTCCAGGCCGACACCAGCGGCAGCCAGGCCATCGACGTCATGCTGTGCCTGCCCGAAGTGGGGGCCGGCGGAGCGCAGGCGCCGCTGCTGCCCTTCCTGGGGAAGCGGCCTTTCGAACGCTAGGCGGCTGTAGGAATCAGACAACAACTACCATAACAAGGCAAATATATTGCTATGCAAGGGTAGTTTTCGGCTTATTCTGATTTCCACGCCATCACCACTCCCGGAGGAATCATGGGTAGCAAAGCCGCCTCGCTCAGCACCAGCCACAACCTTGCAGAACCGATGATCGAGATGAACATGACGCCGCTGATCGACGTCATGCTGGTCCTGATCATCATGCTGATCATCACCATTCCCCGGCAAAACCAGTCGGTCGACATGAGCCTGCCCGGCAAGGGCAGCAATGATGCGCCGCCGCTGGTGATCGATATCAGCGTCACGCACGACGGCAGCATCCTGTGGAACGGCACGGCCGTGGCCGACCGCGCCAGCCTGATCAGGCAATTGCTGGTGGTGGCGAAGGCCGGCAAATCGGAAGTGCACCTGCGGCCCGACCGCGCCGCGCCCTACAAGGTGGTGGCCGGCATCCTGACCGTGGCCAAGCGCTCGGGCGTGGTCAATATCGGCGTGGTGGGCAACGAACAGCTGATGTAACCCTCAGGCCGTAATGGCCGCGTGCACGGCGTCGAACGGCGCCTGCAGGGCCGCCCGCATGGCTGCCACGTCGCCGCCGCTGGCGATCGCCTCTTCCAGCCTGCCGGCCGCCGCGGCCAGCGCATGCGCCCCCAGGTTCAAGGCCATGCCGCGCAGGTTGTGGACGATGCGGCGCGCCCGGTCCGTGTCGCCCCGCTCCAGGCTGGCGCCAAGCTGCGCGTCGAAGACGCCATGCAAGTCCCGCACCTGCAGCGCCAGCTTGTTGTAGGCGAGATCGTTGCCATGGCGCAGCGCCGCCTTTGGTCCTTCATGCGCCGGCGCCGCATGGCCCTTGCGCGAAGGACCGACCGCATGCGCCAGCGCGATGGCCAGCGCTTCCTGGTTGATCGGCTTGGAGATATGTTCGTTCATGCCCGCTTCCAGGCAGCGTTCGCGGTCGCCGCTCATGGCATTGGCCGTCATGGCCAGGATCGGCAGGCTGGCGAAGCGCTCCTGGGCGCGGATCAGGCGCGTCGCTTCATAGCCGTCCATGACCGGCATCAGGCAATCCATCAGCACCGCGTCGTAGGACGCGCCGGCCAGCATGTCGAGCGCGACCTGGCCATTGCCGGCCACGCTCACTTCCAGGCCCAGCGCGCCCAGGATGTCGACCGCCAGCTCCTGGTTCACTTCATTGTCTTCCACCAGCAGCACCGAGGCGCCGCGCAGCGTTCTCAGGGCAGCCTCGATGCCGCGCCTCGGCTTCTCGCGGCGCGGGCCGGGCCCGGTGCCGTCGCGCACGCCGCGCATGATCGCGTCGAGCACGCTCGACGGCGTGACCGGCTTGTCCAGCACGCCCAGCTGCTGCAGGTCGCCCGCCTGCGCCAGCAGGTCGTCGCCGCTGTACGCGGTGACCATGATGATCGACAGCGTGCCCGAGATCGCCGGATTGGCGCGGATCGCGCGGATCGCGGCCAGGCCGTCCATGTCGGGCATGACCCAGTCCATCAGCACCAGGTGGTAGGGTTCGCCGTCCGCCTGGGCCCGTTCCAGTTCCACGATCGAGGCCCGGGCCGACACGCAGGCATGGGCATGCATATTGAGCGACGCCAGGATGCCCTGCATGATCTCGCGCGCGGCGGCATTGTCGTCCACCACCAGCACCCGCAGCGCATGCAGTTCGCCGATGCTGGCCTGGCGCGGCGTGGACATGGCCGCCCTGCCCAGGCCCGCGGCAAACAGGAAGCGGCTGCCGCTGCCCGGCACGCTCTCGGCCCACAGGCGCCCGTCCATCATCTCGACCAGCTTGCGCGAAATCGCCAGTCCCAGCCCGGTGCCGCCATGGGTGCGCGTGGTCGACGCGTCGGCCTGGGTGAAGGATGCGAACAGTTGCGCCACCTGTTCCTGCGCGATGCCGATGCCGGTGTCGCGCACTTCGAACTGCAAGCCGATGTGCTCGGGCTCTTCCTCGAGCAGGCGCACGGCCACGATGATTTCTCCGCGCTCGGTAAACTTGATGGCGTTGTTGACCAGGTTGAGCAGCACCTGGCCCAGGCGCAGCGGGTCGCCCATCATTTCCAGGGGCACGTCGGGGGCGATGTCGAACAGGAGCTCGAGGCCTTTTCCCTGGGCCTTGTAGACGGTCATGCCGGCCAGGTGGTCCAGCGTTTCGGCCAGCAGCATCTGGCGCTGCTCGAAGCGCAGCTTGCCCGCTTCGATCTTGGAAAAGTCCAGGATGTCGTTGATGATGTCCAGCAGGCCGTGCGCGGCGCGGTCGACCTTGTCCAGGTAATTGCGCTGGCGCGCATCGAGGTCGGTGTTCAGGGCCAGGCGCGTCATGCCGATCACGGCATTCATCGGGGTGCGGATTTCGTGGTTCATATTGGCCAGGAATTCGCTCTTGCTGCGGGTGGCCGCCTCGGCCAGCTCGCGCGCCTTGCGCGTTTCCTCGAAGGCGGCGCGCTGCTCCGTCACGTCCACCCCGAAGGCCATCAGGGCCACTGCGCCGCCCTCGTCGCCGAGCACGGTATTTTGCCAGGCGATGCAGCGCTGCGCGCCGGCGGCGATGCCGATCACGGTCATGGCGTCGCCCGGCGCACGGGCGCGCGGCGGCCATGCGATGTCATTGCGCAGCTTGTAAAGATAGGCTGCCTTGACCGCATCTTCGCGCGCCGGGCCGGCCATGGCCAGGGACAGGCATGCCAGTGCGGGCACGACGACCAGCTTGCGCCAGGTCGTCGTCGCCTACATGCGCCAGACCAGCTTGACGCCCACGTTGCGCCGGTACGCGGCGCGGTTCGGCGCGGGGCCGTATTCGACATGCGCGGCGTCGAGCAGGTTGGTACCCGTCACCGACAGCTCGAGATGGCGGTTGATCTGCCAGATGTAGTTCAGGTCCAGCGCGCGATAAGCCGGCACGGCCGGGCGTTCGAGCTTGCCGTAGTAGCGCAGCATCAGGTCGATGCTGTGGCCGGACGCCACGTCATACGAGGAGCGCAGCTTCCAGTGCAGGTCCGGATCGGTGGTGGCCAGCCCGAACGCGCCGCTGGCATCGCGGCTGTCGGGCGCCAGTTCGGTATCGATGCGCTGCGACACCAGGCCGGCCGACAGGC
The DNA here is from genome assembly GCA_040388805.1 of Pseudomonadota bacterium. Classification (GTDB taxonomy): domain Bacteria; phylum Pseudomonadota; class Gammaproteobacteria; order Burkholderiales; family Burkholderiaceae_D; genus Telluria_A. Next base: position 70,243 of record JAZKBE010000022.1, read on the forward strand.
GCCAGGCCGGCACCACCTGCCATGCGCCCCACAGTTCCAGGCCCCGGGCCTTGCCGCTGGCCTTGTTGAGAAATACCGCGCCCGGGCCGTTCGGGTTCGGCTCGAGCGTGCGCAGGCGCGCATAGTCGCTGGCGAACGCGGTCGCCGAGAACGAGACCGAGGGCGTGGCCTGGATCCGGTAGCCCAGTTCGAGCACATTGGCCGCTTCGGAATCGAAGCCGGGCCCGCCGGCGATCGCGTAGCGCGGCACGCCATTGATGATTTGCGGATTGCTCGGGCTGTAGAAGTCGCGGTCGGTGCGCGAAGGCGCGCGCACGGTGCGCGAGGCGGCGCCCCAGGCCAGGCTGGTGGCGCCCGGCTTCCACGCCAGGCGCAGCGTTGGCAGCAATTCCATGCCGGTATAGTTATTGTGCTCGAACTTGGCGCCGGCGATCAATCGCAGGTTGGCGCTCAGGTCGATTTCATCCTGGATGAATACATTGCCCCAGTGCAGATTCTTCTCGGCCGGCAGGAAGCTGAAAGGACCGTTGACCAGCCGGTCCATGGCCAGGCGGTAGCCCCCGCCCCACACGATGCGGTGGCCCGCCGCCAGGATCAAAGCATGCTGCAGTTGCAGGTCGACCGTATTCAAGTGTTCGATGAAGGCGTTCGGCTGCTTGCGTTCCGTGAAATCCCAGTAGGCCTGGGCCATGACTTCGGAGCCGCCCGCCAGGCGCAGCGTCTTGCGGCCCAGCAGGTTGGCGCCGGCGATCGTGATGTCGGCCGTCCCGAGCTGGTGCAAGGCGCCGGAATAGGCATCGCCCTGCACGGTCAAGCCTTCGTCGGGCCGGCCCCAGTCGGCGCGAAAGCCGGCCTGGGCGCGCCGGTAGCCGGTCGGATGGGTCAGGCCATTCTGGCGCAGCACATTCTGGTGGGTGACGGTTTTTCCATACAGGCGGAAGCGGCCGCCATCGCCGAGCGCGCCCCCGTGGCGCAGGGTGCCCACGCTGTGTTCGCGGTCGCCGCTGACGCCAGCCAGCACGCCCTGGCTGGCGCCGGCCGCCTTGGTAATGATATTGATCACGCCGTTGACCGCATTCACGCCCCACAGGGTGGCGCCCGGACCGCTGATCACTTCGATCCGCTCCACGTCTTCCAGCTCCACGTCCTGGGCATCCCAGAACACGCCGGAAAACAGCGGCGAATACACGCTGCGTCCATCGATCAGGACCAGCAGCTTGTTTTCGAAGGCATTGTTGAAGCCGCGCGCGGTCACCGCGTAGTTGCGCGCATCGACCCGCGCCACCTGGATATTCGGCGCCAGCCGCACCGCTTCGGGCAAGGTGGTGGCGCCGGCGCGGCGGATGCTTTCGCCGGTGATCACGAACACCGACGCGGCCGCGTCGCCGATCGGTTCCGAGCGTTTCGAGACCGAGGTCACGCGGGTGTTGGCCAGGTCCTCAAGGCTGAGGTCGGCAAGCTCCTGGACATCGGGATCGGCGGCCGCTTGCGCCGGCCATGCCAGCGCCAGGAAGCAGAGCAAGGTGCCCAGGCTGAACCGAATGGAAGAAGAAGCGTCAAACGCGCTTGCGGAACGTGAAATGGCCATAGTCGATGGAATTTCCGTGCGTTAAACAGCAGGCGGGCCAGGCAGGATCCGGCTGACCAAATGCTCGCAAAACGGACCATCTGCATCGCTCGATTTTGTTGATTTTATCAGAGTGATCAAATAACAGTGTTGCAAATCGGAACGTTTTTCGGCCTTTGTTCATGCCTGTTCAATGTCTTTATGCGCGGTAACTAACAGAGCCGGCAAGAGTTACCGGGCAGACTTACCTGAAGGTAAATATACGCGGGGGAAGCATGTTGCACTTGACACCAAAGGAACGCGATTTCATCGAACGTGGCGGGGCACTGTGGTGCGTCCGCCAGAACGATGAAATCTGGCAAATCGTGAAATTGACATGGGAAGCGGAAGAATCGCTCGACATCCAGGCGCTCACCCGCGAACAGGCCCATCGCTGGCTGTTCCTGCTGGTCGACCTGCATGCCGTGTCGGGCCCGATCGCGGTGCACCATGCCATCGTGCGCGAGCCGGCGCGCAGCGCCGACTTCCCCATCCTGGATTAGCTCCTAGGCCGGTGCCTGCGCGCGCAGCGCTGCCGTGGCATAGGCGCCCAGCGCCAGCAGCACGTCGCGATCGGCCAAGCTGAAGCTCGCGGACGCGTCGTGCGCGGCCAGCCACAGCGTGCCGTAGATCGCATTGCCCGCATCGCCCAGGGGGACCACCAGGCTTTCCCTGAGCGCGATGCCGTTCAAGGCCATCCTGGAAAAATAGCTGTGCGGACAAAGGAACAGTTGCGGCGCGCGCTGTTCCATGCACACGCCGCACATGCTGTGGCGTAGCGGAAAGCGGCGGCCTTCGAAGGGGGCCAGGATGCCGCTCACCGAGGCCCAGCTCAGGTCATCGCACTTGTGCGATGCAAACATGCTCACGCCTGCCGAATGGGCGCCGCACAGCAGGCGGGCATGGGCCGCGAGCGTGGCCAGCAGCGCATCATGGCCAAGCGGGCGCGCCGCCGCCAGCGCCTGCGAGGCGTCGGCCAGCAAGGCGGGATCCTTCTCCAGGCGCGGGCGCAATGCCAGTTGACCGGTAGCCAGCACTTCCTTTAATGGCAGGGAACCGGCCATCGCGCCTCCTTCCAGACGCTTATCTCCGGTAAAAATTTTACGCATACCAAAAAGTGATACCGACCGGTTTGCGCCGTCAAGGGCCGCACACCCGGGCCATCCTGACGCACCGGTCAGGATGGCCCGGGTGGCTATTTCGGCTACATTTCGCGTTTCCTATGTCAGAATGGCGCACCGACATAGGAAGCAGATGCAAAAATACATTTCCGAACTGACCAGGCTGTACTTGCAGCCTGGCACACTGTCCCCGGCCGCACTGGAGCAGCACCTGCTCGGCCAGACCGCCGCCCCAGTCAGCCTGGCAAGCGGCGACGGCCGCACGCGCGCCATCGTCATCCCCTTCCACAAGCAGGCCGATGGCGCTGAAGCGGACCATTGGACCCTGTTATGCGAGGTGGCCAATGCCCTGCAGGCCGAACTGGCACTGCCGGCGCCGGCGGTGAGCATTTCCGGCGCCGACGGCTACGCCCTCTGGCTGTCGCTGGCCGCCCCGCTGCCGCTGGCCGAAGTCAGGCAATTCCTTGAACTGCTGCGCACGCGTCGTTTTCCCGCCATGGCGCCGGCGCCCGATGCGGCCGTTGAGCTGCCGCCCTGCCTGCATCCGCGCACCGGCAAATGGGCGGCCTTCATTCATCCGGGCCTGGGCGCTTCCTTCGCGGCCGAAGCCGGGCTGGAAATGTCGCCCCCGTTCGCCGGGCAGTCCGCCTTGCTGGAAGGCGTGCAGTGCATCAGCGACGCGCAGTTCCGGCATGCCCTGGCCATCCTGCAGCCAGCAAAAACAAGTACGCCAGCGCCAGCGGCGCCGGCCGGCCTGCTGCTCGCCGATGCGACGCTGGAAGACATCGTGCGCCACCTGCATGCCAGGCACATCGAGCCGACCTTTCGCCACCTGGTCCGGGATTGAGCATGGCGCAGACGGTGGAAACCCATTACGACAACTTGCGCGTCATGCGCGATGCCCCGCTGGCCGACATCAAGGCCTCGTACCGCTTGCTGGCGCAGAAATACCATCCGGACCGCAATCCGGCGCCCGATGCCATGCACAAAATGCAGATGATCAACAAAGCCTGGGATGTGCTGAGCGACCCTGAGCGGCGCGCCAGGCACGACAGCTGGATCGCGCACCAGGAGCGGCGCGTGGCCGCCCCACCGGTCCGCAGCGCGCCGGTGGCGGCGCCGGAACCGGAACACTGGCAAGCCAGGTTCGCCGTCCGGGTGGCCGCCGTGTCGGCCCTGGCGCTGGTGGTCCTGATTGCCGGCGCTTTCCTGATCAATGCGGCCCGCGTCAATGACGAGGACGACGACTCGCCCGTGGCCGGGCAAGCGGCGCAGCCCGGGCGCGCGGAACACGGCTATGTGTTCGCGGACAACGGCACCTTCTTGAAAGGACCGGTCTCCTTCGACATCGACAATACCAGCGGCCGCCATGATGTGGAAGTGCGCCTGTACCGCGACGACGGCCGGGAAGCGCACCGCATGTTCGTCCACAGTGGCAGGAGCTACGCGCTCAACTACATGCGCTACGGTCACTACACGCTGCGCTACAAGGTCGTGGTCGACGGCGCCGAACGCGCCTTCCAGGCCAGGCAAGTGTTTGCACTGGTCCAGACGCCCGAGGAAGCGAGGGAAGGCCGCTACAACGAGATCAACCCGATCCGTACCACCCACTTCAGGATAGTCAACGGACCGGAGAATGCCGACGAGATTGCGCTGCACCAGTTCTGAACTTGCTACACTGGAGGCATGACAGTGATTCCCTCCTTTCCCGCGGCGCGGCTGGTGCTTTCGGCCGGCGCCCTGCTGGCGGCCCTGGTGCCGCTGCGCGGCCATGGGCAGGAGCTGACCATCGGGATGATCGACCAGGGCCAGGTCATGGAACAGGTCACACGCGCCGTGCTGGTCGAGGCCTACGGCAAGCTCGATTTGCCGGTGCGCTTCAAGGCGGTGCCGGCGGCGCGCGCGCTGGCCGAAGCGTCGCTGGGCGTGACCGACGGCGAGCTCCACCGCATCGCCGGCCTCTCGGCCCGCTTCCCGAAACTGGTGCAGGTCAACGTCCCGGTCAACTGGTTCGACACCATCGTCGTCACGCGCGGCACGCGCTTTACCCCGGACGGCTGGAAAAGCCTGCGCCCCTACCGCATCGGCTACCACTTCGGCATCCAGGCATTCGAACGCGGCACCCGGGGCATGAAGGTCGACCCCGCGCCCACCAACGAACTGGTGCTGCGCAAGCTGCAGAATGGCCGCACCGACATCGCCCTGATGACCGACGTCGAAGCGCGCGAGCTGATCGCCAAAATGAACGACGACACCCTGCAGATCCTGTCGCCCCCCATTGCGCGCATCGAGCTGTACCACTATGTCCACAAGAAGCATGCGCTGCTGGTGCCCAGGCTCGAAGCGGTGCTGCGCGCGATGGCGGCCGACGGCTCGATCGAGGCCATCCGCGCCAGGACCCTGGCCAGGCCGGAGCGCAACTAGCCGTGTACAATTGCGCCAAAAGGAGGGGCTGACGTTTGGGGAACTTGCAGAACATGGTGGGCCTGTTGTTGCTGGTGCTGGCCCACGCCGGCGATGCGCTGGCATGCACCAAGACCGTCCGCTGGTATGACGATGCGCCCTATGCCTTCCGCACTGCAGGCGGCAAGGTCGAAGGCTTCGATGTCGACCTGGCGCGCGAAGCGCTGCGGCGCGCGGGCTGCGCCATGCGCCTGGTCGAAATGCCCTTCGCCCGCGCGCTGGCCGAACTGGAAGCAGGCCGCCTCGATATCCTCCCCAGCACCTTCCGCAGCGCGCAGCGCGAGCGCTACGCCTATTTTTCCATCCCCACCCTGCAGTCGCCGAACGTGCTCTACCTGGGCCCGGGCGTGGCCGAAAAATATCCGATGGCCAGGCTGGACGACATGCTCGGCACCGGCTTCCGGCTTGGCGTGCAGATCGGCGTTTCCTATGGCGACAAATTCGACGCCCTGAAGGCCGACCCGCGCTTCCAGGCCAATATGGTGCCGGTCACGCTGCGCCGCAATGCCTGGAAGATGATGAGCCTGGGCCGGATCGACGGCATGATCGCCGACCAGACCAGCGCCGAAGTGGAGATCGGGCAGCTGAAGCTGTCCGACGAACTGCGGGCGGGCCGCGTGGTGGTGTCGACCAGCACGGCCAGGTTCGCCATGAGCAAACTGTCGAATTCGGCTGACTTCGTGGCCACCATCAACAAGGCGCTCGCCACGATGGTCGAGGATGGCCAGTACCGCAAGATCCGCGCACGCTACCTGCGCTGCCCGTCCGGCGTCAAAGTCCTCGGCTGCAAGTAAGGATACGACGGTCGACGTCGTTCACGTCGCGGATGCCGCAAAACGCCATGCTCAGGTCCAGCTCATTGCGGATGATTTCCAGGCAGGCCGTCACGCCCGCCTCGCCCATGGCGCCCAGCCCGTACAGGAAGGGCCGCCCGATATACACCCCTTTGGCGCCCAGGGCCAGCGCGCGCAGCACGTCCTGTCCGGAGCGCACGCCGCCGTCCATGTGCACCTCGATCTGCCCGCCCACCGCGTCGACGATGGACGGCAGCGCCGCGATGCTCGACAGGGCGCCGTCGAGCTGGCGCCCGCCGTGGTTGGACACGATCAGCGCGTCGGCGCCGCTGCCTGCCGCCAGGCGCGCGTCGTCGGGATCCATGATCCCCTTGAGTATCAGCTTGCCGCCCCAGCGCTGCTTGATCCATGCGACGTCGTCCCACGACAGGGCCGGGTCGAACTGCTGCGAGGTCCACGCCGCCAGCGACGCCATGTCGGTGACGCCGCTGGTATGGCCGACGATATTGCCGAAGCCGCGGCGGCTGGTGCCGAGCATCCCGGCACACCAGCGCGGCCGGATCATCAGGTTCAGGATGTTCGCCAAGGTCAGCCGGGGCGGCGCCGACAGGCCGTTGCGGATGTCCTTGTGGCGCTGGCCGAGCACCTGCAGGTCAAGCGTGAGCACCAGGGCCGAACACTTGGCCGCCTTCGCCCGGTCGATCAGGCGTTCGACGAAAGCGCGGTCCTTCATCACGTACAGCTGGAACCAGAACGGCTTGCTGGTGTTGGCGGCCACGTCCTCGATGGAGCAGATGCTCATGGTCGACAAGGTGAAGGGCACGCCGAATTTTTCCGCGGCGCGGGCGGCGAGAATTTCGCCGTCGGCGTGCTGCATGCCGGCCAGGCCGGTGGGCGCCAGCGCCAGCGGCATGGCCACGTCCTGCCCGGCCATGGTGCTGCGGGTGCTGCGGTTTTCCAGGTTGACCGCCACGCGCTGGCGGAACTTGATCTGCGCGAAGTCCGATTCGTTGGCCCGATAAGTCGATTCGGTCCAGGAACCGGCATCGGCATAGTCGTAGAACATGCGCGGCACGCGTTTTTTGGCCAGCACGCGCAGGTCTTCAACGGTCGTAATGATGGGCATCGTCAGCTTTCCAAGGTTCGTGCAGAAGGCTAAGCGATCACGCCACCACGGTCAATCAGTTCCACTTGCCGTTCACGCCACCCAGGCTGAACTTGCCGGCGCCCAGCAAGGCCACGCTGACGGCCGCGGCCAGGAACAGGCCCTGCAATTCGAGCGCCCAGCCGCCGGTGCCGGACAACTGGGTCAGGTCCTTGAGGTGCACCAGCAGGATGGCGACCACCATATTGACCGCGATGACCAGGGCCGCCGGACGGGTCCAGAACCCGGCCAGCACCAGCAGGGGCGCGACCACTTCGCCCACGTAGACCAGGTTGCCCAGTACCGCGGGCAAGCCGATACCTTCCAGCATGCCATTGATGAAGCCGGCGCCATGGCTCAGCTTGGCGAAGCCGTGGAACAGGATCAGGATGGCGAGCGTTGCGCGGATGAGCAGCTTGCCTGCGTCGTCGGTGTGAGCGGTATTCATATGGTTCCCTAAAGAGTGAGTAATCAGGGTGTCACTATATCTGTGCCATCAGAATAGATAAATACCACTAAACGGGAATGATTGTTTCAAAAACGGATGCAATCAGGATGACGGGGTGTGGCATTTTCGTGAAAGAGATCGGCCAGGTACTCGCACAGTTCGTCGCGGCCGACATCGCCAGGCACGATGAAGTCGGCTGGCCGCCGCTTGCCTTCCACGCCAAGATAAAAAGCTTGCCAGGCGCCCGGTACGCCGGTAATGGCCACCAGGGTGCCGAATACCTTGAATCGATGCTCTTCCAAATCCAGTCTCCCGACGATGCACTCAATTTAGCCATGCTATTCTATTTTGATGCTCATTGACGATCCCCTCTTCTATGCCGTCGCCATACCTGCCGTGCTGCTGACAGGTATTTCGAAAGGGGGCTTCGGAAGCGCACTTGGCGGCATCGGGGTGCCGATCATGGCGCTGGCCATGTCGCCGCTGCAAGCGACCGCGATCCTGCTGCCGGTGCTGTGCCTGATGGACCTGGTGGGATTGCGGGTCTATTTCCGCAAATGGGATAGCGCCAACCTGAAGATCATGCTGCCAGGCGCCCTGCTGGGAATCGCCATCGGCACGATTACTTTCGGGCTCATGTCGGAAAACCAGATCCGCATTGCGGTCGGCGCGATCGCCGTCGCCTTTGCGATCAATACCTGGCTGGGACTTGCCGCGCGCCAGCATGCCGCAGGCGCTTCAGTGGTCAAAGGGACTTTCTGGTCGGCCGCTTCCGGGCTGACCAGCTTTCTTGCGCATGCAGGCGGGCCGCCCGTCATGGTCTACCTGCTGCCGCAACGGCTGGACAAGGTGACCTATGTGGCCACCATCAGCGTGTTCTTCTTGGTCGTCAATGCGGTCAAGCTGGTGCCTTACGCCTGGCTGGGGCAGTTTTCCGCGGCCAACCTGGTCACCGCGCTGGTGCTCGCACCGCTGGTGCCGCTGGGCGTCTGGCTGGGTGTATGGCTGCAGAACCGCGTCAACACAGCCTGGTTCTACCGGATTTCCCACGCCTGCCTGTTCGCCACGGGCTTGCAGCTGGTTTACCAGGGCAGCCGCTAAGGCGAGCTTACAGCGCCCAGACGTATTCGACCTTGGTCCAGGTTTGCGCTGGTGCGCCGTCCTTGGTGCCCGGCTTGAACTTGCACGCAGCCAGGGTAGTCATCGCGGCCTTGTCGAGGTTTTTCGAACCGCTGCTTTTTTCCAGTTTCGATTCCATCACCTTGCCTGCGGCGGAGACCAGGAACTGCATCGACACGACACCGGTTTCTTCGTTCATCAGCGATTGGCGCGGATAAGCAGCCTTGCAGTTGGCCGAATCAAACACAGCAGGTGTTTCCGATGCCTGGGCGTTGCCGGCGGCGGCGAGGACCAGGATGGAGACGAGTTGGGCGGCAGCACGTTGAGCGTTTTTCATGATGGTATCCCCTATCTGTTTGAGTTTCGGTGGCTGTTTGCCACCGCATGAATCAAGCATAGAAGACTTTGCCGGCGGGGAATATTGTACCTTGGTGCTATACGGCAGAAAACACGGACGGTGGTTCGGGCGTAGTCGCGGGCTGTTCCGGCTTGTACATGCGGATGATCTCGAAACATTCTTCCAGCAGCCGTTTTCTGAATCGGGCCTCGATTGCGGCCAGCACCGCATCCCTGTCCAGCAGCGCTTGCGGGGTCCAGTACAGCCTGGCCGTACCGACCGGGATATCGGCGGGAATGGCCATCATGAATTCGGCGAACACGCCGTGCCGGGTTTCGTAGGGCTCACCCAGTTCCCGGAGCATGCCGACCACGCGCAAGGCGCCCACAGACAAGCCGACCTGCATGGAAATCATGGTGCGGGCCGCCGATACCAGTTGTTTGATCTGTACCATTTCATCCTCCGTGGTGGAAGGACTCATCTTGCGACTGGAATGTGAAGCCTTCGTGCGCTGCGTGTGAAGCCGGATGACTTCATTTTTTTTAAAATAAGCCGGGCCAGCCGCGGACTGGCGTTGCCACGTGCGCGAAGCTGGCAAGGGATCGTGCATGACAGGTCGCAGTGAGATTACTAAAATCACCGCTGCCGCGCGGATGTTCGACATAGGCCACGACCGTGTTCCCTTGCACGAAGACAAGCAAGGAAATACCGTCATTTAAGAGAATGGTCGATTTTTCTTCCGCATTCCACGCAAATCCCAGGGTCTTCTGCACGACAGCGTTGTCCGAGTAAGGTCCCAAGATGCAGACCTTCTCCCATGGGCCGGGCGCTGCCGTCGCCAGGTCGACATGCGATCCGCCTGACCGCGTGAATTGCTGCGCGATCGCCTCCGAAATTGCCTGCCTGGGCGTACACCCACAAGCCATCAGCAAGCTCATCAAGGCAAGTTGGGAGTATGACGAACGCATGGGGCAGTCTCCTTAAATATTGTCGCAATTGTAAGCTCTCCTGCTGGACCATGTTTGCGCTACCGGGCAGAACTTGCCGCCGCCGATAAATAAAGGAGTAGCATTGCAGGGCGACACTTGGTCGCTTTTTTCCAGACGACGCCCGTGAAGACTCGCGCTCTCCTGCCCTGCCTGCTCGCCATCCTGTTGCACGGGAACGCCGACGCCTGCGGCAGCTACAAAGTGGCCTACTACGACCATGGCGCCCTCAGTTCACGCCATGCAGACGGACACTGGCGCGGCATCGACCATGACGTAATCGCCGAGCTGGCGCGCCGGACCGGCTGCAAACTGGAAGCGCAGCTGGAATCGCGGGTGCGCATCTGGACCATGATGGAAGCGGGCCTGCTCGACATGACGACGTCCGGCCTGACCACGCCCGAACGCGAAGCCTTTGCCTATTTCATTCCCTATATCACCACACGCAACTACCTGCTGCTGAACAAGGACGTCGACGCCAGCATCCAGTCACTGGACGACTTTGCCGCCGACCCGCGCTACAAGGTTGCGGCCGTCAAGAGTTTCCGGCACGGCCCCACCCTGGACGCCTGGCTGGCCAGGCTGCGCGCGCAAGGCCGGGTTTACGACGCGGTGGATGTGACTGCCTTGATACGGCTTGCCAAAATCGGACGCGTACATGCTGTGATCGCGCTGCAAACGAGCTGGGTGCCGATACGCGCCGAAACGGCTGCGGCGGGAATGAGGGTGATGGACTGGGGGCATGACCCGCTGGTGGGCAACATGGTGCTGTCGAAAAAGCGCGTACCCGAGGCGACTGCAGCGCTGTTCGCGCAAACCATTGCCGCGATGCGGCAGGATGGCACGCTGGAAGCCATTTTTGCGCGCCACATGGGACCTGAACTGGCGCCGGCGATGCTGCGATACTAGGGCATGGTAGAGTGCTGTTCCAGCCTGCTGTCGGGCCAACAAGGAAGCACCATGAACCGCCGTCACTTTTCCCTCGCCGCCCTCGCCGTACTGGGTATCCCCGTCCAGGCCAAGACCGCGCCTGTGATTGATGTCTACAAGAGCGCCACCTGCGGTTGTTGTGGCGTCTGGGTAAAACATTTGCAAGCGAACGGCTTCACTGTCCGTGCGCACGATGTGCCCGATCCATCCGTCTACCGCGACAAGGCGGGCATTCCGGCCAGTCTTGGTTCCTGCCATACGGGCTTGATTCAGGGCTATGCCATCGAAGGCCATGTGCCGGCGGCCGACATTCATCGCCTGCTTGCAAAAAAACCCAAAGCCAGGGGGCTAGCCGTACCTGAGATGCCCATGGGCTCGCCGGGCATGGAAGGTCCGCGCAAGGATCCTTATGATGTGCTGCTGGTACTCTCTAACGGGACAACGTCGGTATTCCAGCGATACAACCAGGAATAGCCTGCTGTTCGATTTTTGGGCCGGTGGTCATGCGCCACCGTTGCGAACGGTGGGTCCGAAGAAGGTCCGGTCTCGGACGCAGCTCCTGACGGTACCGGATCTGCTGCCATCCTGAATGATCCGCTCGCAGATCAAGCGCTTGTAATGGGCTTTTTCCTTGCACGCATTTCGAAAGACTTTTTTTGCCTCACGATCAAGGCAAGGGTCAGCGGCAATAATGTCGTCGGTCCCGACCTCGTACAGGCAATAGTCGGCTTGCCAATGAATGGCTTCTCCAGCAATCGCGCACATCTTCGGCACAGCGGCGATTGAGTTGGCTGACACGAAGGCGATGATCAATCCCGATACGAGTCGTGTCATTCGGGTTTTCCCTGGGAATCCATCTGGCGCAGTACGACGTGTGTGGCCTTTTCCGACGCCACGGATTGCACGCATTCGTATCCCAGGCTCCTCAAGTCCAACCCTTCGAACAGCGGCGCTCCCTGGCCTAGCAGGACCGGCGAAATAGCCAGGTGCAACTCGTCGATGAGACGCTCGCGCAGAAACTGCCGGATTGTGTCCGGCCCGCCGCCGATCCGTACATCCTTTCCGGCAGCGGCTTCCCGTGCACGGTCGAGCGCCTCGCGAATACCTCCGGTGACAAAGTGGAAGGTCGTGCCGCCTTCCATCTCAATGGCGGGACGAGCATAGTGCGTCAGGATGAAGACGGGAACGTGGTACGGTGGATTGTCTCCCCACCAGCCCTTCCAACTGGTGTCCGGCCAGTCGCCACGATCGGGGGAGAACATATTCCTTCCAAGAATCCAGGCCCCGACATTCTGAAAGCCACGGGCGGCGAAATCATCGTCAACCCCGGTCGTACCGCCTTCCTGGCCGAACAAGGCTTTCTGAAAGGTACGGGTTGGCATGAGCCACTGGTGCAGTTCCGTCCCGCCAATGCCGAGCGGATTGCTCAAATCTTGATGCGGACCTGCTCCGTATCCGTCGAGCGAGACGGTGAAGCCCTCAACGCGAACGCGTGTCATCATTTTCCTCCGTTTAATAGTCTGAACGCTCTATGGGATTCTCGCGGGAAGCCTGCTGCCCGAGCTGTTCGGCGAGCCCGATGAGAATTCCTTCGGGACCACGGATATAGCATAGCCGGTACATGTTTTCATACTGGACCACGTCGCCGACCAGGGTCGCGCCGCGTTTGCCGAGCCGGACGAGCGTATCGTCGATGTCGTCGACGGTGAACATGACGCGCAGGTAACCAAGCGCATTCACCGGGGAGACCCGGTGATCGGCAACAACGGGCGGCGCGAGGAAGCGGGACAATTCGAGCCGGCTGTGGCCGTCCGGCGTACGCATCATGGCAATCTCCACGCGCATGCCGGGCAATCCGGTCACGCCATCGGCCCAGTCTCCTTCAATCGGGGCACGCCCCTCGAGATCGAGACCAAGCTCGACGAAGAACGCAATGGCGGCATCGATGTCTTCCACCACGATGCCGACGTTGTCCATACGCTTGACTGTCATGATTTCTCCTCGACGACTAGCGTCTCCACACCTTCCTCGGGCGCCCTGCCCTTGCCCAAACCGCAGATCGCGATCGTGATCATGGAAACCATCCAGAGAAAGCCGCCTGGCTCCAGGCCGACAGATGCCTCCGGACCACCTGCGCCGCCCCCGCAGGCCATGGAAGGAAGCGGGGACAATATCGCACAGAACAGAATGAGTACGCCAAGTACCGGGTTGAAGCCTGCGGTTTTCACGAACAGCAAGCGGTACACCAGGACCAGCGCCATGGGGTTGGCGTACCAGCGGGGGTCGAGCATCAGCAGACCCGCCCATCCGGTGCTGAGTACATCGAGCCCGACTCGTGCGGCCCTGTGCTGGCATGTAATGGCGGGCAAGAACAAGCTCACGACAAACAATGCCACGGCTACCAGGACGACGAGGTGCAAGCGCCAATTGAGTTGATTCATCGAAGGTCCCTGGTGCATGCGAAGCAGACGCGCCCCGGACCTTGGAGGATAACACCGCGCAGCAGCTGTGACGCGGGTTCGATGCGATCAGGGCCGTTTCAGCTGACCGATGACGCTTGCCACCTTGGTGGTGATCACGTCGACCGCCGGACCATTGGCGCCGTGGGGCAGGATGACGTCGGCGTAGCGCTTGGTCGGCTCGATGAATTGCTTGTGCATCGGGCGTACTGTTTCCAGGTACTGGCCGACCACGCTCTCCACCGAGCGGCCGCGTTCGGTAGTATCCCTTTGCATGCGGCGGATGAAGCGGACGTCGGGGGCAGTGTCGACAAAGATCTTCAGCGACATCATTTTGCGCAGATCCGCGTCATACAAGGCAAACAAGCCTTCGATCACGATGACCGGGGCTGGCTGAACGGGAATGGTCTTGTTGGAGCGGTTGTCGATGGTGAAGTCGTACTCCGGCATCTCGATCGCCTCGCCATTGCGCAAGGCCTGGACGTGCTGGACCAGCAGGGGCCAGTCGAAGGCCTGCGGATGGTCGTAATTTTGCTTGCGGCGCACTTCAGGGGTGAGATCGGATTGGTCGCAGTAATAATCGTCCTGCATGACGACCGAAACCATATCTGCACCAAACGATGCCAGCACCTGCTGGGTCACCGTCGACTTGCCACTGCCGCTTCCGCCAGCAACACCAATGACAAACGGTAGGAAGGAATTCTTATTCATCCCCGCATGATACCGGAGAGGCGACCGATAGGACAGGGGTGACCGCCTTCTTTGCTGGCGCCCCGAAGCATACCCTTAGAACCGGTGGTGACGCGGCGGCATCAGCTGCCCACGAAGTTGCAATAGGTCGGCATCACGGCCTTGTGGCCGAAGAGATCGTTGTGCCCCGCGTCGTCGGTCAACAGCCAGCGCTTCGACGGCCCCGGCAAGGCCTCGAACACGCGCCGCGCCAGGTCCGGAGGCGTTATCCGGTCGCGCCCGCCGGCAAGCACCAGCGCCGCGCCGTGGTAGCCCGCGACCGCGGCCACATTGTCGATCGCGCGCAGGTCGCCAGCAACATTGACCGTCGAAAACAGCCGCACATACCAGGGAACGTTCGCGTCCACCCAGTCCTGCACGGTGGTAGCGGTCGCTTCCAGCACCAGGCCGCGAAGGTCAGGCCGCTGCTGCGCGACATGGGCCGCCATGAAACTGCCGAGCGATTGTCCGTGCACCACCACGCCGCCTGGCGTGCGCGCCGCCACATGGTCGTACACGCGCAGCGCATCGGCCGCCAGCGTTTGCACGCCGGGCGTGCCACTACTGCGGCCGTAACCGCGGTAGTCGAACAGCGTCACACTGATGCCGCACGAAGCGAGCAGCGGCAGCAAGCGCCGGCCATGCTGGTCGAGGTGGAAGGCGTTGCCGCCGAAATAGATCACACCGCGCGTGGCACCCGCCGGGCGCCAACTGAGGCCGCGCAGCACAGCGCCGTCGAGGGTAATGATCTCTTCCTCCTCGACCCTGCCACCCACCAACAGCGCAGCCCCGTCGAGGCGCGCCACAGGCGCCATGCCCGGCGGGTCGCCCCGGATGAAGTTGCGCTCGCCAATGTCGATGGTGCCGCAGGCAGACAAGAGCAAACTGAACAGGAGATTGAGCGATCCAGAAAAGAAGTGGCGAAGCGAACTAGGCATGGCGCGTCCATTGAAGTGTTAAAATTGGTGTATTACGACTATATCTTATCGTAAAACAATAATATCATAATATTTTATAATCATACAATCATGAAAAAACAAGCCCGCGCCATCCGCGTCCTTCTAATCGTCTGCCTGCTGTTGCAGGTGCTGTTCTATGTCCTGGCCTGGAGCGCCCTGCTGCCGACCGATCTGTTCATGCAAATGGGGGCGACCGACCTCGATGCGGCCGCGCTGCGGCGGCTGACGCCGACACAGTCTGTGGCAGGCGCGGCCATCGGTTTACCGCCGCTGCTAGCACTCGTGTACGGACTGTGCCGCCTGCATGGGGCTCTGGTCCATGTGGAGCGGCGGTTGGTGTTCGACCTGGTCACGATCTCCCACATAAGGGCGTTCGCGGGAGCTATGCTCGGTTCGACCATGCTGTCGATCCTGGAAGTGCCACTGCGCGCGTTGGTGATGCGTTACTTCGCGCTGCCCGGCGTGAAGCTGCATATCGGCGTCACCAGCGACCAGTTGCTCCTAATTCTCGTGTGCGGCATGTTCTACCTGATCGCCAGCATGATGCACGAAGGGCGACGCCTGGCCGAAGAGAACAAGGAATTCGTCTGATGAGCATCGTGATTCACCTCGATGTCATGCTGGCGCGGCGCAAAGTCAAGTCGAAGGATTTGGCAGCCTATATCGGCATTACCGAACAGAACATGTCGCTGCTCAAATCGGGCAAGGTCAAGGGCATCCGATTCTCCACCTTGCAAAAGATTTGCGAGCGGCTCGCCTGCCAGCCTGGCGACATCATCGAATGGGTCGACGACGGTCTGCTGGCCGAGGCCGACGCGCCGTCCACGCAGTAGAGCAGGATTCCGTTGAGGGCCGCTGCTATGAGAATGCAGAAAAAAACCCCGCATTGCAGGGCTTCTGTTCCATATCGCGGATGAAGGTGTGGGATTCGAACCCACGAAAGACGTGCGCCTTTTGCCGCGGCAGCTCCCGGGAACTTAGCGCGGCTGCATTCGACCGCTGTGCCAACCTTCAGATCCAGCGTAGACCTGCTACTTCCCCTCGGTTTACCCGGCGTCAAACGCGAGGCGTAAATCCATGCAAATACCTTGCGCCACCAATTGCACTGGCACACTTTGCAAGACGTTTCAAATCTGCACCCGCGTCCCCAGTTCCACGACGGCATTGCTGGGCAAGCAGAAATATTCTGCCACGCTGCCGGCATTGCGCGTCATCGCGATGAAGAGCTTTTCGCGCCAGCGCGCCATGCCCGTCCCTGCGGTGGAGACCACGGTTTCCCTGCTGAGGAAATAGCTGGTCTCGAAATACGGCACCTCAAGCCCGAACTGCTCGCAAAGCTCCAGCGCCTTGGGCACGTCGGGCACGTCCATGAAGCCGAAATGCAGCGTCACGCGCCAGAACCCCTGGCCCAGTTCCTCGACATTGATCCGCTCCGCCTCGCTCACCCAGGGGATGTCTTCAAACACGGCCGTGACGATGATGTTCCTGGTATGCAGCACCTGGTTGTGCTTCATATTGTGCAGCAGCGCATTCGGGACCATGGCCGCATCGGCGACCGGGTACACCGCCGTGCGCTCCGCACGCCCGTACGAGGTATCCTTCAGGCCATCGACAAAGCCGGCCAGTTCCACGCCCTCCGTGTGGATGCTCTCGAGCAGCAGCTTGCGCCCGCGCGCCCATGTGCTCATCACCACGAACAGCAGCAGGCCCGTGACCAGGGGGAACCAGCCGCCATCGACAAATTTGATGGCGCAGCCGGCCACCAGCACGATATCGATGACCAGGAAAAATGCCGTCGCCGCCATCGAAACACTGCGCGGCATGCCCCAGCCGGCCTGGATGACGAAATAGGTCAGGATCGTCGTGGTCAGCATCGTCAGCGTCACCGCAATGCCGTAGGCGCTGGCCAAGGCCGCCGAACTGCCGAAAGCAAACACAACCACCAGCACGCCGGCCAGCAAGACCCAGTTCACGACGGGGATATAAATCTGCCCCATTTCGCGCGACGACGTGTAGCGCACCGCCATCCGTGGAAGAAAGCCCAGCTGGATCGCTTGCTTGGCCATCGAATAGCCACCCGAAATGACCGCCTGCGACGCGATAATGGCGGCCAGCGTCGCCAGCGCGATCACGGGCAGCATCATCGACTCGGGGAACATGCGGAAAAACGGGGCATCGACGGCGCCCGGATTGGCCATCAGCAAGGCGCCTTGTCCCAGATAGTTCAGCGCCAGCGAGGGCAACACCATGCCCAGCCACGCCAGGCGGATCGGGGTCCGGCCAAAATGGCCCATGTCGGCATACAGGGCTTCCGCGCCGGTCAGGGCCAGGACGATGGCGCCGATGGCCGCGAACACATGCCAGCCGCGTTCGGACACGAACACGAAGGCATGCACAGGATTGAGGGCGGCCAGAATCGCCGGCTGGGCGGCGATCTGGATCACCCCGGCCACGGCCAGGGTCAGGAACCAGACCACGATGACAGGGCCGAAAAAACGTCCGATGAAAGCGGTCCCGAAGCGCTGCATGCAGAACAGGCCCACCAGGATGCCCGCCGTGATCGGCACCACGTACGGCCCCAGCGAAGGCGCCGCCAGCTGAAGGCCTTCCACGGCGCCGAACACGGTGATGGCCGGTGTGATGATGCCATCGGCAAAAAACAGGGTCGCCCCGGCCACGCCCAGCAGCAGCAAGGCGCGCTGCAGCAGCTTGTGGTCCTTGACCGCCTTGGTGGCCAGCGCGGTCAGGGCCAGCCCGCCGCCCTCCCCCCGATTGTCGGCGCGCAGGATCAGCACCACATATTTGAGCGTGACAACGAGCATGATGGCCCAGAAAATCGTCGACACCGCGCCGATGATATTGTGCGCGTCCAGCGCCACCCCGGTCCCGTGATGGAACACTTCCTTCATGGTATACAGCGGACTGGTGCCGATGTCGCCATACACGACGCCGAGCGCGCCGAGCGTCAGCGCGGCCAGTCCATGTTTTCTTGCTTCGATTGTTGCAGGCGACTTGGTGTCGTCCAGGGCCAGGATTGTCATGGTAGCGGAACAGAGTTGATCATGACAGGATCATGTGCCGCCGCGCATCAGGAACGCATAAGGATTCATTCTTCCTGCGGATCGGCCAGGCGGTAGCCCACGCCTGGTTCGGTCAGCAGGAACTGCGGATCGGCAGGCGTCAGCTCAAGCTTTGCACGCAGCTGGCTCATGTACAAACGCAGGTATTGGGTATTGTCGACATGTTCGGCGCCCCACACGTCGGCCAGCAGCTGGCGGTGGGTCACCACGCGCCCCGCGCTGCGCACCAGCCTGGCAAGCAAGGAAAATTCGGTGGGCGTCAGGCGCACGTCGGCGCCGCCGGCCACGACCTGGCGCGTTTCCAGGTCGATGGCCACGCGGCCGTGGCGGTAGTGCGTGGTCGCGGCCAGCAGCGTGGTGCCGCGGTGGCGCAGCGTGACCCGCATGCGCGCCAGCAATTCGCCGATGCCGAAGGGCTTGACCAGGTAGTCGTCGGCGCCGGCGTCGAGCAGTCCGATCTTGGGCCGTTCGTCATGCCGGGCCGAAATGATGATGACCGGCACCCGCGAACGCTTGCGCAGTTCGGTCAAGAGCTGCGCGCCGTCGCCGTCAGGCAAGCCGAGGTCGAGAATGAGCAAGTCGACACCCTGGACGGCCAGCTGGGCGCGGGCATCGGCCAGGCTGGCTGCGGCCAGCACCTCGTAGCCTTCCACCGCGAGCGCCGCGCGCAGGGTCGCGCGCAGTTCGCGATCGTCTTCCACCAGCAGCACGCGCAGGCTCATGGCGCCACCGGCAGGGATAACTGGACAACACAGCCGCCGCCGGCCCGTTCCTGCACGCCGAGCCTGCCGCCATGCACCGTGGCGATCGCCTCGCACACAGCCAGGCCCAGTCCTGCGCCGCGGATCGATTGAACGCCGCGCTGGAACGGCTTGAGCACCTGTTCGCGCAGCGCCAGGGGGATGCCGGGACCGCGGTCCAGCACCGACAGCAGCACCACGCCCTCGCCCATGCCCGCCTGCACCAGGATGGCCGGCGCCGGTCCGGCATATTTCAAGGCATTGTCGATCAGGTTGTCCAGCAGTTGCACCAGCAGGATCGCATCGCAGGACAGCAAGGGCAAGCCCGGCGCGACATCGGTATGGATATCGGTTCCAGGCGCGCGCTGCCGTACCCGCCGCACGACCGTGCCGACCAGTTCTTCGATCGCTTCCCAGTCGCGATGCAAGTCCACTTGCGCCGTATCGAGGCGGGCCAGCTGCAGGGTATTTTCCGTCAGGCGGGCCAGTTGCTCTGTTTCGCCCATGACCGTGTCGAGGTAGGCATCGCGCTGGGCCGGTGGCAAGCGATCCCATTGACCGCGCAGGGCCGATGCGGCGCCCATGATCGTCGCCAGGGGCGTGCGGTGGTCATGCGCGATCGACGCCAGCAGCGTGCTGCGCAGCGCCTGTCCTTGCGCGGCCGCACGCGCGTCCTGCGCATGTTGCCGCGCGCTCGCCCGTTCGAGCGCCGCGCCGAGCAAATTGCATAGCGCCATGGCGTGCTGCAATTGCTGCGCCTGACCGACCAGGCCGGCGGAGGTCGCGCGCAGCAGGACGGCGCCCAGCGTGGCGCGTGAACCCTTGATGGGCAGGTACCATGCGTCGACTTCTTCGAATCGGCCCGTGCCGCGCCCCATCGGCTGGCTGTTCCGGGCGCAGATACCCAGGCCCGACAATTCGGTCTTGCTCATGGTTCCGACCACGAGCTCCCCGCCTTTGTCCGGGACGCCCAGCAGCAGGACCCCGGCACTGCTCGTGCACGCCGCGCCGGCGTTGTCGATGAACACGGCGCACAGCGCGGCCACGTCGTCGGGTGCGCGCAGCAATTCGGCCAGGTCCCGCTGTTCATCGGCGCGCCTGGCATGCATGGTCGCATCGCTCGCGTGCTGGCGCATGCGTCCCATCAACACGGCGATGATCACGCTCACGGACAGCGTTGTCAGCAGCAGCGCAATATGCTCGCGCAGGTCCACGTGCAGCGTGCCGCGCGGCGGAATAAAAGCGACGTTGAATGCGATCACGCCAAATGCGCTGGCCAGCAGCGACAGCAGCGGGGGTAGCCAGACCGCGCTCAGGGCGGACAGCAGGACCAGGAGCATGGCCTGGTTGGCCACGCCGAGCTGCTCATCGAAAGCGAACAGCAAGGCCCAGCCGGCGGCCAGGATGGCGAGGCCGTGCCGGATGCGGCCGTTGGCGAATTGGCGAATAAACATGGGCGCAAGGTATCACAACTGCCATTAGGAAAACGTATGGATGCGCTAAAAGGTGTTGTGCTCCCAGCCCCGACAGCCTATTCTGCCTGATCATTCAAACAAGAAAAGGTGGTGAATATGGCTGTATCAATTGACATGCTGGGGCCGGTAATCGCCCTGGCCGCGTGGTCGATGGTGATGTGGATCTGGATGTATGCCACCCGCATTCCCGCCATCTTCGCCGCGAAAATCAAACTCGACCCGCATGCGCCGCGTGGCGAGCAAATGGCGTCGCTGCCGGCCCGGGTGCGCTGGAAGGCGGACAATTACAACCACCTGATGGAGCAGCCCACCGTCTTCTATGCCCTGGCCATCTCGCTGGCCGTCATCGGGGACGTCAGCGGCGCCAGCGTACTGTTTGCCTGGGCCTACGTCGCGCTGCGCATCGCGCACAGCCTGCTGCAGTCGCTGTCGAACAAGATCGAAGCCAGGTTCATGCTCTTCGTCCTGTCGAACGTGCCGCTGTTTGCCCTGACGTACAATGCGGCGCGGATCGTGTTCGCCTGATCAGCCGTCCTGCAGCATTTGCCACAATTGCTGGTATTGATACTTCCTGAGCATGGTATTGATGCCGGCAACGGCCGCCTCGCACTCAGGGTCCAGCCCGGACAAAATGGCCGCGGCGGCCGGCATGTCGAGATTGCGCACGGCATGCATCAATGCCAGGCGGCTGGCCTCCGGCAACGTCGCCAGGTCGGCGGCCTGCAGCGGCGCCGCGCCGACCACGCGTTCCGTCCGGCGCAGATGCACCACGGGTGCCACCCCCGCCAGCAGTTCGCCCACAATCCGAAAGCTGAACACGGCGCCCTGGCCCGCCTGCGAATCGACCTTCAGTTCGCCGCCCATCAGGCGCACATATTCGCGGCTGATGGACAGCCCCAGTCCGGTACCTGACTGCGCTCCCTGCATGCCGGCCTGCACAAATGGCGCGAAGATGCGCTGCTGATCGGTCTGGCCGACGCCTGCCCCCTCGTCCCGCACGGAAAATGCCAGTTCCACCAACTTGCCCGCGCGCGGCCGGCCATGCAGGGCCAGCCAGACCTTGCCACCCTTGCCGAACTTGATCGCATTCGACAGCAGGCTCAGCATGACCTGGCGCAGCTTGGCGCCGTCCAGCAGCACGTTCGATGGCGAGGCACTGCACTCGAGCATCAGGGTCACGCCCGCCAGCTCCGCTTCCGTCCGCATCTGCGCCATGACGCTTTGCAGCAGCTGGCATGGATCGAGGGCTTGCAGCTCCAGCCGCAGCGGGCCCGCTTCGATCTTCGACAGGTCCAGGATATCGTTGATCAGCTTGAGCAAGTGCTGGCCGGAACGATTGATGATGGCCAGCTTGTTGCGCGCCTCCTCCGGCATGTCGTCGGCCTCGGCCAGCATGTGCGAAAAGCCGATCACGGAATTGAGCGGCGTGCGCAATTCATGGCTCATATTCGACAGGAAGACGTTCTTTGCTTCGTTAGCCGCCTGCGCCGCCGACACCGCCACCGACAGCGCCGCGGTACGCTGCTGCACCAGTTCCTCCAGGTGGTGGCGATGCCGGTGCAGCTCCTGCTCGGCAAGCTTGCGCGCACTGATGTCGGAATAGCTGCCGCGCGTCAGGCGCCGGCCGGTTGCCGGCAATGCGACGAGCCGCACTTCGCACGGGAAACAGTGCCCGTCGGCGCGCAGCACAAGTCGTTCGAACAGCAACTCGGCGCCGGCCAGGCTGCGCGCGGCATTGTCCCTGATCGATACCTGCGGCGGCAAGCCGTCGGGCTGTTGCGCGGCATACAGCGCTTCCGGCGCCATTTGCAGCAGCAGAAGCCGGGGACGGCCGAACATCTCTTCGGCCTTGCCATTGAGATCGACAATCCGGCCCAGGTCCAGGTCGTAGACCAGGATCGCTTCCGGCGCATGCTCGACCAGCACCCGGTAGCGCGCTTCGCTTTCGCGGATGCGCGCTTCGGCCCGTACCAGGCGGCGCTGCTGAACGAGCAAGGCCGTCAGCAGCAACACCAGTATAAAAAAGGCAGCCAGCGTTGTCTGCACGGTCACCCGGTGCTGCTGCCAAAGGGAAAGGGGACGATTCATGAAAATGGTATCGGGCGGCAGGCGGTCCGGATCGGCGCCCCAGCGTTCGAGCGCCTGCCAGTCGTACATGGGTGTCGGTTCGGACGGCAGGGTCATGACGTCCTCGGCGTCGGAATGGCGCAGTTCGCCGGCCAGGATGGCCAGCGATCGATGTCCCATGCGCGCGGCGTCCTGCTCGATGTGCTGGACCGAACCGCCCACCGACCCCATGCCCAGGGTCACGCTGAACAGCACAAAGGGCGGGGCATTGGCCAGCCGGATCGCCTGGCGCGCCATGTCGTATTGCTGGATCGTGTCGCCGGTCCTGTCGCGATTGACCGACGAGCACAGCAGGATCGTATCCGGCGGCAAATTGGCTACCCGGTGCCGCATCTGCGCCAGCGTCAGGTCATCGGTGTATTCGAACACCAGCCGGCCTTTCCACTGCGCTGCGGCGCGTTCCACATTGCGCCTGGCCACCTGGTCGGCATCGCCCACGCCGAGCAGCACTACCACCCGCTGCGTCTTGGGGAACAGCTGCAAGGCCTGGCTTATCGTTCCGGCGTAATCGGGGCTGCTTGTTTGCAGGAAGATGCGGCGCCCCTGCGTGCTGGCGGGCCTGGGCGCAGTCATCGCCAGGACCGGCGCTGGCACGGACAGGTCCGGCAATTCTTCCAGCAGGAAGCGCAGCGCCGGCGGGTGCAGCGTGACGATCAGGTCCACATGCTGGCCCTTGTAACGCTTGTTCAGGAAGTCGCGCCGGGTGCGCCGCAGCTCGGGCGCGGCTTCCTGGTTCACATTCAGGAATTCGACGCAGATGTGTTCGGCATTGACGCCGCCTTCGACCAGGGTGTCAATATAAGTCTTGGTCATCAGGTCGATGCCGGGGCGCCCCAGACCGTAGGGGCTCAGGATCAAGACTTTTTTCCCGCGAGCAATTGCGCGTGGGCCGCCTGCACCGCCGGCACCAGGCCGGCAGTGAACAGACAAGCAATTATCCAGCGTGGTGCCACCTTGTTCATCGACCCGTCCTGATGAGCTCATAGACGAGACCACCGTACAAGGGCCGCGCCACGCTGTCACTTGTACTTTGGTACAGGGCCAGCTGGATGGCGAGTAAAATATCGGAAACAGCCAATCCAGGGAGATACGCCATGATCGAATCCGCACCAGTGACCGCAGAAAGCGAACTGGCACATTTTGCCAACCGGGTCTGGGACGAAGAAATCGTTCCCGCACTGGTTAACTACATTGCCATTCCGGCCAAAAGCCCGGCCTTCGATGCGCAGTGGGCCGAACACGGCTATCTGGAACGGGTGGTCACCGATGCCGTCGCCTGGGTACGGAGCAAGAAACTGGCCGGCCTGACGCTGGAAATCCTGCGCCTGCCGAACCGGTCCCCGGTAATCTACTTCGAAATGCCGGCCACCAAGCCGAACTGCGAGGACACCATCCTCATGTATGGCCACCTCGACAAGCAGCCCGAATTCGATGGCTGGCGTTCCGACCTGGGACCGTGGACCCCGAAATACGAAGACGGCAAGCTGTACGGACGCGGCGGCGCCGACGACGGCTACGCCGTGTACGCATCCCTCACCGCCATCATGGCGCTCGACCGCCAGAACATTCCGCGGCCGCGCTGCGTAGGCCTGATCGAAACCTGCGAGGAAAGCGGCTCGTACGACTTGCCGCCCTACCTGGAAATCCTGGGCGACCGGCTGGGCAAGGTGTCGCTGGTGGTCTGCCTGGACTCGGGCGCCGGCAACTACGACCAGCTGTGGCTGACGACTTCGCTGCGCGGCATGGTCTCGGGCGTGCTGAAAGTGGAAGTGCTGACCGAAGGCATCCATTCGGGCGCGCATTCGGGCGTGGTGCCGTCCAGCTTCCGCATCCTGCGCCAGCTGATCGACCGGCTGGAAGACGCCAAGACCGGGACCCTGCTGCCGGAAAGCTTCCACTGCGAGATCCCCGCGGTCAGCCTGGAACAGGCGCGCGCCACGGCCGCGATCCTGAAGGAAGAAGTCTACAAGCGCATGCCCTGGGCGTGCGGCATGGACGGCGGCCCCGTCCTGCCCGTGACCACCGACCCGGTCGAAGCCCTGCTCAACCGTACCTGGCGCCCCACCCTGTCGGTGACCGGCGTGGACGGCATGCCCGACCTGGCCAATGCCGGCAATGTGCTGCGGCCCTACACAGCATTCAAGCTGTCGCTGCGGCTGCCGCCTGTCATCGATGGCAACGCGGCGGCGCTGCGGCTGAAGGCTTTGCTGGAAGATAATGCGCCCTACAACGCCAAGGTCAGCTTCGTTCCTGACGGCGTGCCCGGTGCCTACGGCGCCACCGGCTGGAATACGCCGGCGCTCAGTTCCTGGCTGTCGACGGCGGTCAATGCCGCCAGCCTGAGCCAGTTCGGGACGCCGGTCGGCTTCCTTGGCGAAGGCGGCACCATTCCTTTGATGAGCCTGCTGCAGAAATCATTCCCGAAGGCGGAAATGATGGTGTGCGGCGTGCTGGGACCGAAGAGCAATGCGCATGGCCCGAATGAATTCCTGCATGTGCCTTATGGAAAACGGCTCACTGCCGCCGTAGCCCAGGTCATCGCCGCCCATCCCTGAAACGACTCAGCCCCCACCGCGGTGGGGGCCGTCCTGCTTACTTGCGCCAGATCGCCGACCGGACCGAATCGCAATACCACCATTTGTACAGCGAGTAACCCTGCATCGCCAAGGTGTTGGTCTTGGTCGCCATCTCGGCTGCCGTCATGCCGGCGCCGGCGTACCAGCTGCCCTGGCTAGGCACCCAATCGGTGTTGTAGACCGCGCCACCCGATGTGCATGGCATGTTTTCCGGCATTTCTCCGGAATCGGTCATGTGGTTGAACCAGCCCTGGAAGGCCTGGCTCGCAATATTGTTGACCGTCCAGTAGGCGGTCGACCGCGGCGCCCAGACCAGGATCGGGCCATCCGGCAGCGTGCTTCCTTTCAGCAAGGTCCATGGTCCGTTCGGGGCCGCATTGCCATTGGTATAGGGCGTGGTCTGGCCATGGGCAAACGGCATTTTGTACACGGCACTGTTCTTGGCCATGTGGACGTGCACGTGCGGCCCGGTGGAATTGCCGCTATTGCCCGACAGTCCGATGAACTGGCCCTTGGTGATCTTCACGCCGCCGGACACTGCCGCCTCGGGTGCGATCCAGCCCGTGTCGCTGGGGTTGGTGAACTTGACCTTGTTGTTCGGGCAGATCGATGCCGGTACCGAGCCGGGAATCATGTGCGCATGCAAGGCGTAGATGCCATCGTCCGTCTTGATCCACACGTGGTTGCCGGCCACGCCGATATAGAAGTCGAGCACATCCTTGTCCTTGGTGCCGGCCTTGGCATTGTCCGGTGCGTTACGCCAGCAGCCGACCACGGTACCGCTGACCATGGCGTACATTTTCTTGCCGTAGATAAGGTGATTGGCATTGACCGTGCTGTCGGCGCCGTCCGAGACCAGGTTGCTCCACTTGTTGTTGCCGATATGGCGGACAGCGCCGATATCCTTGGCCTCGCCTTGCAGGTAGCCTGCGCCGTGGGTGCCCGTGACATAGCGGTGGTTCAGGTTCAGGTCGTCGCTTTTCAGGGGGAAGTCGGCCGCCGAGGCGGACACCGAGAGGAGCGCGGCGCCGGCGAGCATGGCCGAGCGAATTACATTGCATACAGAAGTCATTTTTCAGGATTCCCAGAGTGTTGGTGAAGCATGGATTGCCATGCCCGAGAGTGTGTGCTGACGCCATTTCATGTGTGTTTAAGCCGGTTTGTTTAGCGTGTCCTGCTTCGCCGGCTACGATGGAAGAATCTTAGGCGGCTTGACGTGATGCTGTTCCTAAAACAATATTTCGAGAACACTAAGGAAACCTTAAATATTAATGAAGGGGATTCTTAAGGTTCCAGAAAGCGCGTGGGCATGACGGGGCTTGCTCTAACGCGTTCTCAGCTGCACCCAAATATGGTAGGCTGGCGTGCCTGAAAATCAATCTTTCATTCAGTAACTGGTTGGCACCGGCTACCCGCCAAAACCCAATCCCGTCACAGTCATACGCGCGCCACCAGCACGCGAGAAGGAAACACATGAGCAAGGACGAAACACTTCGCCTGCACGTGCCCGAACCTACGGGCCGTCCAGGCTGCGCCACCGATTTTTCCTACCTGCGCCTGTCGCCCGCCGGCGCGGTGCGAAGGCCGGACATTGACGTGCAGCCGATGGATACGCGCGACCTCGCGTACTCCCTGATCAGCGTCATCGATGCGGACGGCAAGGCCGTCGGCCCGTGGGTACCGGACATCTCCCCCGACGTCGTGCGCACCGGCCTGCGCGCCATGATGAAAACCCGGATCTTCGACAGCCGCATGCTGCTGGCCCAGCGCCAGAAAAAAATGTCGTTCTATATGCAGAGCCTGGGCGAAGAAGCCATCGGCACCGCGCAGGCGCTGGCCCTGAACATCGACGACATGTGCTTCCCCACCTACCGCCAGCAAAGCATCCTGATGGTGCGCGACTATCCCATGGTCGACATGATCTGCCAGCTGATGTCGAACGAAGGCGATCCGCTCAAGGGCCGCCAGCTGCCGGTCATGTACTCGGTCAAGAAGGCCGGCTTCTTTTCCATCTCCGGCAACCTGGCCACGCAATACATCCAGGCCGTCGGCTGGGCCATGGCGTCGGCCATCAAGGGCGACACGAAAATCGCATCGGCCTGGATCGGCGACGGCGCCACCGCCGAAGCGGACTTCGACACCGCCCTCACCTTCGCGCACGTGTACCGCGCGCCGGTCATCCTCAACGTGGTCAACAACCAGTGGGCCATCTCCACCTTCCAGGCCATCGCCGGCGGTGAAGACACCACCTTCGCCGCCCGCGGCGTCGGCTGCGGCATTGCGTCGCTGCGGGTAGATGGCAACGACTTCCTGGCCGTGTATTCCGCGTCATGCTGGGCCGCCCAGCGTGCCCGCCGCAACCTGGGCCCTACCCTGATCGAATGGGTAACCTACCGCGCGGGTCCCCATTCCACGTCCGACGATCCGTCCAAGTACCGTCCCGGCGACGACTGGTTGCACTTCCCGCTGGGCGACCCGATCGCCCGCCTGAAAAAATACCTGATCGGCACAGGAGCTTGGTCCGAGCAGGAGCACGAAGAAACCCAGAAGGCGCTGGAAGCGGAAGTACTGGCCGCGCAGAAGGAAGCCGAGAAATTCGGCAGCATGGCCAGCGGCCACGTATTCAGTCCAGCCGAAATGTTCGAAGGAATTTACAAGGACATGCCTGAACACCTGCGCGCACAGCGCCAAGAGCTGGGAATCTGACGATGAGCGACAAAAAAACACCGATGACCATGATCCAGGCACTGCGTTCGGCCATGGACGTGATGATGGAAAAGGACGACAACGTGGTCGTCTTCGGCCAGGACGTGGGCTACTTCGGCGGCGTGTTCCGCTGCACCGAAGGACTGCAGAAAAAATACGGCACGCAGCGCGTATTCGACACCCCGATTTCCGAAGGCGGCATCGTGGGCGTGGCGATCGGGATGGGCGCGTACGGCTTGCGGCCTTGCCTCGAAATCCAGTTCGCCGACTATATTTATCCCGCATATGACCAGATCGTGTCGGAAGCGGCGCGCTTGCGCTACCGGTCGGCAGGCGACTTTACCGCGCCGATCACCATCCGCACGCCTTGCGGCGGCGGCATCTACGGCGGCCAGACGCACAGCCAGAGCCCGGAAGCGGTGTTCGCCCACGTATGCGGCCTGCGCACCGTCATGCCTTCGAACCCTTACGACGCCAAGGGCCTCTTGATCTCGGCCATCGAAAACGACGACCCGGTGATCTTCCTGGAACCGAAGCGCCTGTACAACGGCCCGTTTGACGGCCACCACGACAAGCCGGTCGTGCCCTGGTCGCAAAACCCGATGGGCGAAGTACCGGAGGGGTACTACACCGTGCCGCTGGACGTGGCCACGGTGTTCCGTCCCGGCGAACAGCTGACCGTGCTCGCTTACGGCACCATGGTCTGGGTATGCGAAGCGGCAGCCAGGGAGAGCGGCATCGATGCCGAAATCATCGACCTGCGCAGCCTGTGGCCACTGGACCTGCCAACCATCCTGAAATCAGTCAAGAAAACCGGCCGCTGCGTGGTCGTGCACGAAGCCACGCGTACCTGCGGCTTTGGCGCCGAACTCGTGTCGCTGGTTCAGGAACACTGCTTCTACCACCTGGAAGCCCCGATCGAACGCGTGACCGGCTGGGACACGCCCTACCCGCATGCGCAGGAGTGGGCATATTTCCCGGGCCCCGAACGGGTGGCCGCGGCATTCAAACGTACGGTGGAGGCATAAATGGGTGTTCACGTAATTAAAATGCCGGATATCGGCGAAGGCATCGCGGAAGTCGAATTGGTGATGTGGTACGTCAAAGTGGGCGACATGGTCACTGAAGACCTGATCCTGGCCGACGTCATGACCGAAAAGGCAACCATTGAAATTCCGTCGCCGGTGCACGGCAAAGTGCTGGCACTGGGCGGCGCTGCCGGCCAGGTGATGGCGGTGGGTTCGGACCTGATCCAGATCGAAGTGGAAGGCGCCGGCAACGTGCGCCCTGGCGCGGCGCCCGCGCCGGCCAGTGCGCCCGTCGTCGTCACGCCGTCGATGCCGGCGCCGGCCACCGTGGCCGCGACGCCGACACCAGTACAGGTGCCGCAAAAAGTCGTACCTGCAGCGCCGGCCAAGACCGGCGCATCGCGCGACGCGGGCGAAAAGCCGATCGCGTCGCCTGCCGTGCGCCGCCGCGCCTGGGACATGGGTATCGAACTGCAGTTCGTCCACGGCAGCGGCCCGGCCGGACGCATCGTGCAGGACGACCTGGACGCCTATGCGGCCCGGGGAAGCACGCCGGGCGCGTCGGGATCCGGTACGCGCTACGCCGAACGCAACGACGAGCAAAGCGTGCCGCTGATCGGCCTGCGCCGCAAGATCGCCCAGAAAATGGCAGAATCCAAGCGCCGCATTCCGCACTTTTCGTACGTTGAAGAGATCGACGTCACGGAACTCGAAGCCTTGCGCGTGCGCCTGAACGAGCAATGGGGCAAGGAACGCGGCCGCCTGACCGTGCTGCCGCTGCTGATGCGCGCCGTGGTGCTGGCCTTGCGCCAGTATCCGCAAATGAACGCGCGCTTCGACGACGACGCCGGCGTGGTCACCCAATTTGGCGCCGTCCACATGGGCGTGGCCACGCAGACCGATGCAGGCCTGATGGTGACCGTCATGCGCCACGCCGAAGCGCGCGACCTGTGGTCGAGCGCCGCCGAAGTGTCGCGCCTGGCCACGGCCGCGCGCGACGGCAAGGCAGGCCGCGACGAGCTGTCCGGCTCCACGATCACCATTTCCAGCCTTGGCGCGCTGGGCGGCATTGTGACCACACCGGTCATCAACCACCCGGAAGTGGCCATCATCGGCGTGAACAAGATCGTCGACCGGCCCATGATCCGCAACGGCGCCATGGTGGCGCGCAAGATGATGAATCTGTCGTCTTCGTTCGACCACCGCGTCGTTGACGGCATCCATGCCGCCGAATTCATCCAGGCCATCCGTGCGCTCCTGGAATGCCCAGCCATGCTTTTTGTCGAGTAATCCATGAACGCACACACTACTACCCTGCTGGTCATCGGCGGCGGACCTGGCGGCTATGTGGCCGCCATCCGCGCCGGACAACTCGGCATTCCCACCACCCTGGTCGAAAGCGGCAACCTGGGGGGCACCTGCCTGAACGTGGGCTGCATTCCGTCGAAGGCCCTGATCCACGCGGCCGACGAATTTGAAAAGACCAGCCACTTTGCCAGCGGATCCGCGCTGGGCATCACGGCCCTGTCGCCCAGCATCGACCTGGCGCAAACCACGCGCTGGAAGGACGGCATCGTGTCGCGCATGACCGGCGGCGTGGCCGGCCTGCTCAAGAAGAACAACGTCCACGTCATCAAGGGCCACGCCAATATCATCGACGGCAAGACCGTTGAGATCGTGCGCGAGGGCGAAGCAGCGCAAAAAATCGGTTGCCAGCACTTGCTGATCGCGACCGGTTCGCACACGCTGGAACTGCCTTTCATGCCGTTTGGCGGGCCTGTGATCAGCGCCACGGAAGCGTTGTCGCCGGCCAGCGTACCGAAACGCATGGTGGTCGTCGGCGCCGGCTATATCGGGCTGGAGCTGGGCATCGCCTACCGCAAGCTGGGCGCGCAAGTGAGCGTGGTGGAAGCACAGGACGCCGTGCTGCCCGCCTACGACACCGACCTGACCAAGGCCGTGGCCAACTCGCTCAAGGGCCTGGGCATCGATGTGCACCTTGGCTGTTCGGTGCTGGGGATGAATGCTGGCGCCGACGCGGTGCGCGTGCGCCCTGCACAGGGCGACGAATTCGAACTGCCGGCGGACCAGGTGCTGGTGGCGGTGGGCCGCCGTCCGCGCACGCAGGGCTTCGGGCTGGAAGGCCTGATGCTCGACATGGCGGAACACTTCATCAAGGTGGACGACCAGTGCCGCACGTCGATGCGCGGCGTGTGGGCGATCGGCGACGTGACGGGCGAGCCGATGCTGGCGCACCGCGCGATGGCCCAGGGTGAAATGGTGGCCGAGATCATCTCCGGCAAGAAGCGCCACTTCATGCCGGCGGCAATTCCCGCGGTCTGCTTTACCGATCCGGAGCTGGTGGTGGTCGGCATGACGCCGCAGGAAGCGAAAGCGGCCGGCATCGACAGCATCGATGCGCTGTTCCCGTTTTCGGCCAACGGCCGCTCGATGACGCTCGAATCGAAGGACGGCTTTGTGCGGGTGGTAGCGCGCAAGGACAACCACCTGATCATCGGCTGGCAGGCAGTGGGGAAAAGCGTGTCGGAACTGAGCGCGGCGTTTTCGCAGTCGCTGGAAATGGGCGCGCGCCTGGAAGACGTGGGCGGCACCATCCACGCGCACCCGACCCTGGGTGAAGCGATCCAGGAAGCGGCATTGCGCGCGCTGGGCCACGCTTTGCATATCTAGAACCCGGAAAAAACCGGCTTCCTGTTGGCCGCTCTCAGAACCGCTTGTTCAGGGAAATGGACATCGTGCGGCCGACCGGATTGGTCAGGGTCGGGTCGAAACCGCCGCCGCCGTTGATGCTCTGCGCCACATTGACGAATGGCGGCTTGCGGTCGAACAGGTTGACCACGCCCAGCGCCAGGGTGGTGCCCTTGAGCCATTCGACGCCTGCGCCGTCGAATTCATAGGCCACGCGGGTATCGACACGGGTGTAGCTGGCCACCTTCTGTCCCGGCGCCGTCAGGTTGTTGGCATAGCCGTTCTGGTAGTTGGCGAAGGCGTTCATGTACCACTGGCCCAGCGACCAGTTCATGCTGAAGCGGGTCTTGAAGCGCAGCGGGTTGTAGATGTCGTCAAGCCGGTCGACCAGCGGCGCGCCGGAAGTGGCCGCCGCCTGGCATTTGGTGAAATAAGTGCCCGACAGGCCCAGGCCGACATTGCCCCAGCTATCGGTCGGCACGCGGGTGCTGGCCTGGAAGTCGATACCCTTGGTGATCGACTTGACCGGGTTGCGGTTGCGGCCGTCGACAAACAGGGTCCAGGTGGCAGGCGCCACGCCCGATACGGTATAGGTCGCCAGCAATTGCGCCACCAGTGCCGGGTCGGGATTGCGCTGGATGATGCCGGTGCCGGCAAACGACGCCTCGCGCTTGAGCACGCTAAGGTCGGACAGGTAGCTGGTGACCTGGTTTTCGTACTTGATGTCGAAATAGGACATGCTCAGCCTGGTGCGGTTGCCGACCGGCACATCCCAATCGAAGCCGAAGGACTTGGTGGTGGCCGTTTCCCGCTTCAGGTAGGGCGCCGCGGCCGACAGGGCCACGCCCACGCGCAGGGCGCCGTTAATGGTCGGGTCGGAATAGTTTTGCACGAACAGGCCACCCGCGCCCGCCATTGGCGAAGCCGCGGATCTGGGTCAGGCCAGGCGCGCGGAACGAGGTGCCGTAGCTCGAACGCAGGGTCAGGCCCTTGGACGGCACCCAGTTGATGCCCACTTTCGGATTGCTGGTCGCACCGACGTCGCTGTAGTCGTCGCGGCGGATGGCCAGGTCCAGGTCGAGCTTCTGGATGCCGGGCATGGCGTTGCCCGAACCAACGGTGGGCACCAGCAGTTCGCCGTACACCGAATTGATGGTGCGGTTCAGCTTGATCGAACCGGTGACAGGATTGGTCGCCGGGCCGGTCGTCTGGCCGCCTTCCGAGCTGATGCGCTGGCCCTCATAGCCGATTGCCGTGCGCAGCTTGCCGCCTGGCAGATCCATCAGCGCGCCGTCGGCCTTGAGCTGGTAGTTGCGGAAGATGGTTTCGCCCGGCGAAATGGCCAGCTGGTTGGAAATGGCTGCCAGGGTGTCCGGATTGTTAGGCCCGGCACCGAACACGTTCAATGCCGTCATCGGGTTGGTGCTGGCCGGCGCCGCATTGATCGCTGCCGTATTCAGGCCGGCGCGGGTGGTCGCCAGGTCATTGTTCTTGCCGTAGGTGTAGAGCACGCCGGCTTTCCAGGTGCCGCCCACCGTCTTGTCCGCACCGACCGTCGTTTGGGCCGATGTCGAATAGCCGCGGCTGACGTTCTGCGCCAGGTCGTTGACGAAGGAGTAGGCCACCGTTTCCGAACTGCCGGCCGGCGCGCCGACAGGGCGCACATAGAATGGGTTGGTGGAAGGCACGGTCAGGTTCGACGCCAGCATGGTTTGTTTCAATTCATACTCGCGCCGGGTCGGGAAGCCGTCCGCATACAGGCTGATGCCGCCGCCGAGTTCCTGGTTGAAGGTGAAGATGCAGCTGTTGCGCTCCTGGCGCGGAATAAGGTCGGCGTATTTCAGGTTGTCGCACTTGTTGCTGGTACCGGCCAACAGCTGGCCGGCGTTCGCCCGCGTGATGCCGCCGGCCGGAATTGCATAGCTGGTGCCGGCGATGATGATATTGCCCGGTGCGCACTGGGTGGAGCGGAAGTCGCCGCCGCCCCGGGAACGCAGGTCGCCGGTGCAGAGGTCGCGGTCCTGGCCGTTGAGCGCGCTGTGGTAATCATTCTGGAAGGCAGCGGTCATGCTGCCGCCCTTCCATGCCGTGCCCCAGATGGCGCCGACCTGGCGTTCGTCGTACTGGTCGGCCTTGCCGAACTTGACGTAGACCTCGGGGGTATCGACCTTGCCAAAAAAACGCCGGGCATCGAACGATATGCAAGCGCTATGCGCAAGGTGTGCGAGGGCCGCCACATGGGGCCGTCTTGATCGCAGTGCATGCTATGATTTGAAGTAACTGTATTTGACTGACCAACACGATGCCGACCAAGAAGCACGAACAGTTTGTCACCGGCGTCCAGGAAGCTGCCGACCGGCCCCTGAACCAGGACGTCCTGTTGAGTCTGGTGGGCTACAACTGCCGCCGCACCTATATGACGATCATGCCGCTGTTCGACGAGCGGATGAGCAAGTACGACCTGCGCGCGGTGGACTTTTCGGTCCTGAGCCTGCTGAAGGCAAACCCCAACATTACCCAGAAGCGCCTGTCGAAGGCGATCAATGTATCGCCGTCCAACCTGGCGATCCTGCTCGACCGGCTGGAAACGCGCGGCTTGCTGATGCGCCAGCGCAATCCGCTGGACAAGCGTTCGCAGACCCTGGTGCGGACGCCGGAAGGCTTGCGCCTGAGCGTGAAGGCGGAGAAGACGGCGAGCGAACTCGAAGTCGAGGCGACGTCGGTGCAAAGCGATGCGCAGCGCGGCCAGCTGCTGGCGCTGATGCAAAAGGTATTCCTGGGGCGGCGCGAATGAGGTTCGCGCTGTTGACCCTTGCCGCCGTGCTGAGCGTGGGCTGCGTTGCTACGCCGTCGGGCGCGCGCTTATCGATGTACCAGGCTGGCCCGGAGGCGCTCATGGACTTCGCGGCGCTCAAGCACAAGGCCGATACCGGTGAAGCGGCTGCCCAGAACGAACTGGGACAGCGCTACGGCACTGGCAAGGGCATCGCCAAAGATTCGATCATGTCATTCAACTACTACAATTTGTCGGCAGCCCAGGGGCTGGCGATCGCGCAGTGTAACCTGGCATTCATGTACGCGCAGGGAGAAGGCACGCGCAAGGATCTTGCGACGGCCAGGCAGTGGTATGAAAAATGCGCAGCTCAAGGACATTTCATGGGCGAGTATGCGCTCGGCTACATGTACGCGACCGCCAACGGCGTACCGAAGGACGGTGCGCTCGCCGAACGCTGGTTCACGCGCGCAGCCAATCAGGGCTATCTCGCTGCGCAGCAGGCATTGCTGCACATGTACCAGAGCGGCGACGGCGTAGCCAGGGACCCGGCCAAGGCAGTGCTGTGGCTGCACCGCATCAGGGACGCGAATCTCTACGGCAAGGTCTGGAAGGCACAGCAGTAGGAGACTTAATCATCACCACTTAAGGCTCAAACCCGGCAAGCCGACAAATTATCGATTGCGGGCCGCTTTGTCGGCTTGCTGGGTTTGCCCCTGCCGATTTTGAACGCTTGACGCCCTGATAACGCCCTTCTATATTGCGAGTACTCGTTCGACCGACGCAGGCGAGACCATAAACGAATCGATAGGAAACAACGAATGCAATCCCAACATCGCGGGGCGGGCGGCTCATCAGGGGGCACCTTAGAGTTTTTTCTGGGGCTCCTGATGGCAAGTGCGGGTGCTTATCTGCTGCTCGACAATATCATCGTATCGAGCAACTGGGGCCTGGGCGTTCCCTTGTACCGCATTGGAGGCGGCTGGAACGTGACCGGTGGCGCCCTGCTGATTCCCTTCATGTTCGGGGTTGGTTGGATCTTCTACAACTCGCGAGCACCGTGGGGTTGGGTCCTGGCCGCAGGCTCACTGGCTGCCATCATCTTCGGCGTCCTGATGAACTTGAGCATCAGCCTGCGCAGCATGTCTCTGCTGAGCCTTTTGATTATCCTGGTGCTCCTGGTAGGCGGACTAGGCCTGTTCGCGCGTTCATTGCGCCGGACCTGAACAGAGCCGGAGGGGTCAGCGACAAATCGTCGTTTGCGCGCTGCTTTGTCGGTTTGCCGGGTTTGATAATCATCTAGCCAACCTCCCTCCGGCCGAGGCCGGGGAGTACAGTAAGTAGTCAATGTCGAGTTGAACTTACGTACAGGGAGGCTGGTATGAACAAGTATAGCGGTATCGATCTGCACTCGAACAATTGCGTTGTTGTCGTCAGTGACGAAGATGACCGGGTCTGCTGTGAGAGGCGCGTTCCCAATGATTTGGCGAAGATCGTGGCATTGCTGGAACCGTACAGAAATGATTTGGTTGGCGTGGCCGTCGAATCGACCTTCAACTGGTATTGGCTGGTTGACGGTCTCAGCGCAGCCGGCTTCGACGTCAAGTTGGTTAATACGGCCGCCATTGCCCAGTACTCTGGGTTGAAGTACAGCGGCGATGAGTACGATGCGCGCCACCTGGCGCACTTGCTGCGGTTGAAGTTGCTGAAATTCGGGTATGTGCTTGAACCACAATGGCGCGCGACGCGTGACCTGGCGCGCAAACGGCAGCAGTTGGTTCGCACCAGGACCACCCACGTGCTTGCGTTTGAATCGATCTTTGCACGCGAAACTGGTGGTCACATTAGTGGCGACGCAGTTAAGGCGCTTGACGTTGTGGATGTACTGAAGTGGGGCTGGGATGAAGACGTCACGCTGGCGGCACAGGTCAACGTGCTCGCTGTGCAGGCAATGGAGCGCGGCATCGCCATCCTGGAGCACCGGCTGCACGAGCGCATCAAGCTGACGCCAGAGTACAAGGTGCTCAAGACAGTGCCGGGTGTGGGAGAAATTCTGTCGACGGTCATCATGCTTGAGACCGGGCCGATTGAACGTTTCACGTCCGCAGGCAACTATGCGTCGTACGCCCGTTGCGTCGGCAGTGGTCGCTTTTCGAACAACAAGAAAAAGGGAGAAGGTAACCGCAAGAACGGTAATAGCTACCTGGCCTGGGCCTTCGTGGAAGCGGCGCATTTCGCTTTGCGCTACAGCGAGGCCGCCAAGCGCTTCTATGACCGCAAACGCGCGCGAAGCAATACCGCGCTAGCGACGAAAGCGCTAGCGCACAAGCTGGCAAGAGCTTGTTACCACATGCTAAAGGAACGAACCGAATTCGACGAAAAACGCTGCTTCGCGTAACGATCAAGGCGGCGCAGGCGAGCCAGCCGTGGGGTTGGCGAAAAGCTGCAGGGTTTGATTGGACGCCTGTCGCCGCCGCCAGAGCATGACGAGCAATCGCCCGAAGCGTGAGCCAGCAAGGGTTGGGGCCGGATAGCGGCAACCACACGATTTGTGAATAAATTGGACACGTAACGGAACCAACGTTTTTCTGGGGCGGCGTATGCCGCCAAGGTGGTCTGTCGAACTTGACTGATCGCTAGATCCTGATGGGTGACTGGTGCGATCGCTTCGCAACCAAAACCTGAGAAACCGGGCGCGATGGGCTGCCATGCGTTGGAGCGTAGGACGATTGCGCCTCGATAAAATCGAGGCGCCGGGATTGTATTATCAACTTGACCTAGGTTGGCTAATGGGTGACCCTACCATTCCAAGCCGTTGGCATTCGAGGTACACGGGCCGGTGCCTGCCGACCAGTAATCGTCCGGGCTGACCGAGATGGTCAGCAGGTCGCCGGGCACGACCGCAATCCCGGTATTGAGGGGCACGCCGTCGGACGCGCTGTTGGCCGCTGCCTGCACTACAAGTTGAAAGGTTGCCATGTTGATTCTCCAGATTGAGAAACCATCCCTGAGCGATCAGGGTGGGCAGGCCCGTCAATTCTGATGAGCCTGCCTGATCGATCATGGCCGCCGAGCCGATCACGCCTTTGACCTGCTGCAAACGGTCGCTTGCATCAGGCCGCGTCAATGGGCCGCGCCCGCTTTTCCCGCGCGGCCATTTTCCATCGCTCGTTTACGTCCCGGCCCCCATCGGCGAGCACAGCTCCACCAGGCTGCCGTCCGGGCAGCGCACATAAGATACGGTCTGGCCCCACGGCTTGTCCTCGGGCGCCGACAGTTCGGTCGCGCCAGCGGCCAGCGCGCGCGCATGGGCGGCCGCCACATCGGGTGTGACGAAGCCCACTTCCATCCCCAGCGGCTTGGCCGAGCTGTGCGCCGCCACGTGGCCGGCCGGGAAATTCATTTCGCCCATGGCGTGCGAAGCGAAAGACAGTGTGGTCTCACCAGTCTGCAACTCGCCATACATGCCCGATTCGTGGAAGAAGCCACGCTCGAAGCCAAACGCGTGCGTATAGAAATCGAGCGATGCAGCCACGTCGGGTACGTAAATGATCGTATAGGCGAATTTCATGATTTCCTTCAGGCTGGTGTGGTTTTGGCGGATGGCACGAACATGCCCTGGCCGCGCTGCGGGCCCAGTGTAAGCGAGCGCCGGTCCGCACGCAATTCTGTTGAATTGCCCCACGGTCTTCATATAAAATGCATTGGAAGTCCTTCCGCACGAGCCGACGACGACAGTTGCCACTTCCGGCCGCCCCACACCCGCGGTCAAGCACATCTCCGGCCCCATACCCGCCTGCCAGTTTTTCGTCTCTTTTTACGTTTCGACAATGTGACAAGGTTTCATTCGCCTTTTGGTCATTCGCCAATATTATTGGCATCCTATCGTCGTTCTTTCAAATAATATGAATAATTTCAAATACTTACATAAAAAGGATGATTTTCATGTCCCATCCTGAAATGTCACACATTTTCACCGTTGCAATAAAATGACACGAAATGTAATTTGCCAAGAAGAACATATGGAAAGCACTCCGCAGCTGTTAGCATGTTTCATCCGCGTAATTTTTACGCGCAACCGGATACCCAACCATCATGTCTGACGCCGCGCAGGAATCCACAGTCAATCACCATTACCTGAACAAGGTGATCGATCTGAGTGAGGAAATGCATGTCGAAGCGTCCGAAGATATTTTCGATGCGCGCGGCAACAAACTCCTCGCCAAGGGGGCGCGCGTGTCCCGTTCGCTGCAGGAACGCCTGATCGTCCACAAGCTGAGAAAGCCGCTTGAGGCATGCATCGTGGTCGAAGATGGCGTCAACGACAGCGCGGTATTGGATGCCGCCGAGCGGATCGCCGGCGCCTGCCTGCCGCTCGCCCATATCCTTGCCAGCAACCGCAAATCCGGACCGAGCCCGACTGCCGTGCTGTCGCATCTGCGCTTCGGCAGCGCCATGAGCATGATGCTGACCATCGCCGATCGCCAGGGCGCCGGCGCGCTCGATCACGCTGTGCTGGTCAGCCTGCTTTCCATCAGCATTGCCGCCAAGGCGGGATTATCGGAAAACGAGCAGTCCGTCGCTGGCCT
This sequence comes from Pseudomonadota bacterium, assembly GCA_040388805.1. GTDB lineage: Bacteria > Pseudomonadota > Gammaproteobacteria > Burkholderiales > Burkholderiaceae_D > Telluria_A. Next base: position 109,141 of record JAZKBE010000022.1, read on the forward strand.
GGCCGGCTTGCTGCACGACATAGGCGAGCTGTATATCGACCCCGCCTACCTGGAAAAAGGCAAGCGCCTGCTGCCCCACGAATGGTCCCACCTGGTGGTGCACCCGTACACCGGCGGGATGCTGATCAGGCAGCTCGAATCGTTCCCGCCGGCGGTCGCGCAAGCCGTGTCGGAGCACCACGAGCGCTTTGACGGCAGCGGTTATCCGCGCCGTCTCGCTGGCGCCGCGATCAGCGCGTCCGGGCAAATCGTATCAATTGCAGAGCTGATCGCCGGCGTCCTGGCCAAGGATCACCCGCTCGAACGGGCCGCGCTGGCCCTGAAAATTATTCCAGGAGAACACGCACGGCCACTGCTCGCGGCCATCGCGGGCGCCTTGCGCGGCCACGATGCATCGCAGGACAGCATTGACGACAGCGTCGGCTACGGCATTGGCGCGGACAATGTGATCCGCCTCGTCGCCCGCATCGAGCACAGCCTGCGCATGGGACAGGACATGGTCGCCTCGGCGGCGCCAATATCCCAGAAAACCCGCGACTTGTTGAAGGCCACCGTGGAGCGGGTGGAACATATCAAACGGGCCATGATCAGCACTGGCCTCGACGTGGCGCCGCTGATCCAGTCGGCGTCGCTCGACAGCAGTGATATCGCCGTCCTGTTCGAGCAAAATGTAACCAGCAGGGAGCTGCAATGGCGCATGCGCGATATCGCCCGCGATCTCGCCCTGTACGCCAGCCAGCCCCAGGACCGGCTGCTGTTGGTTCCATTGATCAATCTTCTGGACGATGATTTTTCCGGCAGCACGCCCATGACGGCGACGGCGTCCGCCAACGACACGAACCTGCCGCTGACTGCCTGATGCGCCTGGTGTAGCCAAATTTCACGAATGCGCCGTGAAAAACGGCTTGTTTTGTGGCGGAAGATGCAATACTTTCCACCCGTGCGCGGTGCCGCATGCACATACAGTTGTGTTGAACCACAGAAACACTTCATAATAGCGTGTCAATAAATTTTCGACGCCCTGAGCCCCGCTCCCCGCGCTCACGCACTGTTTTGCCGGCCCAATCCCCGCCACATTGTTCGATTCCTGTCATTCCGACCGGCCCACCCGCGTGACGCGGCAGTGCCGTCAATTCCATTGAACACATCCGTTCCATCATTGCCCCCGTACGCTCATGCCTGACATTGCTCCCGAATCCACCGTCAATCAACACTATTTGAACAAGGTCATCGACCTGAGCGACGAGATGCATGTTGAAGCGTCAGAGGACATTTTTGATGCGCGCGGCAACAAGCTGCTGGCCAAGGGCGCCCGCGTGTCGCGCGCCCTGCAGGAACGGCTCATCGTGCACAAGCTGAAAAAGCCCCTCGAAGCGTGCATCGTCGTCGAAGGCGGCATCGACACTACGTCCATCCTGCAAGCGGCCGAGCGGCTTGCCACCACCTGCGGGCCGCTGGCCCATATCCTGGCGGACAAGCGCATCGCCGGACCCAGCGCCACGACGGTGCTGTCGCACCTGCGCTTCGGCAGCGCCATGGGCATGATGCTGACCATCGCCGAGCGCCAGGGCGCGGGCGCGCTCGACCATGCTGTCATGGTCGGCCTGCTGTCCATCCATATCGCCGCCAAGGCGGGCTTGCCGGAGAACGAACAAGCCGTCGCCGGCCTGGCCGGCCTGCTGCACGACGTGGGCGAACTGTATATCGATCCCGCCTACCTGGAACAAGGCAAGCGCCTGCAGCCGCAGGAATGGACCCACCTGGTGGTGCATCCGCATACGGGCGGCATGTTGATCAGCCAGCTCGAAGACTTCGCGCCGGCCGTCGCGCAAGCCGTATCGGAACACCATGAACGCTTCGACGGCAGCGGCTTTCCGCGCCGGAACAAAGGCGACGCGATCAGTGCAGCTGGCCAGATCGTGGCCATCGCCGAACTGATCGCCAGCGTCATCGACAGGGACCATCCGCTCGAGCGGGCTGCGCTTTCCCTGAAAATTATTCCCGGAGAACACGCGCGCCCCTTGCTGACGGCCATCTCCGGCACCTTGCGCGGCTACGTTGCCGTGCAAGAGGACATGGACATCTGCTACCGCCTGACCGGCGACAATGTGATCGAGCTGGTGGCCCGCATCGACTACGCCCTGCGCATGGCAAAAGAGATGGTCGCCATGGCCGCACCGCTGGCCTTCCGGACGCGCGAATTGCTCAAGGCCACCGTCGAGCGCCTGGAAAAAATCAAGCGCGCCGTGATCAGCAGCGGGCTCGACATGGCGCCCCTGATGGAAGCCACGCCGATGAACAGCGGCGATGCCGCCATGCTGTTCGAACAAAAATTCGCCAGCCATGAACTGCATTGCCGCATGCGCGACCTGGCCCGCGACCTGGCCCTGCATGACGCCCAGTCGCAGGACCAGCCGATGCTGCTTCCGCTCATCAAACTGCTGGACGGCGACAAGGCGGCCAGCGCGCCCACGTCAGGCACAGCGGCCGCCAACGACGCGACCCTGCCGCTGACTGCCTAATCGCGTTTCAGCAAGGTCTTGGCGATGGTCCTGGCCGCGGCGCGGTTGGTGTCATCGTTCGGATGGATGCCGTCGCCGCCATGCACGAAGTCCTTCCACATGTCGAGCATGAGCGCGCCCGGCAATTCATCCCGGATCCGGTTCCTGTGCAGCGTACGGTACTGGTTGTAATTGCCTTCGCTGGCCACCCACGCCAGGCCGAACATGGTCTTAAACAGCGGCAAATCCAGGTCGCCATAGCGCGGCGGCACATCGTAAATCGGGGTCAGCCCCCGGGAAATGGCATATTCGCCCACCGCGATCAGGCGGTCGATCGACGCGTTCATCTCGGCCTGCGTGCACGGTTGCGACTCGGACTGGGGAATGCCGAAGGCGTCGGCGTGCAGGCAATCGTTCGGTTTCCCGATCAGCACGTATTTGGCATTGAGCGCGCTGAAGCTTGGCGGAATGGCGACCCGGGCAATGGCCCGATCCAGTTGCGTCTGGTAGCTGTCCCAGCCTGCCGGTCCGCAGGTGGCCGCGCCCGGCGCGCAGAACGGCCGGTCGAAGGTGGTGGCGCCGGCCTGGGCTTCGTTGATGACATGGCCCGGCAGCCTGGTGTCGCGCACCAGCGCATTGCCCAGGCTGAGGTAGCTGCCCAGCCCGACGGCGATGCCACCCAGCGGCGCCACGCCGTTGGAAAAAGGAGTCTTGGCCTCGGAATACGATGCGCCGATGACCAGGAGGGGATATTGCGAGGGCAGTTGCTGTGCCGCGGCCGTCGCCATGAATCCGAAGGAACCAACAATCAATATGCTGCGTACATGCATAAGCGCTTATCTCCTTGACGTGATTGGTTTATACATTTCGTCAACTAAATTACGAAATGTGCAACCATACTATCAGGAAACAAGGTTGAAACTAGTGCCATGAAGAAATAATTAATAGTGCTCTTCACTTACTTCGCCGGGGCCGCCAAGGGCTTGTCCTTGTCGACCACATACACGCCGATCAGGCGCATGGTGGTGCTGCCCACGTTGCGCGCGCCATGCACTTTCCCGGCCGGGATGACGAATCCTTCGCCGGCCTTGACCCTGCGCGCCGGCTCGCCATCGATCAGTACTTCGCCCTCGCCTTCGAGCACATAGCTGATCTCGTCGCCCGGATGGGTATGGCGACCGGCCAAGCCCCCGGCTTCAATCTCCACCCGCATGACCACCGCTTCGCGCCCCGGCGCGGCGACATCGGCGCGCGTGACCGGAATGCGGGTGATGCCGCAGGACTGCGCGGCAGCCATCAGAGGGACCAGGGCCAGCAAGGGCAAGCAGGAAAAATGACGCATGGATGGTGCTCCCGTTTATTTGAGGTAGACCCCGCCGCACACGATGATGTCGTCCATCGGCAGGCAGTACATGGTCTTGGGTTCGATTTTTCCGCTGACCGGATTGGTGAACTTGTATTCCTGCCAGAACGGCTTGCCCGACTTGGCCATCTCGACGCGTTCCTTGACGAAGGCCTTGCCGTCGATGTCCTTGATCTCCATCAGGTTCTTCCCCAGCATGCGCGGATTGGCGCCATGCGCGTGCACCACGCCGTCGTAACCGTAGACCGTGATGTACAAATCGCGGTCGGTAAACGGACCATCCTTGCGGTTGATATCGGCGTAGGCTTTTTCCTTGCCGTTCGCTTTCACGAAGGCCACGGCCTTCCTGACCATGGCTTCGGCTTCGGGCTTGGTGGCCTCGTCGGCGGCCTGGGTTGCGCCGCACACCGCGGCTGCGAAAAGGATCACAAGAGATTTGCGGAACGCATGCATGACGGGCTCCTCGTGGTTTGCACACCGGGCTGGCGTCCAAACCATGCTACGCGCCGTACTTACGCTTAGCAATCAAATTGAAAGCCGCAATTGTTGGTTCCGATGCGAATCTGTACTATGCAGCTTGCCTGTCCCAAACGCAGTGCAGGCATGAAACTGCCATCTCCAACAAGGAAAAATAAGATGAGACTTCCATTGATCACCTGCGCCCTTCTCGCGCTCATCCCGGCCGCGGCGCAAGCACAGTCGTCGGTCACCATGTTTGGCATCGCCGATGCCGGCCTGGTGCGCGAAAGCGGCGGCGCCGCCGGCACCCTCACCAAAATCAGCAGCGGCATCGGATCGGTGTCGCGCCTGGGCTTTCGCGGCAATGAAGACCTGGGCGGCGGCTGGTCGGCCAACCTGTTGCTGGAAATGGGACTGAAGCTCGACACGGGCGAAATCGACAGCGCCGGCAGCATCTTCAACCGCCAGGCCTACGTCGGCCTCAAGCACGCCAGCTACGGGGCGCTGACCCTGGGCCGCCAGTACACGCCCTACTACAACACCCTGGGCGGCGTGGCCGACCCGTTTACCACCGGCTACGCGGGCAGCATCAAGAACCTGTTTCCGACGGGCGGCAACAACACGCGCGCCAGCAACACCGTACTGTATGTGTCGCCGTCACTGAAAGGATTGACGGGAGAGCTGGCTTACACCTTTGGAGAACAGACGGTCAGCAGCAGCGCCGGCCGCCAGCTGGGCGCTGCGCTGGCCTACAGCCAGGGCGCGCTGAACGTGCGCCTCGCCTTCAACAACCGCAATAACGACACCGCCGCCGGACCCGCAAAGCATGCCACCAACGCCGTGCTGGCAGCCAACTACAACTTCGGTACCGCCAAGGTGTTTGTGGCGTATGGCCAGGACAAGGGCCCGACCAGCGCACCGCTGCCGAACACAAGCAATCCGTATGGCGGCGTGCGCCCGACCGCCTCGCTGGAAGGGTCGGAATTGCTGGTCGGCTTAGCGATTCCCGCCGGCGGCGGCACCATCCTCGGCTCCTGGATCAGCAAGGATGACGAGACGGCATTCAAGCAGGATGCGACGCAAGTGGCCCTGGGCTACAGCTATCCCCTGTCCAAGCGCACCGCGCTTTACACGGCCTACGCAAAGATCAGCAACAAGCGTGGCGCCGGCTACACGGTGGGCAACAATGGCGAAGCAGGTTCCCGCAACAGCGCATTCAACCTGGGCGTTCGGCACACGTTTTGATGCGGCTCACACGGTGAGCACGCCACGGAAACCGCGCGCCGTGTAGTAGGACTGCACGCCGTTGTGATAAACGAACACCTTGCCATAACGGCGGTCGCAGAACAGCGCGCCGTCCAGCGCGCGGATGTCGGGCGGGGTCTGGATCCAGCTGGACGTCTTCCGGTCGAATTCGCCCAGCGCCTGCAGAGCCCGGTACTGTTCTTCCGTGAGCAGGTCGATGCCCATGGCGGCGGCCATCTCGAGCGCACTGCCCCGCGGCTTGTTTTCCTTGCGCGCGTCGAGCGCCGCGCGGTCGTAGCACCGGCTCCTGCGGCCCGCCGGCGTCTCCTTGGCGCAATCGACAAAGGTGACGTGCCCTGCTGCCCCGGCCTTGCCGATCACGTCGGGTTCGCCACCGCTGGACTCCATGGCGGCGAGCGCGCTCACCGCTGTCTGGCTGGCATCGATCCTGGCCAGCACGGCGTCCCACGCCACGCCCTGGTGGCGTGGCATGTTCTTCTCGAAGCGCGCTTTCAGCGCTTGCAGCAGCGCCTGGCGTTCCGATGATGTCATGGCTGGTGCAACACGGAGTTGCGGCGCGAATACGTAAAGTACACCACCAGGCCCAGCACCATCCAGATGGCGAAGGCGATCCAGGTTGTGCGGCTCAGGAAGGTCATCAAGGCCACGCAGAAGACGATCGCCAGCGCCGGCACATAGGGAACGCCAGGGCAGCGGAAGGCGCGATGCAGGTCCGGGCGTTTCTTGCGCAGGACGATCACGGCCACCGATACCAGGCAAAAGGCGGCCAGCGTGCCGATGTTGATCAGCTCGGCAAGCACATTGAGCGGAATGAAGGCGGCGATCAGGCCGAACACGATACCGACGATCCAGGTCGCCAGGAACGGGGTGCCGGTTCTCGGGCTGATGGTGGCCAGGCGCTTGGGCAGCAAGCCGTCGCGCGCCATGGCGAAGATGATGCGGGTCTGGCCGAAGGTCATCACCAGGATCACGGTGGTCATGCCCACGATGGCGCCCAGGTCGACGAATCCGGCTACCCAGTTTTCCTTGGCGTATTGCAGGGCCAGCGAAACCGGATGGTCCACCCCGGCGAAATTCTGGTACGGCACGATGCCGGTCATGATGGCCGACACCGCCACATACAGCACGGTGCACACGAGCAGCGAACCGATGATGCCGATCGGCAGGTCGCGCTCCGGCCGCTTGACCTCTTCGGCCGCCGACGTCACCGCGTCGAAGCCGATGAAGGCAAAGAACACCAGGGCCGCCGCGCTCATGGTGCCGGTCATTCCGTAAGGCATGAAAGGCTGCCAGTTGGCCGGCTGCACATGGCGCGCACCGACGAAAATGAAGAGCAGGACCACGCTGATCTTGACCACCACCATGATGCTGTTGATGCGCGCCGACTCCCGCACGCCCCAGGACAGCATGGCCGTCAGGATCAGCATGATGATCATGGCCGGCAGGTTCATGATGGTCTGCACGCCGGGCACCGCGCCCGGGGCGGCAGTGAGCGCGGCCGGCAAGTGGATGCCGAAGCCGCCGATGAGCGACTGGAAATAACCGGACCAGCCCACCGATACCGCCGACGTGGCCAGGCCGTATTCGAGCAGCAGGTCCCAGCCGATCATCCAGGCGACCAGTTCGCCCATGGTGGCGTAGCTGTAGGTGTAGATGGAGCCGGCCACCGGGATCGACGAGGCGAATTCGGCGTAGCACAGCGCGGCCAGGCCGCAGGCCACCGCGGCAATGACGAAGGACAGCGTGAGCGCCGGGCCGGCAGTGAGCGCGCCCGTGCCTGTCAGTACAAAGATGCCGGTGCCGACGATGGCGCCTATGCCCATCAGGACCAGGTCGGCAGGCCCCAGGACTTTTTGCAAGCCACCGGCGGCGCGGCTTTGCGCCACCATGTGGTCCAGGTTCTTGGTTCGGAAAAGGCTCATGGAGGCGGTCTCGCTTGCTGATCTGCTGTTACAGGGCCAGCGCGAAACTCATTCGTGCCAGCGGCGTATTCGTGTGAACTCGCCATTGTAACCGTTGAAAAGTTGCAAGAAAACCTTGGACTGTTTCCTCATTCCCGCACTGGCACCAAGGCCTGTGCGGAAATGACCCGGACTTAGCGCTTCAGTTGCGACAAGTCGCGCACCGCACCGCGGTCGGCCGACGTCGTCAGCGCGGCGTAGGCTTGCAGCGCTTGCGACACGTAGCGTTCACGGTCCACCGGTTTCCACGCATGGTCGCCCTTGGCATCCATGGTGGCGCGGCGGTGCGCCAGGTCTTCGAAACTGACGCGCAAGTTGATGGTGCGGGCCGGGATATCGATATCGATCATGTCGCCCTCTTCCACCAGGCCGATGGCGCCGCCTTCGGCCGCTTCCGGCGAAGCATGGCCGATCACCAGGCCGGACGAACCGCCGGAAAAACGGCCATCGGTAAACAAGGCGCAGGCTTTGCCCAGGCCCTTGGACTTGATGTACGACGTTGGATACAGCATCTCCTGCATGCCCGGACCGCCTTTCGGTCCTTCGTAGCGGATGATGACGACGTCGCCTTCATGCACGGTGTCGCCCAGGATCGCTTCGACTGCCGCGTCCTGGCTTTCGAACACGCGCGCCTTGCCACTGAAGACCAGGATGCTGTCGTCCACGCCCGCCGTTTTCACGATGCAGCCGTTTTCCGCCAGGTTGCCGTACAGGACAGCCAGGCCGCCGTCTTGCGAGTAGGCGTGTTCCTTGTCGCGGATGCAGCCGGTGCTGCGGTCCAGGTCCAGGGATGCGAAGCGTTCCGATTGCGAGAACGCGGTCTGGGTTGGCACGCCGCCAGGCGCTGCGCGGAACATCTGCTGCACGGCCGGGTCGTCGCTGCGGACAATGTCGTTGTGTTCGATGGCTTCGGCCAATGTTTTGGCGTGCACGCTGTAGACCGAGGTATCGAGCAGGCCGGCCCTGGCCAGCTCGCCCAGGATGGCGCTGATGCCGCCGGCGCGGTGCACGTCTTCGATGTGGAACTTGTCGGTCATTGGCGCGACCTTGCACAGGCAAGGCACCTTGCGCGAGATGCGGTCGATGTCGGCCATCTTGAATTCGACTTCGGCCTCGTGCGCGGCGGCCAGCAAGTGCAGCACGGTGTTGGTGGAACCGCCCATGGAGACGTCGAGCGCCATGGCGTTTTCGAAGGCGGCCTTGGTGGCGATATTGCGCGGCAGGATGGTGTCGTCGTCCTGCTCGTAGTAGCGCTTGGCCAGGTCCACGATCAGGCGGCCGGCGCGCAGGAACAGTTCCTTGCGATCGGAGTGGGTGGCCAGGATGGTGCCGTTGCCCGGCAGGGACAGGCCCAGCGCTTCGGTCAGGCAGTTCATGGAATTGGCGGTGAACATGCCGGAACAGGAACCGCAGGTGGGACAGGCGGAACGCTCGATCTCGGCCACGTCGGCGTCGCTGACGCTGCTGTCGCCGGCCTTGACCATGGCGTCCACCAGGTCCAGCTTGATGATTTTTTGCTTGCCGTCGACGACCTTGAGCACCTTGCCCGCTTCCATCGGGCCGCCGGACACGAACACTACCGGGATGTTCAGGCGCATGGCTGCCATCAGCATGCCGGGTGTGATCTTGTCGCAATTGGAGATGCAGACCATGGCGTCGGCGCAGTGCGCATTGACCATGTATTCGACGGAGTCGGCGATCAGGTCGCGCGACGGCAGCGAGTACAGCATGCCGCCATGGCCCATGGCGATGCCGTCATCGACGGCGATAGTGTTGAATTCCTTGGCGACGCCGCCGGCCGCTTCGATTTCGCGCGCGACCAGTTGGCCCAGGTCTTTCAGGTGCACGTGGCCGGGCACGAACTGGGTGAAGGAATTGACGACGGCGACGATCGGCTTATCGAAATCGCCGTCCTTCATCCCGGTGGCACGCCACAGGGCGCGCGCGCCGGCCATATTGCGGCCGTGGGTGGTGGTACGTGAACGGTAAGTCGGCATGGGGATCTCCTGGGGAAAGCGGACGAATAAGAGTATCAGTGTGGCGCGTGGAACACGAGTTGTCCAATATATGATTTAATGCTCTGTAATTCTTTTTACATATCACAGGACATGACTGCCAACATCGAGCTGCGCCAGCTGCGCTATTTCGTCACCGTCGCCGAGGAACTGCATTTCGGCCGCGCCGCCACGCGCCTGCACATGACGCAGCCGCCGCTGTCGCAGGCCATCTTTGCTCTGGAGGAATTGCTGGGCGCGGCGCTGTTCGACCGCAATCGGCGCGGCGTGGCGCTGACGCCTGCCGGGGCCGCGCTGCTGCCGGAAGCGCGGCGTTTGCTGGAGCAGGCGGGCGAGCTGCCCGGGCTGGTGCAGCGGGCCGCGCTGGGCGAGACTGGCAAGCTGGTGCTTGCTTTCGTGTCGTCCGCCGATTACAGCGTATTGCCGCCCTTTCTGCGCGCCTACCGCGCGGCCTGTCCGCAGGTGCAGATCACGTTGAAGGAAGCGACGTCCGATTTGCAGCTGGAAGATTTGCTCAATGGGCGCATCGATGCGGGTTTGCTGATTCCGCCGTTGCCGGACAAGGCGAAGGCGGAGCTGGACTACCTGCCGGTGCTGAACGAGCCTTTGATCCTGGCGGCGCCGGCGGACCTGCCCGGCTTGCGTGGCAAGCGCGACGTGGATCTGCGTTCATTGCCGCCTCTGCCGCTGATTATTTTTCCACGCGCGATCTCGCCCAGTTTGTATGACGCGATCCTGGCGGTGTTCCGCGCGGCTGGCATCACGCCATCGATCGGGCAGGAAGCGATCCAGATGCAGACCATCGTCAGTTTGGTGTCGGCCGGCATGGGGATCGCGCTGGTGCCGCAATCGGTGAGCAATCTGCGCCGTCCGGGAGTGGAATACCGGCCGCTGGCGCAGGCCACGCCGCTGGTGGAGACGGGCCTGGCATGGCGTCGCGATAATGCATCGCCTGTGCTGAAGGGGTTTCTGGACTTGATGAGGAAAACGCTCTGAATGCTGATCCGGGTTGGCGACGCGGCGGTATATTGCCCAGGAATCAGGGGACCACGTAGCGGCTAGAGAGCCTGTTCGCCGCTAAAGTTGTGGCCGTGTCCGAATGTCAGCCCCGAATATCAGACCTGGCCCCCGGTCCTATTCGGGAAGGCGCTTTGGGCGGGCGCGCCACGCCAGATAGTCTGCAATGGCAGTCTCCGAATGATCTGCCAGTCCATACACCGCACGCTGGCCACTGGCCAGCAACACGCCGGATTTAAGCCAGCTCTGCCGCATGTGAACCGGAACCCCACGCGCATTCAGTTCGGCGGCACTAATGGTCTTCTGCGCCGCTGCAACAGCTGGTGGTGGTGCGAAGGCCACTTCCGCCGTATCGAGATCGATCCCGAACAGGGCCGACAGGTCGGCATCACCCAGATTCGGGCCAGGACCGGCATCTGTCTGGGCCAGCGAGCCTTGGATGGCGCTCTGGATCAGCTCGGCGGGGTCGATATTCCGCATCCGGAACAGCAATTCCGGTTGGGTGTCCAGCCGGTTCCCCACGCCATACAGGGCCGCGGCGGTATGCTTGCACATGTTCGCGCCATCGGGACAACTGCAGCTAAAGCGCATTTGCAAGGGCGCGGGAAACAGCCCGCTGTCTGTCTGCGCTACCACATCCATCACGGTCGCAGGCATGCGCCCCTGCAGCAGATCGACCAGCGACCCAACCTGGCCGGTGCAACGCGCCAGTATCGATTGCCAGAGCGCTTGCTCGAGCGGACGCACGGCAATCTTGACCTGGTACAGGCTGGAACCGGCCACCAAGGCGGTAATGGACTCCGTGCCGATCTGCAGGTCGACGACCGAGCCGTTGCGCACGTAGGTGCGTCCGCGCGGCAGGCGATTCTCGTAATCGCTGTACTGCTCCAGGTTGTCACACCATTTCTTGCCCCAGAATGTATGCGCAATGGTCCGCGTATCGATGACCACGGGCAGGCAATCACGCCCTTTTTTCTTCAAGGCCTTGACCGCTCTTGCCGCGTCCGCGCGCCGTTGCGCGACCGATACGTACGGGGCCCAGCCGCCATCGTCTTGTCTACCCATGCCACTCTCCCCGGAATTATTCGATCGACGCGCTATTGATATCGAGCGATACCAGGCGAAGAAGTTCATCATTGCTCATTTCAGTGAGCCGGACTTCGGCCCCGCCTTCGAGCATCTCGTCCGACAGGCTCTGTTTCGCTTCGATCATGGCGTCGATTTTTTCCTCGACGGTGCCGCGGCAAATGAACTTGTGCACCAGTACATTCTTCTTTTGGCCAATCCGGTACGCGCGGTCGCTGGCCTGGTTTTCAACGGCCGGGTTCCACCACCGGTCGAAATGGATCACATGCGCGGCCGCCGTCAGGTTCAGGCCGGTGCCGCCAGCCTTGATCGACAGCACAAAGAAGGGCGGGCCGGATTCGTCCTGGAAGCGGTCGACCAATTCCTTGCGCGCCCGGATTGCCGTGCCGCCGTGCAGCACCAGACCGGGACGCTGGAACACCGTCTGCAGAAAATCGTGCAGCGGCGCGGTCATTTCCTGGAACTGGGTAAACACCAGTACCTTTTCCTGGCGCGCGGCGATCTCCTCGGCAAGCTCGCGCAGGCGCGCGAACTTGCCGCTGCGTTCGGGCGCATATTGGCCATCGCCCGACCATTGCGCCGGATGGTTGCAAATCTGCTTGAAGCGCATCAGGAAAGCGAGTACGGCGCCACGCCGGGCCATGCCGTCGAGGCTGGTCAACTGTTGCTGCAGTGCTTCCACGGCCGCCTGGTACAGGCTGACCTGCATGCGCGACAGGGAACAATAGGCCTTGATCTCGGTCTTGTCCGGCAAGTCGCCAATGATGCGCTTGTCACTCTTCAGGCGCCGCAGGATATACGGCTGGACCAGCTTGCGCAAGGGCGCGTAGGCGCCGCTGCCGCCCTGTTCCAGGCGCCTGACGAGGCCGGCGAACGATTTCGCGCTGCCCAGCAAACCCGGACTGATGAAGTCGAACAGCGACCATAGATCGCCCAGGCTGTTTTCGACTGGGGTACCGGTCAGCGCAAAACGCACCCGGCTGTGCAGCAGCTTGACCGCGCGTGTTTGCTGGGCGCCAGGATTTTTGATGGCCTGCGCTTCATCGAGCACCACGATGGACCACTGCGTTTCGCGCAGCGCAGGCACGCGCATCAAGGTGCCGTAGGTGGTGAGCACGACATCGACCCGGCACAACTCGTCGGCCGGCAGCAGCGCCAAGCGCTTGGCCGGCATGGCGGACGCATGCGCCACCAGCGTGCGCAAGTCCGGGGCAAAGCGCGCTATTTCCGACTGCCAGTTGCCGACCAGGGAAGCCGGCAAAATCAGCAAATGCGGTCCGGGATCATTTCCTCTCCGCGCGCTCAGCAGCAAGGCCAGAACCTGTACCGTCTTGCCAAGGCCCATGTCGTCGGCCAGGCAACCGCCCAGGCCCAGGCGATTGAGCAAATGCAGCCAGCGCACGCCGTCTTGCTGGTATGGGCGCAGTTGCGCCTTCAGCTCCGGCCCGGGCAGCGCGGCCGCGTCGCCATGCGCGGGATTGCGCAAATCGTCGAGCACGCCTTTGAGCCAGTCGCCCGCCACCACGCGTGACCAGTCGCCGCTGGCCGCGGGCAGGGCCGGCAAGCCTTTGGCGTCGTCGCTGACGCCGGCCAGCAACCGCATCCCCTCGAGGAAGGAAATGCCCTCGCCGGCGTGGCGCTGCACCGTGCTCCAGTGCGCCAGGACGGCCTCGAGGTGCGCCCGATCGACTTCGACCCAGCGTCCCTTGACACGCACCAGGCCGGAGCCGGCGGCAATCAGGTCGGCCCACTCCGTTTCGGACAGGACCTCGGCGCCGAGCGAAAAGGCAATATCGAAATCGAGCAGCGCGTCCATCCCCAATCCCGCCGCGCGCTGACCGAGATTGACCTGCACTTGCGGGCGCGTCGGCCGACCTGGCTTCCACCAGTCGGGAATGCGCACCACGATGCCGCTTGCTTCGAACAGGGGGATATTCTGCAGGAACTGATGGGCGTCCTGGGGCGTCCAGGCGCGCGCGTGAAAAATCGCGCCCGATGCCACCAAGGCGGCGAGCCAGGGGCATTGCTCGGATGCCTTATGCACCGGCAACAACAGGCGCAGCAGGGCATCGCGGTTTTCGCTGCCGGCATATTCCTTCAGCGCGCGTCCCAGAGGGACATGCTGCACCTTGGCTTGCTGCGACACCGTGGCGCCATAGGTCGCCAGGAATGCGAAAGGCGCGTCGGGACTGGCCTTGTTCTCGGCCAGGTGAAAGCAGACGCGCCCCAGCAGATTCCAGCTCGGGTGCTTTTGCGCCAACCATGCCTGCACGTCGCCATCTGCCTGCGCGATCTGGGCACGGGTTGCAAGCAGCAGATCGGACCATAGCGCTTCCAGGCGGGCCAGGTCCAGGTATTCCGCGCCGGTCATGGGCGGCAGGCCGGCCAGCAACTGCGTCAGCTCCGCTTGCGGTGCAGGCAAAGTCAGGCTTTCCCATTGCCCGGCCAGATCCGGCACCGCGCACAGGCGCGTCATGAACAGGTGCGCCAATTCGCGCCCAAAAGCGAGCGAAGGCGGCAAGGCGATGGCCAGTTCGCTGGCGCCAAGGTGGAGCAAGCCCTCAGCGGCGCCGCGTTCGAAGGCCTGCACGATGCGGGCCAGGACCGCCGGCGCTGCGGCAGCGTGCCCGGTCGCTAGCAGTTCCAGATGAAGGCGGCCGCTGGGAGATATGGCGAGCGCTGGTGGCAAGTCCTTGTCCAGCGGCGCCGAGGTTGGTAAAAGCATGCGACTCATGGCCATGATTCTATCAGGCGCGTCATGGCAAGATGGGGGCCAAGGTATTGTGAGCAGTCCTGACACACCGACATGTGCCCGGAAATTGCAGCAGTGGCCCTCTTCAGGACAGGATTCCCCAGCGCATTGCCGAACGCATTAGCGACCCCGGTCGTACCCGTGAAAGTTGAAGAAGACAGCAAAAACAGTCAATTCCGCCAGCATACGCGGACGACGTGATCTAAAGTATTATTGCGAATCGTAAATATAGTCAGGCACCATGAACAGCCCGTCAGAACCAGAAAAAAAAGCCGCGCCACGAATAACCATCATGAAGATCGTTCGCGCTGTGTTGATCGGCGTAGTTGCATTCTACTTGCTCAGCTTTCTCCAGACCTACCTCACCATACGCGCGATCGGGATTCCGCAGCAACAGGAAATCGTCGACGACGAGCCCGTCCACCATGACAAGAACGGCAAGCGCATCAACCAGCCTGACTTCGAAATCATGGCGGGCTATGACATGGCCAGGGAAAAACAGATCACCACGCACGCGGGATGCGCCCTCGCCTTTCAGCACCACTACAAGGCCGGCTGTCAAAAGTACGTGACCGAACAAAAGGTATTCCCTCCGAAGGTCCAACAAGGCGACTGGGGCAGCGGCAAGACGACGGCGCAATGCGTTGCGGAAGTGAATTCCTATTGGGAGCCCATCATCAAGGATGAACAGGAGAAAGGCGGCGACCATGCCGCAGCCTCATGGACGCGGCGCAGCTGGGGACCGGACCTGCAAGAATGCCAGAACTACGACAATGTACGCATCTCGAAAGCGATCCACGAACCGGCAGCCCGCCTGGACGACATCCTGAAGCGCCTCGACCAGGGCGGCAAAATCACCCAGGCGGACCGCGACACGATCAACCGCGATATGCCGGGCGTTAGCGCCTATCCCGACAATGAATACCGCACAGCTTATCTGAACAAGGCAGAGCGGTTCAACCGCTTTGCGGATGGCGCCGAAAAGCCTTTCGTCGAGAAGCCACTGCAATTGTCGTGTGACGAAATCAACGCGGAACTGGACAAGCTGCGCACCGCGGAAATAGACGACGTCGCCGAACAGGCGAAACTGCGCCGCGGCGATACCATCACCAACGGCGCCAGATGGGACGAGCTCAACAAGGCGCGCATCGACCGCCTGTGGTCGTTCAAGCGCTTCACGGACGGCGCAAGAGCGGCTAGCTGCCCAAGCTGACCGATTTTCCGGCAAATGCCTTGCGCAGGCACAGCGCGGCGGCGGTTGCAATGAGAACCAGGGCAACGAGCGACCCTTCCACACCGAACACGCCGCCGGTCAGAAGCGAATTGCCTACCAATTCGCCCCTCAGCAGGCCGTCCGTGGCAGCATGGCCCGACACGGTCGACGAAAACACCTGGCTAACGCAGTAGTTCCACGCTATGTGGGTGCCAATGCAAACCCACAATCGACGCGTCACCATGTACAACGCTGCCTGCAACACGCCGTAGGCCGCAATCACGGCCATCGCCAGCACCGACACGCCTTGATTCGGCATATGGGCCAGGCTGAACACCAGCGCGGAAATCACGACGGCGGCCTTGGCCCCGAGCGATCGTTCAGTAACGCCGAATACCACGCCACGGAACATCATTTCCTCGGCAAAACCAACGAGGACCAGTTCGGCCAGGGGCACCAGCATCATGATCCCCACTGCATTGATGCCGCCAAACTGGTAAGCGCCCAGCGCCGCCAATAGCGCAAAAGTAAGGGCAACCAGCCAGCCGCCGACCAGCAGCCCTGCCCCCAGTTCGCGCGCCATGCCCGGCATCGCCAGCTCGGTGGGCTGCCGCTTTTCAACACGGCGCACCCAGAAACGGTAACCAAACCACACCAGCACGGCGGCCAGCAGTTGCGGCCACATCACGCGGTACGGTTTCGCCACCAGCTGGGAAGCGATGATCATGGCCAGCGGTACTGCCGCAAAGGTCAACACGACGCCGAGCACAATGCGGACCAGTGGATACGCCATCAGGCGTGCTGCCAGCGCCGGTTTGTTGTCTGCCAGGTCCAGGGTAGTTTCCATCGTCGTCTTCCTCAGTTGGTCGGTCATGATTTCTTGCTGGTGTCACGGATGCGCTCGCCGAAGGAGCGTTGCTCAAGGGCTGCGATAGCCTGCGCCAGGCATGCCGACAAGGGGAATGCCAGCTCCGCATCCAGCTTGTCGGCCGCGCGGCTGGTGGCCTGCCAGCACGCCTGCAGGCGCGGCAGCAGTTCCTCGCCTTGCCGGCTCAAGCGCACCAGGCGTTGCCGGCCGTCGTCGCCACCGGCATCGACCAGCAGCAGGCCCTCCTTCTTCATCAGCGCCACCGTTTGCGTCGCCGCAGGTTGCGTGATGCAGGCCAGCTCGGCCAGCTGGCCGATGGTCGCGCTGCGCTGTTGCGCCAGGATCCGCATCACCGGCGTGTAGCGCGGCCGGTAATCCAGGCCCGCGTCGACATAGGCTTGCAGCACGGCGCCATCGAGCAGTTCGATCAGGTGGCGCAATTGGGTTCCGAGTCCTTGTTTCATGTGGCGATAGTAGCACAATTTAAATAAGCGCTTATATAAATGATTATGGAAATTTAGAAGTGATTTTTCTGTAGTCATTGTGGCCGGACCAATTTACAATACGGTCAGTCCAAATAAAAAAGCGATTGAACCAATTCGTTTAAAACAGAACAGAGGAGAATCCATGAAACATGAAAGAAAGATCATTTTGAAGCGCGCGGTACTGGCGTCGGCAGTCAACCTTGCCTTGTTGCAGATGAGCGGCCACGCCTACGCGCAAAGTGCAACGCAGGCGGAACCTGCACTGCAGGCCATCGTGGTGACGGGATCGTTGATCCGTCGCACGGCCA
The DNA here is from genome assembly GCA_040388805.1 of Pseudomonadota bacterium. Taxonomy (GTDB): domain Bacteria; phylum Pseudomonadota; class Gammaproteobacteria; order Burkholderiales; family Burkholderiaceae_D; genus Telluria_A. Next base: position 126,435 of record JAZKBE010000022.1, read on the forward strand.
ATGAAGGCGCAACCGCGGTCACCACGGTGAAAGCCACCGAACTGGAAGCGCGTGGCCATACAGAATTGAAAGACCTGGTGCTGGAACAGCCGCAGTCGCTGTCGCTGGGCACCAACTCGGGCGCCGCCGGCCCCGTGACCAATTTGCGCGGACTCGGCCCCATGCGCACCCTGTCGCTGCTGAACGGTCGCCGCCTGGCGAATGAACCGCTGCAGGACCAGTACGTCTCCGTGAGCATGATGCCGCGCATGGCGCTGGACCGCGTGGAAACCCTCAGCGGCGGCGCCGCGTCGATCTATGGCGCGGACGCCATCGGCGGCGTGCAAAACTACTGGACCAAGCGCGGTTACCAGGGCGCGTCCATCAAAGGTGAATTCGCCACGCCCCAAATGGGCGGCGGCGGACAGACCAGGAGCCTGGGCGCGATCATCGGCTACGGCAACCTGAGCAAAGACGGCTTCAATATGTACCTGGCCGTCGACCATCAAAAAAAATCGGCGCTGTTCCAGGAAGACCGCCCCGACCAGCACGACAAATCCATCCTCAGCACACTGGGACTGGGCCTCACGCCGGACGCCCGCAACCCGAGCCCGATGGCCAATTTCGGCTTCACCCGCGCGGCCAACTCCAACTACAACCCGGCCTTCGCCACCGGCTGCTTCACGCCCTACTCGGCGCCAGCGCTGGGCGCCGCCAGTGCGAACACCCCGGCGGTCTACGCGCCAGGCTGCTTCCGCAATCCGCTGTACTGGACCGCTGTGACGGACGGCAGCGAGATCACCACCATCGCCGCGCGCGCCAGCTGGAATATCAGCGGCGGCCACAAGCTCGACCTGGACATCTTGCACAGCAATTTCAATGTGCAGAAATTCCGTGGCATGCAAGTGCCGGGCGCCGTGCAGCCGTTCACGACCTACACGCTGCCGTCGACCAGCCGCTTCTATCCGGGCAAAGGCATTACGCCGGCAGTGCCTGTCGTGGGCAGCAACACGGGCAGCAATACCCCGGCCATGTTCATAGACTCGACCAAGACGCCAGGCACCGTCAGCAACCTGAACATGAATAACCGGGCGATCTTCTTCCAGTGGGGCCCGGCCGAACTGGGACCCGCCTATCGTAACGACGAACAAAGCAATGACCGCATTGTGCTGTCGGCCGAAGGCGCCGTGTTCGAATGGGATTACCGGATCGGTGTGAACCATGGCGTGGCCAAGCGCGACACGCGTGTCGGCGGCGGCTATATCCGGTACTCGAAAGCCCAGGCGGGCTTCGACCAGGGCATCCTCAATCCCTTCGGCATGCAGGACGCAGCCGGCGTGCAATACCTGCGCAGCATCGAAGCGCGCGACTATACCTACCGCCTGAACAAGGCTTACAACCAGAGCATCGACGCCACCTTCTCGCGTCCCCTGATGAAACTGGCGGGCGGCGACCTGACCCTGGCGATCTCCGGTGAAGTGCGCCGCGATTCCGCGCGCACCTTCAACGCGCCACTGGACTATGTGCTGAAAAAGCCCGATGGCACTTATAACATCGACGCTGCCGGCAACGTGGTGCAAAGTGACCTGATCGGCGAAACTCCGGTTGGCGTGGCGAAGAAACTGCGCCGCGATATTTCGTCGCTGGTGATGGAAGCGGACATCCCGCTCACGTCCACCTTCCTGCTCAACGGCGCCGTGCGTGCCGACCGCTACCAGGACCTGAAGCAGACCACGGTCAATCCGAAACTAGCGGCACGCTGGGAGCCGCTGAAGGACACGGTCATGCGCGCATCGGTGTCGACGGGCTTCCGCGCGCCGTCCATCATGGACATCCAGAACCCGACGCCGGAAGTGCGCACCCTGGTCATGGACGATCCTGTCCTGTGCCCAAGCGCGCAGCCGACGGTGGCCGGCACCGGTGTGCCGAAGGCTGGCTACACGGCGGACCAGGTCTGCAACATCCTGACCTCGTACTGGACCAAGACGCCGGACAACGACTTCCTCAAGCCTGAAAAATCGCGTGGCTTCTCCTACGGCATCGCGTTCGAACCGGTCAAGAACCTGGCGGTGACGGTCGACTACTGGGGCCTGAAACTGAAGGACGTGCTGGGCGCGCTGGCGATCGCGGAAGTGCAGCAGAATCCGGCGAAATATGTCGATCACATCCTGCGCGGCTCGAACGGCATCATCGACCACATCGTGGCCAGCCAGGCCAACCGTGGACAGACCCGCATTCGCGGCGCCGACGTCTCCGTGGCCTACCGCTTCCCCACCACGACCTACGGCACTTTCGACGCCAGGGTCGACGGCACCTGGTATCACAAGTACGAGTTCCAGGGCGAGAAGGACGGCGTCTGGCTGAAAAACGTGGGCATCATCACCAACGATGGCCGCTTCGGCAGCGCGGGTCCGAATTCCGGCCTGGCCGGCCTGCCGCAGATCAATCCGCGCTGGAAGCATTCGGCCTCGGTCACCTACAACAAGGACGCCTGGAGCGCCACCGTATCGCAGCGTTACCAGACCGGCCTGAGCGACGTGACGCCGCGTGCGGGCGCCACCAATACCGACGTCGATTCGTACAGCCAGTTCAACCTGAACGTCCGCTACAAGGGTATCAAGAACACCACCATCAACGTCGGCGTGAACAACGTCACCCAGGAATGGCCGCCATTGACCGCCAACAGTACCTATGGTGGCGGTTACGTAACCAGCACTGCCGACATGCTGGGCCGGGTCTACAGAGTATCGATGGAATACAAGTTCTAGCTACAACACCCACCGGGGTCAGACCTCGCGCGAGAAATATTACTCCGCCGAGGTCTGACCCCGGTTTGTCGGCCATCGTCACGAAGGGGTAGCCGCGCGCGGCACTTGTAGGCGCGCAGGAATTCCACTATGGTGATGCGATGACAAGATTGCTATCAAACCATGTTCTCGCCGCTGCGCTGGCGTTCGGCGCGTGCTTGCCAGGACGTTCGTCCATCCCTGTCCCAGTGCAGTCCGACGCGGCCATTGTGGGCAAGGGCAAGGACATGGCGGCAGTCGCCGCCAATATGGCGCCGGACTTTCGCCACATTCGCCAAGGCGGCCAGGTCAGCGACGGCGCCGCCTTCCTGGCCTTTATCGGCTCGCCCAAACTCGTCATCCATCCCTATCACGTCGACGACCTTGACGTGCGGCTGTACGGCGACGTCGCACTGCTGAGCGGGACCACGCGCATGAGCGGTGCTTACGACGGCGCCGCCTTCAATAGCCATTACCGGTTTATCGACGTCGATGTCCGGCGCGCCGGCGTGTGGCCAGCGTCCAGATCACGCCCATGTAAGGCCCTGGTTTCCCGCTACTTACTTCACCACGAAATCTTCAGTAGCGGCAGTGGCATCGGCGAAAGTGATCATGGCCCGCACCTGCGCGCCCGCGGCAATCTTGATGGGTTTTGCGGTTTCCATGCCGCCCTTTCCATCGGGTTGCAGGGCGACTTCTGTTTTTGCATTGCCCTTCTTCAAGATCAGTTTTCCCGTCGCGCCGACGGTCGAGACTTTTGTTCCATCCTTGCTGATCAGGAAGGATGCTCCATCCTTCTTTTTCACCAACTCGACCTTGTACATGGCAACAACTTCAACCTCGTCGTGGTCGGGATGGGCCTGCGCCACGCCGTGCAGGCCCGCGCTCAGTGCCAGGACCAGTAATCCGATTACGTGTTTCATTCAGTGTCTCCTGTGGATTAAGTTATTTGTTGAAAATATCCGTGTAAAAACCGCTCGCCTGCAAGGTGATCTTGACGGGAACGGCCGTCGTATTTTTCCAGTACCAGCCATGCACACCCGTGAAAGGCGCGATCAGCGTTCCGCTGGACTGGCTCACGGCCTTCTCGTCAATAAAGCTCTCGAATTCATCCTGCCGGGCGTTGACGGGCTCGCCATGAAAATCGTGATTGACCAGTTCGCCGTTCTCGGTTTTCCAGGAAAAAATCAACGTCGCGCCCTTGGCCAGACGAGTCTTCACTTCCAGCCCCCGGCCCGGCGGCAAGGTCACTTCCCGCACGTCGGTGCGATAGAGGCCGCTCTGGCGTGCTGCGATGGTCAGCGCGCGGATTTCACCAGGCGCCGCCACGGTCGACCCGGGCTTCGCAGCCGCTGCGGGCACTGACGCAGTGCGCAAAGTGGTCAGCCCCAGGGCCTTTCCTGCGCCGGTCGGGTCGATACCATATTCGGCAGGAAGCACGGCGACGGCCAGCAGCACGCCGGCCAGCAAGGCTGCGATCAGGGTGCCGCGCAATAGTTCTTTTTTCGGCGCGACCGGCACGCCGCTGGGTGTTGGCTGGGACAAGGGCGAGGCTCCTATTGGACGAGAAAACCGGTGAACTGGAAACCGGCCAGCACGAATCCGGCGGTCATTAACGCAAAATTGCCTGTGAAGGCGTGGCGCGCGAAGCTGGCCGTCGAGCGCCAGTAACGCATTGCAATCAAAATCATGCCCAGCGCGAGCAGTTGGCCGATTTCCACGCCGAGGTTAAAAGCGATCATGTTTGCGATCAAGCCATCCTGCGACAAGGAGAAATCCTGGAGTTTGCTCGCCAGGCCAAGGCCATGGAAGAAACCGAAAATGAGGACTGCCCCCTTCTTGTTCGGCTGAACGCCGAGCAGCGTCTGGAATCCGCCCAGGTTGTCAAAGGCGCGGTAGACAATGGACAGGCCGATGATGGCGTCCACCAGGTAGGCGTTCATGTGCCAGCCATTGAGGACGCCCAGCAGCAGCGTGGTACTGTGCCCGAGCGCGAACAGGGTGACGTACAGGCCGACGTCCCGCATGCGGTACAAGAAGAAAATGACGCCGCACAGGAACAGCAGGTGGTCGTAACCGGTCACCATGTGCTTGGCGCCCAGGTATAGATAGGGCAGGAAGTGCACACCGGTAGCCCCCGCCAGGAAGCCCTTGTCCGAGTCCGAGACGCCGTGCGCAAGGGCAGCACCGGCGAGTACCAATAGCAGGAAGCCAGCCAGGATGGTTTTCAGCGAACGCAAGCGGCAATGCAATAAATTCACTCTGACTCCTGGCGATCAAACCCGACATCATAGCCGAATCGCAATCTGCCCGGCAGATCAGGCCATTCATCTTCAAACAAATCACAAAGTGCAATAGCTGCGGCCTTCGCCGACGACTACTCTGGATTCATTCGTTGATCCGGTTCGTCACAAGGTCGCCACACATCAGGGGAAATGCCATGTTCACCAATCTGTCCATCAAGAAGATCTTCCTTGCCTCGTTCATTGTCACGCTGGCCCTTGCGGCCCTGACGATCGTGGCCATGCTGCGCGTGTCCGGCATGGAAGCGGAGGCCGCCGCGGCCAGCAGCAAGCGCTACCAGGCCTACCTGCTGGCCGACGAACTGCGCCAGAGTTCGGACGACCTGACCCGCCTCGCCCGCACCTACGTGGTAACCGGCGACCTCGCCTACGAACAGCAATACATGGATATCCTCGACGTGCGCAACGACAAGAAAGCGCGCGACTCTGGCGGCACCGTCGCCCTGGCGCCCCTGATGAAGCAGGCCGGCTTCAGCGATCAGGAGTTCGGCAAGCTGAAGGAAGCGCAAGCCAATTCGAACGACCTGGTACGCACCGCAGTCATCGCGATGAATGCCGTCAAGGGCAAGTTTGACGACGGCAAGGGCGCCGTCACCCGCAACGACACGCCCGCCCCCGACATGGCGCGCCGCATCATGCACGACGCCGCCTATCACAAGAACAAAGCGAAGATCATGCAGCCCGTGAACGAGTTCCTGGTATTGCTGGACCAGCGCACCGGCACCGAGGTGCAGACCGCGCAAGCCGCGTCGGTCAGCGCCTTCTGACTTGCCGGCGGCATGCCGGGCCTGTTGATCACTTGCACGGTCGGCTGCCTGCTGATCGCCTACCGCTACATCCGTTCCGGCCTGGACCAGGCCGTCGTCAGCGCCGAGCGCATCGCCGAAGGCGACCTGATCCATGAATTCGACACCAGCCGCAATGACGAAATCGGCCAGTTGCTGCAAGCGGTCGGCCATATCAACGGCGGCGTGGCGGACATGATCGGCAATATCCGGGGCAGCACCGACCAGATGACCGTGGCCGCCAGCGAAATCGCCTCCGGCAATGCCGACCTGTCGGCCCGCACCGAATCCCAGGCGTCGTCGCTGGAAGAAACGGCCAGCGCCATGGAAACCCTGACCGAAACCGTGCAGCAAAATGCCGCCAACGCCAGCCAGGCCAACCAGCTGACCACGGAAGCTGCCACCGTGGCAGCCCAGGGCGGCGCCGTGGTGGCCCAGGCCGTCTCGACCATGGCTTCCATCAAGGACTGCTCGGCGCGCATCACCGACATCATCAGCGTCATCGACGGCATCGCCTTCCAGACCAATATCCTCGCCCTGAACGCGGCGGTGGATGCCATGCGCAGTTGCGTGATGCCGGTGCAAGCCCTGGCGGGCAAGCGCATCACCACCATCGAGGGCCTGGCCAGTACCCACGGCCCTGCCCTGCAACAGGCCTGGATCGAACATCAGGTGCCGCAATGCGGCTACTGCCAGTCCGGCATGCTGATGGCCGCCGCCGCCCTGCTGGCCACGCATGCGCATCCGACCGACGCGCAGATTGACGCGGCCATGACCAATTTGTGCCGCTGCGGCACCTATCCGCGCGTGCGCGCGGCGATCCATTCGGCGGCCACGGCCGGCAACAAGGCCAAGCCATGAGCACCACCCGCCGCGACTTTCTGAGTTCCAGTTTCGCACTGGGAGTATGGACGCTGGCCGGCATGCCGACGCCTGCGTCGGCCCAGGCCGGCCCGGCGCCTGCAAGCGCAGCGCCCGCCCCCGGCTTTGCGCTCTGGCTGCGCTTGAGCGCTGACGGTACGGTGACGGTACAGAGCTTTGTCAGCGAAATGGGCCAGGGCACGCATACGTCAGTGGCGCAGTTTGCCGCCGAAGAACTCGACATGCCGCTCGCATCGATCAAGGTGGTGCCTGCGCCGATGGAGAAGGCTTTTATCAATCCGATGTTGGGCAGTTACGCCACCTTTGGCAGTGTCGGCACCAAGAGCAGCTTCCGCTTGCTGGCCCCGCTGTTTTCCGGTGCCCGCACCATGCTACTGCAGGCGGCCGCCACGGCCTGGGAGGTGGCGCCGCAAAGCTGCAGTACGCGCGAGGCCCATGTGCTGCACCCGGATGGCGTGCGCCGCCTTGCCTACACCGAGCTGCTGGCCGCCGCTGCAAAGCTGACACCGCCGGCCGATTCCAGGCCGCGTCGGCGCGCCGACTGGAAGATCATCGGCACCAGCCCGCCACGGCTGGACATTCCGTCCAAGGTCGACGGCAGCGCGGTGTACGGCATCGACGTGCGCCGCCCCGGCATGCTGGTGGCCACGTTGATGCACGCGCCGCGCTTTGGCGCCGAGCTGCAAAGCGTGGACGAGCGCCCGGCCAGGGCGATTCGCGGCGTGGTCAAGGTCGTCAGGCTGCCCGGCGCGCTGGCGGTGGTGGCCACCAGTTACTGGAGCGCCCTGAAGGGCCTGCGCGCGCTCAAGCCGCGCTGGTCCGACGGCCCGCACAAGAACGTGAACTCCGAAGCAATCCGTACCGAACTGCTGGCCGCCGCCCAGCGCGGCCAGGGCCGCAATTTCGTCCCCGATAACACGGCCGTGGCAAGTGCCTTGGCGGGCGCCGTCAAGACGCTCGACATCAGTTACGACGTGCCCTTCCTGGCCCATGCGACGATGGAGCCGATGAATGCCGTGGCCGAAGTTGGCCCTGCCGGTGCGGCATTGTGGCTATCGACCCAAAGCGCGCAAGACACCCAGCGCGGCGTGGCGGCGGCGCTGGGCCTGGCGCCGGAACAGGTGGCCATTCACAGCCAACTGGTGGGCGGCGGCTTCGGGCGCAGGCTTGAACATGGCTTCGCGATCGAAGCGGCGCTGGTGGCGAAGGCGATCGGACGGCCGGTGCAACTGATCTGGTCGCGCGAAACCGACCTGCGCGCCGGCGGTTACCGCCCTGCCGCCGCAGCACGCATCCGCATCGCGCTGGGCGCCGATGGCATGCCGAGCGCCTTGCGGGCCGACGTGGCCAACCCGTCGCTGTTCGAGTACACGGGGCTGACCAACGGCCCCAAGTCCGAATTCGACTGGTCCGTCACCATGGGCCTGAACGAGCACGACTACGACATGAAGGCCGTGCAGATTAACTGGACCAGGGTCGACCATGGCGTGCCCTGCGGTTATTTCCGCGGCGTGGGGGCGACCCAGAACTGCTTTTTCCTCGAATGCAGCGTGGACCGCGCCGCCGCGCTGACCGGCATCGATCCGCTTGAATACCGCTTGCGCATGCTCGCCACCAAGCCCCTGGTCAAGGCCATGCTGAGCAAGCTGGCCGAGCGCGCCGGCTGGCACGAGCCGCTGCCGGCCGGACAGTTTCGCGGCATCGCCATGAATGCCGGGAACGACGCGCGCAGCGCGCATATCGTGCATATTTCGGTGCCGGCGCCGGGCCGCTTTCGGATCGAGAAAATCTTTGCGGTGATCGATGTGGGGGTCGTGTTCAATCCGCAAGGGGTGGAGGCGCAAATGATGGGCGGAACCGTGTTCGGTTTGTCGAGCGCGCTGGCCGGTGAAATCACCTTGCGCGACGGCCAGGTGGAACAGGGAAATTTCGACGGCTACCAACTTGCGACGCTGGCGCAGACGCCGCCGATCGAGGTGATCATCCTGGGCAGCAGCACGCGGCCCAGTGGAGCCGGCGAGGAAGGTCCGTCCAGTGTCGCACCGGCGCTAGCCAACGCGCTGTTTGCAGCCACGGGGCAGGCGGTTACCCGTCTGCCGCTTACTCGCGCGGGGTGGCAGCTCGCGGGCTGATCATGGGAACGCCAGGATAATCGGCCTCTATGATTTCCTTGAAGCCAACAAATTATTGCCGGCAAGGTCGAGCAGGATGATCTCGTCGTACACCGTATACTTGCTGCGGCAGGCGCGCAGGCGGATGGCGTCGACATCGTCGGTTTGGCCGGCCACAAAGGCGCGCACGCAAGCTCGCCCGGCGCTGGTGCGCGGGCGCCGCACGATCAAATCCGGACCCGCACGGAAGTGCGAAAGGCGACCGAGATCAACGCCAGAACAATGGCGCAGGCAATCCAGCCCGTCCACAAGGTATGGGTAAGGAAGTGGGCGCCGCGCAGCTGCTGCATCCAACCGACGGCCAGTCCGGCGCCCAGGCACAGCGCAAACACCCCGGCTGCGGCCCTGGGCCGTGCCGGGAGATGGAAGACCGCCAGCGACATCAGCCACATCGCGCTCGACGCGTGCCCTGCCGGCATGCAATTGCCGGGCAATACATCTACCGGAAGTGATTCCAGCAATCGCACGTAGGGCTCGGCACCGCCATAGCGGTCAATATCCCAAGGACAATGTGAGCTGCTGAACTGCTTGAGCAAGGCAACTGCGGCGGGCACCAGCACCGCCGACGCGGCCACCACGCGCAACTGCTTGCGCCGCAGATGGCGCCAGGGCTGCCGTTTGACCATGTCCAACGCCACAGCGGCAATAAACAGCAAGCCCAATCCCGTCAGCGCGCGCTTGAGCAAGACATGACTGAACACTTCCGTCAGCCAGGCATGGCGCCATGGGAAAACGCCGAGCCTGGCATCGTAGGCCGCGTCCGCCAGTGCAAGGTCGATGTCGGTCGCGTTGCCCAGCCAGGTGATGAATACTGCCGCCAGCGCCAAGGCCAGCCAGATCCTGCGCTCAACTGGCATGGCTGCAGGCCTGGAACAAATCGAGCTTCGGATTGTAGACAGCCGTGCTAATGCCCAGCATGCCCAGCGTGGAATGGAAAATATAGTCGTGGTCGAATTCCTGCCCCGACCGCGCCGCCAGGCATTGCTGGTCGATCTTGAACCGCGCGCGGAAGCCGTCCGACAGCCACAGCATGAACGGCACATGGCGCTGCTCCCTGGGTGAAATCACATAGGGTGCGCCATGCAGGTACAAATTGTTTTCCCCCAGGGATTCGCCATGGTCGGAGAAATACATCAGTGAGGTATCCACATCTTCATCGCGGCTCACCTTCGCCAGCAGGTCGATCGCCTGCCGCAGAACATGGTCGGTATACAGAATGGTATTGTCGTAGGCCGCGACGATCGATTCACGCGAACACTTCGCCAGCTCGTTGGTTTCGCACACCGGTCCAAATGCCTTGAACTGGGCTGGATACCGTTTCCAGTACGAAGGGCCATGGCTGCCCTTCTGGTGCAAGACGATCAGCAAGTCATTGCGCGCTTCGCGTATGATTTTCGGCAGGTCGCGCAGCAATCGTTCGTCGTAGCATTCTTCCTCGTTGCACAGCGCGTCGCCCTGGACCGGGACCGACACGTCTTCATACCTGACACGGTCACACACGCCCTTGCAGCCGGAATTATTGTCCAGCCACAGCACGTCCAGCCCGGCATGCTGTACCACGTCAAGCAAACCTTGCTGGCTCTGCGCCTTGCTGTCGCTGTATTTGTTACGGCCGAGGGCGGAAAACAGGCATGGCACGGACACCGCCGTCGCGGTTCCGCACGATTGCATATTGGTGAAATTGATCAGGCCCGACACCCCGACGAGCTCGGGATTGGTCTTGCGCGTGTAGCCGTTCAGCGAAAAATTGGCGGCGCGCGCGGTTTCCCCCACCACCATCAACGTCACGGTGCGGCGCGTCATGCCCTTCCACAGTACGCCCCGTATCGCATCGGTGCCCAGCGGCGCCATCACCAGCGGCGTGCTCCACTTGCGCTTGTAGTAGCTGTTGACGGCCTGGATATAGTTGGTCGGGGTCAGCAGGAAGCGCAGTTCGCGGTGCTCCCGCAGCGCGGGCGCCAGGGTCTTGAACATCATGACCAGCAACAGCGCGGAACCGACCAGGGCAGCACCCATCATGCCCAGATTGATCACTGCCTGGCGCTTCGCTTTCGGGAATCGCAGTTCCGTGCACAGCAGCGCGATCGCCGGAAGCCCCCCCATCAGGACGATCGTGGCGACCATGCGCAGGCTGAGCAGCTCGGTACTTTCACGGCTGTCCGTTTCCATGATGTTTTGCACCATCGACCAGTCGATCGCCGTGCCGTACTGGTCCATGAAATAGCTGGCCGCGGAAGTGACGAGGAACAGGAATGCCAGCAGCGGCTTGAGTATGTAGCGGTAGTTGACCAGGGCCAGGCAGGCAGTAAACGCCAGCACCAGCAAAAGAAACATGCCCACCTGGATGGGTGTGTTGCCCAGGCCGATGCCGCCCGTGGCCAGCACAAAGCTTTTCCAGAACGTGCAATTGTAAATACTGACCAGGAACACCGACGCGATAATCGGCAAGAGGGCGGCATTGAGGCGGAACGGTAAGGAAATTCTCATTTCCACAGGGTATATATTTACCCGTGAAGCCCCCGTTACGACAACGTTAGCCTGGCGTTAAGTCGCAGCAAGTTCAGGCGCTGATGTCGATCAGCGTGCCTATGCGTTCGTCCGCCATCTTGATCACCTGCGCGGCAAGCTCGAAGCCTGCCTTGTAAGTCAGCGAGTTGGTCAATGATGTCGCCACATCAAGGCCGTCTTCGTTCGCGGCAAGGCTGCGCCCCTCCACCGACAGCGTCACGCCCGAACCGGCAGGATTGGCTTCATTGAATTGAGCGCGCTGGGGCCGGAAGCCGGCCGTGCTCATATTGGCAATGCTATGCCCTTCCACGTTCAGCGCTTGCTGGTTGGCGTTCAGGCCGGAATGGCCGGCGCCCAGAGCATTGATTCCCATATCGTTTCATTTCTATGTGGCAACACATCCAGTCTACACCGAATATGGCTTGTTGCTGCGCGCGCTTGCAACAAGCCGCTTAAGATTTTCTTAAGAAGGCTTAAGGTTCTTTGTAGATGCCGTCGGAAATGCCCTTTGCTACAGTCCATTCACGTTCACAGCCCGCCATTCCACCGAGAGATCAATGATGATGAATATGCGCAACACGCCAGCACACCATGCCCATTCCGGCTACCTCGTCGAGGGTCGCGGCAGCCCCCTGGTGCTGTTGCACAGCTCCATGAGCTCCAAGGCCCAATGGGATTCCCTCATCGAACTGTTGGCAGAACGGCACCGCATCATTGCGATCGACCTGTATGGCTATGGCGACGTGCCCATGCCCTTGAATGCCGGCGCGCACACCCTGATGACGGAAGTGACCCGCGTGCGGGCGATACTCCAGCGCGAACTCGGTCCGGGAGAGCCCTTCCACCTGGCCGGCCACTCCTTCGGCGGCGCTCTCGCCTTGCGCCTGGCGCACCTGGAACCGTCCCGCGTGCGCAGCCTGGCCCTGTTCGAACCGAGCGCATTTCATTTGCTGCCGGAAGATTCGGACGCCATGGCGGCGGTCCGCACCGTGGCGCAACAAGTCAAGGAAGGCCTGGGCGACGGCAGCACCCTGGCCGCCGCAGGCAGTTTTGTCGACTTCTGGAACGGTCCCGGGGCCTTCGCCGCGTATCCGGCCGCACGCCAGGCGCAATTTGCCGCCCAGCTGCGCAAGGTCGACCTGGACTTAGACGCCCTCATCAACGACGCCTGCACGGCCCGCGACTACGCCAACATCGCCTGCCCCATCCTGCTCCTGCTCGGGCGCAGCAGCCTGGCCTGCACGCGCGACATCGCCGCGCACCTGGTGGGCCACCTGCCCGACTGCCTGATCGGGGAAACCAGCGGCGGCCACATGGCGCCCGTCACGCATCGCACCAGCGTCAATCTCAAGATCGCCGGCTTCCTGAACCTGATCGACAACAATGTCTCGTACATGCGCGTCCACACCGCCCAGGTCCATGAAGTCCATCCACGGTCGGTAGCCCGGCATATGGGGGCCGAACTGGCGCGCAGGGCGCGTGAAGGCAATGCCAACTGGCGCGCGCGCATACTTGCAGGCTGAGCGATCTCGCGCCCCTTACCAGGCGCGATAAACGAAGTCCCTTACCCGTACACCGCCCGCGTCGGCCGAACATGAGCACCGCCACCTTGGGCGCCAGGCCATCGACTTCGCCGTGCTGCAGGCACCACAGCACGTTGTCGGTGCGGTCGCCGCCAATGCCCAGCGCCACCGCCTTGTACCGGCGGCGCACAGTCCGTGCATGCTTGTCATTGATCGTCACGCTTGTATTCTTATGTACAGACGATTCTGCGTGCGGCACCAATGCGCCGCAATTGTGAAAAATCACCAAGCGGCCGAACGATATAGGGCAAGCGGAAACATAAAAAGCGCTGCCGTGGAAATTATCCCCGGCGGCCGGACCTGGTCACCACGTCGACCCACACCGCCAGGGTCAAAATGAAGCCTTTGACGATCATTTGCCAGTAGCTGTCCACGTCGAGCATGGACATGCCGTTATCCAGGCTGGCCATGACCAGCGCGCCGATCAGGGCGCCGTACACGGTGCCCGAGCCGCCGCGCATGGAAGTGCCGCCGATGAAGCAGGCCGCGATCACGTCCAGCTCCCCCGCAGTGCCGGCCGATGGCGAGCCTGCTGCCAGGCGTGCCGTGTTGATCAGCCCGGCAAGCGCGCACATCAGGCCCATCAGGCCGAAGATCCACAGTTTGACGGCGCGTACGTTCACGCCGGACAGGCGCGTGGCTTCCATATTGCTGCCCACCGCGTAGATGCGGCGGCCGAACACGGTTTGCGTGGCCATGTAGCTGAAACCGCCCAGCAGCACCAGCAACAGCAGCACCGGCAGGGGAATGCCTTCGTAGCTGTTCAGGGTGCGCACGAAGGCAAACAGCACCACCGCGATGGCCGCCAGCTTCACGCCGTCGCGCCACAAGGGCGCCACGGGCAGGCTGTGCAGCGCCAGGCTGGCGCGCTGGCGCCAGGTCAGCAAGGCCGCCAGCACGAACAGCACCACGCCCAGGCCCACGCCCATCGCCGGGGTCAGGTAGCCCTGCCCCAGGAAGATCATCTGGTCCGACACCGGCGCCACGGTGGTGCCCTCGGTCACGCCCAGCACGATGCCGCGGTAGGCCAGCATGCCGCCCAGGCCCACGATAAACGACGGTATGCCCGCATAGGCGACCAGGTAGCCGTTGAAGATGCCCAGCACCAGCCCGCAGGCCAGCACCAGCACGATAATCAGGGGCAAAGGCAGGTGATGGCTGACATCGAGCACGGCGGCGACCCCGCCCAAGAGCCCCAGCAGCGATCCGACCGAGAGGTCGATTTCGCCGGCGATGATCACGAACACCATGCCGCAGGCCAGGATGCCGGTGATGGCCATCTGGCGCATCAGGTTCGACAGGTTGCGGGGCGAGATGAAGCCACCCTCGGTTTTCCAGCTGAAGAAAGCCCAGATCAGGGCAATCGCAAACAGGAGCGCGAGGATCTTGTACTGCGTGAAGAGCTGCTTGATTTTAAGTGGGTTCATTTTGCTTGTTCTAATATGTCGTTCAGTGCGACTGGTCGAGCGCGGCGGCCATCAGGATCTCCTGGGTCAGCTCATGGTTGACGAAGTCGCCACGCAGCTTGCCCTCGCCCATGACCAGCACGCGGTCGGAAATCCCGAGCACTTCGGCCAGTTCGGACGACACCATGATGATCGCCATGCCCTGCTTGGCCAGTTCGAACATGAGTTTGTAGATTTCGTACTTGGCGCCCACGTCGACCCCGCGCGTGGGTTCGTCGAGGATCAGCACCTGCGGCTTTGTCAGCAGCATCTTCGACAGCACCGCCTTTTGCTGGTTGCCGCCGGACAGGCTGGTAATCGGCAGGAAGGGGCTGGCCGTCTTCAGTCCAAGGCGGCCGATCTGCTGGTGCACGGCCGCCAGTTCGGCTTCGCCGTCGATGCGGGTGAACTTCGAGAACGAATCGAGTACGGACAGCGTGATGTTCTGGCCCACGTTCAGGTCGCGCACGATGCCGTGCTGCTTGCGGTCTTCGGGCACCAGGGCGAAGCCGGCGCGGATGGCCTTGAGCGGCGTGCGGGTATCGATTTTTTCGCCATGCAGCCAGACTTCGGCGTGGCAAAGGCCCGGATAGGCGCCGAACAGCGCCGACACCAGTTCGGTGCGCCCTGCCCCCACCAGCCCGGCGATGCCCAGGATTTCGCCCTTGCGCACCTTGAACGATACATTGTCCACGCGCTTGCGTTCCGGCTTGTCGACGTCGTAGCAGGTCACGTTGCGGGCTTCGAAAATCACCTCGCCCAGTTCGTGATCCTGTTTCGGATACAGCTGGTTCATTTCGCGCCCAACCATCTGCGCGATGATGCGGTTCACATCGAGTTCGGCCATCGGCGTGGTGGCGATGTGCTGGCCGTCGCGGATGACCGCGATGGTGTCGCAAATGGCCGCCACTTCGTCGAGCTTGTGCGAAATGTAGACGCAGGCCACGCCCTTGGCCTTCAGGCCGCGGATGATCTCCAGCAGCACCGCAATTTCGGCCGACGTCAGCGAGGCCGACGGTTCGTCCAGGATCAGCAGCTTGGCGTCCTTGTTGAGGGCCTTGGCGATTTCGATCAGCTGCTGGTGGCCGCCGCCGTAGTTCATGACCGGCAGCACCACGTTCACATCGGTGAGCTTGAGTTCGGCCAGCAGCTGTTCGGCGCGCCGGTTCATGGCGGGATAATTCATGCGCCCGCCCGGCAGGGTGATCTCGTTCCCCAGGAAGATATTCTCGGTGACCGACAATTCGGGCACCAGCATCAGTTCCTGGTGGATGATGATGATGCCGGCGGCCTCGGTTTCGCGGATCGACTGGGCGCGCAGGGGCTGGTCCCGCCACAGGATCTCGCCGTCCCAGCTACCATGCGGGTAGACCGCCGACAGCACCTTCATGAGGGTCGACTTGCCGGCCCCGTTTTCTCCGCACAGGCCGACGCATTCGCCCGGCCTGATCTTGATGTCGATGCCGTTCAGTGCGCGGACACCGTCGAATTCCTTGACGATGCCCTTCATTTCCAGCAAATATCCCGACATTATTTGCCCGCGATTTGCGCTTCGGTGTAGAAGCCGTCCTTGACCAGCAGGCTCACATTGGCCTTCGTCAGCGGGGTTGGCGTCAGCAGCAGCGTGTCGACCTTCTTGAAGCCGTTATCGTATTGCGCGTTGTAGGCCACTTTTTCGTTGCGCACCAGCGCCACCGACAGCTTGGCCGCTTCGCCGGCGATCAGCTTGAGCGGCTTGTAGACCGTCATGGCTTGCGAACCGGCGATCACGCGGCGCACTGCCGCCAGGTCGGCGTCCTGGCCCGAGACCGGCACCTTGCCGCTCAGTTTTTGCGACGCCAGCGCCTGGATCGCGCCGCCGGCGGTGCCGTCGTTCGACGCGATGATGGCGTCGATCTTGTTGTTGTTGGCGGTCAGGGCGTTTTCGACGATGGCCATGGCCTCGGAAGCGCTCCAGTCCTTCACCCACTGCTTGCCGACGATTTTGATATCGCCCTTGTCCACCAGCGGCTGCAGCACGGCCAGCTGGCCTTCGCGCAGCATCTTGGCGTTGTTGTCGGTTGGCGCACCGCCCAGCAGGTAATAGCTGCCCTTCGGTTTCAGGGCGACCACGGCTTTTGCCTGCATTTCGCCGACCGCCTTGTTATCGAAGGAGATATAGGCGTCGATGTCCGAATTGAGGATAAGGCGGTCGTAGGAAACGACCTTGATCTTGGCTTTTTTCGCTTCGCGCACGGCGTTATTGAGCACGGTTGCGTTGTACGGCACGATGACCAGCACGTCCACGCCGCGCGAAATCAGGTTCTCGATCTGCGCGATCTGTTTCTGCTCGCTGGCGTCGGCCGACTGCACGAACACCTTGGCGCCCAGGCCGGTGGCGGCGGCGACGAAGTAGTCGCGGTCGCGCGCCCAGCGCTCGACGCGCAGGTCGTCGATCGAAAAACCGATCTTCGGGTTCTTGGCGTCCGCCATTGCCTGGCCGCTGGCCAGCATCATCAGCGCCGAAACGACGGCGGTGCTCAACATCTTTTTCATCTTGTCTCCAGATTTTTTATGTAATTAAACTACAAATAGGAAGAATAACCCATCTTGCCATAATTTTCCTGCGGGTAGCCTATGGATTCTAATGATTGTGGCGCGGAAAATCGTGGCCCACGCCCTTGTAAGCCAGGGCAAGCTCCATGCAGGCGCCGGTTTCCAGTCGGCCAACAGTAGCACGGTACAGTTGCTGCCACGGCGTCTGGCTGGCGGGCACGGGTGGCAAGGGATTGCGTTTCCAGACGGCAATATCTTCGTCCGAAATGAGCATGCTGCAGCTGCCGGCGCTCAGGTCGACCCGGATGATGCCGCCGCCGCGCAGATAGGCCAAGCCCCGCCAGCCGCGCTCTCGGCGACGCATTCAGGATCGACGGGCGGTCCCAGGTGGCGGACTGGCGGCCATCGCCCAGGGTAAGCAGGCTCAGGAAGCGCCGGAAACTACCGTTGCACGACTGCCCCCGGCAGCACGCAAATCGGCGCGGGCGTGTGGATGACGCTGCGATTGTAGCTAAGCTCGCCCGTCGCCGCATCGACGGCGAAACTGGCCAGCGTATGCGAATCCTGTCCCGCCGCCAGCAGCCATTTGCCCGACGGGTCGAGATTGAAGTTGCGCGGCGTGGCGCCCCGCACATGGGTGTTGCCGATAGCCTTCAATGCGCCGCTGGCCGGGTTGACGGCGAAAGCGCTGATGGTGTCGTGCCCGCGATTGGCTGCGTACACGAACTTGCCCGATGGGTGAACATGGATTTCGGATGCGCTGCCGGTTTGTTCCCTGGCCAGTTCGGCCTTGGACACGGTAGGCACCGTCTCCCTGATCGTCATCGTCCCCGCTGCCGCATCGTAGGCGAACAGCGAAACGCTCAGGTCGAGCTCATTGAGCACATAGATCCATTTCCCGCCCGGGTGAAATGCCATGTGGCGGGGGCCCGCACCGGGCGGCAGCGCGCCGAAGCCATGGGGCGCCAGGCTGCCGCTGGCCAGATTCACCTGGTAGATGACGACCTTGTCGAGCCCCAGGTCCGGGACAAATGCAAAGCGCTTGTCGGGCGAAAACCCGACCCAATGCGCATGCGATTCTTCCTGGCGGCCAGCGACCACTTTGGCGCCGCCTGCATGCTTGATGAGCGCGGTGCGCGCCTTCAATGAACCGTTCGGATTGAGCGAGAATGCGGCGACCGAACCGCCACCGTATTGGGCGGTGAGCAGCATTTTCCCGCCTGGATCGAGCGCGAGGTGGGCGCCGCCGCCATCGCCGATGGCCAGCGCGTTCATCAGCTTGAGGCTGGCCTTGCCGTCGACATGGGCGAGCGCATAGGCGGCCACGACGTCCTTTCCGCCCAGGGCGCCGACCGCGTACAGCACCTTCGCCGAGGGGTGCAGGGCAAGGAAACCCGGCCCGTCAATCTGCGCTGCCAGCCGCGATTCGGACAGTTTGCCGTTTTCCGTATTGAAGGTGGCGTGGTAAATGCCCTTGCTGGCCGGGTGCGCGTCGGTTCCGATCCAGACGTCGCGCAGTTGCGCGTGCGCCGCCGAACACATCAAGGTGGCGGCGAGAAACAGGGTCTTGGTCAATGGCGTTCCAATCAAAGAAATGAAAGGCAATGGTATCAGCTAGTGCGCCCGCCATACCGGTGGTGCCGGAACACCGGATCGCCTTAGGTGGCCGGCAGGTGGCCGAGGGCGGTGTAGAACGAGCGGCCGCCATCGACCTGCTCCCCGCTGACCGGACGGAAACTGCTGCCAGTAGTAACCCGGCAAAGGAGCAGGCTTCCATTGCTATTTTGCGTAGCCACGGCAAGGTTTTTTCGCAAGCTTGCCGCCCGAGCAGCCAGCGCAGTCTCCTATTTTCACCATACTGACAATACTTGCCGGAATCTTCATGCCGTCCTTTCGGTAAGCTATGCTATATTTTCTGCAGGTAAGCACTTCCCGGCGAGGGCAAGGACCGGGTGTGACTGCGAAGCGACAGTATCGGCCGCAGCCACGACGCCATGTGCTTGCAAAATGTAAAATCTGCTGTGGTTTTCTTGCGCGGCCCAGGCCTTAGGTATCGATGTGTCAGTATTATTTTTCCAGTGAAAGTGCCCCATGAATTCCAGGCGGGATCCTGCCTTGCAATGGCAAACGGTGTTCGATCGCATCGACGCGATCATGCATATCGACCCTGAAGAAGCGTTGACGCTCTGCAAACAAGTGTTCGTTGAATCCTACTTGTGGGAGCCGGCCATCTATGTGCGGGCGGCCGAGCGCTACGGAAAGATCATGGATCACCTCGGACGATCGTCCGAGGCACGCGATTCACTGCTTGCGGCCCAGCAAGCGGCCCAGGGTTCCTGCTTGCCGATCCACGAAGCGAAGATACTGGAGCGGCTTGCCCGCGGCTATTACACCGGCGGCGATTACCGGCGCGCCATTCAATATTGGGACAGTTCCATTGCCGTGATCAACCAGACCGGCGGCGACGCGGAGACCTGGGTCCTGGCCAAAGTAGGACTGGCGCAGGTCTACAAGGGCGCCGGCGACCATGCTGCCGCCCTGGCCATGCTCTATGAAGCGCAGGCGCGCACGGAAGAAGCGGCCGACCCGCACCTGGACGTCAAAGTCAAAATCAACCTGGCGGTCTGCCTGATCGAACTGGAGCGGCAGGACGAAGCTTCGGCCATTCTGCAGGGAACGTTCGAGACGTGCACGGAACACAAGCTGTACGACTATCTCGCGGAATCGAATCTCTATCTCGCCAAGATTGCACTGGCGGACGGCGCGCTCGACCGTTCCCTGGGCTACCTGGAAGCGGGACTGGCGGCCGCGCGCCATGTCAATTTCCGCTGGTGCGAAGCGCACATTTTTGCGGTCCGGGCCAAGGCATATGCCTGCAATGGCAATTTCGCCATGGCTTTACAGGCGGTCAAGGAAGCGCAGGCGATCGCCACCGCCGACGGTTTCTCCGACATGTTGATACAGCAGCATTATGCCGCCGCGGAGTACGCCGCAGCCCTGAACGACTTTGCCACCGCATACGCCGAATACAAGGCCGGCCATGCTTGCGAGCAACGCTTGCAAGTCAGGGCGCCGCTGGAGCGCAGCTTCGCCCTGGATAACAGCGGGAAAAAGCAAAAAAAATAGCCCGCGCGCGACAGTTATTTCGCGCGTCTCGGAAAACCTGTCAATATCCGTGGGTACACAGCTTGAGCCCTTCCTATGAACGATCTCGCAGCAACCGGCACGCTACTGCCTTCCCATGAACGGATTCTTGTTCATCTGCACGACCTGGGCGGAACTGCGCGTACCGTTGAACTGTCACCGCACTCGATGCTGCGCAAGGCCGGCCTGGCCGCTACGCCTGAATGTGCCGCACAAGTCCATGCGGACCTGCAGACGCTGGAAGCGACCGGACATCTGCTGCTGGGAGAGCCGACGGCCAGCGGCATCATGATCATGCTGCTCACGTGCAGCGAGATGCCCGTGCTGCTCAGCTGCGAGCGCCTGGTCACCATGTATGGCTGGTTGAACGACCACGAACGAGCCGCCCTGCAACGCTGGGAAAATGCCAATCTGGCGTTTGGCGGCCCGAGCCCGGCCGATTGGCCCGGCTGGCCTACCATTTATCGCCGCCGTTACAGCCAATAGACCTTGACGGAACGCCAGTCCAGCGGAGGCGCCGGCCCGGGCGTGCCGAAGGCCAGCGATGCCGGCCTCCCCTGTCCGCTTAAGCGTCCAGCGCCTTCAGTGCGGCATTGAAGGTTGCGCTGGGACGCATGACCGCGCTGACCTTGGCGTCGTCCAGCTTGTAATAACCGCCCACGTCCGCCGCCTTGCCCTGCACTGCGAGCAGTTCTGCAACGATCTTTTGCTCATTGCTTTCCAGCGACTTGGCCAGCGGTGCAAAGTGGGCGGCCAGGGCGGCGTCGTCCTTTTGCGCGGCCAGTTCCTGGGCCCAGTACAGCGACAGGTAGAACTGGCTGCCGCGATTGTCGAGTTCGCCGGTTTTCGGCGACGGCGACTTGCGATTGTCGAGCAGCTTGCCGGTGGCGGCGTCGAGCGTCGTCGCCAGGATCGCGGCCTTCTTGTTGCCGGTCTTCAGTCCCATGTCTTCGAAGCTCACTGCCAGCGCCAGGAATTCGCCCAGCGAATCCCAGCGCAGGTGGTTTTCTTCCACCAGCTGTTGCACGTGCTTGGGGGCCGAGCCGCCAGCGCCCGTTTCGTACATGCCGCCGCCGGCCATCAGCGGAACGATGGACAGCATCTTGGCGCTGGTGCCCAGTTCCAGGATAGGGAACAGGTCGGTCAGGTAATCGCGCAGGATGTTGCCGGTCACCGAGATGGTGTCCAGGCCGCGGCTGACGCGCTCGAGCGTGTAGCGCATGGCGCGCACTTGCGACATGATGCGGATTTCCAGGCCGTCGGTATCGTGGTCTTTCAGGTAGGTATTGACCTTCTTGATCAGCTCGTTTTCGTGCGGACGGTACGGGTCGAGCCAGAACACGGCAGGCATGCCCGAGTTGCGCGCGCGCGTGACGGCCAGTTTGACCCAGTCGCGGATAGGCGCATCCTTGACCTGGCACATGCGCCAGATATCGCCCTGCTCCACGTTCTGGGTCAGCAGCACTTCGCCGGTGGCCAGGTCGGTGATGTTGGCAACGCCGTCTTCCTCGATTTCGAAGGTCTTGTCGTGCGAGCCGTATTCTTCGGCCTTCTGGGCCATCAGGCCCACGTTCGGCACGGTGCCCATGGTGCGCGGGTCGAAGGCGCCATGCCATTTGCAGAAATTGATGATTTCCTGGTAAATGCGGGCGAAGGTGCTTTCCGGAATGACTGCCTTCACTTCCTTGAGGCGGCCGTCGGCGCCGTACATCTTGCCGCCGGCGCGGATCATGGCCGGCATGGAAGCGTCGACGATGATGTCGTTCGGCGAATGGAAGTTGGTGATGCCCTTGGCCGAATCGACCATGGCCAGCGCCGGGCGGTGTTCCTGGCAGGCGTGCAGGTCGCGCACGATTTCTTCGCGCTGCGAGGTCGGCAGGTCGGCGATCTTGTTGTACAGGTCGGCCATGCCGTTGTTGACGTTCACGTCCAGGCTGTCGAACAGGGCCTGGTGCTTCTCGAACGCTTCCTTGTAGAACATGCGCACGCAGTGGCCGAAGACGATCGGGTGCGACACCTTCATCATGGTGGCCTTCACGTGCAGCGAGAACAGCACGCCGGTCTTGTGGGCGTCGTCGATCTGCGCTTCGTAGAAGGCCAGCAGCGCCTTGCGGCTCATGAACATCGAATCGATGATCTCGCCGTCCAGCAGCGAGACCTTCGGTTTCAGGACGATGGTCTTGCCGCTGGTGGTAATGAGTTCCATCTTCACGTCGCGCGCGCCGTTGATGGTCAGCGATTTTTCGCCGTGGTAGAAGTCGCCGCCGGTCATGTGCGACACGTGGGTGCGCGACGCTTGCGACCATTCGCCCATCGAATGCGGGGATTTGCGGGCCGCCTCTTTCACCGCGCGCGGGGCGCGGCGGTCGGAATTTCCCTCACGCAGGACGGGATTGACGGACGAGCCGATGCAGGTGCCGTAGCGCAGCTTGATGGCTTTTTCCTCGTCGGTTTGCGCATCTTCCGGATAGTCGGGAATGGCGTAGCCCTTGTCCTGCAATTCCTTGATGGCCGCGCGCAATTGCGAGACCGATGCGCTGATGTTCGGCAGCTTGATGATGTTCGCCTCGGGCCGCAGGGTCAGCTTGCCCAGTTCGATCATCGAGTCGGTGACGCGCTGCGCGTCCGTGAGGTTTTCCGGGAAGGCGGCCAGGATACGTGCCGCGACCGAAATGTCGCTCGCTTCGATGCGAATGCCGGCCGGCTTGGCGAACGCAGTGACTACGGGCAGGAAGGCGTGCGTCGCCAGCAGCGGCGCCTCGTCGGTCAGTGTGTAAATGATGGTTTGATCGCTGCTCATGGATGTCTGCTCGGTTCTGGCGAATGGATCATTCGCAAAAGTGGAAATATATTCGGCTGCGCTTATTGCGCGCAGTACGAACACTGTGGGGTCGATCAATCGACCGCGCTAAGGCGTAATGATATCGCAAATAGGACAAAGTTATTCACATCATGAAATGTCATTGCACGATATACCATGAGTTGAAGTCGCTCGGCGACTTCCAGGCAAGCGTCCGTCACAAGAAAATGAACAAAGATTAACTTTTCATTCGTGACAATGCTAGAATCGGCAACCCCAATTCGTTTATCCAGCGATGTCACTAACGGAAGACCAGATTCTTGCCTTAGCGCCAGACCCAGCCTCGGCCAAAGCAGGCAGCGGGCAGGCCAGCCCGTCCAAATGGTCCGGACTGGGCGGACACGGACAAGGCGTGTGGGGCCTGTGCCAGGGTAGCGGCAAAGATCCGTACAAGGCCCAGATCGAACTGGCCGGCCCTTCCTTCAAATGCACCTGCCCCAGCCGCAAGTTCCCGTGCAAACACGGCCTCGGCCTGTACCTCTTGTACGCAAGGAATGCCGCGGCCTTCTCCGACAACGCCGCGCCAAGCTGGGTGAGCGACTGGCTGGAAAGCCGCGAGAAGCGCAGCGAATTGAAAGCGGCCAAGGTTGCCGAGGCGGCACAGCATCCCGAAGACGCCGCAGCGAAGGCGCAAGGCCAGCAGAAGCGCCAGGAAAAACGCCAGGGCAATGTGGAAGCCGGCCTGGCCGTCCTCGACATCTGGCTCGGTGACCTGGCGCGCGAAGGCCTCGCAGCGCTGCGCTCCCGGCCGGCGAAAGACTGGGAAGCCATGGCGGCGCGCCTGGTCGACACCCAGGCCAGCGGCCTTGCCGGCCGCATCCGGCGCGCAGGCATGCTGATCTACGGCTCAAGCGTGGCCGGATGGGAACTGGCGGTGGCGCGCGAACTGGCCCAGGTCGCACTGCTCAGCTCGGCATACCGGCGCCTTGCCGCCCTGCCGCCCTCCCTGGCGACCGACGTCAAGACCGCCATCGGCTGGGTGATGAACCAGGACGAGGTGCTGGCCGAGCCCGGCGTCGACGATCATTGGCACGTTTGCGGCAAGCTGACCCAGGACGACGGGCGTATCGCGCGCCGTACTTGCTACCTGTTCGGCCAGCGATCACGGCGCTGGGCGCTCATCCTGCAGTTTTCCGCAGGTAACCAGCCACTGCCGCCACCGCTGATTCCGGGCACCGCCTACCAGGGCGCCATCCACTTCTATCCGGGCGCCGCACCCATGCGGGCGGTAATGGGACCAGGCTTGCAGTTGCTGGGAGCCGCGCCCGCCGTCCGTCTCGACCGCGCGCTGCCGGCGCTGCTGGACGATTACGCGCGCACCCTCGCACGCAATCCCTTTGTCGAACAGTTCCCGATGCTGCTGGAATCGGTCAGCTCGCAGGTCGCCGCCGAGCCCGAGGCCGTCTTCTCCCTGCGCGATGCGCAGGGAGCACTGCTGCCGCTGGACCGCGCGTTCCGCCGTGGCTGGCAGCTGCATGCGCTGTCCGGCGGCGCACCGGTGACGGTATTCGGGCTATGGAATGGCGACACTTTCCTGCCGCTGTCGGTCACCGTCGAAGGTCGCCTGCACCTGCTCGACCTGGAGCGCGCCGAATGAAACTGACGCCCTCGATTCACAAGGCAGTGCTGGCGGGCGTTGCGCGGTCGCCGATCAGCGATAGCGCCGCGGCCGGCGCGCAAGCCCTGCAAGGCGTGCTTGGCACCCTGGACGGCGACATGCGCTTGTGGCACACCGTTGCCGCTACCGACCTGTGGCAGCGCGCCGGCTACCAGCCGCCCGTTGCCGGGCCCGCCGCGCCAGCGAGCGACGCCGCCGCGACCTGCTCGCTTGCCGCCGAACGCATCGTGCAACTGATCCTGCGCGGCATCCATGCCGAACTGCTGCCGGAATGGCTGACCCTGGCGGACAAGCTGGACCGGAAATTGCCATACTCGGCCCTCGTGCAACTGCTTGACATGGGCGCGGACAAGCCCGCGCTGAGGCCACGCCTGGCGCCGCTGCTGGGCGAGCGCGGCGCATGGCTGGTGGCACAAAACCCGGCCTGGCGCGACACTTATGGCACGCTCGGCACGCCAGGCGCCGGCGACGACCACGCATCCCGATGGGAACTGGGCACGCTGGCGCAGCGCGTGCAGGCGCTGCGGGCCATGCGCCGTGCCGGGCCGGCGCAAGCGCGTGAACGGCTCTCTGAAGCCTGGGCCCAGGAACCACCGGAACATCGCGCTGCCCTGCTCCCCTGCCTTGCCGTGGAACTGACCCTGGATGACGAAGCATTCATCGACGCTGCGCTCGACGACAAGCGCAAGGAAGTGCGCACGGCCGCCCAACAGTTGTTGCGCGCACTGGACGGCTCGCAGCTGATGGAACGCTGCAAAGCGCGCATGAATACCTGCCTCCAACTCAAGCGCGGCATGCTGGGCCTGCTTAACCAGATCGTCGTCACCCTGCCCGACACGTGCGACAAAGCGATGAAACGCGACGGCATCGGCGCTACGCGGCAACCCGGACTGGGCGAAAAGGCGGGCTGGATTGTTGACCTGATGAGCGGCATCCCGCCCACGTACTGGAGCCGGAAATTCGAGCTCGAGCCCGCCAAGATCATCGCGCTCATGGCCGCGAGCGAATTCAAGGAAGCGCTGCTGTGCGGCATCCTTCAGGCGGCCGCCAGTACGACCACCTGGAGCGCCGACGCGGCGGGCCGCGCGTGGTTCCTTGCCTTGTTTAACGATGCCAACAAGCACGGCACCTTCGTGAATCCCGCCGCTACCTTGATGCCTGCCTTGCCAAGGCTGTCGTATGCGGACCAGGAAACCATCGTCCGCGGCTGGCTGGACCAGCCGGCCGGCAGCGCCGATGGCTTTGGCCACGCGCTTGCATGGGCAGCCGAGCGCGCCTTGACGGCCCCGCTGTCGCAGGAAATGTCGCGCCTGCTCCTGGCCGGCGCGCAACGCCGCCTGGCCAGGCAGGACGAGCACCCGTACCACATGCGCCACCACCTTGCCACCCTGCAAACCATCCTCGACGCGGGCGACGCCGCGCATGCACGACACGGCTGGCCACATGCCAGCTGGGAACACTGGCCCCACTGGCGCGAGATGGTGGACGAACTGATTGAAACGCTGCAATTCCGAAACACGATGCAAGCCAGCTTTTTGGAGACCGACGCATGAGCACCAACAACACCAACGTGATGCGGCAGCAAGCCGAACAACAATACGCGCACGAACTTGCGGCGCTCAAAGCAATGGACCAACGCCAGCGACCGCCCAACTGGGAACTGTCGCCGTGGGCCGTCGCAAGCTATTTGCTCGGCGGCACGCTCGACAACGGCGTCGAGATTTCGCCCAAATACATCGGCAAGCGCCGCATTATCGAAATTGCGGTCGCCACCCTGGCGACCGACCGCGCGCTGCTGCTGCTCGGCGTGCCGGGTACGGCCAAGTCCTGGGTATCGGAACACCTTGCCGCTGCGATCAGCGGCAACTCCACACTGGTGGTGCAAGGCACGGCCGGCACGGCCGAGGAAACGATACGCTACGGCTGGAACTACGCCCAGCTGCTAGTGTGGTGAGTTAGAAATTCGCAGACAAAATCGTTCGATGCTTGCGAGGAT
>JAZKBE010000023.1:0-55082 GCA_040388805.1 Pseudomonadota bacterium
AGAAACATTTCTCCGCCGAGGTCTGACCCCGGTGCGAGTCTGGCGTGTGGGCATCATTTGCCGGAAGCAAGTAAGCTGGACACTTGTTTGATTTATATCAACTGACACTCGCCACAGGATCAATTTGGATTTATGATGGATAGAGCGCCAAACAAAACGGCAGGTATCATGCGCAGTCCCATCGTTATCGTTCCAGCTTGCACGCGCCAGATCGGTTCACATGCCTATCACGCGGCACAGACCAAGTATGTCGACGCAGTCGTCCTCGGGGCGCGCTGCGCGCCGCTGGTGCTGCCGGCGCTCGGGTCCGGCACCGATATCGATGCCATGCTCGATGTCTGCGACGGCGTCATGCTCACCGGGGCGGCGTCGAATGTGCACCCGTTCCATTACGAACAGGACGTGACCGATCCGTCACTGCCGCAGGATCCCGCGCGCGACGCCACCACGCTGCCCCTGATCCGCGCTGCCCTCAAGCGCGGCATTCCCATCATCGCGGTTTGCCGCGGTTTCCAGGAAATGAACGTGGCCCTGGGCGGCAGCCTGTACCAGGCGGTGCAGGACGTCCCCGGCAAAATGGACCACCGCGAAAATCCGAAGGCGCCGCTCGAAGAGCAGTACGCGCCCGCGCATCCGGTCAACATCGAAGCGGGCGGCTTGCTGCACACCATCCTGGGCGGCATGGCCAGCACCCGCGTCAATTCGCTGCACGGCCAGGGCGTGAACCGGCTCGCGCCCGGCATCGCGGTCGAGGCCACGTCCGACGATGGCCTGGTCGAAGCGTTCTCCGTGCCTTCCGCCCCCGGCTTTGCGCTCGCGGTCCAGTGGCACCCCGAGTGGCGCATCCTGGACAACCCCGTGTCGATGAAAATGTTCGCTGCCTTCGGCGACGCCTGCCGCGACTACCACGCCAAACGCGCAGGCTCCGTTCCCTAGCTTCGCTGTGCCCATCCTCCGTTCCCCAGCGCGCCCGGGGCAGTATCAGCCCGGCGCTTCAGCAAGACTTCAGAGAGAATTACATGGCAATCCGCGAAAACTTCACCTACACCGACATGGACCTGTGGCTCAACGAGAAACGGGTTACCGAAATCGAATGCCTGATCCCCGACTTGACCGGCGTGGCCCGCGGCAAGATCCTCCCGCGCGGTAAATTTACCCAGGAGCGCGGCATGCGCATCCCGGAAGCGGTGCTGGGCATGACCGTGACCGGCAATTACCCGGTCGACGACGGTCCCTACGACCGCGCCATTTCCACCACCGACCGCGACATGATCCTGAAGGCTGATCCCACCACCATCACCATGGTGCCGTGGGCGGTCGACCCTACCGCGCAGGTCATCCACGACTGCTATTTCGCCGACGGCAAACTGGTCGACTTCGCGCCGCGCACCGTGCTGCGCCGCGTGCTGAAGCTGTACGCCGACAAGGGCTGGAAACCGGTCGTGGCGCCCGAACTCGAGTTCTACCTGACCGCCAAGAACATCGACCCCGACCTGCCCCTGAAACCGCCGATCGGCCGCAGCGGCCGCGCCGAAACGAGCCGCCAGGTCTACAGCATCGACGCCGTCAACGAATTCGATCCGCTGTTCGAAGACATCTACGACTACTGCGAACTGATGAACCTCGACGTCGACACCCTGATCCACGAGATCGGCGCCGGCCAGATGGAGATCAACTTCCTGCATGGCGATCCGCTCGGCCTGGCCGACAAGGTGTTCTTCTTCAAGCGCACCCTGCGCGAAGCGGCGCTCAAGCACGACATGTACGCCACCTTCATGGCCAAGCCGATGGCGGGCGAGCCGGGTTCGGCGATGCATGTGCACCAGAGCGTGGTCGATTCCAAGACCGGCATGAACATCTTCAGCAGCGAGGACGGTTCCGCCTCGCCGCTGTTCCGGCAGTATATCGCCGGCCTGCAGCGCTACATGCCGTCGGCCATGGCGATCGTGGCGCCCTACGTCAATTCCTACCGCCGCATCGTGCGCCACACGGCCGCGCCGATCAATATCCAGTGGGGCATCGACAATCGCACCGTCGGTTTCCGCGTGCCGGAATCGGGCGTGCAGGACCGCCGCATCGAGAACCGCATCATCGGCGCCGACGCCAATCCTTACCTGGCGCTGGCCGTCACGCTGGCCTGCGGCTACCTCGGCATGACCGAGCAGCTCGAACCGACTCCCATGATGAGCGGTAGCGCCTACGACATGCCGTTCGAACTGCCGCAAGGTCTGCCCGAAGCGCTGCACCTGCTGCGCGCCGAAGACAAGCTGCGCACGGTGCTGGGCGAACGCTTCATCGATGTCTATGCCGCCATCAAGGACCTGGAACACCAGGAATTCATGACCGTCATCAGCCCGTGGGAACGCGAACACCTGCTGCTGCACGTTTAAGGAGCCGGCCATGATATTCGAGCAGTACGACACCGAAGAAATCCGCCGCCTCGACGCGGCCCACTACATGCATCCCTTCACCGACCACGCCGCCCTGCAGGCGCGCGGCGTGCGCGTGATGGTGCGCGGGGAAGGCATCTACCTGTGGGATTCGGAAGGCAACAAGATCCTGGACGGCATGTCGGGCCTGTGGTGCGTCAACGTCGGCTACGGCCGCACCAGCATTTCCGATGCGGTCTACAAGCAGATGGAGACGCTGCCTTTCTATAACAGCTTCTTCAACACCACCAACGTGCCGGCCGTGCGCCTGGCCGCGCTGCTGGTGGAGCTGTCGCCGCCGCAGTTCAACCACGTATTCTTTACCGGTTCCGGTTCGGAAGCGAACGACACCAATGTGCGCATGGTGCGCCGCTACTGGGACCTGATGGGCCAGCCGGGCCGCCACACCATCATCAGCCGCTACAACGCCTACCACGGCAGCACGCTGGCCGGTTCGGCGCTGGGCGGCATGAGCGGCATGCACGAACAGGCCGGCACCATCCCCGGCATCGAGCACATCGAACAGCCAAGCTACGTCGAAAGCGGCGCCGGCATGACGGAGCACGCATTCGGCCTGGTGGCGGCAGGCTGGCTGGAAAAGAAAATCCTGGAAGTGGGGCCCGACAAGGTGGCCGCCTTCATCGGCGAACCGGTGCAGGGCGCAGGCGGCGTGATCATTCCGCCCGCAAGCTACTGGCCCGAGATTGGCCGCATCTGCGACAAGTACGGCATCCTGCTCATCGCCGACGAAGTCATCTGCGGCTTCGGCCGGCTGGGTGCCTGGTTCGGTTCCGAGCTGATGGGCATCAAGCCCGACCTGATCACCTTCGCCAAGGGCGTCACCTCAGGCTACATACCTTTGGGCGGCGTGCTGGTGGGCGACCGCGTGGCCGACGTGCTCATCGAAAAAGGCGGCGACTTCAATCACGGCTTCACCTATTCCGGCCATCCGGTCGCCTGCGCGGCGGCCCTGGAAAACCTGCACATCCTGATCGAAGAAGAACTGGTGCAGCAGGTGGCGAACACCACCGGCCCTTACCTGAAGGAGAAATTCGCCACGCTGGCCGACCATCCGCTGGTGGGGCATGCCGACAGCTGCGGCTTCGTGGCGGGGCTGAACCTGGTGCGCCGGAAGGCGCCCGTGGTGCACAACTGCGCCCTGTTCGAGCCAAAGCTGGGCGTGGGCATGATCTGCCGCGGCTATATGTTCGACAACGGCATGATCATGCGCGCCGTGGGCGATCGCATGATCATCGCGCCGCCGCTGGTGACGACCTGTGCGCAGATCGACGAGATGATCGCGAAGATCCGCTTCTGTCTCGACGCCACGCTGGCCGACCTGCAGCAGCGCGGCTGGGTCTAGTGCTTAGTCGATCACCAGTTCCTTGCGGTCCTGCAGGAATTGGGGCGCCAGCGAGCCGGCGATCATGCCGATGAAGGCCGCGATCAGGCCTGCCAGCTGGCCCGGGAACGCTTCGCCGAGGGTCGAGATCTGCGGGAAAAAGATGATCCAGGTGCCGATGCCCAGCGTGATCGAGGCGATCGCGCCCTGGGTGGAAGCACGCTTCCAGTACATGCCCATGACGAGCGGTACGAAGGCGGCAACCAAAGTCACCTGGTAGGCGCTTGAGACCAGTTCGTAGATCGTGGTGCCCTGCATGGCGATGGCATAGGCCAGCACCAGCGCGGCAAAGGCCACGATCGAGCAGCGCACGGCGAACAGGCGCTGCTTGTCGGTCATGGGACGCAGGTTTCTCAGGATGTTTTCGACAAAGCTGGTCGACGGCGCCAGCAGCGTGGCCGACGAGGTGCTCTTGATGGCCGACAGCAGCGCGCCGAAGAACAGGATCTGCATAATCAGCGGCATCTTGGTCATCACGAAGGTCGGCAGCAGGCGCTGGTAATCGTTCTTGGCCATTTCCAGGCCGGCGTCGCCCATCACCAGCACGGCGCTGGCGACGATGAACATGGGGACGAAGGCGAACAGGATGTAGCTGAAACCGCCGATGATGGCGCCGGTGCGGGCGGTCGGCGCGTTTTTGGCCGACATCACGCGCTGGAACACGTCCTGCTGCGGAATGGAGCCGAGCATCATGGTCACGGCGGCGGCGAGGAAGAACACCATGTCATGGAATTTTGGCGGCGGCAGAAAGGTCCAGAGGCTCTTCTGGTCGGCCATGGCGAACACCTGGCCGGCGCCACCGGCCAGGTCGGCCGAGAAGAAGGCGATCACGGTCAGGCCGACCACCAGCACGATCATCTGGATGAAGTCGGTGATGGCGATGGCCAGGAAACCGCCGACGACGACGTAGATCAGCACGGCCAGGGTGCCCACGATCATGCCCACCGCTTCGCTCATGGCGCCGTTGGTCAGCACGGAGAACACCAGGCCAAGCGCGGTAATCTGGGCGGCCACCCAGCCCAGGTAGCTCAGGATGATGGCGCTCGAGCAGAATATTTCGATGCCCTTGCCGTAGCGCTGGCGGTAGTAGTCGCCGATGGTGAGCAGGTTCAGTTTGTACAGGCGGGCGGCGAAGAACATGCCGACCAGGATCAGGCAGGTGCCGGCGCCGAAGGGGTCTTCGACGATGGAATTGAGGCCGCCCTGCACGAAGCGGGCGGGGATGCCCATCACGGTTTCGGCGCCGAACCAGGTGGCGAAGGTTGTGGTCACAACCATGATCAGCGGCAGGCGGCGCCCGGCGATCGCGAAATCACTGGTTGTCTTGACCCGTTTGCCCGCCCAGACGCCAATGGCGAGGGTGCCGAGCAGGTAGAGCACCACGGCGGTGATCAGGGTGTAATTCATGTATCGTTACTCCAAGAGGTGCAAGGAAAATGGGCAAGCCGGAATTGCGAGATTATAGCTGGTGTTTACTTCAAGGAGACAGGCATGGCAGGCATCGAATGGCATGACCGCGCTGCGGCGCTGGCGATCGACGGACGCGCCTTTATCGGCGGCGAACGGGTGTGGGCGAAATCGGAACAGCAGTTCGACAATCTGTCGCCGGTCGACGGGCGCGCGCTGGGCGCTGTGGCGCGCTGCGGGCAGGCCGACGTCGACGCCGCGGTGGCGTCAAGCCGCGCGGCCTTCGAGGACCGGCGCTGGGCCGGCAAGTCGCCCGCGCAGCGCAAGCGCACCCTGATCAAGTTCGCCGACCTGATTCTGGCCGCGACCGACGAACTGGCGCTGCTTGAAACGCTCGACATGGGAAAACCCATCAAATACAGCCGCAGCGTGGACGTACCGGCGGCCGCCAATTGCATCCGCTGGTATGGCGAGGCGGTCGACAAGATCTACGACGAGATCGCGCCCACCGCCGACAACAGCCTGGCCCTGATCACGCGCGAACCGGTGGGCGTGGTGGCCGCCATCGTGCCGTGGAACTACCCGCTGATCATGGCCGCCTGGAAGATCGCCCCGGCGCTGGCGGCCGGCAACAGCGTCATCCTGAAGCCGAGCGAAAAATCGCCGCTCTCGGCCTTGCGGCTGGCGGAAATCGCCATCCAGGCCGGCATTCCGCCGGGTGTATTCAATGTGCTGCCGGGCTACGGCCACGAAGCCGGCGCCGCGCTGGCGCTGCATATGGACGTCGACTGCATCGGCTTTACCGGCTCCACCAAAGTGGGCAAGCAGATCCTGCAGATGGCCGGGCAGTCCAACCTGAAGCGGGCCTGGACTGAACTGGGCGGCAAGTCGGCCAACATCGTGTGCGCCGATTGCCCCGACCTCGATGCTGCGGTCAGCGCGGCCATCGGCTCCATCTACTTCAACCAGGGCGAAAGCTGCAATGCGCCATCGCGCCTGTTCGTCGAAGCGTCGATCAAGGATGCCTTCCTTGAGAAGGCGCTGCCGATGATCCCGCAGTACCAGCCGGGCGACCCGCTCGACGAAGACACGGTGATGGGCGCGATTGTCGACGCCACGCAGATGAAGACGGTGATGGGCTACATCGAGCAGGGCAAGCAGGCCGGCGCGAAACTGCTGTTCGGCGGCACCGAGGAACGCCGTGACAGCGGTGGCTTCTACGTCGCGCCCACCCTGTTCGACCAGGTCGACAGTTCGATGAGCATCGCCAGCGAAGAGATTTTCGGACCCGTGCTGTCGGTGCTCAGTTTTACCGACATCAAGGACGCGGTGCGCCAGGCCAATGCAACCCCATACGGGCTGCAGGCGGCAGTGTGGACGGCCGACATGAGCCGCGCAATCCAGACCGCGCGCGCGCTGCGGGCAGGCACCGTGCACGTGAACCAGTACGATGGGGATGATATTACGGTGCCGTTCGGCGGCTACAAGCAGTCGGGCAACGGCCGCGACAAGTCCTTGCATGCCTTCGACAAGTACACGGAGCTGAAAACGACCTGGATCCAGATCGGGTAGGCGGTGGGCCGATTCGCCTGGCGCAGCGCAAGCCGCGCCAGACGGTCGTCAAAGCTTACTTGCCCTTCTTGATTTCTTTTTCGTCGGTGTCGATGAAGCGGCGGTTGCCGCATTCGTTGAGCCACTTGTCGCGCGAGACTTTCAGCTCTTCCTGCTCGGCGATCAATGCGGCGTTCCGCTTGTTGAATTCAGCGGCCGCGTTGCCGCCCGTGCCAGCCGCCGCATTGGCCTTGGCTACCGCCGCGACGTAGATATTGTATTTCGCCTCGCGCTCGGCTTCCAGTTCCTTTTGTACCTTCAGCAGGGCGGTGCGCTCTTCATCCATTTTCTTCTTGGCGCGATCGGCGTTGGACATGATCTTCGAGCGCTGGTCGAAGTCTTCCTTGCGCACGTCCCAGTCCTTGAGCAGCTTGATATTGTCGGCGACCTTGGCTTCGGCAGCCTTGTAGACCGTCAGGTCCGCTTCGACCTGCGCCTTGGCTTCGGCGGCGCCCGTGTCTTTTGGCGCGGCCAGCAACGCTTGCCTTTCCTTGTTGTTCGCTTCCGCCTTCTTGTCCAGTTCGGCGATGCGCGCGTTGTTGCTTTCCCGGAGCGCCATGCAGGCACGCAGTTCTTCCTTGGTTTGCAGTTTGTCGGCAGGGCCTTGCTTTTTGACGGACGGCTTGGCGGCCGGGGATTGCGCCATGGTATGCGCAGCGGTCAGCGACAGGGTGGAGGCGATCAGTACAGCGCAGAGGCGGGGCAGGTGGATTGTCATTGTAATGGCTTTCAAAATGCGCGATAGCGTGTTATTCGATAGTAAAGCATGCAGGGGATCGCCCCGCAGGCCCGGTGCCGAAGTTTAACCTGTTTTGCTGACACGGGAGCTGAACACGAACTCAATGACGGTGTCAGGTGTTCGGCAGCGTGACCGTCAGGCGCGTGTGGCCATTGCGGCTTTCCATGGCCACCTCGCCCCCCTGGACTTCGGCCATCAGCTTGACGGAGTACGTCCCCAGACCGTTGCCGCCCACCTTGTCGCCGGTGGCATACTTGTCGAAGAAGCGTTCGCGCATGCCGGGTTCCACTTCGCCCTCGTTGTCGACGACGACGTGGATCGAGCCATAGCCCGGCGCCAGTTCCACCGTAATCTTGCCACCGTCGGGCGAGGCTTCCGCCGCATTTTTCATCAGGTTCGAAAACAGGGAATAGCACAACAGCGGTTCGCCCAGGCAGTCGCTGTCGATCGCCACCGGGAAGGTGACCTTCAGCTTTTTCCAGTCGAAGGCCACTTCGGTCTGCGCCGCCACCTTCACCAGCAGCGCGCCGATATCGAAAGGCTCCAGCGCCGGCTGGTACTGCCCCTTCTCCATCTTGTATACGTCCATGGTGCGGTTGATCATTTCCAGCGCATTGGTGGCCGCCATCTCGATCATTTCCACGCTCGCGCGCTGCCTGGCCGACAGCGCGCCATCCTTGAGCGCATGGCTGCCCTGCAGCGCCACCGCGATCGGGCTTTTCAGGTCGTGCCGCGTCATGCGCTCGACGTCTTCGCGCAGTTGCGCGTTTTCGACCAGCAGCGCGTTCTGGCGCTTCAGGTCATGCATGGCGGTCGACAGCGTCAGGTGCGCCGACAGCCGCGCTTTCAAGATGGTCGGATCGGCCGGCTTGGACACATAGTCCACCGCGCCCAGCTGCAGTCCTGCCACCACATCGTCCACGCCGTCGCGCGCGGACAGGAAAATGATGGGGATATCCTTGGTTTTCGGATCGGCTTTCAGGTGCTTGCACACGTCGAACCCGTCCATCACCGGCATCATGATGTCGAGCAGGATCAGGTCGATGTGGAAGGCGGAGGCGATCTCGATCGCCTTCTTGCCGGTGATGGCCACCTTCAGCGAATACTCGTCCTTCAGCGCGCCGGCCAGCACTTCGATATTGGTGGGAATGTCGTCGACGATGAGCACCGTGCATTTTTTCAGGCGCTCGGCGAGCGGCGCCTGCAGGCCGATCACGTCGGTCGCCTGGATGGCAGGCGGCGCCGGTTCCGGTTCGGGCGCGCTCACTACGGGAATGCTTGCTGCCGTCCTGGGCGCATCCTTCACCGGCCCGATCATCGACATGAACTTGCTGGCAAAGCTGTGCACCGTGAACGGCTTGATCATGTAGGCGTTCACGCCGCTTTGCAGCGCCTTGCGCACCGACGCAGGATTCGCTTCCGCGGTCAGCATCATGTACGGGACACGCGCGTAGCGGTCTTCCTTGCGCATCCATTGCAGCAGTTCGAGGCCGCTCATGACGGGCATGCCCCAGTCGCCGATGACGATGTCGATCTGCTGCTTGCGCATCAGGTCCTGCGCGCTCTTGCCGCTGTCGGCCTGGAACAGGTTGGTGAACCCGAGTTCCGCCAGCACGCCTTTGACAGCGGTACGGATCAGCAGGTAGTCGTCGACGATGAGAATGGCGGCGGATTTATCCATCGGCACAGTTTAACCACTTATCGTAGCGCTGCAAAGTCGCATATCCGCCGCTTGACGCCATCAGCGCATAGTGCCCGACCGGCCAGCGGATGGCCGGTCCCGACGCCGGTAAATTGCGCCCCGCCGCGCGGCGCGCCATGGTGACATGCGGCTGGTAGGGGCGCCCGTCGACCGGCAGCCCGTGGCGTTCCAGGACCTGGCCCAAGGCGGCGTGCAAATTTGATAATGTCGCGGGCGGTGCAAGCGGCTCCAGCACCGCGATCCCGTGCGGCCACAGCGCGCAGTGGCCAAAGTCCAGCGTGAAGGGGGTGAACGGCACGCGCAGTGCGGCAATCAGTTCGGGAATGCGTGCCTCGGGCACCTCGCCGATGAAATGCACGGTGGCGTGCAGCCGTTCGCTGCGCACCGGATTGGCCTTGCGCGGCCAGGTCCGGCGATCGCGCCAGGCCGCCAGTTCAGCGCGAACGCCGGAATCCGGCCATAGCGCGATGAACAGGCGGACCATGGCTCAGAAGCAGTGTTCCGCGGCCGGGAAGCTGCCATCCTTGACGGCCGTGACATAGGCCGTGACGGCCGCGTCGATACTGGTCTGGCCATCCATGAAGTTTTTCACGAAGCGCGCCTTGCGGCCCGGGAAAACGCCCAGTAGGTCGTGCATCACCAGCACCTGGCCCGAACAGTCGGGGCCCGCGCCGATGCCGATGGTGGGCATGGCCAGCAAATCGGTCACTTCCTTGCCCAGGCCCGTGGGAATGGCCTCGAGCACGAGCATGGACGCGCCGGCCGCCTGCAGCAGCTTCGCGTCGGCCTTCAACTGGTCGGCGCTTTCGATGGTCTTGCCCTGCACCTTGTAGCCGCCGAGCTGGTGCACCGATTGCGGCGTCAGTCCCAGGTGGGCGCACACTGGCACCGCTCGCTCGGTCAAAAAGCGCACCGTGTCGGCCAGCCAGGCGCCGCCTTCGAGCTTGACCATGTGGGCGCCGGCCTGGATCAGTTTCACCGCATTGTCGAAGGCCGCTTGCGGCGTGGCGTAGCTGCCGAAGGGCATATCGGCCAGCACCATGGCGCTCTTGCTGCCGCGCGCCACCGCCGCCGTGTGGTAGGCCACTTCGGCCACCGTCACCGGCAAGGTCGAATTGTGGCCGTTGCAGACCATGCCCAGCGAATCGCCGATCAGCAGCACTTCCACGCCGCAGCGGTCCATCAGGGACGCAAAGCTGGCGTCGTAGCAGGTCAGCATCGTGATCTTGCTGCCGGCAGCGCGCATCGCATTGAGTGACGGGATCGTCACAGCTTTCGAGACGACCTGTTTGGCCGGGGCGGGTACGTCAGCGCCTGCCATGTCCTTACCCTGCAGATAACTGCTCATGTTTGTCCTTTTGAGATAAAAATAAATACCGGCCGCGCTAGTTTAACGCCAACTTGCGGTTTTCGCCCCGGGGCAGGACGACCGAGGCCGCGAACGGGATCAGGAAGGGGTACAGGCCCCAGATCGCGCGCCCGTCGACGCGTACGCACAGCGCCGCGTACAGCGGCGGCAGCGCCATCAGGACCAGCAGTCCGTAGAACGGGCGCAGCCTGGCGTCGGCGCGGCGCATGCCGGCCAGGGCCAGCGGCAGCACCACGCCGGCGCCGGTAGCCAGCGACAGCAGCGAACGCTGGTCCCCCAGCGCATGGAGCACGGTGTACACGCTCGGCCGCCACAGGTAGCCTGGCAAGCCGGCGATCAGGTACCAGCGAACCGCCAGGATCCAGGCGCCGGCCGCCGCCAGGGCCGCCAGGCCGGGCAGGATGGCGATGCGGCGCGCGGCCAGCAGCCACACCAGCAGCAGGATGTTCTCTTCACGTACGGCCGTGCCGGCGATGCCTGCCGCGGCGGCCAGCCAGGGCTGGCCCGACACCACGGCCAGCACGAAGGCGGCGCGCGCGCAGATCGACCCGGGATCGACCAGCAGGTAGGGCGCGTACCAGAAGGTGGGCACCGACAGCACCAGCAGCAGGCCGCCGGCCACGGCGCGCTGGTGGCTGATGCCCAGGCGGACCAGCGTCAGGCTGATCATCCACGCGGCGGCGGCGGTGCACAGCCAGTTCAGGCCCGCGAAGCTGTTGTGCAGCTCGCCCGGGATGATGGACGCGATCGCCGGGACCAGGATGCGGTAGGGGAAGGGCGCGCGCAGTTCGCCAAACGGCAGTTCGCCGCGCAGGTACAGTGCCGTGTTGTAGTAGGCCAGCGAATCCTCGACCGTGCCGCCCCAGCGCCAGGCCATGACGGCCGCCGCGAGAACGCCAAAGCCGGCCAGGAGCATCAGCCAGCGGTACTTGCTTGTCAGTGAAATCAAGGTGTCAGCCGCGGAAAATGAAGTAGACCGCGCCCACCAGGCACAGGCCCGCCCAGACATAGTCAAGTTTGAAGGGGTCGTTCATGTAGAACATCGCGAACGGCACGAAGACGGTGAGCGTGATCGCTTCCTGCATGATTTTCAGCTGCGCCAGGCTGAATTGCGTGTGGCCGATGCGGTTGGCCGGCACTTGCAGCAGGTATTCGAACAGGGCGATGCCCCAGCTGACGATGGCCGCGTAGTACCACGCGCGGTGCGACATGTTCTTCAGGTGTCCGTACCAGGCGATCGTCATGAAGACGTTCGACAGGACCAGCAGGCCCACGGTTTGCGCAAGGACGGGAATCTGCATGTCAGGCCAGCCGGGTGATGTCCTGGCCTGCCACGGCTGCCAGGAAGGCGGTGGCCGGGCCGCGCCCCGGAATGGCGATCGCGGGGGCGATTTCCAGCAGCGGCACCAGCACGAAGGCGCGGTCCTGCATGCGCGGATGCGGCACGTGCAGCTGCGGCAGGTCGATCAGTTCATCGCCATACAGCAGGATGTCCAGGTCGAGCGTGCGCGGGGCGTTGCGGTAAGGGCGTTCGCGCCCGTGCGCCAGTTCGATGCCGTGCAGCGCGTCCAGCAGCGCCGGCGCGGACAGCGGCGTCTCGATGCAGGCGACCGCGTTGATATAGTCGTCGCCGGAAGAATCGATGGGCGCGGTGCGGTACTTGCCCGAGCGCGCAAGCAGGGTCGCGCCAGGCAAGGCCGCCAGGCGCGCCAGGGCGTCGTCGACGTTGGCCGCGGCATCGCCCAGGTTGGCGCCGATGCCGATGTACACGATCATTCTTCGCTACCGCCCGGAGTTTCGGCGCCGCGATTGCGTGGCGCGCGCCGTGGCGGGCGCTTGCGCTTGGCGCCGGACGGCGAAGCCACGGCGGTCGTCAGCAGGGTTTCGCGCTGGACGGCGTCGCCTTCATAGAACGCGGTCCACCAGTCGCCGATTTCCATGTCGATCTCGCCCGATTCGCAGCGCAGCAGCAGGAAGTCGTAGCCGGCGCGGAAGCGCAGGTGTTCCAGCAGCTTGTATGGCGCCTTGCCGTTGCGGCGCTCGAAGCGCGGCTGCATCGACCAGATGTCGCGCATGTCGGAACCGATCTTGCGCTGCAGGGCCAGTTTTTCCGTCTGCGATTCGAGCACGTCGTCGGCCGCCAGGTGCAGCGCGGGAATCGGCGACTCGCCGGCGGCGCGGTAAGCGGTCCACTTTTCCACCACCTGGTGCCACAGCAGCGACGCAAACAGGAAGCCGGGCGAGACGCCCTTGCCGGCCTTGATGCGGTTGTCGGTGGACTCCAGCGCCAGCGTCACGAACTTCATGCCGATGGGCTGTTCCAGCACCACGTCGAGCAGCGGCAGCAGGCCATGGTGCAGGCCTTCCTTGCGCAGCTGCTGCAGGCAGGCCAGCGCGTGCCCGCTCATGAGGAGTTTCAGCATTTCGTCGAACACGCGCGCGGCCGGCACATTGTCGATCAGCGACGCCATCACCGCGATCGGCTCACGCGTGGCCGGTTCAATGGTGAACTGCAGCTTGGCCGCAAAGCGCACCACGCGCAGCATGCGCACCGGGTCTTCGCGGTAGCGCGCTTCGGGCTGGCCGATGATGCGCAGGGTCTTGTCGCGGATGTCGGCAATGCCGCCATGGTAGTCCAGCACCACCTGGGTGGCAGGATCGTAGTACATGGCGTTGATGGTGAAGTCGCGCCGCATGGCGTCTTCGTGCTGCGGGCCGAAGTTGTTGTCGCGCAGGACGCGTCCGTGCTCGTCCTTCGGCGCGTTGGTGGCGCCGGCGCCGCGGAAGGTGGTCACCTCCAGCAAGTCCTGGCCAAACATCACGTGCACGATCTGGAAACGCTTGCCGATGATGAAGGCGCGCCGGAACAATCGCTTGACCTGTTCGGGCGTGGCGTTGGTGGCGATGTCGAAGTCCTTCGGCTTGACCCCCAGCAGCAGGTCGCGCACCGCGCCGCCCACCACGAAGGCCTTGAAGCCGGCTTCCTGCAGCGTTTGCGTGGTGCGGATCGCGTTCGACGACAGCAGTTTCGGGTCGATCCCGTGTTCGGCCGGCCCCAGGACCACCGGCTCCGTCAGGTCGCGGACTGGCTGTTTCTCTTTAACGCCAAGGAATTTGCGGATGAATTTTTTAATCATTGAATAGATGGAGTAAAGGCCAGCCTAGGTTCGTTGCGTGCGTCGATAACGCGGCGTTCGGGTTGGTCGCAACTGGGTGGGTGACGACGGACAGGAGGGGAATATCGTTGTGCGAGTCGCTGTAGAAGTGGCTGCGCCCGAACGAATCGAGTGGCGTGCCCATTGTCTCCAGCCATGCATGCGTGTGGGTGACCTTGCCCGCGCCCTGGGTTGGCGTGCCGAGCAGCTTGCCGGTCAGCCTGCCGCTGGCGTCTTCTTCGGGGATGGCCGCGATCAGGTGCTCCACGCCCAGCGCTTTGGCGATCGGCGCCGTCACGTAGCGGTTGGTGGCGGTGATGATGCATACCAGGTCGCCGGCGTCCTGGTGCTGGCGCAGCAGCTTGATCGCCTGCGGCAGGATCGCCGGCTGCACGACGTCGGCCATGAACTGCGAGTGCATGGCGTCGAGCTGCGCGCGCGGAAAGCGGGCCAGGGTGCCGAGCGCGAACTCCAGGTATTCGACGGGGTCCAGCGTGCCGGCCTGGTACTGGGCGAAAAAGTCGTCGTTGCGGCGTTTGAAAGCGATCGGGTCGACGGCGCCTGTGCGGACCAGGAACTGGCCCCATTCATAATCCGAATCGATCGGCAGCAGGGTGTGGTCGAGGTCAAACAGGGCCAGGTTCTTCATTCTTTGGATTCCGCCTGGGGGGTGGCGTTCAATAGCAGGTCGCGCAACAGCGGTAGCGTTACCGGTCGCTGGGTTTCCAGGGAATACTGATCGAGTGCGTCCAGCATCGTCGACAGGGAGCGCATGTCGCGCTTGAAATGGGACAGCAGGTAGGGTAACACGGTCGCCGACAGCGTCAAACCGCGGGCTTCGGCCGCGTGGGTGAGGGCGGCGATCTTTTCGTCGTCCGACAGGCCGTGGATCTGGTAAATCAGGCCCCAGCCCATGCGCGTGCGCAGGTCTTCGCGCACCGGCAGCACTTTCGGCGGCACCGGGCCGGTGCTGACCATGTAGGCGCCGTTTTCGCGGATCTGGTTGAACAGGGCGAAGGCGTCGATCTGGGCTTCGGCCGACAGCTTGTGGCAGTCGTCGAGCAGGTACAGGCTCACGTCCGGCGTGTAGTCGAAATGGGCCGGCGGGGCGTCCGGGCCGATGTAGCGCGATCCAAGGGTGGCGGCCAGGCCTTGCAGCAGATGGGTTTTCCCGGCCGCGGACTCGCCCCACAGGTAGGCGAAGTGTTCGCGCGAGCTGCGCTGCGCGAACTGGTGCATCAGGTGCGCCAGCTCGGCATTCTGCCCCACCTCGAAGGTATCGAGGCTGGGCGCCTGTTCGGCGCCGAGGTCCAGGACCAGTTGCTTCATGGCCGCCTACGCATTGTAAAAACTGCTGCGCAGGTAGTGGTGGCGCAGGTGGCGGAAAGCCACCATCAGCACCGCCGACGCGGGCAGCGCCAGCAGCACGCCTACAAAACCGAACAGCTGGCCGAAGGCGAGCAGGGCGAACAGCACGGTCAGGGCGTTCAGGCCGATGCGCTCGCCCACCAGGCGCGGTGTCAGGATGAACCCTTCGAGCACCTGGCCCACGCCGTAGATGCCGCCCACCATGAGCAGGCCGTACCAGCCCGGGAACTGCAGCACGGCCGCGATCAGGGCCAGCACCAGGCCCAGGCCGAAGCCGATATACGGGATGAACACCAGCATGCCGGACAGGATGCCCACCGGGAGCGCCACGTCCAGCCCGCCCATGGCCAGCGCGCCCGAGTAGAACACGGCCAGCACCAGCATCACGGTCAGCTGGCCGCGCAGGTACTGGGCCAGCAGCACGTCCACTTCGCGCCCCATGCCCACCGTCTGCACCACCCAGCGGCGCGGAATGGCCAGCGTGAACGCGCGCAGCAACTGGTGCCAGTCGAGCAGCATGTAGAACAGCACCACCGGCACCAGGATCAGGGTGACGATCCAGCCCAGCACGGCGACGCCGCCGATGCGGGCCGAGTCGAGCACCTTGGACCAGAGTTCGTCGCCGCCGGCGGCCAGCTGTTCGGTGAACATCTTTTTCAGGCCGCTCATGTCGAGCTGGACGTGCACGCCCATGTCGGCCAGGCGCGGGGCGACCATGGCATTGAGCTTGTCGAGAAACACCGGGATCTGCACCTGAAGCAGCGGGATTTCCTTCTGCAGCACGGGAATGACGATCAGCACCAGGGCCAGGGCGGCGGTGATGAACACGGTGATGACGACGATGACGGCCACCGTGCGCGGCACCGTGTAGCGGCCAAGGCGGATCGCGTCCAGGTAATCGACCGCGCCATTGAGGCAATAGGCCAGGATGGCCGCCGCAATGAAGGGCGTCATGATGGGACCTAGCGCATACAGCAACAGCCCAAATGCCAGCCAGAGTACCAGCCAAAACGCGGTTTGTTTCTGCTCCGGGGTGAAAGAAAATGGCATCAGCTTGTTGAAATGTCGGTTAAATCGGCTTTGGGCGGGCCGTTTTGATAAAATAGCGGATTGACCTGTTTTAGCCCCCAAATGGCTGAAACTTAGTCTCCGCCTTCTATTTTACCGCCTCCGCTGCCAATTACACCATGAGCCAACCTTCTAATGTTTCACTTTCCTACCGCGATGCCGGTGTCGATATCGATGCTGGCGACGCCCTGGTCGAAGCGATCAAGCCGTTTGCCAAGCGCACCATGCGCGAAGGCGTCATGGGCGGGATCGGCGGTTTCGGTGCGCTTTTCGAAATCAGCAAGAAATTCAAGGAGCCGGTGCTGGTCTCCGGCACCGACGGCGTGGGCACCAAGCTGCGCCTGGCGTTTGAACTGAACCGCCACGACACGGTCGGCATCGACCTGGTCGCCATGAGCGTCAACGACATCCTGGTGCAGGGCGCCGAGCCCCTGTTCTTCCTCGACTACTTCGCCTGCGGCAAGCTCGACGTGCCCACCGCCACCGCCGTCGTCAAGGGCATCGCCTTTGGCTGCGAACAGGCCGGCTGCGCCCTGATCGGCGGCGAAACGGCGGAAATGCCCAGCATGTACCCGGCCGGCGAATACGACCTGGCCGGTTTTGCGGTCGGCGCGGTCGAAAAATCGAAAATTATCGACGGCACCAAGATCTGCCCGGGCGACGTGGTGCTGGGCCTGGCCTCGTCGGGCGTGCACTCGAACGGCTATTCGCTGGTGCGCAAGATCATCGAAGTGGCCAAGCCGGACCTCGACGGCGACTTCCACGGCCGCAAGCTGGCCGACGTGCTGATGGAGCCAACCCGTATTTACGTCAAGCCCCTGCTGGCGCTGATGGAAGCGATGGAAGTCAAAGGCATGGTGCACATCACCGGCGGCGGCCTGGTGGAAAACGTGCCGCGCGTGCTGCAGCCCGGCCTGACCGCCGTGCTCGATTCGACGGCATGGACCATGCCGCCGCTGTTCCAGTGGCTGCAGCAGCATGGCGGCGTGGCCGACGCCGAAATGCACCGCGTGTTCAACTGCGGCATCGGCATGATCGTCATCGTCTCGCAGGACAACGCCGATGCGGCGTTTGCCCAGCTGACGGCGGCCGGCGAAACCGTCTCGCGCATCGGCACCATCCGCGAGCGCGTGGGCGACGAGCACCAGACCATCGTCGAATAAACCCGGCGCTGCGGCGCCCGGAAAAAAACACGGCCCGTGCGCGCAAGCGTCCGGGCCGTTTGCTATTGTGTCGTTTGTTGATGGCGAATGTTGCCATGGCGCTAGAAAGGTGCTTAGATAGACGGATCGTTTGCGTGTGCGGACTACTTTTCGTAGCAGGAGCGCCATGAAAGAGATTCCGGAATCCGAAGCCCGCGATCTGCTGGTCCCCGGCCTGGTGTGCGAAGGCTGCGACGACTGGCAGTCCAAGCAAGTTCAGCCTGGCACAGTGTTTGCCGGTGGCGGCGTCGTCGATTCCCATGGACTTGGGACACGGTTGATCGTCGATCTGTTGTTTCG
This sequence comes from Pseudomonadota bacterium, assembly GCA_040388805.1. Taxonomy (GTDB): domain Bacteria; phylum Pseudomonadota; class Gammaproteobacteria; order Burkholderiales; family Burkholderiaceae_D; genus Telluria_A. The sequence continues at coordinate 17,753 of JAZKBE010000023.1, forward strand.
GCGCGAACAAAAAACACGTTTCATTACCTACACTTTCACTGTTTTTCGACGAAACCCGCTTGGGCGTGAGCGGATTTATCAGCTTGCCGTTACCCGCACCCCGAAACCGCTCAAGGATGCACATCGGCGCTCGCATGAGCACGTCGGCGACAAGCGCTATCCCGGGTCTGCCGAATGGGACAATTGGGAGTACGATGAAATCCTTGACTACTTTTGCGCGAAAACGAATATTTCATTTCGTCCGCGTCCACCTCATCCCGAGCATTTTCAGCTGAAAGGGTGAATCCATGATTGACGAAAATGTCGCTGAACTGATCGGCATGTCATGCGAAGTCCTCGACGAATACGGACACATCGGCATGGTGAACACGCCCTTCACATTCGAGGATGGGGACCCTTTGCCCGTGTATGTCGAGAAGCTGGGAAATCAGATTCGCTTTTTCGATGCGGGTAGCACGATCATTCACTTGCTGGGGCGTGGCTTGGTGCTCGATAGCCGTCGCAAGACGCGATTCATCAAGAACCTGGCCGAGCCGAATGGCGTTGCCCTGACCGACGCTGGCGAACTCGAGGTCTGGACCAGCGCCGTCAATGCGCCTGAAGCGTTCGCACGTTATATGGCTGCCATGCTGGCGCTGGTAAGGTGGGAGCAGGAGCAAATCGGCGTGGCGAGCGACATTTCGATCCTGATCGATGAAGTCGCACTTTGCCTGAGGGCGATCCGACCCGCGGCAGCGTTACTCGAAGCCCCGGCATATATGGGCATTTCCGGCGCGGTCTACAAAGTCGATTTCTCCCTGGACGGTGAAGCGGTGCTGGCGACAAACCCGCATCCTCATTCCGTCAGTTCTGCCGCGAAGAAAATTCTGGATATTCGCGCCGCCACCGAGAACGCTGGCCTGGAAGTCATTGTTGTGATCGATGATCGGCACGATGCACTCGCCGCCAAGCGGGAAGGACTGATCCTGGGGTCGGTCGCCAAAATATGGATGATGTCGCGCCTTGAGCGCGAGGCGGGAATTTCCGTCTTGGGGCATTGAGGCGCCTGACCCAAAGTTCAGGGCTTGCCGATATGCCGTTCCAGGAATTTTTCGACCCGGGTCCAGAAGTCGATGCGGTTCTTCGGCAGCGACCAGCCATGCCCTTCTTCGGGATATTCCACCCATTCGACCTGGGCGTTGCCGGCCTTGACCGCATCGCGGAAGCGCGTGCTGTGATAGATCGGCACGCGCCTGTCGGCGCTGCCGTGGGCCAGCAGCAGGGGTTGTTTCAGGCGCGCCGCCTGTTGCAAGGGCGAGGTGGCCTTGAACTGTTCGGCATCGGCCACCGGGTCGCCCACCAGCACCGGAAAGCCGTGCTGGCGGTAGATGCTGGTCATGTCGGATTCAAAACTCCAGTGCCCCGAATACATCAGGGCCAGGTCGGACACGCCGGCCCAGCTGATGCCGCACTTGAAAATGGCGGGGTCGTTGATCAGGCCCATCAGGGTGGCATAGCCGCCATAGCTGCCGCCGGCAATGCAGATGCGTTGCGGATCGACAATGCCCTGCTCGATGGCCCATTTGGCGCCGTCGGCCAGATCGTTCTGCATGGCCAGGCCCCATTGCTTCCAGCCGGCCATGTGGTGGCGCTTGCCGTAGCCGGTGCTGCCGCGGAAATCCGGTTCCAGCACCGCATAGCCGCGCGAGGCCAGGAACTGGGTGTCCGGTTTCCAGCCCCAGCTGGCGCCGCGCACGAACGGTCCGCCATGCACCAGCACCACCAGCGGCAGGTTTTTGCCGCGCGCGCCGGCCGGCAGGGTCAGGTAGGCGGGGATCTCCATGCCGTCGCGCGCCTTGTAGCGCACCATGGCCTGGCGCCCCATTTGCGCGGGCTTGATATGTGGCTTGGCCTGGCCGATGTCGTTGAGCGTACCCTTGTCGTGGTCGTACAGCCGGTAGGCGGCGGGCTTCTGGTCGGAAAAGGAGGTCACCAGCACCAGCGGCGTTTCGGACCGGGCCGCTTGCTCGAGCAGGTTCACGGTATCGGGCAGCAGCGCGTCCACCGCCTTCTGCAGCGCCGCCATCCGCGGCGAAAGCCAGTGGCTGCCTTCGGCCTCGGCCTCGTAGTGCACGCCCGCCAGGCCCTTGCTGTCCATGACCAGGTCGCCGGAAAAGTCGAAGCCGTCGAGCGCGATCAGGGAATTCTCGCTCAGTTTGCCGGTGGCCAGGTCCACCGTATGGATGGCCGACTTGTCCTGGCCCTGGTTGGCGCTGGCATACAGGGTGCCATCCGGCCCGAAGCCCAGTGGCGTATAGCCGCCGTTGCCGAACGTGGCGAATTCGGCGATGCCGCGCCATGCGCCGCTGGCCGGGTCGCGGTAGGAAAACATGCTCCGGTCCTTGATGGTACTGATGACCAGGCGCGGTTCGCCGTCGTAGTCCAGCATCCAGAATCGGGCCGCGCCGGGCCGCGGCACGGCACTGCGCTGCCCGGTCAAGGTGTTCAGTTTCATCAGGTCGACGTAGTCGATATCGGGGATCTGGATGAATTGCGGCAGCGTGACGTAGACGAACTCGCTGTCCTGCTTGCCCTCTTGCGGCACCAGCCGCGTGAACCACGGCATCAAGGGGCGGAAACCATCCGTGTCGATGTCCAGGGTGCGGCTGGCCAGTTGCACGAACCTGCTGCCGTCGTGGTTGACCGCATACAGGCCAGGGCCGTGGTTGATATCGCCTGGCGCGGTGCGCCGGTCCGCCGTATCGAAGATCAGGCGCTGCTTGTTCACCCAGCGCAAGTGGCCGATATCGACGTCTTCGAAGGCGGCCACCACCTTGGCCTGGTTGCTGGCGATGTCGAGCACGGCCAGCCTTTCGCGCGAACCCTTGCTGGACACGCGCAAGGCCAGCAGGCGGCCGTCGGGCGACAGCACCGGCCCGCCGAAACTGGGGTTGTCGAAAAAATCGGCCACGGGCGGCGCTTCGGCGGCCAGGGCGACGCCGGGCGCCAGCCCGGCCAGGCAGGTGGCGGCAAGGGAAAACAGCAGCTTCGAGATCATTATTTCCTTGAGATGTTAGCGACCGGCGGCGCATGGACGTGGCTCACGGTTTGCCGATATGCCGCTCCAGGAATGTCTCGACGCGGGTCCAGAAGTCGATGCGGTTTTTCGGCAGCGTCCAGCCATGTCCTTCTTCGGGATATTCCACCCATTCCAGCTGGCTGTTGCCGGCCTTGACCGCGTCGCGGAAACGCGTGCTGTGATAGATCGGCACCCGCTTGTCGGCGCTGCCATGGGCCAGCAGCAGGGGCTGCTTCAGGCGCGCCGCCTGCAGCAGGGGCGACGTGGCCTTGAACTGTTCGGCATCGGCCACCGGGTCGCCCACCAGCACCGGAAAGCCGTGCTGGCGGTAATTGTCCGTCATGTCCGATTCGAAGCTCCAGTGTCCGCTGTGCAGCAAGGCCAGGTCGGACACGCCGGCCCAGCTGATGCCGCACTTGAAGATGGCCGGGTCGTTGATCAGGCCCATCAGGGTGGCATAGCCGCCATAGCTGGCGCCGGCGATGCAGATGCGCTTCGGATCGGCGATGCCTTCGGCGATGGCCCAGGTGGCGCCGTCGGCCACGTCGTTCTGCATGCCCAGGCCCCATTGTTTCCAGCCCGCCTTGTGGTGGCCGCTGCCATAGCCGGTGCTGCCGCGGAAGGCCGGCTCGAGCACCGCGTAGCCGCGCGAGGCCAGAAATTGCGTGTCCGCCTTCCAGCCCCAGCTGGCCCCGCGCACGAACGGTCCGCCATGCACCAGCACCACCAGCGGCAGGTTCTTGCGCGCGGCGCCGGCCGGCAGGGTCAGGTAGGCGGGAATCTCCAGGCCGTCGCGCGCCTTGTAGCGCACCATGGCCTGGCGTCCCATCTGCGACGGCAGGATGTTCGGATGGGACGAGCCAATGTCGTTGAGCGTGCCCTTGTCGCGGTCGTACAGGCGGTAGGCGCGCGGCTTCTGGTCGGAAAAGGAGGCGACCAGCACCAGCGCCGTTTCGGACCGGGCCGGTTGTGAAATCAGGTTGACCGTGTCGGGCAGCAGGGCGTCGACCGCCTTTTGCAGCGCGTCCATCTGCGGATCGAGCCAGTGGCTGCCGGGGGCGTCGGTGGTGTAATGCACGCCCAGCAAGCCTTTGCGGCCCATGACCAGGCCGCCTGCGAAATCGTAGCCGTCGAGCGCGATGACCGCTTTCTCGCTCAGCTTGCCCGTGGCCAGGTCGACCGTGTGCACGGCCGCCTTGTCGCTACCCTTGTTGGCGCGCGCGTACAGGGTGCCGTCCGGGCCGAAGCCGAGCGGCATATAGCCGTCGCCGCCATAGGTGCCAAATTCGGCGATGGTGCGCCATGCGCCGCTGGCCGGATCGCGGTAGGACAGCGTGCTGCGGTCCTTGACAGTGCTCATGGCCAGGCGCGGTTCGCCGTCGTGGTCGAGCATCCAGTTGCGGGTCGAGCCGGGCCGCTGCTCGGTGGTGCGCTGTCCGGTAATGGTATTGAGCTTGAGCAGATCGACATAGTCGACATCGGGAATCTTGATGAACTGGGGCAGGGTGACGTAGACGAACTCGCTGTCCTGCTTGCCCGCCTGCGGCACCAGCCGCGTGTGCCACGGCATCAGCGGGCGGAATCCCTGGTTCGAGACATTATTGGTGCGGCTGGCCAGTTGCACGAACTGGCTGCCGTCGCGGTTGACGGCGTACAGGCCGGGGCCTCGGTTGACGTCGCCAGGGGCCGTGTGCCGGTCCACCGTGTCGAATACCAGGCGCTCCTTGTTGACCCAGCGGAATTCGCCGATATCGACGTCGGCGAAGGAGGCCACCACCTTGGCCTGGTTGTTGGTCACGTCGAGCACGGCCAGGCGCTCGCGCGTGCCCTTGCCGGCCACGCGCACCGCCAGCAGGCGGCCGTCGGGCGAGAGCACCGGGCCGCCGAAGCTGGGATTGTCGAAAAAGTCGGCCACGGGCACCGGTGCGGCGGCCAGGGTGACGGCAGGCGCCAGGCCGATCAGGCAGGCGGCTGCAATGGTAAGCAAGCGTTTCAAGATGGTTATTTCCCTAGAATTTTGGCGACCGGCGCGGCGCGCAGGCGCTGCGCATCGGGCAAGCCGGCACCCAGCAGCGGGCGCAGGTAATGACGGAAGGCCTCGGTAACACCGGTGCCGTCGGCCGTGATGAAATGGTCTTCCATGGTGCGCGTTTTTCCCGCCACGTCTTCGAGCGGCATCAAGGAATAGGCCACCGCATAGTCGCCGCTGCGGGTGATGGCGACCGAACCGTCGCGTTCGCCCCACATGGCGAATTGCACCGCTTTTTCGCCCACCTCGCGCGCTTCCCGCTGGTCGACGTCGGACACGCAGCCGATGAAGGAACGCTGCAGGTAGCCGAAGGTGTCGCCGCGCACGCGCTTGATGCCCAGCTTGCCCTTGATTTCGTCGCACAGCAGGTCGGCCAGCGCGCCCGTGCCCGACAGTTGCACATTGCCATGGGCGTCGCGCTCGACCTCGGTGGCCAGCAGGCTGGCGATGGCTTCGCCCGACGCATCGTGGATGCCCTCGGAAACGGCAATCACGCAGCGCCCGTATTGTTCATAGGTGCGCTTGACGTCGGCCAGGAAGCTCTCGAGCACGAAGGTGCGCTCCGGCAGGTAGATCAGGTGCGGTCCATCGTCCGGGAATTTCTTGCCCATGGCGGCAGCGGCGGTCAGGAAGCCCGCATGGCGCCCCATGACCACGCCCACATAGACGCCGGGCAGGGATGCATTGTCGAGGTTGGCGCCGGCGAAGGCTTGTGCCACGAAGCGCGCGGCCGAGGGAAAACCGGGGGTGTGGTCATTGCCGACCAGGTCGTTGTCGATGGTCTTCGGGATGTGGATGCAGCGCAGCGGATAGCCATGCTTTTGCGCTTCCAGGCTGACGATGCGCACCGTGTCCGAGGAATCGTTGCCGCCAATATAGAAAAACTGTTCGATCTCGTGCGCGCGCAGCACCTCGAAAATTTTCGCGCAGTAGGCCGCATCGGGCTTGTCGCGGGTCGAGCCCAGCGCCGACGACGGGGTGGCGGCCACCTGTTCCAGGTTGTGCGTGGTTTCCTGGGTCAGGTCGATGAAATCCTCGTTGATGATGCCCTTCACGCCGTGCAGGGCGCCGTATACCTTGGTGACGCTGGCGAAGCGCCGCGCTTCGAGCACCACGCCCACCAGCGACTGGTTGATGACGGCGGTAGGGCCGCCGCCCTGGGCGACCAGAATTTTTCCTGACGACATGCGCTTCTCCTGAAAAGTGGGTAGATGGACCAGTGCCTAGCTTAGGGCTTGCCGATGTGCTGGTCGAGGAATTTTTCGACCCGGCCCCAGAAGTCGATCCGGGTTTCCGGCAAATGCCAGCCGTGCCCTTCGGCCGGGTAGGCAATGTAGTCGACCTGGGTATTGTGCTTCTTGACGGCATCGCGGAAGCGTTCGCCGTGCAGGGAGGGCACGCGCCGGTCCGAGCCGCCGTAGGCCATCAGCAGCGGCTGGGTGATGCGGGCGGCTTGCGCCAGCGGCGAGGTGGCCTTGAGCTGCGCCGCATCCTTGACCTGGTCGCCCACCAGTTGCGGCATGCCGTACTTGAGATAGCTCTCGGACATATCGCTCTGGACGCTCCAGTGGCCGTTGTACATCAGGTTCAGGTCGGTCACGCCGACCCAGTTGACGCCGCATTGGTACAAGTCGGGATCGTTTGCCAGGCCCATCAGCACGGCATAGCCGCCATAGCTGGCGCCGGCAATGCAGATGCGCTTGGGATTGGCGTAGCCCTGGGCGATGGCCCAGCGGGTGCCGTCGGCAATATCGTCCTGCATTTTCAAGCCCCATTGCTTCCATCCGGCCACGAAATGCGCGTGGCCGAACCCGGTGCTGCCGCGAAATTCCGGTTCCAGCACGGCATAGCCGCGCGTGGCCAGGAATTGCCGGTCGGCGTCCCATTCCCATTCGGCGCCGCGCACCCAGGGTCCGCCATGGACCAGCACCACCAGCGGCAGGTTTTTCCCGCTCGTTCCCGGCGGCAGGGTCAGCCAGGCCGGTATCTCGCGCCCGTCGCGCGCCTTGTAGCGCACCAGTTCCTGGCTGCCCATCTGGGCCGCCTGGATTTTCGGGTGGCTGGAGCCGACCTTGGAAAAGGCGCCGGTCTCGGTATTGAACAGCATCAGGGTATGGGGCAGGGTATCCGAATAGGAATCGACCAGGACCCAGGCCGTTTCCGGCCTGGCGGCCACGGAAATGAGGTTGATGGTCGCCGGCAATTCGGTATCGACCGCTTGCTGGACCTTCTTCATCCTGGCATCGAACCAGACGGTGGACTTGGCGTCGGTGGTCACCCGCAGGCCCAGCAGCTTGTCGGCGCTGGTGATCAGGTCTCCGGAGAAATCGAAGCCTGGGCTGCGCACCACCGGTTCCGCGCTGAGCTTGCCGGTGGCGAGGTTCAGGGTATGCAGTGCCCAGATGTCGCCGCCCCCATAGGCTTCCACATACAGGGTCCCGTCCGGGCCGAAGGCGAAGGGATCGAAGGCCTGGCCGTCGCCGCTGTAGGGGTTGAAGCTGGTCAGCGCGCGCCATTGCCCGCTGGCCGGTTCGCGATAGTGCACGGTGGTCACGTTCTTGTACTCGGCGATGGCGATCCTGGGCTCGCCCTGGTGGTCCAGCAGCCAGCTGCTGGTATGGTCAGGGCGCGGCACGGTCTGCACCTCGCTGGTGACCGTGTTCAGGCGGCGCAGGTCGGTCACTTCGGCCGCTTCATTGGTGGCGAAGTTGGGGCTGGACAGGTAGACGAAATCGGAATCCTGCTTTCCCTTTTGCTGCATCAGGAAGTGATTCCACTTCAGGGTTTTCGGCTTGATCGTGGTGGCGCTGCCGCCGAAGACACCGGCCCGGCCGGTGCGTTCGACCAGCGCGCGCAGGTCGCTGCCGTCGCGGTTGACCGCGAACAGGCCCGGCGCCCGGTCATGCTCGCCTTCGCCGCTGGCCGAGTCGGTCAGGTCGAACACCAGGCGCTTGTTGTTGACCCACTCGAAATTGTCGATATCGGAGTCCACCACCCCGGCCACCGACTTGATGTCCCGGGTGGCGAGGTCCATCACGGCCAGGGTGTAGCGCTTGTCGCTGCGCGAGACGCGCAGGGCCAGGAAGCGCGCATCGGGCGACAGCTTGGCCTGGCTGAAGACGGCATTGTCGAAGAAATCGGCGATGGGCGGGCGGACCGGGGCCAGTGACAGGGCTGGCGATACCGCCAGGGCGAGGGCGGCCGCAATCAGGGCGCGCGCGAGGCGGTGCTGCATGGTCGCTATTCCAATGTCATTATTGATCGATAATCATAGCAGTTTGGCAAGTTCCTGGCCAGTCATTCCGGCGCCCGGATATGGTCGACCAGGGCGCGCGTGCGGATATCGGGCGGGCGCGTGCACAGGCTCACGAGCACCAGCACGGCGATGCCGGCCGGTACCCCGAAAATGCCGGCCGAGATGGGCGCGATGTCGAACCATTGCCCGGCCGCGCTGCCGCCCAGGATGGGGTGGGTGTGCAGCATGTAGAACAGGCACATGGAACAGCCGGCCACCATGCCGGCGATGGCCCCGGCATGGTTGGCGCGCTTCCAGAACACGCCCAGCACCAGGGCCGGGAACAGGGTCGAGGCGGCCAGCGAGAAGGCCGCGCCCACCAGCGACAGGATGTCGGCCGGTTTTTGCGAGGCGGCATAGGCGGCGATGAAGGCCACGCCCAGCAGCAGCAGCTTGGAAATGGTCACCCGCTTCTGGGTCGAGGCGGCCGGATCGACCACCTTGTAATAGATGTCGTGCGAGAGGGCGTTGGAAATGGCCAGCAGCAGTCCGTCCGCGGTCGACAGCGCCGCGGCCAGGCCGCCGGCCGCCACCAGTCCGGAGATCACGTAGGGCAGGCCGCCGATTTCCGGCGTGGCCAGCACCAGCACGTCGCCATCGATGGCGATTTCGGCCAGTTGCACGATGCCGTCGCCATTGATGTCGGCCACCGTGATCAGGGGATTGAGCTTGTCCACATTGGCCCAGTACGAGATCCAGGTGGGCAGCTTGGAAAATTCGGTGCCGACCAGGTAGGTATAGATATCGAACTTGACCAACACCGCCAGCGCGGGAATGGTCAGGTAGATCAGCAGGATGAAGAACAGGGTCCAGAAGACCGAGGTGCGGGTATCGGTCACCGAGGGCGTGGTGTAGGAGCGCATCAGGATATGGGGCAGGGCGGCGGTGCCCAGCATCAGGCAGAACACCAGCGCCAGGAAATTGTTGCGCTTGATGTCGGACGTGGCTTCGTCGGGCGCGGCGAACGGCGCGGCATGCGGCTGCGGCGGGCGGGCGCGCGCCAGGTTGGCGTCGCGCAGCTGCGCCCACAGGCGAGCCGCCTCCTCGGCCGACTTGGGGTAGGCGATCAGGGCCCGTTCGGCGCCGCGGATTTCCAGCAGCGAGGCATTGCGCAGGCGTACCGCGTCGAGCTTGCGCTGGACTTCGTCGCGGCCCGCTTCCCACGATGCGGGCAGGGCCGCCAGGCGCGCGCTCCAGCCGTCGGCGCGCTGGCGGAAAATGCCGCGCACCTCGATTTCCTTGGCGTCGACCCTGAGCGCGTTCTCGCGCTGTTCCAGCTTGGGCAGCACCGCGCCATAGGCGACCTGGGGCAGCGGATTGTCGGCGTGCTTGACCGACAGCCACATGGTGGGCAGCAGGAAGGCGACCAGGATGATGATGTATTGCGCCACCTGGGTCCAGGTGATGGCGCGCATGCCGCCCAGGAAGGAGCACACCAGGATGCTGGCCAGGCCGAGGAAAATCCCGACCGAGAAATCGACCCCGGTAAAGCGCGAGGCGATCAGGCCCACCGCGTAGATCTGCGCCACCACGTAGGTGAAGGATACGATGATGGTGGCGCCGACGGCCATCATGCGCACCGGCGCGCCGCGCCCGTCCGCGCCGCCGCCGTAGCGCGCCGCCAGGAAGTCGGGAATGGTGTACTGGGCGAAGCGGCGCAAATAGGGCGCGATCAGCAGCGCCACCAGGCAGTAGCCGCCGGTCCAGCCCATGATGTAGGCAAGGCCGTCGAAGCCGTGCAGGTACAGGCCGCCCGCCAGGCTGATGAAACTGGCCGCCGAAATCCAGTCGGCGGCGGTGGCCATGCCGTTGAACAGGGCCGGCACGCGCCGCCCCGCCACATAGTATTCGCTCACGTTCGAAGTTCGGCTGAGCACGCCGATGGCGGCGTACAGCACGATGGTGGCGAACATGAACAGGTAGCCTATCCACACGCGCGGCATGCCTTCGCTTTCGAGCACGGCCAGCGCCACCAGGAAGGCGATGAAACCGCCTGTATACAGCAGGTAGTACCGGGACAGGCGCCGGAAGTAGGACGGGCCGCTCATGCCTGCTCCGCCAGCTGGCGCGCGAAGCGGCGGTCGATGCGGTTCATGGCCAGCGCATACACCAGCAGGATGGCAAGGTAGACCAGCGCCGCGCCCTGCGCGGCCAGGTAGAACGACAGCGGCCAGCCAAACAGCGACCAGCCCGACAGGGCGCGCGCGAAGAACACGGTGCCGAAGGTGGTGGCCAGCCACAGCAAGAGCAGCGCGGCCGTCAGGCGGCGCGTGCGGCGCCAGTGCAGTGCGCGCGCGGACAGCAGGGCGCGCAAGGCGCGGTCGTCGTCGTTCATGCCAGATCCTCGGAATTGTTCTCGGGCGCCGGGAAGCTGACCCGGAACAGGCAGCCGGGCAGCCGGGGGGCCAGGCTGCGCGGGTTGCTGAAAAGCGCGACCTCGGCGCCATGCTGCTGGGCGATTTCGCGCACGATCGCCAGCCCTAGGCCGCTGCCCGGCGCGCTGCTGCCCAGGATGCGGTAGAAGCGTTCGAACACGTGGCCGCGCTCGTGCTGCGCGATGCCGGGGCCGGTGTCCTCGACTTCCAGGACGCTCTGGCCGGCATCGCTGCCGACGCGCACGGTGACGCTGCCGCCCGGCGGGGTGTAGCGCAGCGCATTGTCGATCAGGTTCGACAGCATTTCGCGCAGCATGACCGGGTTGCCGAAAATGCCCTCGGCCTGGTCCGCCTGTTCGAAGCCCAGGTCGATGCGCTGGGCGAACGAGGCCTGGACCCAGTCCTGCACCGTTTCGCGCGCCACTTCGTTCAGGTCGAGCGCGACGTAGGGCACGCCGGCATGCGGCTGGTTTTCGGCGCGCGCCAGCGCCAGCAGCTGGTTGACCAGGCGCGTGGCCGATTCCGAGCTCTTGGCCAGCTGCTCGAGCGAGCGGTGGATTTCGTCGGGGTCGAGCTGGCGCAGCGCCAGTTCGGACTGCATGCGCATGCCGGCCAGCGGGGTCTTCATCTGGTGCGCGGCGTCGGCGATGAAGCGCTTTTGCATGTCGATGGTTTGCGAAACCCGTTCGAGCATGTCGTTGAGCGAACCGACCAGCGGCGAAATTTCTTCCGGCACCTGGCGCGAATCGATCGGCGACAGGTCGTCGGGCCGGCGCGCCCGGATCCGCTGCTGCAGCTCGGCCAACGGCGACAGGCCGCGCGCCAGCGCGAACCAGACCAGGGCCAGCACGATCGGCAGGATGATGAACTGGGGCAGGATCACGCCCTTGATGATTTCATTGGCCAGCTGGGCGCGCTTGTCCAGGGTTTCGGCCACCTGCACCAGGGCCGCATGCGCTTGCTCGGCGCGCCTGGCCTGGGGCCGCAAATTCACATAGGAAAACGCGATCCGCACCTGGGTGCCGTACATGACGGCGTTGCGGAACTGGACCTGGCCGGTGCGGTAGCGGTCGGGATTGGCCGGGCGCGGCAATTCGCGGTCGCCGTCGACATGGCCGCCATCGGGCCCGGAAATCTGGAAGTAGACCAGGTCGACATCGTCGGCGCGCAGGATGTCGCGCGTGGTGCCGGGCAGGCGCGAGACCACCTTGCCGTCGACCTCGCGCACCTGCTGGGCCAGCACGGTGACGCTGTCTTCGAGCGCATGGTCGAAGGGCTGGTTGGCGATGGACTTGGCCACCAGGTAGGTGATGGCGATGCTCATGGGCCACAGCAGCAGCAGGGGGGCCAGCATCCAGTCGAGGATTTCGCCGAACAGCGAATGCTGGATATTGTCGTCCGGCTCGGGATTGGGCGGCACGTAGAGCAGCATGCCGGCGTCGGGACTGGCCTCCACCAGGCCGGCATCGCGGTCGTTCACTGCTGGTCCGCGAACTTTTCGAGACAGTAGCCCAGGCCGCGCACGGTGGCGATGCGCACCCCGCCCACTTCGATCTTCTTGCGCAGCCTGTGCACATAGACTTCGATGGCATTGTTCGACACTTCCTCGCCCCATTCGCACAGGTGGTCCACCAGTTGCTCCTTGGAGACCAGGCGCCCGGCGCGCGCCAGCAGGATTTCGAGCAAGCCCAGTTCGCGAGCGGACAGGTCGAGCATCTGCTCGTTGATGTAGGCGCTGCACCCGACCTGGTCGTAGGACAGGGGGCCGTGGCGCACCACGGTCGGTCCGCCGCCGGCGCCGCGCCGGGTCAGGGCGCGCACCCGCGCTTCGAGTTCGGACAGGGCGAAGGGCTTGGCCATGTAATCGTCGGCGCCCAGGTCCAGGCCGTTGACGCGCTGCTCGATCGAATCGGCGGCCGTGAGGATGAGCACCGGCAGCAGGGAGGCGCGCGCGCGCAGGCGGCGCAGCACTTCCAGGCCGGACATCTTGGGTAAACCCAGGTCCAGGATCAGCAGGTCGAATTCCTGGGTCGAAAGGGCGGTATCGGCCTCCTGGCCATTCTTCACGCAATCGATGGCATAGCCGGACTGGCGCAGGGAACGCGTCAGTCCGTCGGCCAGCACGCTATCATCTTCGGCAAGTAAAATACGCATCGTTCCACCCAGGGCAATTTTGCTCATTGTGTTTCATTTGTCCCGGGGCCGGGAATATTTTTCAATTGCGCTTGCCAAGACTACTGTTTATTTGTACAGTGTCGTCTGTGCCGTGAAAACCGCCCTTTTTCAGACTGGAAGAAAATTATGGACGACAAGAAAAACGTAATGAATGCCGCCGACAAGGGCAAGGCGCTGGCCGCCGCCCTGGCGCAAATCGAAAAGCAGTTTGGCAAGGGTTCCGTCATGCGCATGGACGGCAATGCCCCGGTCGAAGAAGTCCAGGTCGTCTCCACCGGCTCGCTGGGCCTGGACATCGCCCTGGGCGTGGGCGGCTTGCCGCGCGGGCGCGTGGTGGAAATCTACGGCCCTGAATCGTCGGGCAAAACCACGCTCACGCTGCAGACCATCGCGCAAATGCAAAAACTGGGCGGCACCTGCGCCTTCATCGACGCCGAGCACGCGCTCGACGTGGGTTATGCGCAAAAACTGGGCATCAACCTGTCGGAACTGCTCATTTCGCAGCCGGACACGGGTGAACAGGCGCTGGAAATCACCGACGCGCTGGTGCGCTCGGGCAGCGTCGACCTGATCGTCATCGATTCGGTGGCCGCGCTGACCCCGCGCGCCGAAATCGAAGGCGACATGGGTGATTCGCTGCCGGGCCTGCAGGCGCGCCTGATGTCCCAGGCGCTGCGCAAGCTGACCGGTTCGATCAACCGCACCAACACCCTGGTCATCTTCATCAACCAGATCCGCATGAAAATCGGCGTCATGTTCGGCAGCCCGGAAACGACCACCGGCGGCAATGCGCTCAAGTTCTACGCTTCCGTGCGCCTCGATATCCGCCGTACCGGTTCCATCAAGTCGGGCGACGAAGTCATCGGCAACGAAACCAAGGTCAAGGTCGTCAAGAACAAGATCGCGCCGCCATTCAAGGAAGCGCACTTCGACATCTTGTATGGCGAAGGCACATCCCGCGAAGGTGAAATCCTCGATCTGGGTGCGGACCACAAGATCGTGGAAAAGTCGGGTTCCTGGTACAGCTATAACGGCGAACGTATCGGCCAGGGCAAGGACAATGCGCGCATTTTCCTGAAGGAGCGTCCGGCGCTGGCGCGTGAAATCGAAAACAAGGTCCGTGTGGCGCTGGGCGTGCGCGAACTGCCGCCGGCACCCGGCGAAGAGCAGCCTGCCAAGGTGGCCAAGCTGAAGGCCGTGGCCGAGTAATCGGACGTGGCGGCGCCCCAACCGAGCCTGAAGGCGCGCGCGCTTCGCTACTTGTCGATGCGCGAGCACAGCCGGCTGGAGCTGGGGCGCAAGCTGGCCCGGCATGCGCAGGAGGGCGACGACGTCGACGCCCTTCTCGATTTTCTCGAAAAGAACAACTGGCTGTCGCAGGAACGCTTTTCGGAATCGCTGGTCCACCGGCGCGCGGCGCGCTTCGGCAACAGCCGCATCGTGGCCGAGCTTGCAAGCCATGGCGTCGGGGGCGAAGCCCTGCAAGCCTTGAAGGCGGGCTTGAATGACAGCGAGTGCGCGCGCGCCGTCGAGGTCTGGCAGCGCAAGTACGGGACCGTGGCCACGGATCCGGCCGAGCGCAACAAGCAGATGCGCTTTCTCATGCAGCGCGGGTTTTCGCAAAAAGCAGTACGGATGGCGATGCAAGGTCGCGATCCTGACGACGAGTAGTAATTTCACAACCGTAGAACTACTGTAATTCCTCTCTGTACGGAGAGGAAAAGCGGAGCGCATTCTGACGTGTGTGCCGAAGCCGTATCGACGCATACTCTTCACCGGCAGAATGCGCTACGCTTTTCCCTTCTTTTCGCCGACTGATATCATTTTTTCGTCTATTGATGAAATTCTGACAATATCGAAGCCAATGAGGCACGGCCGAGTCCATTGTGATAAACTTTCGAGCTTAAGCAGCGCCGCATGAGCGGTAGTTGTCGTAGAAGCTGCGGCAACGTGCTCCCGGTGAGCACACGGCTGCAACTATTTATCGCCGCATTTCCGGCATTGGTCTTTATGCCCCTGTCACCTCCTGTCCCCCGCGCGTTGCGGCACACTCGCGCCATCCAAGTCGTCGCCTATCTGCGCGATGATGGTTTGTGGGATCTCGACGCCCGTATCACCGATGTCAAGGTCAAGGACGTGACGCTCGCCTCGGGCATGCGCCCGGGCGGCGAACAGCTGCACAATCTCAATCTGCGCATCACCATCGACCTGGAATTGAACATCGTCGACGCCGAAGCCGCGTCGGACGCCGTCCCCTATCCCGGCTATTGCGAAGAGATTGCCCCTGCCTACAAGAAGCTGGTCGGGCTGAACCTGATGCGCGGTTTCCGCCTTGGCATCAAGGAGCGCCTGTCCGGTGTCATGGGTTGCACCCACTTGAGCGAGCTGGCGCAAATCCTGCCGACCGCGGCCATCCAGGCCTATGCCAACGATGTCCTCAAAACCCGCGACGGCGACGGCGAGGATTTGCTGCCCAACCGTCCTTTCCAGATCGACCGCTGCCACTCGCTGCGCTCCGACGGCCCCGCCGTCGTGCGCTACTACCCGCGCTGGGTGGCCAAGCCGGCGCCCGAATAGCAGTTCAGCCTTTGTTTTTATCGCATTAGCAATTTAGAACGTCAACCGTATCTCCAATTATCAGTATCAGAAGAAGGGAAGCCAGCATGAAAATCCATGAGTATCAAGGCAAAGAGATTCTCCGGCAGTTCGGAGTGACGGTACCGCGCGGTATTCCGTGCATGTCCGTTGAAGAAGCCGTCACGGCTGCTGAAACGCTGGGCGGCCCGGTCTGGGTCGTCAAGGCGCAGATCCATGCTGGCGGTCGCGGCAAGGGCGGCGGCGTGAAAGTGGCCAAGTCGATGGAACAGGTCAAGGAATACGCGCAGCAGATCATGGGCATGCAGCTCATCACGCACCAGACCAGCCCGGAAGGCCAGAAAGTGCGCCGCCTGCTGATCGAAGAAGGCGCGGACATCAAGAAAGAACTGTATATCTCCCTCGTGACCGACCGTATCAGCCAGAAAGTGGTGCTGATGGCTTCGTCCGAAGGCGGCATGGATATCGAGGAAGTTGCGCACAGCAATCCCGAGAAGATCCATCACATCGCCATCGATCCCGCGATCGGCATCACCGACGCGGAAATCGACGACATCGCCGGCAAGATCGGCATTCCGGAAGCATCCTTCGCCGACGCCCGCGTCCAGCTCAAGGGCCTGTACAAGGCTTACTGGGAAACCGACGCTTCGCTGGCCGAAATCAATCCCCTGATCCTGACCGGCAGCGGCAAGATCATCGCCCTCGACGCCAAGTTCAACTTCGATTCGAACGCCCTGTATCGCCAGCCGAACATCGTGGCCTTCCGCGACCTGGATGAAGAAGATCCGGCCGAAGTCGAAGCGTCGAAATTCGACCTGGCTTATATTTCGCTCGACGGCAATATCGGTTGCCTGGTCAACGGCGCCGGCCTGGCCATGGCCACCATGGACACCATCAAGCTGTTCGGCGGCGAGCCTGCCAACTTCCTGGATGTGGGCGGCGGTGCGACGGCGGAAAAAGTGACCGAAGCATTCAAGATCATGCTCAAGAATCCGGGCCTGAAAGCCATCCTGGTTAACATCTTCGGCGGCATCATGCGCTGCGACGTCATCGCCGAAGGCGTGATCACCGCCTCGAAAGCCGTGTCCCTGCAAGTGCCGCTGGTCGTGCGCATGAAGGGTACCAACGAAGACATCGGCAAGAAGATGCTGGCCGACTCCGGCCTGCCGATCATCGCCGCCGATACGATGGAAGATGCAGCCAAGGCCGTGGTCGCCGCTGCTGCTGGTAAAGCCTAATTCGAAGGAAACAATATGTCGATCCTGATTAATAAAGATACAAAAGTAGTCACCCAGGGAATTACCGGCAAGACCGGTCAGTTCCACACCCGCATGTGCCGCGAATACGCGAACGGCCAGAACTGCTTCGTGGCGGGCGTCAATCCCAAGAAAGCCGGCGAAGACTTCGAAGGCATTCCCATTTTCGCCAATGTGTCGGAAGCCAAAAAAGAAACCGGCGCCAATGTGTCGGTCATCTATGTGCCGCCGGCAGGCGCCGCCGCCGCGATCTGGGAAGCCGTCGAAGCAGAACTCGACCTGGCCATCTGCATCACCGAAGGCATTCCTGTGCGCGACATGATGGCCCTCAAGGACCGCATGGCCAAGGCCGGCTCCAAGACCCTCTTGCTCGGTCCCAACTGCCCGGGCCTGATCACGCCGGACGAAATCAAGATCGGCATCATGCCGGGCCACATCCACCGCAAGGGCCGCATCGGCGTCGTGTCGCGTTCGGGCACATTGACGTACGAAGCAGTCGGCCAGCTGACCGCGCTGGGCCTGGGCCAGTCCTCGGCCGTGGGCATCGGCGGCGACCCGATCAATGGCTTGAAGCATATCGACATCATGAAGATGTTCAATGACGACCCGGATACCGACGCCGTCATCATGATCGGCGAAATCGGCGGTCCGGACGAAGCCAATGCCGCTTACTGGATCAAGGACAACATGAAAAAGCCGGTGGTTTGCTTCATCGCCGGCGTGACCGCGCCTCCGGGCAAGCGCATGGGCCATGCCGGCGCGCTGATCTCGGGCGGTGCCGATACCGCGCAAGCGAAGCTGGACATCATGGAAGAGTGCGGCATCAAAGCCACCAAGAACCCTTCCGAAATGGCGCGCTTGCTGAAAGCAATGTTGTAATACGTATTAGTTTGTAACTACTTGCCAAGGTAGTTGATAATATCGGGGAGCCTGCGTGCTCCCCGTTTTCATTCCAGGCCAGTCCGGAGACCAGTAGTGGCAAAGATCATCATCACCAGTGAAGACCAGGCAGTCAGGGAAGTCGAGCTGAAAGAGCGCATGACCCTGGGCCGCCGTCCCCACAATGACATCGTGATCGACCATCGCGCCGTCAGCGGGGAACATGCGACCATCACGGTGATGCTGGACGACGCCATCCTGGAAGACCTGGGCAGCACCAATGGCACCTTCGTCAACGGCGAAAAAATCTACCGGCACAAACTCAACGATGGCGACCGCATCACGGTGGCCAAGTTCGACATGGTTTTCATGGGCAATGCGCCCAAGGCGGCGCCGACCGGCCGCATCGAAGTCCTGTCCGGCGTCCACGCCGGCAAAAAACTCTCCCTCAGCAAACCCCTGACCACGCTCGGCAAGCCCGGATCGGCAGTGCTGGCCATTACCTATGCGTCCGGCGTGTATTCGGCAGCCCGCATCGACGGCGAGCTGGGCCCCTCCATCAATGGCAAGACCCTGGAAGAGCACCCGCGCCGGCTGGTGCATGGCGACATGATCGACTTGTCCGGCACCCGGCTTCTTTTCTCAACACATTGAGTAGCGGGACCTTGTAATGCGACAATATTTGGCGAAGTGATGACAAAAATTGTCAGCGCATCGCGGAAATTGGCAGAAAACTTTTCTATAAATCAATATTTGGCGAGTTTTCCAGCGTCTTTTGGCTGGCACGCGGATTGCTCATACCTAAGTACGAACACCCCTTGACGTATCCCTTACCTAGGAGCTCTAAAATGAAAGCCATTAAAATGACGAAGAAGGCACAAGCCGGTTTTACGCTGATCGAACTGATGATCGTTGTGGCAATTATCGGTATCCTTGCTGCAATCGCAATCCCGCAGTACACCAACTATATTTCGCGGACGCGCGTTGCTGGCGCAGCGGCGGAAATTGCTTCGGTTAAAACCGGCATTGCAATGTGCTATCAGGAAACTGGTACCTTTACCGGCTGCACCGCTGGCGCACTCGGCGTACCTACCCTGGGCGTGACCAAGAATGTCACCGCCGTTACCAGCATTACCAACGGTGTCATCAAGATCGACACTGCCGGCACCGATTCCGCGGGCGCTGTCCTGAAAATCGATACCGCACCAAGTTTCACTGCGGGCGCTGCCAACCTTACTTGGCTCAACAGCGGTAACTCGTGCGATCCAGTGCGCGGCTTCAAATCCGGCGCAGGCGATTGCGCATAAGCGCTGCTGCACGAAGAGAAAGGGCCTTCGGGCCCTTTTTTTATAGTAGACGTTCTATGCGAGTGGCCTGGAAGACAATTAATAGGATGAAATTATTTCGGAGGGCGCAATGGTGTGCAAATCAAAGCAAACGGGATTTACCCTCATCGAATTGATGATCGTCGTCGCAATTATCGGTATTCTGGCCGCGATTGCGATTCCACAATATTCCAACTACATCTCGCGGACTCGTGCCTCCGGTGCCGCGGCGGAACTTGCTAGCACGCGCACTGGTATCGCGGTTTGCCTACAGGAACGCTTTATATTGACCGGCTGCAATGCCGGCGCGTTTGGCATTCCCACCGTCGCTGTATCGAAAAACATCACTGTTGTGACATCCATTACCGACGGTATAATTCGTGTAACGACCGGCGCGACCGATGCTGCAGGTGCCCCATTGACGATTATTGAAACGCCTTCAACGGTTTCTGGCGGTGCAACACTGCGCTGGGTGAATACAGGAACTGTGTGCGATCCGGTTCGTGGTTTCCGTTCAGGCGCCGGAAATTGCCCGTAACAATGCAACTCAGAACCCCGCCTCTCTGATCCGGTACGCGTCCCCGATGAACAGGCTACCCCGCGCCACTGGCGGCGGGAAATTCCCTCGCTGGCGTTGGCATCCCTTATAAAAAAGGGCGCGCTCCCAGCGCAAGAGCGACTCGCCGCTCCAGGTATTGCACGCGGTATCACCCGGCTAGCGCACGACGCCAGTCGCCCGACTTGCCGCCCTGTTTTTCCAGCACCCGCACGTCGGTCATCACCATGCCGCGGTCGACCGCCTTGCACATGTCGTAAATGGTCAGCAAGCCCACCTGCACGGCAGTGAGGGCTTCCATTTCCACCCCGGTCTTGCCCACGGTTTCCACCTGCGCGCGGCAATGCACGCTGCTGGCCGCGGCGTCGAGCTCGAAATCGACCGTCACCCGCGTGATGGCCAGCGGATGGCACAGGGGCACCAGGTCGCTGGTGCGCTTGGCGCCCATGATGGCGGCGATGCGTGCGATGCCCAGCACGTCCCCCTTTTTAGCCGTGCCGGACTGCACCAGCGCCAGCGTGGCCGGCAGCATGCGGATGGTGCCGGCGGCCACCGCGACGCGGTGCGTTTCCTGCTTGGCGCCGACGTCCACCATGTGGGCTTGTCCGGTGGTGTCGAAATGGGTCAGATGCGCGTTTTTCTCGGTTGTCATGGGCGTGTGCGTGAATGGGACTGTTGCGGTTATCATAGCATCGTGAATACCAAAATCGTTCCCGCCTTGTCGCACCAGCGCCACCGTCCCCTCGCGCGGGGATTGCTGTACGCCGCCATCGTGGCCGCGCTGGCCAGTGCGGCACTGCCCGGCGCTGCGCAGACCCGTGCCAACAACAACGTCCTGCCCACCCTGGGCGACGCCGCCCGCGGTGACCTGTCGCCCGTCATCGAGCGCAAGCTGGGCGAGGCCATCATGAACGACATCCGGCGCGACAAGGATTTCCTCGACGACGATGTCATCCTCGAATACCTGAACAACTTCGGCAGCGCCCTGGTGGCGGCCCATCCCGGCGCGCGCGGCGAAACCAATGCCGACTATTATTTCTTCGCGGTGCGCGACCCCATGCTCAACGCCTTCGCCTTGCCGGGCGGCTTCATTGCCGTGCACTCGGCACTGCTGCTGGCCGCGCAGACCGAATCGGAACTCGCTTCCGTCATGGGCCATGAAATCGGCCACGTGGCGCAGCGCCATATCGCGCGCATGATCGGCCAGCAAAAGCAGGACGTGCTCATTCCGCTGGCGGCGCTGGTGCTGGCGGCCCTGGCCGCCAAGTCCAGCCCGGACGCCGCCATGGGCGTGATGATGGGCGGGCAGGGCCTGGCGATCCAGCGCCAGCTCAATTTCAGCCGCGATGCCGAGCGCGAGGCGGACCGGGTCGGCTTCCAGATCATGTCCGAGGGCGGCTACGATACCTCCGGCATGGTGGCGTTTTTCGGCCGCATGCAAAACGCCACCAAAAATTATTCCGACCTGATGCCTGCCTACCTGCGCAGCCACCCGCTGACCTCGGAACGCATCACCGACATCCAGGCCCGCATCCGCGAAGTGCCTTACCGCCAGCGCATCGACGGTGTCGAATTCCACCTGGTGCGCGCCAGGGCGCGCGTGCTGCAGGACGAAAGCGTGGCCGGCCGCACCGAAGCGCAAGCGACCTTCGAAGCCCAGATGCAGCAGCAAAACCGCCAGCAGCAGGCCAGCGCCCAGTACGGCATGGCCTTCCTCTCGCTCAAGCGCGGCGAGCTGGCCAAGGCCCAGACCTGGCTGGACAAGGCGCGCGCCACCATGCGCCGTACCGAAGGCACGTTCTCGACCGGGTCCGCAGCGTCCGACGGCGCCGCCCTGTTTACCAGCATGGCGCTGGAGATCAAGCTGGCGCCGGCCCAGCCCGACCTGGTCAAGCGCGAATTGATGAAAGAGGCAGAGCTGGCGCACAAGGAATATCCGCTGGGACGCGGCATCGCGCGCCAGTATGCCGACGCCATGATCGCCAACGGCAAGCTCGATGAAGCGGCGCGCTTCCTGCGCGAACAGACCCAGCTCTACCGCGAAGAATCCAAGCTGCACGACTTGCTGGCCAAGACCTACGCGGCCCAGGGCAAGCAAGCCTTGCAGCATATTTCGCTGGCCGAATCGTATGCGCTGCAAGGTGGCGTGCTGGCCGCGCTCGACCAGCTGGGCATCGCGCGCAGGGCGGGCGACGCCTCGTTCTACGACATGGCCCTGATCGATGCGCGCGTGCGCGAACTGCAGGCGCGCCGCCGGGAAGAATTGAAGGATGAAAAGGGCGAGCGCAAGTAGCGCTTACGCTTGCGGCAGGCGCACGAAGCCGAAGCGGCCGGCCACGTCCGCCGCGGCGATCCGCTTCAGCGCCACCTGTTGTTCGCGGTAGCGCAGCACCGGTTGCGCGGCGCCGCCTTCCAGCCAGTCCATCAGCACCTCGCCGCTCACGTCGATGCATTCCATCAGTTGCACCACATCGCGGTCATCGAGCTGGGCGACCTTGCCGTCGGCCACGACAATGAGCGCGCCGCTGTCCGTCATCAAGGCTTGTTCGATATGCGCCACGGCGCTGCCGGTGTGCAGCACCAGCCCCAGGGCCGGATCGGTGCGGGCAATATAGGGCGTCGCTTCCAGGTTCAGGTACACCCGTTGCGGGCCATTCTGGAAATACCAGCAGCCGCGTTCGTCGGGGGCGTAATTGCGGTTGATGAAACCGAGCAGCGCCTGCTGGATCACCTTGTCGCCAGGCAGGTCCAGATGCTGCGCCCGTTCGTCGCGCATGCGCCAGGCGCCGCGCGCATCGAGCGCCAGCCAGCCATAGCAATTGGGCACATTGGGCCACTTCGCCATGGCTTTCTTGACGATATCATCCATGCGTTTTGCCTTCGAGGAAATGGAGGATCTTGCGCGGCAGCCAGTCCAGGCGGCCCGGCAAGGGACCGGCCGAAAAGCCGACATGGCCGCCGTGGGCCGGGTAGTCGAGCGTGACGCTGCTTGACGCCGTGGCCGGCAGGTGTACGCCCGGAAGAAAGGGATCGTTGCGGGCATTCAAGACCAGGGTGGGCACGGTGATGTCGTCCAGCACATGCTTGGCGCTGGCGCGGTCCCAGTAGTCGTCCGTGTCGCGGTAGCCGTGCAGCGGGGCGGTGACCACATTGTCGAATTCGTAGAGGTTGCGCGCGCCCAGCAAGGCATCGCGGTCGAACAGGCCGGGAAACTGGTCCAGCTTGGCCAGGCATTTGGGCTTGAGCGTTTGCAGGAAATTGCGGGTGTAAATCATGTTGAAACCCGAGCCCAGCGATTCGCCGCCGCGCGCCAGGTCGAGCGGGGCCGACACCGCGCAAGCCGCATCGACGATCTCGGCCTGGTGCTGGGATTCGCCCAGCCAGCGCAGCAGGGCATTGCCGCCCAGCGAAACGCCGGCCGCATACAGCTTGCCCGCCACGCGCTGGCGCAGGCGCCGCACGATCCAGTCGACTTCGCCGGCGTCGCCCGAATGGTAGAAGCGCGGGGCGCGGTTCAGTTCGCCGGAACAGCCGCGAAAATGGGGAATCGCGCCCGACCAGCCGCGCGCCTGCACGGCGGCCATCAGGGCGCGCGCATAGTGGCTGCCGGACGAGCCTTCCAGGCCGTGGAACAGGACCACCATGGGCTGGCCCGGCGCGCCGTCGACGAAATCGACATCGACGAAATCGCCGTCTTGCGCGTCCCAGCGCTCGCGCCGGAACGTCACGTCCGGCTTGGCGATGAACATGGCGGGGTAGATGGTCTGCAGGTGCCCGCTGGGCAGCCACAGTGGCGCGGCGTACTGCATGGTCAGTGCAGGCTGGAAGCCGGGTAGTGGCCGGCCGGCACCGGTCCGGGCGCCACCGACACATGGTGCAGCACCATGCGCCAGCCGCGCGGGGTTTTCATGTAGACATTGGTGGCCACCAGGTGGGCCGCTTCATCGGCGGACGAGGTCACGCCTTCGATGACGGTGTGCACCGCGCTCATCAGGTTGTGCGTTTCATGCAGCTGCGAAGGCCGGATCTGCAGGCCGCCGCGCTCGAGGATGGCTTCCCAGGACGCCTGGATGGCCGCATGCCCGTGCAGGCGCGGCCCGCCCGGATGCACGCAGACAATTTCCTCATCTTCGGCCCAGAGCGCCATCAGGGCCTCGACGTCGGCCCGGTTCAGTGCTTCATAGAAGGCGGTTTCGACTTCGGCCGCGCTGCCATTGAGTTGTTTGCGTTTTTTCAAGCGAGCCTCCGGCGGGGCACGGCAATTAATGGTGCGAAAGGACGGTTCCCGGCTTGAGGCAGTATTCGGTGCCGCAGTACGGGCACTTGGCCACGCCGTCATGGCCGAAGTCGAGGAAGACGCGCGGATGCGAGGACCACAGCGTCATGGCCGGGTTCGGGCAGTGGGCAGGCAAGTCCTTCGCGCCCAGTTCGACCGCAGGCGTTTTCTTGTCATTCATGGAAATATCCCTCAAGCTGTGTGCAAAACCACGATTTTAGACGATTCGCGCAGCTAGCCGAAATGATCGGTAAAATAGCTCTCTACCGAATCACGGCCGTGGCCGCCTGTTTACCTTGAAAATTGCGCTTCATGCCCGACCGTTCCCCGCTGCCGCTTCCTGTGGCAGGATTGCCACATGCCTGTCATGACTGAGCCGACCTTGCCGCCGGCGGCGCTGGTGCGCCCGCCCGACGAGGACGAAGCGCTCTGGCGCGAAGGCGTGCGCGTCGGTACGCCCACCCTGTTCGGCATCGGCGCCTGGGGCCTGGTGGTGGGCATCGCCATGGTCAAGAGCGGCCTGACGGTGGCCCAGGCGCTGGGCATGACCATGCTGGTATTCGCCGGTTCGGCCCAGCTGGCCGCGCTGCCCCTGATAGCCGCCAGCGCCCCGATCTGGGTCGTGTTCGCGACCGCCCTGGTGGTGAACCTGCGTTTCGTGATCTTTTCCGCCTTGCTGGCGCCCCATTTCGCCCACCTGCCATGGCGCCAGCGCCTGGCCCTGGGCTACACCGCCGGCGACCTGACGGTGGCCATGTTCATGCAGCGCTTCCCCAGCGAAGAGCCGGCCGCCGGCAAGCTCTCCTTCCTCAAGGGTCTGCTCATTCCCAACTGGACCGCCTGGCAGGTCGGCTCGATCGCCGGCATTTTCCTGGGCAGCGCGGTCCCGGCCGAATGGGGCCTCGGCTTTGCCGGCACCCTGGCCATCATCTGCATCCTGGTGCCGCTGACCGTCAACAAGGCCGCCTTGTGCGGCGTGGTGGTGGCCAGCGCCACGGCGGTGCTGGCCTTCGGCCTGCCATACAAGCTGGGCCTGCTCGCGGCCGTGCTGCTGGGCATGCTCAGCGCCATGGCGGTCGAAGAAGGATGGGAAAAATGGGGCAAGCGGTGGAGCAAACCATGAGCGACCTGGAAATCTGGATCACCATCGGGGCGCTGGGCGTGGCCACGGCGATTACCCGCAGTTCCTTCTGGCTGATCGGGCACCACATCACCATCCCCAAGCGGGTCCAGGAAATGCTGCGCTATGCGCCGGCCTGCGCCCTGGCGGCCATCATCGCGCCCGACCTGCTGATGGAAGGCCCCAAGGTGCTGCAGTTCGATACGGTCAACCTGAAACTGGCTTCCGCCGTCGCCGCCACGGCGTATTACTTGCTGCGACGCAACATGCTCGAGATGATCCTGTTCGGCATGATCGTGTTCACAGCTCTCCGTGTGTGCTTATCGTAAGATTTCGGCGGGTGCTTGCGGTAAAATAGCGTTCTTTTATCATTTGCCACGTGGATTCGCTCATGACCGCTGTTCTCAATTTCACCCGTTTGCAGGACTTGATTGATCAACACGCCCTGGCCGGCAAGCGCGTCTTTATCCGCGCCGACCTGAATGTGCCGCAGGATGACAGCGGCAAGATTACCGAAGACACACGCATCCGTGCCTCGGCGCCGGCGATCGCCGCCGCCCTCAAGGCCGGCGCCGCCGTCATGGTCACGTCCCACCTGGGCCGCCCGACCGAAGGCGAATTCAAGCCGGAAGACAGCCTGGCGCCGGTCGCCGCGCGCCTGGCCGAACTGCTGGGCCAGCCGGTCGAACTGAAGCAAAACTGGGTCGACGGCGTGGACGTCGCGCCGGGCCAGGTGGTGCTGCTGGAAAACTGCCGCGTGAACAAGGGTGAAAAGAAGAATGCCGACGAGCTGGCCCAGAAAATGGCCAAGCTGTGCGACATCTACGTCAACGACGCCTTCGGCACCGCCCACCGCGCCGAAGCGACCACCCACGGCATCGCCAAGTTCGCGCCCGTGGTATGCGCCGGCCCGCTGCTGGCCGCCGAACTCGACGCCCTGGGCAAGGCCCTGGGCGCGCCGAACCGGCCGCTGCTGGCCATCGTGGCCGGATCGAAAGTGTCGTCCAAGCTGTCGATCCTCAAAGCGCTGGCCGACAAGGTCGACAAGCTGATCGTCGGCGGCGGCATCGCCAACACCTTCATGAAGGCCGTGGGCTTGAACATCGGCAAGTCGCTGGTCGAAGCCGAACTGGTCGCCGAAGCGAAAGCCATCATCGACATGATGGCCGCGCGCGGCGCCACGGTGCCGATTCCGGTCGACGTGGTGTGCGCGAAAGAATTTTCCCCAAGCGCCGTGGCCACCGTCAAGGACGTGGCCGACGTGGCGGACGACGACATGATCCTCGATATCGGCCCGAAGACGGCGGCTACCCTGGCGGCCCAGATCGCCAAGGCCGGCACCATCGTCTGGAACGGTCCGGTCGGCGTGTTCGAATTCGACCAGTTCGGCGAAGGCACCAAGACGCTGGCGCTGGCCATTGCCGACTCCAAAGCTTTCTCGATTGCCGGTGGTGGCGATACCCTCGCCGCCATTGCAAAGTACGCGATTACCGATAAAATCGGTTACATCTCGACGGGCGGTGGTGCCTTCCTGGAATTCCTCGAAGGTAAGACCCTGCCAGCGGTCGACATCCTGCTGCAACGCAGCTCACAGTAATTAATACAGCGCAGCCCCCCGGCTGCGCTTTTACTTCAAGGATCTCTATGTATCGTGGTACCAAGATCGTCGCAACCATCGGCCCGGCTTCCACCGACTTCGATATTCTCGTCCGCATGATCCAGGCCGGCGTTGACGTCGTGCGCCTGAATTTCTCGCACGGTAAAGCGCAAGACCACATCGACCGCGCCGCGCTGGTGCGCCGCGCCGCCGCCGAATGCGGCCGCGAAGTGGCGATCATGGCCGATATGCAGGGCCCGAAAATCCGCGTCGGCAAATTTGAAGAAGGCAAGATCTTCCTCGAAAACGGCGACAAGTTCATCCTCGACGCCAAATGGGGCGATAACGGCGAACTGGGCAACCAGGAACGCGTGGGCCTCGACTACAAGGCCTTGCCGCGCGACGTCAAGCAGGGCGACAAGCTGCTGCTCAACGATGGCCTGATCGTGCTGGTCGTGGAACGCATCGTCGGCCACGAAATCTTCACCGTCGTGAAAATCGGCGGCGAGCTGTCGAACAACAAGGGCATCAACCGCCAGGGCGGCGGCCTGACCGCGCCGGCCCTGACCGCCAAGGACATGGAAGACATCAAGGTCGCCATGAGTTTCCAGTGCGATTACCTGGCCATTTCCTTCCCGAAAAGCGCGACCGACATGGAAATGGCGCGCCAGCTGGCCAATATCGCCGGCGAGCCTTACCACCACAAGCCGAAGATGATCGCCAAGATCGAGCGCGCCGAAGCGATTCCCGTGCTGCAGGAAATCCTGGACGCGTCCGACGGCATCATGGTCGCGCGTGGCGACCTGGCCGTGGAAGTGGGCAATGCCGCCGTGCCGGCGCTGCAAAAGCGCATGATCCGCATGGCGCGCGAATCGAACAAGCTGGCCATCACCGCCACCCAGATGATGGAATCGATGATCGTCAACGCCGTGCCGACCCGCGCCGAAGTGTCCGACGTGGCCAACGCCGTGCTCGACGGCACCGACGCCGTCATGACTTCGGCCGAAACCGCCTCCGGCAAATATCCGATCGAAACCGTCGAAATGATGGCCGCGATCTGCGCCGAAGCGGAAAACTCCGAGTACAACAAGCTCGACGCCGACTTCCTGAATGTCCGTTTCACCCGCATCGACCAGTCGATCGCCTATGGCACCCTGTTCACCGCGCACCACTTGCGCGTGAAAGCCATCGTGGCCTTGACCGAGTCCGGTTCGACCGCCCTGTGGATGAGCCGCCACAGCATCGACACCCCGATCTACGCGCTGACCCCAAGCATCACGACCCAGCGTAAAGTATCCCTGTACCGCAACGTGCGCGCCTACCACCTGACCCAGTCCGGTGACAGCGGCGCCGTGCTGCGCCAGGCGGAAGATTTGATGGTCGCCAAAGGAATCGTCAAAAAGGGTGACATGATCGTTGTCACCTGGGGCGAGCCGATGGGGCAAGTGGGCGGTACCAACGCACTGAAAATCGTGCGTGTAGGCGAATTTGATTAAAACGGCAGGCGCTGTAAAGCAGCGCCACGCCGTGTTTGCTGTATGAGCTGCGCGCTACCCGCGTGCCCTGGCAACACACTGGTTTCTTATTGTTTGGAGGTGGAACAGGGAATTCGCGGGACATGTCCCGCGCCTGTGTAACGGACTAGCCTTACAAGGCTAGTCTCCCCGCGACGTAACTGTTTCTCATTGTTTGGAGTTTTACCATGTCCCTCGTATCCATGCGTCAACTATTGGACCACGCCGCTGAACACGGCTATGGCCTTCCTGCTTTTAACGTCAACAACCTCGAACAGGTGCAGGCCATCATGGCTGCCGCCGACGCGGTGGGCTCGCCCGTCATCATGCAAGCGTCCGCGGGCGCGCGCAAGTATGCCGGCGAAGCCTTCCTGCGCCACCTGATCGATGCCGCGGTCGAAGCCTATCCGCACATTCCGCTCGTCATGCACCAGGACCACGGCCAGTCGCCGGCAGTCTGCATGACCGCGATCCGTTCGGGCTTCACCTCGGTCATGATGGACGGCTCGCTCGAAGCGGACGGCAAGAGCGTCGCTTCCTACGAGTACAACGTGGAAGTCTCGCGTGAAGTCGTCAAGTTCTCGCACGCGATCGGCGTGACCGTGGAAGCCGAACTGGGCGTGCTCGGTTCGCTGGAAACCATGAAGGGCGACAAGGAAGACGGCCACGGCGCCGAAGGCACCATGACGCGCGAACAGCTGCTCACCGACGTGGCCCAGGCCGCCGACTTCGTGCAGCGCACCCAGTGCGACGCCCTGGCGATCGCCATCGGCACGTCGCACGGCGCCTACAAGTTCACGCGCAAGCCTACCGGCGACATCCTGGCGATTGACCGCATCAAGGAAATCCACGCGCGCATCCCGAATACCCACCTGGTGATGCACGGTTCGTCGGCGGTGCCGCAGGAACTGCTGGCCATCATCCGCGAATTTGGCGGCGACATGAAGGAAACCTATGGTGTGCCGGTCGAAGAAGTCCAGGAAGGCATCCGTCACGGCGTTCGCAAGATCAACATCGATACCGACATCCGCCTGGCCATGACGGCAGCGGTGCGCAAGTACATGTTCCAGAATCCGGGCAAGTTCGATCCGCGCGATTTCCTGAAGCCTGCCCGTGAAGCGGCAACCGAAGTGTGCAAGGCGCGCTTCCTGTCCTTCGGCTGCGAAGGCATGGCAGGCAAGATCAAGCCGGTCACGCTGGACAAGATGGCCGAGCGCTACGCCAAGGGCGACCTGGCCCAGATCGTGAAGTAACTCTTCAGTAACTTTTTACCACGCGCCTTCGGGCGCGTTTTTCACCATGTATAAAGGCAGCTGCCTGTGTGGCGCGGTCCGCTACGAAATCCGCGGACCGATCGACCGCACCAGTTTGTGCTGGTGCACCATGTGCCAAAAGCAGCATGGTGCCGCCTGCGGTCCCTATGCGAACGTGGCCACGTCCGACCTGCATGTCACCGCAGGCGCGGACGCGATCATGCACTACGCCTCGTCGCCCGGCGTCGACCGCGCTTTCTGCAAGGTGTGCGGCTCGAACCTGACCTGGCAGATGGATGGCTACCGCGAACGCATCGGCGTCACGCTGGGCACCTTCGACACGCCTTACGAAGGCAAGGTCACGCACGACCTGCATATCGACAGTAAACCGGGCTGGCTGCCCTAATCAACACATCAAGGATTCACATGTCTGGCGTTCTCGAAACAAACCTGAAGTCGCTCCCTTTCCTTCACCGCGGCAAAGTGCGCGACATTTACGCCGTCGGCGACGACAAGCTGCTGGTCATCCAGACCGACCGCCTGTCCGCCTTCGACGTGATCCTCAACGAGCCGATTCCCGAAAAGGGCAAGATCCTCACGGCCATGTCCAACTTCTGGTTCGCCAAGTACAAGGACCTGATGCCCAACCACGACACCGGCATCGATCCGGTCTCGCTGGTGTCGCCTGAAGAGCGCGACCAGGTGGAAGGCCGCGCCATCGTGGTCAAGAAAATGACCCCGCTCGGCATCGAAGCGATCGTGCGCGGATACCTGATCGGCTCGGGCTGGAAGGATTACCAGAAGACCGGCAAGGTGTGCGGCATCGACCTGCCGGCCGGCCTGCAGGAAGCGCAGAAGCTGCCGCAGGTCTTGTTTACGCCATCGACCAAGGCCCCGGCCGGCGCGCATGACGAAAACATCTCCTTCGAAGAAGCGGAAAAAATCGTCGGCGCGGACATCGCGCGCCAGGTGCGCGACTACGCGGTGCAGCTGTACACCGCCGCCGCCGAATACGCCGCCACCAAAGGCATCATCATCGCCGATACCAAGTTCGAATTCGGCCTGGACGACAAGGGCACCGTGCACCTGATCGATGAAATCCTGACCCCCGATTCGTCGCGCTTCTGGCCGGTGTCGAGCTACCAGGTGGGCATGTCGCCGCCGTCCTACGACAAGCAGTTCGTGCGCGACTACCTGGAAACCCTGACCGACTGGAACAAGGCCGCGCCGGCGCCAGCCGTGCCGGACGAGGTGATCGCCAAGACCCGTGCCAAGTACGCCGAAGCGCTCGAGCGCCTCACCGGCCAGGCAATGAAGGGCTGAGATGGAAAACAAACCTGATGCAGTCGTCGGCGTGGTCATGGGTTCCTCGTCCGACTGGGACGTGATGCAGCACGCGGTCGCCATCCTCAAGGAATTCGGCGTGCCCTGCGAAGCGCAGGTGGTGTCCGCGCACCGCATGCCCGACGAGATGTTCACCTACGCCGACGGCGCCCGCGCGCGCGGCCTGCGCGCCATCATCGCCGGCGCCGGCGGTGCGGCGCACCTGCCGGGCATGATCGCCGCCAAGACCATCGTGCCGGTGCTGGGCGTGCCGGTACCTTCGAAGTATCTGCGCGGCGAAGATTCGCTGCTGTCGATCGTGCAGATGCCGAAAGGGATACCGGTGGCCACCTTCGCCATCGGCGAAGCCGGCGCCGCCAATGCCGCGCTGGCCGCCGTGGCCATCCTGGCCGGCACCGACGAGGCGCTGGCCGCCAAGCTGGAAGCATTCCGCCGCAAACAGACCGACGCCGCAAGGGCGATGACCTTACCAGAATGAGCAAAATGCAGTCCTCACCGTTTCTTCCCCCGGCCCGCCTGGGCGTCATGGGCGGCGGCCAGCTTGGCCGCATGTTCGCGCACGCCGCGCAGGCCATGGGCTACCAGGTCGCCGTGCTTGACCCGGCCGCCGACAGCCCGGCCGGCGCCGCCGCCGACCAGATGATCGTGGCCGGCTATACCGACCGCGCCGCGCTTGCCGAACTGGCCGCGCAGTGCGTGGCGGTGACCACCGAATTCGAAAACGTCCCGGCCGACAGCATGGATTTCCTGGCCGGCCACGCCTTCGTGGCGCCGTCGGCCGCCTGCGTGTCGATCGCCCAGGACCGCGTCGCCGAGAAGCGCTTCTTCGTCGATTGCGCGCCCCATTCGAAGGTGATGCCGGCGCCGCACAAGGTCATCGCGTGCGGCGACGACATCGATGCGATCCCCGACGAGCTGCTGCCCGGCATCCTGAAAACGGTGCGCATGGGTTACGACGGCAAGGGGCAGGTGCGCGTGAAGTCGAAGGACGACGTGCGCGCCGCCTTCGCCGACCTGAACGGCGTGGCCTGCCTGCTCGAGAAAATGCTGCCTCTGGCCTACGAAGTGTCGGTGCTGACCGCGCGCGGCTTCGATGGCGAATCGGTGGTCTACCCGATCGCCCAGAACGTGCACCGCGACGGCATCCTGTTTACCACCACCGTGCCGGGACCGGACGTATCGGACGCCTGCGCGCTGCGCGCCCAGGATGCGGCGCGCGCCATCGTCGGCCAGCTTGGCTACGTGGGCGTGCTGTGCATCGAATTTTTCGTGCTCGACGACGGGCAGCTGGTGGTCAATGAAATGGCGCCGCGCCCGCACAACAGCGGCCACTACACCATCGACGCTTGCGTCACCAGCCAGTTCGCGCAGCAGGTGCGCGCCATGGCCCGCCTGCCGCTGGGCGACGTGCGCCAGCATTCGCCGGCCGTGATGCTCAACATCCTGGGCGACGCCTGGTTCGACGGCGGCGCCATGCGCGAGCCGGCCTGGGAACAGGTGCTGGCGCTGCCCGGCGCCAGCCTGCACCTGTACGGCAAGGAAGAAGCGCGTCCGGGCCGCAAGATGGGGCACATCACCTTTGTCGCGGCCACCCTGGCCGAAGCGCAGGCCAGCCTGCGCGCCACCTGCGCCATCCTGCGTATCGCACCGTGAGCATGAACACGGAGATTGCCGCGGCCGCGCGCCTGCTGGAGCAGGGCGAGCTGGTCGCCATGCCCACCGAGACCGTGTACGGCCTGGGCGCCGACGCCGAAAATCCGGCGGCGGTGGCGAAGATCTATGCCGCCAAGGGCCGTCCGCAGGACCATCCCGTCATCGTGCACCTGGCGCCGGACGCCGACCTGGCTTACTGGGCCAGCGACATTCCGGTCGAAGCGCGCCAGCTGGCCGCCGCCTTCTGGCCCGGGCCGCTGACCATGATCCTGAAACGGGCGCCCAATATTCCTGCCGCCGTCTCCGGCGGACAGGACACGGTGGGCCTGCGCTGCCCGTCGCACCCGGTGGCCATCGCGTTGCTGCAGGCATTCAAACAGGGACGGGGCGGGGTGGCCGCGCCGTCGGCCAACAAGTTCGGCCATGTCAGCCCCACCACCGCGCGCCATGTGCAGGATGAATTCGGGGCCGACGGCACGGTCGCCGCCGTGCTCGACGGCGGCCAGAGCCAGGTGGGGATCGAATCGACCATCGTCGACCTGTCGCGCCTGGACTCGCACGGGCCGGTGCTGCTGCGCCCTGGCCATATCAGCGCCGAGGCGATCGCCGCCGTGATCGACCGCCTGCCGGTGGCGCCGGACGCCGCCGCCCCGCGCGCCTCGGGCACGCTGGCGTCGCACTACGCCCCGCACACGCCGGTGGCCATGCAGGACAGCGCCGCCCTGGCGGCCACCCTGGCCGGCCTCGGTGCACGCAAGGTGGCCCTGATTCACTACACCGATTTGCCGGCCGCGCATGCCGAAGTGCGCCTGCCGGCCACGCCGGACGGCTTCGCCCACGCCCTGTACGCGGCCTTGCGCGCGATGGACCAGGCCGGCGCCGACCTGATCCTGGTGGAAGCCCCGCCCCAGGACAGCGCCTGGCTGGGCGTCAACGACCGCTTGCGGCGCGCCGCCCACGGCTCGACCGGCCTGGTGCATGGATTACTCAATAAGGACATTTCCTAGGCGTGCCCGCGATTTCGGCTTGGTATAATTCGCAACATTCCTGCTTGGTCAAATGGGGTTTTGCCGATGTTGCATCGAACTGACAACTGCACCCGTTTATTCCTATACAAGTGTAGGGAAGACTGGCATATTAGCTGAGTTGCGAATAGCACGTGCGTTCAGTTTTACACCAAAAAATATTTATCTAGGAGATACAATGCGTCAAACCAATTTTGCGCTGGCTTTAGTGGCGGCAGCAGTCCTGTCCGCTTGCGGCGGCAGTGACAACAACACCAGCGCGGCACCGGCGAAACCAGTCTTCGCTGCGCAAATTAACTTTGGCGACAGCCTCTCCGACGTCGGCACCTATCAAGTGGGCACCGTTGCCGCCCTGGGTGGCGGCCGCTACACCATCAATGGCGACAACACCGTCACCAACGCAAAATTGACCGGCAAGATCTGGCCTGAACTGATGGCCAGCAGCCTCGCGCTGGGCGCATCGTGCCCGGCAGTCAAGGGCCTGGACGGCGCAGCCGCCCAGGGCTTCGCCGTGCCGATCACCAATAACCTCACGTGCACCAACTACGCCATGGGCGGCGCGCGCGTCACCAATCCGGTGGGTCCCGGCCACAAGCTGACCGGCGCGCCTATCGGCCAGCTGACCATTCCCCTGGTCACCCAGGTCGCCACCCACCTGAGCCGCAACGGCGGCGCCTTCAAGGCCACCGACGTCGTGTTCGTCATGGCTGGCGGCAATGATGCCCTGTCTCTGCTGGGCGGCCTGACCGCTGCCGCTACCGCCGCCGGCAATGCCGAAGGCGCCAAAGTGGGTGCGCAAACCTTCGCCACCGTGCTCGCCACCGGCCTGGGCGCGACCGCCACCAACCCGGCCACCGCCACCGCCGCCATCGGCGCTGCCATCGCGGCCGAATCGGCCCGTCCTGGCAGCACCAGCACCACCATCGTGGGCGCCGCGGTCCAGGCATCTGCTACCCAGCCGGGCAATTCGGCTACCGCATCGCCGGCCGTGTATGGCCCGATCGTCGTCAAGGCACAGACCGACGCAGCCGCCGCCGGCGCTGCCGCTGGCGCTGCTGCCGGCGCCAAGTACGGCACCGACAACGGTCCTGCACTGGTCCCCGCCATGGGCGTGGCCGGCAAGGAACTGGCCGACCTGATCCGCACCCAGATCATCGGCAAGGGCGCCAAGTACGTGGTCATCAACAACCTGCCGGACCTGTCGACCACCCCGTCGGGCATGAAGGCATCGGCCGCCCAGCGCTCGCTGATCAACGGCATGGTCAATTCCTTCAACATCGCCCTGCGCGTGGGCATCGATGGCCTGGATGCGAACTTTGTCTACGTTGACCTGTACACGGCCAGCGTCGACCAGATCGCCAACCCGGCCAAATATGGTATCAGCAACGCCACCACGCCAGCCTGCGGCGCGAACGCCCTGGGCACCACTTCGCTGGCCTGCAACAAGGCCAACACCCTGGCCGGCATTGACGTGAGTTCCTACCTGTTCGCCGACGACGTCCACCCGACGCCATTCGGCAGCTCGCTGATCCACAAGGCTGTCCTCGACGCCATGACGGCGCGCGGCTGGAAGTAACTGATTGTCGTTCCACCGAAAGCCGTCCAGCCCCAGGCTGGACGGCTTTTTTCATATGCGCAGCGCATCGCCGTTTGTCGCCGGTGGCACGTTTGCACAAGCGCGTGTCATGAATCCGCAATACACAATCCCCGCCTCAACATAATCTGCTGGCATGCCCGCTGGGCCGCGCCTTGGGCGTTCCAACCTTCATAAAAAATCATCAGGAGACACAATGCGTCAACCCACACTTGCGCTGGCCGTGCTTGCCGCGGCCCTGCTCGCCGCCTGCGGCGGCAGCACCGGCGGCGACCAGTCGCTCAAAGTCAAATTCAGCTCCATGGTTTCCTTCGGCGACAGCCTGTCGGACGTGGGCACGTATGCGGTCGGCACCATCAAGAATGCCGGTGGCGGCAAGTTCACCGTGAACGGCGACCATACCGCGACCAATCCTGCCCTGAACGGCAAGAACTGGACCGAACTGATGGCCAAGCAGTTCAGCCTGCCACCGCCTTGCGCGGCCCAGACCGGCCTTGACGGCGACGCCAGCAAGGGCTTCTCGGTGCCGGTGGTGAACCACCCGAACTGCTTGAGCTACGCCCAGGGCGGCGCGCGCGTGACCCATCCGGTGGGACCGGAACACAAGCTGACCGGCTCCGCGCTGGGCCTGCTGACGGTGCCGGTCGCGACCCAGGTCAGCAACCACCTGGCCAAGACCGGCGGCAAGTTCTCCGGCACCGAGGTGGTGTTCGTCACCGCCGGCGGCAACGATGCGCTGGCGCTGCTGGGCCAGATGAGCGCCGAAGCCACGGCGGCCGGCCAGCAGGCCGGCGCCGCCGAGGGCGCACGGGTCGGCAACCAGACCTTCATTACCACCCTGGTCGGCTTCCTGGCCTCGGGCGCGAGCAATCCGCAGGCGGCCGCCCAGGCCATCGGCGCGGCCGTCGGCGCCGAAGCCCAGCGCCCGGGCAGCACCTCGGAAACCATCGTGCAGGTGGCCGTCGGCACGGCCGCGGTCCAGCCGGGCAATAGCGCGGTCGCCCAGCCGGCCATTTACGGCCCGATGGTGGTCAAGGCCCAGACCACGGCCCAGGCCGCTGGCGCGGCAGCCGGCGCCACCGCCGGCGCGGCAGCCGGCGCCGCCTACGCCGCCGCCAAGGCGCCGTCGCTGGTGGTGGCCATGGGCACGGCCGGCGCCGAACTGGCCGCCATCGTGCGCACCCGCATTGTCGCCAACGGCGCCAACTACGTGGTCGTCAACAACCTGCCGGACCTGGGCGGCGCACCCGCCTCCAAGGCGCAGGACGCCAACACCCAGGCCCTGATCAACACCATGGTCAGCACCTTCAACGCCCAGCTCAAGGCGGGCCTGGGCAGCGAAGCGAAAGTGCTGTACGTGGACCTGTGGTCGGTCAGCCATGACCAGATCATCAACCCGGGGCCCTACGGCCTGACCAACACCAGCACGCCGGCCTGCGGCGCCAACATCCTGGGCAAGGCCTCGCTGGTCTGCACCGGCGCCAACCTCATCAGCGGTGACGTCAGCCACTACATGTTCGCCGACGACGTCCTGCCTACCCCATTCGAGAATGCGCTGATCGCCAAATACGTGGCTGAACAGATGCTCATCAAAGGCTGGCTGTAAGCCCGCGCCCCCACACGGAATACGGAGAAGATATGAATGTACGTTTCAACAGCAGCGCTGCCTTGCTGGCGCTCGCGGCCATGGTAGCGGCGCCTGGCGCGCTGGCGCAGGCGGGGCAATGGCGTGTCAAGGGCGGGGTAGGCAAGATCACCCCCAAGGTCAAGAGCGGGGACGTGAGCGCCCCGGCGCTGCCGGGCACCAAGGCCGACGTCGGACCCGACACCCAGCCCATCTTCGCGATCGGCTACGGCCTGTCCGACCATGTCTCGCTCGAACTGGACCTGGGCCTGCCCTACAAGCACGAGCTGTCGGGCGCCGGCGCGATCGAAGGCACGGGCGTGCTCGGTTCGGTCAAGGCCTTGCCGCCGACCCTGTTCGCGCACTACCACTTCCTGAAACCCGGTTCCCTGGTGCGTCCCTTCGCGGGCCTGGGCGCCACCTACGCCTACTTCACCAAGGCCACCGGATCCGGCCAGCTGACCGCGATCAGCGATATCGGCGGGCCCCCGACCACCTTCAGCATCAAGAACAAGCTGGCGGCCACGGTGCAACTGGGCGTGGCCGTCCACTTCAGCCCGCGCTGGTTCGCCGACGCCGCCATCTCCAAGACCTGGCTGAAAACCAAGGTGTCGTTCTCGTCCGGCCAAACCCAGGACATGACCCTGAACCCGCAAGCGCTGACGCTGGCCGTCGGCTACAAGTTCTAAGCACCAGGCCAACAATCGTCACCAACCGGGGTCAGACCTCCGCAGTGCAACAGGTGTTGCACTGCGGAGGTCTGACCCTGGTTGGCGGCAGGCGTAAA
>JAZKBE010000024.1:0-75709 GCA_040388805.1 Pseudomonadota bacterium
AAAAGTGAAAATGGCTGTCGCGTTTGCAAAAGATGTTTCGTGCCACCGTTCATATAATGGTCCGACGTACTCAGCGGTCCCAGCTGAATTCGCCCCCTAACATTGGATGAGGAATGCCATGAACGCAAAGCTTGATTCGGGTGTCACAACGCGGCCTGTAACCAGAGAAACTTTCGACGAAGTCCTCGTCCCGACTTACGCGCCCGCCGCGATGGTGCCTGTGCGCGCCGCCGGCCTGGACCTGTGGGACCAGAACGGCAAGCATTACCTCGATTTCACTTCCGGCATCGCCGTCTCCTCGCTCGGCCATTGCAATCCGCAGCTGGTCGCCGCCCTGACCGCGCAATTGAATAATGTCTGGCACCTGGGTAACGGCTACACCAACGAGCCGGTCCTGCGCCTGGCCCTGGCCCTGACCGAAGCGACCTTCGCCGACCGCGCCTTCTTCTGCAATTCCGGCGCCGAAGCCAACGAAGGCGCCCTGAAGCTGGCGCGCAAGTACGCCCACACCAAGTTCGGCGCCCACAAGTCGCGCATCATTTCCTGCCTGTCGTCCTTCCACGGCCGCACGCTGTTTACCGTGTCCGTCGGCGGCCAGCCGAAGTACACCGAAGGCTTCGAGCCGCTGCCGCAGGAAATCAGCCACATTCCGTACAACGATATCGATGCGGCGCGCGCCGCCATCGGCGACGATGTGTGCGCCGTGATCGTCGAGCCTATCCAGGGCGAAGGCGGCGTCATTCCGGGCAATCCGGAATACCTGAAGGTCCTGCGCGAACTGTGCGACAAGACCGGCGCCCTGCTCATTTTCGACGAAGTTCAGTCCGGCGTCGGCCGCACCGGCACCCTGTACGCCTACCAGGACAAGGGCGTCACGCCCGACATCCTGACCAGCGCCAAGGCACTCGGCAACGGCTACCCGATCGGCGCCATGCTGACCACCCACGACATCGCCTCGCACTTCGGCGTCGGTTCGCACGGCACCACCTACGGCGGCAATCCGCTGGCAGCCACCGTGGCGCTGAACGTCATCGAAACCATCAACCAGCCTGCCTTCCTGGCCCGCGTGAAAGAAGCGTCGGCCAAGATCTTCGCGAACCTGGAAAAGCTGGCCGCGGACTTCCCGCAGGTGTTCGGCCAGGTGCGCGGCAGCGGCCTGTTGATCGGCGTTCCGCTGGCGCCAGCCTTCAAGGGCCGCGCCAAGGACATCACCCGCGCCGCTGAAGCGCTGGGCCTGATGCTGCTGATCGCCGGTCCCGATGTCGTGCGTTTCGCCCCTGCGCTGATCGTCACCGACGCCCAGATCGACGAAGCCGACCGCATCCTGCGCGCGGCCGTCGAAGGCATGCTCAACGCGGCGCCTGCCAAGTAAGCCCTACCAGCCTGCCCGGCAACCGCCGGGCGGGCACCCGAAAGTCCTTAAGGGAGCTCACATGTTTGTTGTCCGTCCGGCTGAACTCACGGATATCGATGCGCTCGAATCGCTGGCGGCAGGCACCATGCCCGGCGTGCACACCCTCCCCAAGACGCGCGACAAGATCGCCGCCTCGGTCGAACGTTCGATCGCTTCCTTCGCCGCCCATGTCGACATCCCCAGCGAGGAATCCTACCTGTTCGTGCTCGAACAGCAGGCCACCGGCGCCATCGTCGGCACCGCCGCCATCTTCGCGTCGGCAGGTTCCAACGGTACCTATTTCTCGTTCCGCAACGACGTCATCCAGCAGGTCTCGCGCGACCTCAATATCAGCCACAGCGTGCACGCGCTCACCCTGTGCTCGGAACTGACCGCGTATTCGCAGCTGTCCGGCTTTTACCTGTCCAACCGCAGCAGCGCCGGCCTCGAAGCGGGACTGCTGTCGCGCGCGCGCCTGCTGTTCGCCGTGCTGGCGCCGCACCGCTTCGGCGACCGCTTCTTCGTGCCGCTGGCAGGCATCACCGACAAGACCGGACAGTCGCCGTTCTGGGAAGCCCTAGGCCGCAAGTTCTTCAAGATGGATTTTCTCGATGCCGAAAAAGTCATCGGCGGCGCGCGCAACCGCACCCTGATCGTCGAGCTCATGCCGCACTATCCGGTCTACGTGCCGCTGCTGCCGGGCGACGCGCAGGCGGCCATGGGCCAGATCCATTCCGACGGCGAGCTGGCGTTCAACCTGCTCACCGAGGAAGGCTTCGAAGCCGACGACTACATCGACATTTTCGACGGCGGACCTATCCTGCAGGCGCACAAGAACAGCCTGCGTTCGTTCAGCGGTTCCATGATGCGCCGCGTGGCCCATGCGGAGCCGGGCAGTTCGTCCGACCTGATGGTCACCTACGCGGTGGCCGCCAGCAGCGAACAGAATTTCCGCGCCATTACCGTCGCTTGCCCGTCCATCGATGCCAGCGACACCATCAGCCTGCCCCAGGAAGCACAGGACGTGCTGATGGTGGCGCCAGGCGATAACGTCATCTGCGTCAGAATCTGAGGAAGAACCTATGCTAGTAGTACGCGCAATTACCGCGTCCGACCTGGATGCCCTGATCGACCTGGCGCGCCAGGTCGGCAGCGGCATGACGACCCTGAAGCCCGACCGCAAGATGCTGGGCGACCGCGTCTCGGTGGCGGTGGCGTCCTTCGCCCAGACCATCCCGCCCGAACAGCGCGACTACATGTTCGTGATGGAAGACACCACGAATGGCCGCCTGGCCGGCATCTGCGCCATCAAGGGCGCGGTGGGCCTGGACGAGCCTTTCTATAACTACCGCATCGGCACCCTGGTCCATTCGAGCCATGAACTGAACGTGTTCTCGCGCATGGATACGCTGTACCTGTCCAACGACCTGACCGGCGCCACCGAACTGTGCTCGCTGTTCCTGCATCCGGACTACCGCAGCGGCAACAACGGCAAGTGGCTCTCGAAGAGCCGCTTCCTGTTCATCGCCCAGTTCCCGCACCTGTTCACCGAAAAGCTGATCGCGGAAATGCGCGGCTACCAGGGCGAAGACGGCACCTCGCCTTTCTACGAAGGCCTGGGCCGCCATTTCTTCAAGATGGATTTCAACCACGTCGACAACCTGACGGCGCTGGGCAAGAAGTCCTTCATCGCCGAACTGATGCCGCGCCAGCCGATGTACGTGACCTACCTGCCGGAAGATGCGCAGGCCGTCATCGGCAAGGTGCACCGTTCCACCGCGCCGGCGCGCAAGCTGCTGGAGCAGGAAGGTATGCACTTCGAAGGCTATGTCGATATTTTCGATGCCGGCCCGGTGCTGCAGGCGCGCGTGTCCGAACTGCGCGCCCTGCGCGAGAGCACGGTCGTCATCGCCGACCCCGACACGGTGTCCGCCGATGCCGAGCCGCTGCTGGTCTCGAACACGGTGCTCAAGGATTTCAGGATGATACTCACCAGCGAAAACCCGGTGGCCGGCAAGATCGGCCTGTCGGAATCCGAACTGGGTCTGCTGCATTGCCAAAGCGGCGATTCGATTCGCACGCTGTCACTTAGCGTAAGGAAGAACGTACATGTCTAATCTCAGCAATTTCATTAACGGCGCATGGCTGTCAGGCTCCGGCCCGGAACTGGTCACCGTCGATCCATCGACCGGCAACCAGACCTGGACCTCG
The DNA here is from genome assembly GCA_040388805.1 of Pseudomonadota bacterium. GTDB lineage: Bacteria > Pseudomonadota > Gammaproteobacteria > Burkholderiales > Burkholderiaceae_D > Telluria_A. The sequence continues at coordinate 3,605 of JAZKBE010000024.1, forward strand.
AACGAGTCCACCAGCGAAGACGTCCAGGCCGCGGTACAGGCGGCGCGCGACACCTTCGAGTCGTGGGCAATGACTCCCCTCGAATCGCGCATCGCCATCTGCACCCGTTTCCGCGACCTGCTCAAGGAAAACGCGGAAGTGCTGGCCCAGACCATCGCCGAAGAAGTCGGCAAGCCCTTGTGGGAAGCACGCGTTGAAGTGGCCACCATGGCCAACAAGATCGATATCTCGGTCCAGGCCTACAACGAGCGCACCGGCGAAGTGGCGGCCAAGGTCGCCGACGGCAATGCCGTGCTGCGCCACCGCCCGCACGGCGTGTTCGGCGTGTTCGGTCCGTACAACTTCCCCGGCCACCTGCCGAACGGGCATATCGTCCCTGCGCTCATCGCCGGCAATACCCTGGTATTCAAGCCCAGCGAATACGCGCCGCGCACCGCGGTGAAAACCGTGCAGCTGTGGGAACAGGCCGGCCTGCCTGCAGGTGTGATCAACCTGGTCAACGGCGGACGCAATACCGGCGTGGCGCTGGGCCAGAACGCGGGCCTCGATGGCGTGCTGTTTACCGGCAGCTGCCAGACCGGCGTGGCGCTGCACAAGCAGTTCGGCGGCCAGCCTGGCAAGATGCTGGCGCTGGAAATGGGTGGTAACAATCCGCTGGTGGTGTGGGACGTCAAGGATATCGACGCCGCCGTGCACCACGCGATCATGTCGGCCTTCATCTCGGCTGGCCAGCGCTGCACCTGCGCGCGCCGCCTGGTCGTCGCCGACACCGTCGAAGGCGATGCCTTCATCGAACGCCTGGTCGAAGTAGCCGCCACCCTCACCGTCGGTCCGTCGAACGCCGAGCCGCAGCCTTTCATGGGCCCCGTGGTTTCGAGCGCCGTCGCCGCCCGCCTGGTGCAGGCGCAGGCCGACATGGTGGCCAAGGGCGGCAAGGCCCTGCTGCAGATGAAGCAGCTCGACCCGAACGCCGGTTTCGTCACCGCCGGCATCGTCGACGTCACCAACGCCAAGGGCATTCCGGACGAAGAGTGGTTCGGCCCCCTGCTGCAGATCATCCGCGTGTCGGACTTCGACAGCGCCATCAAGGTGGCCAACGCCACCGAATTCGGCCTGGCCGCGGCCCTGCTGTCAAACGACGAACAGCTGTGGAAGCAGTTCTCGGTGCAGGCACGCGCCGGCATCGTCAACTGGAACCGTCCGACCACGGGCGCGGCCAGCAGCGCGCCGTTCGGCGGCGTGGGCAAATCGGGCAATCACCGTCCGAGCGCATACTATGCGGCAGATTACTGCGCCTACCCGGTCGCTTCGATCGAAACGAGCGAACTTGAAATGCCGGCCAAGCTGTCCCCAGGCCTTACGTTCTAGGATTCCAACATGCAAACAGCTCGCGAATACAATTTCGACGGCCTGGTCGGCCCAAGCCACAACTACGCCGGCCTTTCCTTCGGTAACGTGGCCTCGTTCTCGAACGTGAAAAGCGCGTCGAATCCGAAGCAGGCGGCCCTGCAGGGCCTGGCCAAGATGCGCGCCCTGGCCGCGCGCGGCTTTGCCCAGGCATTGCTGCCGCCGCAGTCGCGCCCCAACTTCCGCCTGCTGCGCAGCCTGGGGTTCACCGGCACCGATGCCGACGTGCTGGCGCGCGCCTACCGCGAGTCGCCCGTCATCCTGGCCTGCGCGTATTCCGCCTCGCCCATGTGGACCGCCAACGCCGCCACCGTCAGCCCGTCGGCCGACACCTTCGACGGCCGCGCCCACTTCACCGCGGCAAACTTGAACAACAAGCTGCACCGCGCCGAAGAGCATCACCAGTCCACCCGCACGCTGCGCGCGCTGTTCGCTGACGAGAAGCACTTCGCGGTGCACGACGCGCTGCCGTCCACCGGCGCTTTCGGCGACGAAGGCGCGGCCAACCACACCCGCCTTTGCGCTTCGCACGGCGGCAAGGGCGTCGAGTTCTTCGTTTACGGCCGCGTGGAGTTCGATCCGTCGGCCCCGGCCCCGAAAAAATACCCGGCGCGCCAGACCCTGGAAGCGTCGCAAGCCATCGCCCGCCTGCACGGCCTGGACTCGGCCCGCACCGTGTTCTCGTCGCAGAACCCGGACGTCATCGACCAGGGCGTGTTCCACAACGACGTGATCGCGGTCGGCAACGGCAACGTGCTGTTCTACCACGAGCAAGCCTTCCACGACGAAGCGGCGGTGCTTAACAGGCTGCGCGTGGCCATGTCCGGCGTGGACGCCGACCTGGCCGCCATCCGGGTCGATACGCGCGTGGTATCGGTGGCCGACGCGGTGGCCAGCTACCTGTTCAACAGCCAGCTGCTGACCAAGCCGGACGGCAAGATGGCGCTGGTGATTCCCCAGGAATGCCAGGAAAACCTGGCCGTGGCGCGCTACCTCGAAGAACTGGTTGCGGCAGGCGGCCCGGTCGACGAACTGATTCATTTCGACCTGCGCCAGAGCATGCGCAACGGCGGCGGCCCCGCGTGCCTGCGCCTGCGCGTGGCGCTGACCGAAGCCGAAGGCGCTGCCATGCACCAGGGCGTGATCATGACCGAGGCGCTGTACGCGACCCTGGTCGACTGGGTCGGTAAATACTACCGCGACCACCTGGAGCCGAAGGACCTGGCCGACCCGCAGTTGGCGATCGAATGCCAGGCCGCGCTGGAAGAATTGACCCGCATTCTGGGCCTTCCCGGCCTGTATGCGCTGTAAAATACGCCCACTCGAAAAACCTTGTTTTTGGCCGGGCCAACCCCGTCCGACTCTAGATTGCGTGTACGACGCCACAAGCTTTCCGTGCCCGTAATGACAACCGAAGTAATGGAGAAGCAAAGATGAAACAGATGCCTCAAGATTTGCGCAAACAGACCCTGGAACTGATCGACGCGGGACAGAACGCCGCCGACGGTAGCCAGGTACAGGCCCTGATCAGTGCCTGGCTGGGCTCCCTGGACGATGAAGACCTCGCGGGCACCTCGCCCGCCAGCCTGGCGCCTGTGCTGCGCGACGGCTTCACCCAGGCCGCAAAGCGCGCCGCCGAAGGCTGCCAGATCGCGCAGCTGCGCTATTCGGATGGCCGCGGTGGCATGGCGACTGCCTTGCTGATCCTGAACGACGACATGCCTTACCTGGTCGACTCCATCGTCATGGCCATGCGCAAGCAGCGCGTTGGCGTGGCCGGCGTCATGAACTCCGTGCTGGCAGTGCGCCGCGATGCCAGCGGCAGCGCCGTCGCCGTCGGCGAAGCCGGCAGCCCGCTCGAATCCTATGTCCTGTGCCTGCTGGCCGAAGACCTGGCCGCCGCCGAACTGGCCGCGCTGGTCGCCCGCCTGCAGATGGTCGCGCGCGACGCCGCCGTGGTGCGCCGCGATTCGGTCGCCATGGCCGACCGCCTCACTTCCGTGGCCGCCGCCGCTGCCGTCAACGGCACCGAAGGCCAGGAAGTCGCTGCCTTCCTGGAATGGGCCAAGAACGAAGGCTTCGAGCCTTTCGGCTACGCCTATTACGTCGTCAAACCAGGCGTGCGCGAACTGGAACGTGATATCCCCAGCCGCATCGGCGTGCTGCAGGATACATCGCACCCGGTCTACGGCACCTGCCTGGCCAATATCCCGGGCGACTTCGACACCCTGTCCAAGCGTCCCGACACGCTGTCGATCGTCAAGGCCGACGTCGAAGGCACGCTGCACCGCGACCAGCCGCTGGACTTCATCGGCGTGCGCGATACCGATGCCCAGGGCAGCATCAAGGGCGAACACTGCTTCGTTGGCCTGTTCACCCGCGCCGCCACCGCCACCCCGCTGGCGCGCCTGCCATTCGCGCGCGGCCGTGTAGCCAAGGTGCTGTCGCTGGCCGGCGTGCGCCAGGAAGGCTTCCGCGCCGAGAAATTCCTCGAGATCCTCGAATCGCTGCCGCGCACCGAAGCGCTGGAAGGCGATCCTGAATGGCTGTCGCAGGTGTGCAGCTCGGTCGTGTCGCTGTACAAGCAGCCGCGCGCCAAGGTGTTCGCGCGCCGCGACGTGTATGCGCGCCACCTGAACGTGCTGGTCTACCTGCCGCGCGAACGCTACAGCGCCAGCGTGGCCGCATCGCTGGCCACCGCGCTGAAAGACAGCTCGGGCGCCACCGAAGTGCGTTCGCAGACCCTGGTCGCCGACGGCCCGCTGGCCCGCGTGTACCTGATCGCCCACGCCGCGCGCTATCCGCTGGACCTGGAAACGGACATCCAGCTGCCGCTGCTGAACGTGCTCGACGGCTGGCACGACAGGTTCGCCGCCCTGGCCGACAATGTGTTCGACATGCCGACCCGCAGCAACCTGCGCAAGGCCTGCGCCAGCCTGCCGGTCAACTACGTCAGCGCCACCGCGCCGGACGTCGCCTTCCGCGACCTGGCCGCGCTGCTCTCGAACGGCCATGAAGGCCAGGTGTCGGTGCGCGTGGAAGCGGGCGACGCCGGCAGCGCCACCATCCGCCTGTATTCGGTCGGCGAAGTGCCGTCGCTATCGCGCATCCTGCCGGCCCTGCAGAACGCAGGCGTGGCGATCGACCGCGAACAGACTTACAGCATCCCCCTGGCCGACGGCCAGAAGCGTTTTGTCACCAGCCTGGCGGTGGACGCGGAAAGCGCGGCCAAGCTGGCCAAGCCGAACGTGGTGGCTGTGGCCCAGGAACTGTTTGCCTCGCTGTTCAACGGCGAAGCCGAAGACGGCCGCCTGAACGGCCTGGCCATCGAAGGCGGCCTGCGCATGCGTGAAGTGCAGCTGGTGCGCGCCTACATTTCGTACTGGCGCCAGACCGGCAGCAAGTTCTCGGTCCGCTACATGGCCGACACCCTGCGCCGCCGTCCCGACCTGGTCAAGGAACTGGTCGAAGGTTTCGTCCAGCGCTTCGATCCGAGCGTGCCTGACGTCCAGCGCGCCGCCGCGGCCGAACGCATTGCCGCCATCAAATCCAACCTGGCGTCGGTGAACCATGCCGATACCGAGGAAATCCTGGCCGCGCTGGTCGACCTGGTGCTCGCCACCGTGCGTACCAACTACTTCCAGAACGACCAGCAAGGCGACAAGATCATCTTCAAGTTCGACACCAGCCGCCTTGCGCTGGTACCCGAGCCGCGTCCTTACCGCGAAATCTATGTGTTCTCGCGCCGCTTCGAAGGCGTGCACCTGCGTGGCGGCCCTGTCGCCCGCGGCGGCCTGCGCTGGTCGGACCGCATGGAAGACTACCGCACCGAAGTGCTGGGCCTGGTGAAGGCGCAGATGGTCAAGAACGCGGTCATCGTGCCGGCCGGTTCCAAGGGCGGCTTCGTATGCAAGCAGATGCCGAAAGACGCCGTGCGTGAAACCATCGCGGCCGAAGGCGAAGCAGTCTACCGCCTGTTCATTTCCAGTCTGCTGGAAGTGACCGACAACCGCGTGCGCGGCGAGATCATTCCTCCGCAAGATACCGTGCGCTACGACCAGGACGATCCATACCTGGTGGTCGCCGCCGACAAGGGCACGGCAACCTTCTCCGACATCGCCAACAGCATCGCGGTCAAGCGCGGCTTCTGGCTGGGCGACGCGTTTGCGTCGGGCGGCTCGAACGGCTACGACCACAAGAAAATGGGCATTACCGCCAAGGGCGCGTTCGAAGCGGTCAAGCGCCACTTCTACGAAATGGACCACGACATGAACACCACCCCGATCACCATGGTCGGCGTGGGCGACATGTCGGGCGACGTGTTCGGAAACGGCGTGCTGCTGTCGCGCCAGCTGAAAGTGCTGGCCGCCTTCGACCACCGCCATATCTTCCTGGACCCGACCCCGGACGTCGCCACCTCGTTCGCCGAGCGCGTGCGCATGTTCGCCTTGCCGCGTTCGTCGTGGGAAGACTACGACAAGGGCCTGATATCAAACGGCGGCGGCGTGTTCCCGCGCAGCGCCCGTACCATCGAACTGTCGCCGCAGATCCGCGCCGCGCTGGACATCGAAGAGACGGTGCTCACGCCTGAGGAACTGATGCACCGCATCGTCAAGGCGCCGGTGGACCTGTTCTACAACGGCGGCATCGGCACCTACATCAAGGCGTCGACCGAAACCCACGCCCAGGTCAAGGACCGCGCCAACGACAACATCCGCGTCAACGGCAACGAGCTGCGCTGCAAGGTCGTTTCCGAAGGCGGCAACCTGGGCGCGACCCAGAACGGCCGTATCGAATTCGCACTGACGGGCGGCCGCATCTTCACCGATGCGATCGACAACTCGGCCGGCGTGGATTGCTCCGACCACGAAGTGAACGTCAAGATCTGGCTCGATACCGAAGTTAATGCCGGCGTGCTGCCGGAAGCGGACCGCAACCGCATCCTGAACGAGATGACCCTGGACATCGAAGACCTGGTCCTGCGCGACAACACCCTGCAAACCCATTTGCTGGTGCGTGAAGTGCAGGCGCAAGCCAATCCCGACGTCGTCGACGGCTACGCTTCGCTGATCACCAGCCTGGAGCTTGAAGGCGCGCTGTCGCGTGAACTGGAGCAGCTGCCGACCGACGCAGAACTGGCGCGCCGCAAGGCAGCCGGCATCGGCCTGACGGCGCCGGAACTGGCCGTCGTCATCGCCAACGTCAAGAACCGCTTCAAGCGCTTGCTGTCCGCGCTGCCGCTGACGGACCTGGCGTGGGCCGAATCGGTGCTCAAGCCTTACTTCCCTGCGCAGCTGGTCGCTACCCGCCAGGCGCTGGCGCACCCGCTGGCCAACACCATCCTGGCCACCGTGCTGGCCAACGAATCGGTCAACCGCTGCGGCCCTTTGATGATCCGCGACCTGGCAGTGGAACACCAGGTGGAAGAGTCGGACGTGGTCAAGGCCTGGGGCCAGTCGTGGTCGGCCCTGCACCTGGCGCCTATCTTCGGCGCGCTCGATGCGGACGCACTGAAAGTGCCGCGCGCCGTGTCGATCAAGGTCGATGCCCGCACCCGCGTGCTGTTCAAGGCCATCATCGAAGGCGTGCTGTCGGTGCCAAACGATCACCAGCGCGGCGCCGGCGGCATGGAAGAACTCACCCGCCTGTTCGCCTTGCCGGAGATGCTCAAGCAGCTGATGCCTGCCAAGTCCGAAGCAGATGCCTTCCCGGCACTGCCGGCGCTCTTCGTGCAAGCCTGGCGCTCGGTCGACGCCATCGAAGCGGTTGCCACCTTCCTGTTCGCAGCGGTTGCGGTGCAGCGTCCGGCCGGCATGACGCTGGCCCAGTTCCTGCAGATTGGCATGGCGCTGCGTGGCCAGGCCGGCATCGACACGCTGGAGCGCGGCCTGAAGATCGCCCCGCACAGCAAGTCGCAGGAGCAGCTGCGCAACTACGCGATGCAGGCGCTGCGCCGCACGCAACAGCGTTTGCTGCTGCAAGTGCTGGCCCGTTCCAGCGGCGGCGGCGACACCATCGAAGCGGTTGAAGTGGTGACCAACTCGATGGGCCTGGCGGGCTACGCACCGGCAACCGACCTGGAACAGGCGATGCTGGACGTGTGGGCCCTGTCGGAAGCGACCAACGCAGTGACGGCGTAAGGCCGTGACGGTTCCGCCACTACCCGAAGCGGTGCGCGCGCTCGCCGAAGCTGATTTCGGCGCCGTCGCGCAGCGCTTTCGCGATGCCGGTTTCACGGTGGGCCTGCCCGCCAGGGGCATCCTGACGATCAAGTCGGCTGCCGTGCCGGCGCGCGCCAGCGTGCTGGTGTCGGTGGGCGTGCATGGCGACGAGACGGGGCCGATCGAAGTGCTCGCCCACGTCATCGAAGCCCTGTCGCACGAACCTATGGCGCTGGCGGTGGACCTGATGCTGTGCGTCGGGAATATCGACGCCATCGCGGCCGGCAAGCGCTTCATCGATGCCGACTTGAACCGCATGTTCCGTCCGGTGCGCGGCTCCCTGGCAGGCGCGGCGGAAGCCGCGCGCGCCGACACCATGATCGCGGCCACCGCCGCATTCTTCGACGGCGCCGGGCCGGTGCGCTGGCACCTGGACCTGCACACGGCCATCCGGCCGTCGGTGTATCCCACTTTTGCGATCGTGCCGGACCTGATCGCGGAAGAGGGAAAACGCCCCCTGATCGACTGGCTGGGCCAGGCGGCCATCGGCGCCATCATCATGAATCCGCAGTCGGCCGGGACCTACAGCTACCATTCGGCCGAATTCCATGGCGCGGCGGCCAGCACCGTGGAGCTGGGCCGGGTGGGCACGCTGGGGCAGAACGACCTGTCCCTGTTTGCCGATGTCGACCGGGCGCTGGACGAGCTGCTGCGCGGCGCCGCGCCGGCCGCGCGCAAGGTGGCGCCGCACGTGTTCAAGGTGGCGCAAGAGATCATCAAGCTGTCGGACGCCTTCAGCATGGCCTTCGACCGCAGCACGCAAAACTTTACCGCCCTGCGCCAGGGCGAGGTCATCGCCACCGATGGCGCCACGGTCTATACCGTGCAGCACCCCGAAGAGCTGGTCGTGTTCCCCAATCCCGACGTCCGGGCCGGGCTGCGCGCCGGCCTGATGGTGGTGCGCGCCGAATAGGCAGCCAGCGCACGTTTTCCGCCGCTCACGCCCCCTTTTTTGCAGTTCATCGCATCGGGGGCGCCGGGCGCGGCCTTTCTTGTTAATGTCTCTAGACTTAACCACAACAATAAAGGTCCCCATCATGCGCACCCTCCTGTCCATCGCCTGCCTCGCCGCCCTGAGCGGCTGCGCCATCATCATCACTCCCGGTGAAGGCGATATCGAGATGAAAACCGTGTTCAGCCAGGACACCATCCAGGGCAATGGCCAGGTGAACGTCGAACGACGCGCCATCGGCAGCCTGGCCAGCCTGGAAATGAGCGGCCCCGTGAACGTGGAAGTGCGCGTGGGCGCCGAGCCGTCGCTGCAAGTGGAAACCGACAGCAACCTGCTGCCACGGGTGCGCACCGACATCATCGGCACCACCCTCAAGGTATGGGTTGACGGCAATGTGCGCTCGACTGCCGGCATGCGCGTGATCTACACCACGCCCCAGCTGACCCAGATCCGTTCGACCGGTTCGGGCCGCCTGGTGGTTTCCGAACTGAACGGCGGCGCGCTGACCTTCAGCAAGGTCGGCTCCGGTGAAAGCCAGCTGTCGGGCAAGGTTGGCTCCCTGAACATGCAACTGAACGGTTCCGGCAATGTCAACGCCATGGCCTTGCAAAGCGGCAATGCCAACCTGAACCTGACCGGTTCGGGCCGCCTGACGCTGGGCCAGGTCAGTGCCGACGCGCTCAACATCAACCTGCGCGGTTCGGGCGAACTGCAGGCCAGCGGCACCGTCAATCACCTGAACGCGCATGTGCTCGGTTCGGGCGGCGCCAACCTGATGGGCCTGGCCAGCCAGCGTGCCGACCTGACCACCAACGGTTCGGGCGACATTTCGGCGCGCGTGCAGCAAACCCTGTCGGCCCAGACCAACGGTTCCGGCCGCATTACGGTGTACGGCAATCCTGGCCAGCGCAACATCACCGGCAAGAATGTTCACGTCCTGAATTGAACATCCGGCGCGCCCTTCCCGAGGAAGCAGGCCAGCTGAGCGCGCTGGCCATGCTGGCCAAGGCCCACTGGAGCTACAGCGCGGCGCAGCTGGACGCCTGGCGCGGCAGCTTGTGCGTCGCACCATCGGAGATCGCGGCGCAGCCTTGCTTCGTCTGCGAGGACGGGGAGGGCGTGCGGGGCTTCTACCTGCTGCATACCGACGGCCCGTGGCGCCTGGAGCACCTGTGGGTGCACCCGGACGCCATGCGGCGCGGCATCGGGCGCGCCCTGGTGCTGCATGCCATGGCGCAGGCGCAGGCCGGCGGCCAGGACGCGCTGCTGGTCGAATCCGACCCCAACGCCGAAGCGTTTTACCTGTCTTGCGGCGCCACGCGCACCCACCTTGCCGCAGCCCCGATCGCGGGCCAGCCCGGGCGGCAACTGCCGCATATGCGCCTGCCGTTGTAGAGGCGACTCACCCCGGTTTCGCGGGTGAAAGATGTGTATTAGTAAATGGCTTTACCCCCTATAATCGCTGCTGCCATTCAATCAGCACGATAAAAGGGACGACCGTGAATCAGACATTGGGCCAGAAGCTGTTTCGAACCAAAGCGCCAGGCAAGGGCCATTCCGACGCACACGCCAGTGGCGGCCTGGCACGCACCATGGGCCTGTTCCCCCTGACCATGATCGGCGTGGGCGCCACCATCGGCACCGGCATCTTTTTCACCATGGTCGAAGCGGTGCCGAAAGCCGGGCCTGCCGTCATCCTGTCCTTCCTGATCGCCGCGCTCACCGCCGGCCTGACCGCGCTGTGCTACGCCGAACTGTCGTTCCGGATTCCCGCCTCGGGCTCGTCCTATTCCTTCGCCTACGCCACGCTGGGCGAGTTTGCCGCCTTCATCATGGCGGCCTGCCTGCTGCTCGAATATGGCCTGGCAGCCAGCGCCACCGCGATCGGCTGGTCGTCCTACCTGAACAACTTCCTGGCCAACGCGGCCGGGTGGGAGATACCGGCCATGCTCAGGACGCCGATGATCGTGTCGGGCGCGAACGGGGTGGAATTCCATCCGGGCCAGTTCAACCTGCCGCCGGTCCTGCTGGTGATCATGTGCGGCATCCTGTTGATCCGCGGCACGCGCGAATCGGCCACCACCAATGCCGTGATGGTGCTGATCAAGCTGGCCATCCTGCTGTTCTTCGTGGTGATCGCCTTCTCCGGCTTTGACGCCGCCAATTTCACGCCCTTCTTCAATACCGACAACAGCAATGGCATGGGCGGCATGGCGGGTGTCGCCGCCGGCGCCGGCCTGGTGTTCTTCTCCTTCATCGGGCTCGACACCGTGGCCACGGCCGGCGAAGAGGTCAAGGACCCGACCCGCAATGTGCCGATCGGCATCATTGCCGCGCTGTGCATCGTGACCGTGTTCTATTTGCTGGTGGCGGTAGCCGCCGTTGGCGCGCAGCCGGCCCATATGTTCGCAGGCCAGGAAGCGGGCCTGTCGGTGATCCTGCAGAATGTGACCGGCAAGGCCTGGCCTGCGCTGGTGCTGTCGGCCGGCGCCGTGATTTCGGTGTTCAGCGTGACCCTGGTGACCATCTACGGCCAGACCCGTATCCTGTACGCCATCAGCCGCGACGGCCTGATTCCGAAAAGCTTCCAGCGCGTGAATGCGAGAACGCAGGCGCCGGTCAGCAATACCGTCATCGTCTGCCTGGTGGTGGGCCTGGTGGCGGCGCTGGTCGATTCGTCCTTCCTGTGGGACATGGTCAGCATGGGCACGCTGACGGCCTTCATCGTGGTCTCGATCGCGGTGCCGGTGCTGCGCAAGCGTGAAGGCGAAAGCCTGACGCGCGGCTTCCGCGTGCCGTTCGGACCTTACCTGGTGCCGGCGATGAGCGTGCTGGCCTGCCTGTACATCATGCATGGCCTGTCGCAGACGACGTATACCGTGTTCGCCGTCGTCATGGCGCTGGCGGTGTCGACCTACTTCCTGTACAGCATTCATCATTCGAAGCTGAACAAGTAAGGTAGATGGATAGCTGGCGCCCTTGATGGAAGCACTGGTCGCGATATTCGCCATGCTGCTGCATTGGCGGCTCACGGTCAGTGTCGGTGTCGCTATTCTTGTCGCGGTTTTTCTCTCCAGCCTGTTTGCCGGTTTTACGGCTGGATATTGCATCGCCCTCGTTATTGTGGGCTTCGCATTCGGGTGCATTTGGCAAGGCCGTGGCGATGACGGCGTCCCCGCGTTATCGGACCAGCCCGCGACCACTGTGTCGAAACCCGTGGCATGCCTGGCGTACATATTTCTCGGTGTGCTGTGGGGGAGCCTGGGAACCATGCTCTTGCGATCGGCCTTCGGAGGCCCGATTGTCATCCTTGGCAGCGTCCTGGCGGTCGGGCTGTGGTACCGGTTGGTCCTTCATCGTCCGATTGCGACGGCTTACCTTGTGTTCGCGGCGGTATCGCTCATGGCGGGTTTTTCTTTGCTGCTGCTTCCGTCGCTGTTTCGTGCGTAGAGGCACAATTCCCCTTCGGCCTGTGCGAGATCGGGCGTCATATGCCCTTTATCGGAGATGCTTGAAATGCGTAATACCTTCCTGATTGTCTTCTTCGCGTCCTGCGCATTTGCAGCATTTCATACAGATTCCGTGAGTTCCGAAGTCCCGAAATCAATCGATGCATCCAGGAATCGCCAGACGCTTGAAATCCTTTCAAAGATCCCGGATGAAAAACTCGAACAAGCAATTGTGGAGTATGTCGAAACCCGGATTGCGGGCCGTGATAAGCAAGAGCGCCAGATTGTCGCGAAACTTAGCCCGGGCATTCAAGCGCTCTACATCACCTGGTGGTTGGAAGCTGAGGTCAACAATGGCGGCTTCAATCAATATTACTGGAACAGCGCGGGTCAGTTTGCCGATGCCGCGCCAGCAGCGTTTGACTACTTCGGCGCGCGGCAGCATGCAGCGCTGATGCGCGAGGCAAACACGATACGCGGCGTGGAGTCTGCTGCGATGCAGAAATTCAAGGTTCAAGGTTCAATTGGCGCATTCTCGGCCTCGTATGAGGAATCGAAACTCGACCCGCTTGATACCCGGTATTACAAGCTCACTGAAAACCTCAGCGCGCTGCGCATAGCAAGGATACGAGCGCATCCAGAGGATTTTTTGGGGTCTCCATGAAACTCGTCATCCTGTCGTTCCTGCTCTTGCCTCTCGCTGCTGCAAGCAAGGAAAAAGTGCGAGCAAGCTTCATTCGGCAGCTACAAGTCTTCTTTCTCATGCTGGCAAGCTGCACATCAACCTGGGCGGGTTTGCCGGAAGCTGCGGAGGCCATGCGCCGCAGGGACTTCGCGACGGCGATCAAGGAGTGGACACCATTGGCCCGTAGCGGTGACAAGATGGCGCAGTTTTATCTTGGAGCGATGTATCTGTACGGTCAGGGTGTGCCGGTCAATGACCGTGAAGCGAGCATCTGGATCAGGAAAGCAGCGGAACAAGGCGTCGCCGATGCGCAGTATTTCCTGAGCGTGATGTATGCGGAGGGCCGCGGCGTGCCTCGCAATGAATCAGAAGCCACGCAGTGGGTCCGCAAAGCGGCGGAACAGGGACACAAAGAGGCGCAACATAATGCAGGCCATGCGTATGAGTTGGGCGTCGGCGTGGAGAAAGACATGCGGCAAGCGGTGATCTGGTATCGGAAAGCGGCAGCCCAGGGCAACCCTATGTCGCAGCGGCGGATGGCCGACCTGGTAAAGAAATAGCCTCGCCGTTTTCTGCGATCGCCGGGTGTAAAAAAACCACGCTGCCTTTCGGGAGCGTGGTTTTTGTCTTTCCGCGCCGTGTTTACTCGACGTTCATTTCTTTCAGCAGGTTGTCGGCCTTGTCGACGTGCTTCATGTTCCACAGCATGTAGCGCACATCGACCTGGATGTCGCGCGTGTTGGCCTGGTTGAAGTCCCAGTCGGAAATGATCGAATCGAGCGTGCCGTCAAACGCCAGGCCGATGAATTCGCCCTTGCCGTTCAGCGCGGCCGAACCCGAATTGCCGCCCGTGATGTCCAGCGTGGCCAGGTAGTTGACCGGGACCGATTTCAGTTTCGGATCAACAAACTTGCCGAAGTCCTTGGCCTTGATGGCTGCCAGCTGGGCTTCCGGCGCGTTGAACTCGCCTTCGCCAGTCGCTTTGGCGACCACACCCTTGACGGTGGTAAATGCCGACCACGAACCGGTGCCGTCGGCGCCGTGCTTGCGGCCCATGACGTTGCCGTAGGTGACGCGCAGCGTGCCGTTGGCGTCAGGGTAAACCGCGCGGCCCTTGCTGGTCATGAAGGCGATCTTGGCCTTCATGTAGTTGGCGTAGGCTTGCTGGATCTTGCCGCCCAGTTCTTCTTCTTCGGCTTCGGTCTTCATGCCTTCTGCGTACATGGCCACCGCGGCCTTGACGAAGCTGTCGTTCACTGCCGCGAACTCGGCTGGCGTCTTGCCGATCAGGACGGCGCGTTCTGCCGCGCTGCCCAGTTTCGAACCGGCGTACATGGTGTCGAGCAAGGTTTTCAGGTCGGCTTGCGACATGCCGTCACGGATGCCCATGGCGGCGTCGAAGTTGGCATTGCGCCGGGCTGCCGGCTGCGCGGCGTACTTGGACAGGCTGTTCATGACCAGGGCCTTGTCGACTTTTTCGTCGTAGGTCTTGTCCATGCCGGCCACCGATGCCTTGATGCGCTGCAGGTCGCGGTCCTGGAAGCCAGCCTTGCGGTCGGCGTTCGGCTTGGTGCCTTCATGGGCCAGGCGGAACAGGGTCCGCGCCGTGTTCAGCAGGCGTGGCGCCGAGCTGTTCAGGTAGTAGTCGGCCTTGGCCTTGGCATCGCGCTGGGCGATCAGTTGCTCGATCTGCTCGATGTCGCCGGCGAACTGCTGCTTGCGCGCCGCATTGCCATTGACCCAGGCTTTCAGCTCGCTGTGTTCCTTGGACTTGCGGGCCAGGAAATCGCTGCCTTCGTAGCTGGTCAGCATGCCCTTGCGGTTCTTGTAGTAGTTGTTGACGTTGGCAACCTGGCCGGCGTACTTCAGGCGCGCGCTATCGTTGTTCTTGGTCTCGCGCTCGATCGTGGCCAGGGTTTCCGCCGACGACTTGATGAAGGCAGGGTAGCTCCATTCGAAGGTCGATGCCACTTCCGACGGCAGGCGGTGGCGGTTGGTGCGGCCGGGATAGCCCAGCGCCATGATGAAGTCGCCTTCCTTGACGCCTTCCTTGGCGATGGTCAGGTACGACGCCGGCTGGTAAGGCACGTTGTCCTTGGCGTAATCGGCAGCCTTGCCGTCCTTGCTGACGTAGGCGCGGTAGAAGCCGTAATCGCCGGTGTGGCGCGGCCACATCCAGTTGTCGGTGTCGCCACCGAACTTGCCCACGCCCGACGGGGGCGCGTGCACCAGGCGCACGTCGCGGATTTCCAGCTGCTTGATCAGGTAGAACTCCAGGCCGCCGTAGTAGCTGGCCACGTTGCAACGGTGGCCGGCGTCTTTTTCGCACTCGGCAACCATGGACTTGCTGTTCTTTTCAATCGCGTCGATGCGGGCCTTGCCGGCCAGCTTGGCGACGTCGGCGCTGATGACCTTGTCGCTGACGTTGCTCACTTCGCGCGTGACATAGACGCGGCTGTTCGGCGCTGCCGGCAGTTCTTCGGCGAAGGTTTTCGCCAGGAAGCCGTTGGCCAGCAGGTCGCGCTCAGGGGTCGAATTGACGGCGATGCTGTTGTAGACGCAGTGGTGATTGGTCGCAACCAGGCCCATCGGCGAGACGAAGGAGGCCGAGCAACCGCCCAGGCTGACGATCGCGTTCATCGGGAATTCGGTCAGCTTGGTCAGCTTGGCCGGATCGAGCTTCAGGCCGGCGGCCTTGAGCTGCTTGGCAACCTGCGGCAGTTGCTGTGGCATCCACATGCCTTCGTCGGCATGGGCGGCGGCGCTGGCGAGGACGGCAAGCGCGATCAGGGTCTTCTTCATGGGTCGATTGTCTCTTTTAGGGTATCGGAACTGGTGTTGGCGCTTTTTGAGCACCCGTGAGTATCGGTACTGCCTGTTCTTTAGTCAATCGAAATGTCGATACATATATTCAATTAAAGTTATAAAAAATGTATCGTATTCATAGCTGATCCCCCACGAGCGAGGCGAACTGGCCCAGGAATTTTTCCGTGTATGACCGTTGTAGCCACGCCGCATGCGTGACCGGCCTGGCGTGGCGCCAATCCTCGTCGAAGATTTTTACTTGCTCCTTGGCAAATTCAGGGTCCATGACATTGAGGTTGGCTTCGTCGTTCAGGCTGAAGGAGCGATTGTCGAAGTTGGTCGAGCCGACCGACACCATCAGCGCATCGACGACCAGCGCCTTGACGTGGTACATGGTGGGCTGGTACTCGGCGATCTCGATGCCGGCCGCCAGCAGGGGGCCCCAGCGCGCCCGCGACGCGGCGCGCACCAGGTCTGAATCGATGTTCTCGCCCGGGGTGATGATTTTCACCTTGACGCCGCGCCTGGCCGCGGCGATCAGGGCGCGGATGGTCAGTTCCTCCGGCACGAAGTAGGAACTCGACAAGTGAATGGTGTGTTGCGCCGCGGTGATCGACATCAGGTACATCAGCAGCATGCTCTCGCTGCCGCCGCTGGGCGAGCTGCTGAACATCTGGGCCGCATGGCCGCCGCGCGCCGCCAGGGCCGGGAAGTAAAGTGGTCCGTCCAACACCACGCCGGTCGCCTTGGTCCAGTTGTCCGCGAACACGGCTTGCATCTGGCCGACGACCGGGCCTTCCACCCTGAAGTGGGTATCGCGCCAGTGCGCCTTGTCCTGGGCCGTGCCGCGCCACTGGTCTGCAATGCCTACCCCGCCGGTGAAGCCGACCTTGCCGTCGACCACCAGGACTTTGCGGTGCGTGCGGTTGTTCAGTTTGGTAAATTTCCACCAGACCGGCTTGTGGAAACGCTCCAGCTGCACGCCGGCCGCTTTCATGGCGTCCATCGACGCCAGGTCCATCTTCATGCTGCCGATGAAATCGAGCATGACGTGGACCTTGACGCCGGCGCGCGCGCGCTCGGCCAGGGCATCCGAGAATTCCTTGCCCACCGTTTCCGACCAGTAGATATAGGTTTCGAAGGTGATCGTGTGGCGCGCCGCCCGGATGTCCCGGAGCATGGCCGGGAAAATGGCGTCGCCGTTGAGCAGCGCCTCCACTTTATTGCCCTCGGTCAGGGGCGGCCCCAGCAGTACGCCCATGGAGCGTCGGAATTGCGGGTCATCGGTGCTGTACAGGCGTTGCAGCTGGCGTTCGATTTTCTTCTCGCTCGGCATGAAATTGAATACCAGGAACACGCTCAGCAAGGTAACCATGCACGTCATCAATGCTATCGGGACAGGAGTCATTTTCATGGGCGCAGCCGGGCGAAAAAAAACCAACGCAGCCGCGTTGGTTGGTGGTGGGGAAACTGCACTAGCGGGCTTTTCCGCGGCGTAGCAGATTGACGATGGCCAGCAGGATGACGGCGCCCAGGAAGGAGACCAGCAGCGACGTGATGCTGAAGTCGTCCGAATTGATGGTGCCGGTGCCGAACAGCGGCGACAGCAGCCAGCCGCCCAGGAAGGCGCCCACGATGCCCACCACGACGTTGAGAATCATGCCTTGTTCGGCGTCCGTTTTCATGACCATGCTTGCCAGCCAGCCGAGAATACCGCCGACGATGATCCAGATGATAAATAACATGTTTGACTCCTTGGTTTGGTTAAGAAAGGCGCTCCTGGCCACCTGCATGTCGCCGGCCGTGCAAAAAGAATAGAGTCGGCCGCCAGCGGGGTCGGTGCGGCAAATAACGGAGTGGGGGATTGTGTGATCTTGCCATTTGGAATGTACGAAGGAGAGTGCGCGAACGAACGGAAGCAAGCTTGCTGTCGACTTATCGTTTCACGACTGGCAATGATTCCATCTTGGTATTGCGAGCCCCCAGTGTATTAATTCGAAAGGAAATCGACATGAGTAACTACGACAGCACGGCAAACAAAGACTCCCGCATGGTCACCGGCCTGTTCCGTGACCGCGACAGCGCAGAGCGGGCCTACAGCGCGGTGGCCGACCGCGGTTACACCAAGGATGACGTCACCCTGATGATGTCTGACGACACCCGCAAGACCCATTTCGGCGATACCCGGACCGAACTGGGCAGCAAAGCCGCCGAAGGGGCCGGGGTAGGCGCCGGCATCGGCGGCACCATCGGCGCCGTGCTGGCCGGGGTGGCCGCCGTCGGCACCACGCTGGTGCTGCCGGGCATCGGCCTGGTCGTGGCCGGCCCGCTGGCGGCGGCCCTGGCCGGCGCCGGCGCGGGCGGCCTGGCGGGCGGCCTGGTTGGCGCCCTGATCGGCGCCGGCATTCCCGAAGAACGCGTCAAGCATTACGAAGAAGGCATCAAGGATGGCGGCATCCTGATGGGCGTGAGCCCGCGCAGCGATGACGACGCGGCCCACATCGAACGCAGCTGGACCGACAACCGCGGCGAACACATCATCGGCACGGGCCTGGGCGCCACCGGCGGCGCGCTGGCCGGGGCCGGCATCGGCGCCGCGGCCGGTCCGGTGGGCATGACGGCAGGCGCCGTCATCGGCGGCATCGCGGGCGGCCTGGCCGGCAAGGGCGCCGCCGAAGTCGTCAATCCGAAACCGGGCGACGACCTGCATGAGCACCATTTCGCCAAGGGCATGGGCGCGGGCAGCGGTGCCGCCCTCGGTGCGGCGGCCGGTGCGGTGGGCGGGCCGGTCGGCATGGCGGCTGGCGCGGCCATTGGCGGCATTGCCGGCGGCATGGCGGGCAAGGCTGCAGGCAGCCTGGTCAATCCGGAAGAAGAGTCGGCCTACTGGCGCAGTGCCTACCAGACGGCGCCGTACTATTCGCCAGGCTATACCTATGACGACTACGGTCCGGCCTACGAACTGGGTTACAACAGCCGGGGCCGTTATGCAGGCCAGCGCTTCGACAGCATCGAGAACGACCTGTCGGATGAATGGGAGGCCGTGAAGGGCAAGTCGCGCCTGAACTGGCAGCAAGCCAAGTCGGCTGCCCGCGCTGCCTGGGACAAGGTCGAGCGCGCCATGCCGGGCGACTTCGACAAAGACGGGCGTTAAGGGAGGACAGCCCCGCGGCCGCCAGGCGCGGCCGCCAGGCGCGGCCGCCAGGCGCGGCCGCCAGGCCGCGGGGCTTGTTTCCTAGTTTTTCAGCGCTTCCACCTGGATCGACAGGCGTACATCCGGCGAAAAGAAGGGCAAGCCCTTGCTCACGCCAAAGTCGCCGCGATTGAAGGTGGCCGACGCATCGGCGCCGCACACTTCCTTCTTGTGCATGGGATGCTCGATGCATTTGAACTTGTTGATCGTCAGCGTGACGGGCTTGGTCACGCCATGCAGCGTCAGTTCGCCTTCGATGCTGGCCGGTACCTCGCCTTTGAAGGTGACCGATTTCGATTTGTAGCTCACGGTCGGAAACTTGGCCACGTCAAAAATATCTTCCTTCCTGGCGTGCGCGTTCATGCCTTCGTGGCCGAAGTCGATCGAATCGGCCTCGATCTGGATGTCCAGGCTGCCGGTCTTGGCTGCACGGTCGAGCACGACGGTGCCCTTGGTTTTCTTGTACTTGCCACGCCAGAACGACAGGCCCATGTGGTCCGCTTCGAAGCTCGGATAGGTGTGGTTAGGATCGATGGTGTAGGTGTCCGGTGCGGCGATGGCGCTCGCCGCGCTCGCGGCCAGCAGTACTGCGACCAAGCTTTTCAATTTCATGTTCATCCCTTGTTCTGGTTAAATTACAGTCCCGCAGTCACGCGGAATTTAATGACAACGTCGTCGGCCACCATGCTGGTGTCGCGCCATTCGCCTTCGCCTATGCTGTAGGCCAGGCGCTTGATCGGCAGCGCGCCTTCGAACACTTGCTTGCCTGCTTCGGCCTTGACGGTGAGCGGGAAGCTCACCTCGCTGACCTTGCCCTTGATGGTCAGCTTGCCGCTGACGCTCAGCTTGCCCGGTCCGGCGGACTTGATGGCGGACGAAACGAAGCTCGCTTTCGGAAACTGGGCCGAGTTGAACCATTCCTTTTTCGCCACTTCCTGGTTCATGTCCGGGTCGCCGATGTCCAGGCTGGCCGTTTCGATCTCGACATTGGCGCGGGCCAGGTCCGGCTTGGCGGCGTCGTAATCGATCTGGGCACTGAATTTCTTGAATTTCGCTTCAACCGGCACGTTCATCTGCTTGAACACGGCCGAGACCGTGCTCTTGGCCGGGTCGGTCTTGAGCGGCGCCGCGCTGGCAATCAGCGCCACGCCGAGCAAGGTCGCCAGCAATGTGCCACGGGATGGTTTCATGGATTCTCCGTCATTGGCGCGTTGGCATCATGCGTTTGATGAGACCGTCGCGGTCGATACAATGGTGTTTCAGGGCCGCCGCCACATGGCCGGCAACGCAGGCCGCCAGTGTCATGTTGAGCCAAAAATGCACGGCCTTGAGCACGGGTTTCAGTGCGGGGTTGGGGTCGATGATGGCGGGCAGCTGGAACAGGCCGAAATACACCACCGGGATGCCGGCCGACAGGGTGTACAGGTAACCCGACAGCGGCACCGCGAACATCAGCACATAGAGCAGGGCATGCAGGGCATTGGCGGCGGTTTTCTGCCAGCCGGGCATCTGCGCCGGGTAGGGCGGGGCGGCGTGGCCCAGGCGCCACAGCAGGCGCAGGGTGGCCAGCAGCAGGATGGTGACGCCAGCCCACTTGTGCCAAGAGTAATATTTCAGCTTGGTGGGCGTAATCCCGGGAATATCGGTCATGACCAGGCCCATCGTGAACGAGCCCACGATCATCAGCGCGATGAGCCAGTGGAAGACGATCGCGACGGTGGTATAGCGCTGCTGCATGGCCGGCCCTTAATTAGTACGCATTAGGACGAATATACCAAAGAAATAAAATCCTTGCTTGTGGTGGGCAGATTACCACGGGCTCCGCGAAGCACGGGACAGCGCCAAATTTATGGCAGATCATGGCCGTCCGAATTCGAATCCTGGGCGGCCCATGATGCAAGGTTTCATGCGACTCGCGTGGCTTGTTCCCCTGCCGGTGGCCCACGTCAGCGGCTTTGGCGTCGCCCTCAGCGCGCGGGGCATGAACGGCAGCAATAACAGCGCGCCGAACAAGTTGCTGGTCATGATCGACGGCCGCGCCATCTATGCGCCCCTGTTTCCGGGGGGGGGCGCCTGGGTCAGGCCGGGCAGCAACGATATCGCCGGCCCGCGCTCGGCGCGCAGGGATCCGTCGCACACGGCGCAGCTGCGCTCGACCGTCAATGTGGCCGACAAGCAGGGATTCGACGTGGGCTTGCGCAAGGTGGGCGCGCTGGCCAATCCGGCGCTGCCGGGCCACACGGCGCTCGACGCGCGCTATGGATGGCGCATCCGGCCGGGGATGGCGGTGTCGCTGACCGTCCAGAACCTGAGCGGCGGGCATGGCGAATATGGGGCGCTTGCAACGCGCACCGGGCTGGACAGGTCGGTGGCGTTGAAGCTGGTCTGGCAGCGCTAACTTAAATGGCGCGCGCCAACTGGGCGGCAATGCCGACGTAGTTCGACGGCGTCATGGCCAGCAGCAAGTCCTTGGCATCCTGCGGAATGGCCAGGGTGGTGACGAACTCGCGCAGCGCATCCTTCGAAATGCCCTTGCCGCGGGTCAGTTCCTTGAGCTGCTCGTAGGGATTTTCGATGCCGTAGCGGCGCATCACGGTTTGCACCGGCTCGGCCAGCACTTCCCAGTTCGCATCGAGGTCCTGCGCCAGGCGCGCCTGGTTCACTTCCAGCTTGTTCAGGCCGCGCAGGCAGCTGTCGTAGGCCAGCAGCGCGTAGCCGAAGCCGACGCCGATATTGCGCAGTACGGTCGAGTCGGTCAGGTCGCGCTGCATGCGCGAGACCGGCAGCTTTTCCGCCATGTGCTTGAGGACGGCGTTGGCCAGGCCCAGGTTGCCTTCCGAGTTTTCGAAGTCGATCGGGTTGACCTTGTGCGGCATGGTCGAGGAACCGATTTCACCGGCCTTGGTGGTTTGCTTGAAGTAACCGAGCGAAATATACGCCCAGATATCGCGGTTCAAGTCCAGCAGGATGGTGTTGGCGCGCGCGATGGCGTCGAACATTTCCGCCATGTAGTCGTGCGGTTCGATCTGGATGGTGTAGGGATTGAAGGTCAGGCCCAGGCGCTGTTCGATCACGGCCTTCGAGAAGGCCGCCCAGTCGGTGCCGGGGTAGGCCGACAGGTGGGCATTGTAATTGCCGACCGCGCCATTCATCTTGCCCAGGATTTCGACGTCGCCGATGCGGCGGGCGGCGCGCTGCAGGCGCGCGACCACATTGGCCATTTCCTTGCCCAGGGTGGTCGGGCTGGCGGTCTGGCCGTGGGTGCGCGAGAGCATGGGCACGTCGGCGTTCGCGTGGGCGATGCTTTTCAGCTTGTCGATGACCGCTTGCAGGGCCGGCAGCATGACCGTGTCGCGCGCCGCCTTGAGCATCATGCCGTGCGAGGTATTGTTGATGTCTTCCGAGGTGCAGGCGAAATGGATGAATTCGGTCGCGGCCAGCAATTCCGGCACGTCCTTGACCTGTTCCTTGAGCCAGTACTCGACCGCCTTGACGTCATGGTTGGTGACCGCTTCGATGGCCTTGATGCGGGCCGCGTCGGCTTCCGAGAAATCGGCCGCCATCTTGTTGAGCAAGGCCGTCGCGTCCGCCGAGAACGGCTTGATCTCGGCGAAACCCGCCTCCGACAGTGCCTGCAGCCAGGAAATTTCGACTTTCACGCGGTGGTGCATGAAGCCTGCTTCGGACAGGATGGGACGCAGCTTGTCGGTCTTGGCGGCGTAGCGGCCGTCCAGGGGGGACAGGGCCGACAGCGTGGAGTAGGGGGCGGTAGAGGTCATGGAAGAGGGCGCTTATGGAGATGGGCAAAGACAGGATTTTACCACCGGCGGCATTGTCAAGCCGATGTTGTGGGCGCACCGCAGCCGGCCCTTGCCCGCCATCGGCGCCAAGGCCGATGTTATACTGAGCGCCAATCGTCCACCACAAGCATCTATGAAACTCATCGGTTCCCTGGCCAGTCCCTTCGTGCGCAAGGTTCGCGTCGTTCTCGCGGAGAAAAAGCTCGACTACGGCTATGAACTTGAAAATGTCTGGACCGCCGAGACCAGGATCCACCTTTCCAATCCGCTGGGCAAGGTTCCCTGCCTGATCATGGAAGATGGCAGCAGCATGTACGATTCGCGCGTGATCGCCGAATACCTCGACACGCTCACGCCCGTGTGCAAGCTCCTGCCGCCCAACGGGCGCGACCGCGCCGACGTCAAGGTATGGGAAGCGCTGGCCGACGGCGTGCTCGACGCGGCCGTGCTGGTGCGCCTGGAAAAAACCCTGCGCCCGGAAGAGCAGCAGAGCGCCGCCTGGATCGAACGCCAGATGGGCAAGGTGCACGCGGGCCTGGCCGTCATGTCGGCCAACCTGGGCGATTCGCCTTTCTGCAAGGGCAACCATTATTCGCTGGCCGACGTGGCGGTCGGCTGCGCGCTGGGCTGGGTGGCTTTCCGCTTCCCCGACATCGCCTGGCGCGACGACTATCCCAACCTGGCCAAGCTGTTCGACAAGCTGTCCGAGCGAGCGTCGTTCAAAGACACCGTCCCCCAGTAAGCGGTGGCGAAACTACCTCCCGACGACGGCGCCGGCTGTGCGGCGCAAAAAAGGCTGCAGATGGCCGACATCGCGCGCCTGGCCGGCGTGTCGAAGGCCACCGTGTCGCGCGCGCTCAACCGCAGCCCCCTGGTCAACGAAGAAACCAGTACCCGCATCCTGGAACTGGCGCGCTCGCTCAAGTACAGCATCAATATCGGCGCCCAGAACCTGCGCCTGAAACAGAACCGCACGGTCGGTGTGGTGGTGCCCTTCGATTCCGACACCCGCCAGCACCTGTCCGACCCCTTCTTCCTGAGCATGCTTGGCAGCCTGGCCGATGCGCTGACCGAGCGCGGCTTCGACATGCTGCTCTCGCGCGTGGACGCCCAGCAGATCGACGCCGCTGCCCAGCCGTTCGACACGGGCCGCGTGATCGGCATCATCCTGATCGGCCAGTGGCGCCAGCACGACCAGCTCAACCAGCTGGCCGCGCGCCACGTGCCCATCGTGGTGTGGGGCGCGCAACTGCCGCAGCAGCAGTACCTCACCGTCGGCGGCGACAACGTCAGCGGCGGCATGCTGGCCACGGAGCACCTGATCGCGGGCGGGCGCAAGCGGATCGCCTTTTTCGGCGACATCAAGCTGCCCGAAGTGGCGCAGCGCTACCGCGGCTATTGCAATGCCCTGGCGGCGCACGGCCTGGCGCTCGATCCGCAATTGCAGGTGCCGGTGTCCTTCCTGCCCGACGGCGGCAGGCTGGCGGTGCAGGAAATGGACAGGCGCGCGGTCGGCTACGACGCCGTGTTCGCCTGCAGCGACTTGCTGGCCATGACGGCGATCAACACGCTGCGCGAATACGGCAAGCAAGTCCCGCGCGACATCGCCGTGGTCGGCTACGACGACATCGAACTGTCGAACTATTTCCACCCGCCGCTGACCACCATCCGCCAGCCGATCCGCGCGGCGGGCCAGGCCCTGGTCGCCTCGCTGCTGGCGCTGGTCGACGGGCAATCGCCCCAGTCCGCCCAATTGCCGACCGAACTGGTCGTGCGCGGAACCGGCGCCTGAGCTTTTTTTGTTGGAGATGTAATCGATTGCAGAAAAATTCGATTTTGTGACGATTTAGCCACGAATTTCCGTGTTGCGCTGCGGCGTAAATACCTGAAATTTTCTCACCGATTGGGTATCTCTCCCTATGATATCCATCCTCCCGGCATGTTGCAGTGCGTTTATGTAATCGATTGCAATAATAAATTATCTGACGCATAATCACTCCACTAGAACGCATAACCGCCGACATCAGGTACGGCGGAAACCACCCGAGGAGACAGCAACATGACATTCCAGATCAAACGCATGGCCGCCGCCGTATCCGTCGCCATGCTGCACATGGCCGGCGCCAGCGCGCAGGACGCCACCACCCCCGAAACCCCGGCCAATGACGGCCTGAACCTCGAACGCATCGTCGTCACGGGCACCGCCGCCGGCTCGTCGAAAATGAAATCGAGCGTCTCGCTCAGTACCATGGACATGGACGCGGTCCAGAACCACGCGCCCACCAGCGCCGCCGACGTGCTGCGCGCCATTCCCGGCGTGCGCTCCGAATCGTCGGGCGGCGAAGGCAATGCCAACATCACCGTGCGCGGCGTGCCCATTTCGGCCGGCGGCGCGCGCTACGTGCAGATCCAGGAAGACGGTTTGCCGGTACTGCAGTCGGGCGACTTCAATTTCATCACCCCGGATTCCTTCGTCCGGATCGACGGCAGCCTGGACCACCTGGAAGTGGTGCGCGGCGGTTCGGCTTCGGTGCTGGCCACCAATTCGCCGGGCGGCATCATCAACTTCATCAGCAAGACCGGCAGCGAGAAGGGCGGCTCGGTCGCGCTCACCCGCGGCCTGGACTACGACTCCACCCGTCTCGATTTCGACTACGGCATGCCGGTGTCGGAGCGCACCCGCTTTTTCGTGGCCGGCTTTTACCGCAGCGGCGAAGGCACGCGCCATGCGGGCGTGACCACCGAACAGGGCGGCCAGATCCGCGCCAACCTCACCCACGAATTCGACAGCGGCTTCGTGCGGCTCTCGTTCAAGCACCTGAACGACCGCAGCCCGACGGCGCTGCCGGTGCCGGTCATGGTCACGAACGGCCAGGTTTCGGCGATCGCGGGCATCGATCCGCGTACCGCCTCTTTTTATTCGCCCTACTGGGTCCCGGATGTCAGCCTGGGCAAGGGCAATACCCGCGTCGTCAGCAATGTCAACGACGGCCTGTCGGTTGAAAGCACCACCTTCGGGCTGGAAGCGTCGTTCCGCCTCGGCGACGGCTGGACCCTGGGCGAGAACTTCCGCCACGCCAGCAACAGCGGCCGCTTCATCGGCGTTTTCCCCGCCAATAACGGCACGGTCGGCAGCTACACCTTCGCCACCGGCCCGTCCGCGGGCCAGGCCTACAATGGCCGCGCCATGTCCGCCGTGGTGTTCAATACCTCGATCGACGACGCCGGCGCCATGTTCAACGACGCCCGCCTGGCCAAGACCTTCGCCCTGGCCGGCGGCGCCAAGCTGACCGGCACGGCCGGCCTGTACCTGTCGGTGCAGGACCTGGCGCTGACCTGGAACTTCAATGAATACCTGATGCAGGCCAGCGGCAAGGAACCGGCCTTGCTGCGCACCGCCAGCAGCACGCCGGGCCTGGTGGGGCCGGCCTGGGGCGGCTGCTGCTCGCGCGCCGTCGACATGCGCTACAAGCTGGTTTCTCCCTACGTGAACGTGGCGTTCGAAAGCGGACCGCTGAACATCGACGCCGGCCTGCGCCAGGACAATCAGCGCGCCAGCGGCAGCGCCAATATCGCCCAGGGCGGCATCCGCTACAACGAGGCCACGCGCCAGCTGGTCGACTACGACATCGACCACACTTCCTACTCGGTGGGCGCCAACTACAAGCTGTCGCCGACCTTCGCGCTGTTCGGCCGCGTCAGCGAAGGCGTCGCCTTCAATGCCGACCGCATCCTGTTCGGCACGCCGCTCGACGGCAGCGCGCCGATCAGCATCAACACCGTGCGCCAGGTCGAAGGCGGCGTGAAATGGCGGCGCGGCGGCATCAGCACCTTCGTCACGCTGTTCCAGGCGAAAACCAAGGAAACCAACTACGAGGCCACCACCCAAAAGACCACCGCCAACAGCTACAGCGCGCAAGGCGTGGAGATCGAAGCGGCCTGGAATGCGGGACCGTTCCGCATGACGGGCGGCCTGACCCTGACCGACGCCGAGATCACGGCCACCGCGCCCGGCGGCGAGGCGGTCATCGGCAATACCCCGCGGCGCCAGGCACGCGCGGTCTACCAGCTCGCGCCCAGCTACACCATGGGCGACGCCAGCTTCGGCCTGTCGCTGACCGGCACCGGTGCATCGTGGGCCGACGACGGGCACACCATCAGGATGCCGGCCTATTCGCTCCTGAACGGCTATGCGAGCTACCAGGTCACCCCAAGCATTTCGCTCGCGCTCAGCGCCAGCAACCTGCTCGACAAGATCGCCTATACCGAAGTCGAAGGAGACGGCCATGCGGCACGCGCCATCGGCGGACGTTCGATCAAGGCCACGCTTAAATATTCCTTCTGACCTTGGTCTCAGCCATGACCGCATTATCCCCAGCAGCGGCACGCCGCTACGCGCGGCACGAACCCGTGCTGCGCAACCGGCTTGCAAGCCTGTACGGCGCCGGGCCGGCGCAGGAGCGCTGGTTCGCCGACCTGATGGCGCGGGTCGGACAGTTGCACGCAGAACGTCCTGCGGCGCTGCTGGAACTCGACGCCCGGCGCGAAGCCGATCCCGGCTGGTTCGCCGGCGAACGCATGCTGGGCTATAGCGCCTATGCCGGCCAGTTCGGCGGCAGCCTGCGCGGCGTGGCGCGGCGCATTGCCCACCTGCGGGAAATGGGCGTGACCTATTTGCACCTGCTGCCTTTCCTGCGGCCGCGCGCCGGCGAAAACGACGGCGGCTTTGCCGTCGCCAGTTTCGACGACGTCGACCCGGCGCTCGGCACCGAAGCGGACCTGCTGGCGCTGACCGCGGCGCTGCGCGAAGCGGGCATCAGCCTGTGCGCCGACCTGGTGCTCAACCACGTGGCCGACGACCATGCCTGGGCCACGGGAGCGCAAGGCGGCGACGCCGCGCTGCGCGACTACTTCCACGTCTTCCCCGACCGCGTCCAGCCGGATCGCTACGAGCAGGCGCTGGGCCAGGTATTCCCGGAAGCGGCACCCGGCAATTTCACCTGGTCGGATGCCATGCAGGGCTGGGTCTGGACCACCTTCTATCCCTTCCAGTGGGACCTCAATTACGCCAACCCCGCGGTGCTGGGCGAGATGATCCTGGCCCTGCTGCGCCTGGCCAACCGGGGCGTCGAAGTGTTCCGCCTCGATTCGACCGCCTTCCTGTGGAAGCGCGCCGGCACCAGTTGCATGAACCAGCCCGAGGCGCACGCGCTGCTGCAGGTGTTCCGGGCCATCGTCGACATCGCCGCGCCGGGCGTGCTGCTCAAGGCCGAGGCCATCGTCCCCACGCGCGAACTGCGTGCCTATTTCGGCGACAGCGGCGCGCCCGAATGCCATGTTGCCTACCACAGCACCCTGATGGCGGCCGGCTGGGCCGCGCTGGCCGAACAGGACACCGCGCTGCTGCGGGCCGTGATCGCGGCCACGCCGCCGCTCCCGTCCGCGGCAAGCTGGCTGGCCTATGTGCGCTGCCATGACGACATCGGCTGGAATGTGCTGCGCGCCGAAGCCGGATCGGACGCCAGGCTTGCCCGCATCGCGCGCTTCTACGGCGCCGGCGAAGGCTTCGCCGACGGCGTCGCCTTCCAGACCGGTCCCGGCCGCGCGGTCCATGGCACCAACGGCACGGCGGCATCGCTGGCGGGCGTCGGCCAGCCCGACGGCGAGCGCCGGGTACTGCTGCTGCATGCCCTGGCGCTGTCCTTCGGCGCCCTGCCGGTGCTGTACATGGGCGACGAACTGGGCATGCTCAACGACCGCAGCTACGAATCGGATCCGGCACGAGCGCACGATACGCGCTGGGTCCAGCGCGCGGCCTTCGACGAGGCGCGCCACGCGGAGCGCAACGAAGGCATGCTCTACCCCGGTCTGCTGGCGCTGTGCGAGCGGCGCCGTTCGATACGCGCCCTGGCCGCCGGCGCGCCGCGCACGCTGTACGCGTCGCCGCATCGCGCCCTGCTGGCGCTGGGCCGCGGCGAACGCTTTTTGTCGCTGTCGAATTTTTCCAGCCAGCCTTTGATGGTCAGCCTGGCCGGCATGGGTTCCTGGACCGGTGACGTGCTGCTGGCGCCGTGGTCTTTGGCGTGGCTGGAAAGGGAAGTGCCATGAGCGGCATCGTCGTGTTCGGGGAAGCGCTGGTCGACGACTTCATCAGCGAACAGGTGGTGGGCGGCGCCCCCTTCAACGTGGCGCGCAACCTGGCCGCGTTCGGGCAGTCGCCGCTGATGGTGACCCGCATCGGCCTGGATAAGGCCGGCGCCCTGGTGCAAGCCGAATTCGACCGCTTCGGCATGACGCGCGCCGGCCTGCAGGTCGATCCGCTCGAGTCCACCGGCCGCGTGGTGGTCGAACGCGCCGACGGCGCCCACCGCTTCATCATCCTGCCCAACCAGGCTTACGACCATATCGCCGCCGTGCCCCTGGCACAGGCGCCGTCGCTGATCTATTTCGGCACCCTGGCCCAGCGTGGCGAAACGTCGCGCGCGGCGCTCCATGCTCTGCTCGAATCGAGCGACGCCTGCCGCTACCTGGACCTGAACGTGCGCGAAGGGCAGGTCAGCGAGCGCTGCGTGTACGAGTCGCTCAAGGAAGCGGACATCGTCAAGGTCAACGAGGATGAATTGCAGGACCTGTTCGGCTGGTACACCCACACCCGGCACGATACGGCCGACATGGAATGCGGCACGGTGCGCAACGCCTGTGCGGTCCTGATGCGTATTTTTTCGCTCGAGGCGCTGGTGGTGACACTGGGGCCGCGCGGCGCGGTGTGCTTCCTGCGAGACGGCAGCATGACGGCCAGCTATGCCGCCGCGCCACCCAAGGCCCTGGTCGACACGGTGGGCGCGGGCGACGCCTTTTCCGCGGTGTTCCTGCTGGGGCGCACGCTGGGCTGGCCGCTGCGCACGACCCTCATGCGCGCCAACGCGTTTGCCGGCGCCATCTGCGGCATCGCGGGCGCCGTGCCGGGCGACCTGGCCTTTTACCGCGAACTGACCTACTGAAAGCACACCATGGCGCTTCACAAACCGCATTTGACGTTCTGGCAGATCGTGAACATGAACTTCGGCTTCTTCGGAATCCAGTTCAGCTTCGGCCTGCAGCAAAGCAGCATGAGCCCGATCTACAACTACCTGGGTGCGGACGAGGCCAGCCTGCCCTACCTGTGGCTGGCCGGGCCCGTGACGGGGCTGATCGTCCAGCCCATCATCGGCGCCATGAGCGACCGCACCATCACGCGCTGGGGCAGGCGTACGCCGTACTTCCTGATCGGCGCCATCCTGTGCAGCATCGGCCTGCTGTTCATGCCCTTCAGCCCCACGCTGTGGATGGCGGCCAGCCTGCTGTGGATCCTGGACGCGGCCAACAACGTGACCATGGAGCCCTACCGCGCCTTCGTCAGCGACAAGCTCGCGCCGCAGCAGCATTCGCTCGGCTTCCTGACCCAGAGCGCCTTCACTGGGCTGGGGCAGACGCTCGCCTACCTGACGCCGTCGCTGCTGGTCTTTGCCGGCATGAACAAGGACGCCGTCAACGGCAGCAACATACCGCACATCGTGATCGCCGCCTTCATGATAGGCGCGGTATTCTCGCTGGGCACCGTGCTGTGGACCCTGAAGACGACCAAGGAGCATCCGCTGTCGGACGCCGAAACGGCGGCCATCCGGCGCCTGCCGCAAGGCTGGTTGCATACGCTGGCCGACATCGGCACGGCGGTGCGCGAGATGCCGCAGACCATGCGCCAGCTGGCACTGGTCAAGCTATTCCAGTGGTATGCCATGTTCTGCTACTGGCAATACATTTCGCTCTCGCTCGCCACCACCATCTACGGCACCACCGACCCGACTTCGCAGGGCTTTCGCGATGCGGGCCTGCTCAATGGCCAGGTCGGCGCCTTCTATAACTTCATCGCCTTCATCGCCGCCTTCGCGCTGGTGCCGTTCACGCGCCGCTTCGGCCCGAAAGTGATGCACAGCGTGTGCCTGGCGCTGGCCGGCATCGGCATGCTCGCCATCCCTTCGATCAGCACGCCGGCGCTGCTGTTCATCCCCATGGTGGGCCTGGGACTGGCATGGGCCAGCATCATGGGCAACCCCTACATCATGCTGGCCGGGAGCATTCCGCCGGAGCGCACCGGGGTCTACATGGGCATCTTCAACATGTTCATCGTGATCCCCATGATCATCCAGATTTTCACGCTGCCGCTCTACTACCGTAGCTGGCTCGGAGGGAACCCGGAGAACGTTATAATGCTTGCCGGAGTCCTCATGCTGTGCGCGGCGCTGGCCGTGTTGCGCGTGAAGACGGGCAGAGCACAAAGCGAGAGCACATATGACAACGGTAGTATTCGGCGAAGCGCTGGTTGACGATTTCCTGACCGAGCAGATCGTCGGCGGCGCGCCCTTCAACGTGGCGCGCCACCTGGCGGCCTTCATGTCGCCGCAGCTGATGATCACGCGCATCGGCGACGACAGGAACGGCGCCACCGTGCGCGGCGAATTCGAACGCTTCGCCATGTCCGAAGCGGGCTTGCAGGTGGACCAGATGGAAGAAACCGGGCGCGTGGTGGTCGAGCGGGGACCCAGGGGCCACAAGTTCGCCATCCTGCCGCGCCAGGCCTACGACTTCATCAACCCCGAAAAAGCCCTGGCCGCGCTCGACCAGGTGGAGCCGTCCACCATCTATTTCGGCACCCTGGCCCAGCGCGGCGAACGCTCGCGCGACACCCTGCACGCGCTGCTCGAAGCGTCCCCCGCCACCCGCTACCTCGACCTGAACCTGCGCGAAGGCCAGTACGACGAACGCGTGGTCTTCCATTCCATGCACGCGGCCGATATCGCCAAGGTCAACGAGGAAGAACTGCAGTCGCTGTTTCGCTGGTACTTCGATATCCATCCCGATGCGCCGCCCCTGGCCGCCGAGGAAGTGCGGGCCGCCTGCGGCGCGCTGGTGCAAATGTTTTCGCTCGAAGGGCTGATCGTCACGCTGGGCCACCGCGGTTCGGTGTATTTCGGCGCCGACGGCGACGTCATCGTCACGCGCGACACGCCGGCCCCGCCCTACGTGATCGACACGGTGGGCGCGGGCGACGCCTTTTCGGCGATGTTCCTGCTGGGGCGCAAAAGGGGATGGGAACTGGAACAGACGCTGGTGCGCGCCAATGAATACGCGGCGGCCATTTGCGCGATTCCTGGAGCGGTGCCCCAGGATATCGGCTTTTACGACAAGTGGGTGGCGCGCTGGCGCGCCGGCTGAACAATTATTCGGCGTCGCCCATCTGGCTTTGCAGGTAATTCTGGATGCCGATCTTGACGATCAGGTCCAGCTGCGTTTCCAGCCAGTCGATGTGTTCCTCGGTGTCCTGCAGGATCGTCAGGAGCAGGTCGCGCGACACATAATCGGCCGCCACTTCGGCGGCGGCGATGCCTTCCTTGACCGTGACCTGGGCGGCCTGTTCCAGCTTCAGGTCGCATTCCAGCATTTCCTGGGTCGATTCGCCGATCAGCAGCTTGTGCAGGGCTTGCAGGTTGGGCAGGCCGTCGAGCGCCAGGATGCGGTCGATCAGCTTGTCGGCATGCTTCATTTCGCCGATCGATTCCTCGTATTCCTTCTTGCCCAGCTTGTCCAGGCCCCAATGGCGGTACATGCGCGCGTGCAGGAAGTACTGGTTGACCGCGGACAATTCATTGGTGAGCTGCGCGTTCAGCAGCCGGATGACGTTCTTGTCGCCCTTCATGGGAATCTTTCAAAGAGTGGGAGGTGTGCGGACATGATAGCAAACGCACGCCGAAGGCGATAGCGCGCCTGCTATTGCGGAATTCAGGTCAGCTCGAAATTGAGCGGGAAGATGACGTAGACGGACACGGCGCGGCCGTCTTCGATATACGGCTTGAACAGGGCGCGCAGGACCGCCTGGCGGCCCGCTTCGTCGAGGCGGGTGGAGCCGGACGACGATTGCACCGACACCTGGGAAGGCAAGCCTTTTTCATTGACCAGGATGCGCAGCACGACCTTGCCCTGTTCGCCCATCTTGCGCGACATTTGCGGATAAACGGGCTGCGGCGCCTGGATGAAGTCGACACCGGAAGTAATGGTTTTCGGACCCGTGGCCACCGGGGCGGGGGCCGGCGCGGCCACCGCTTGCACGGGCGCGGGCGCTACCGGCGGCGGGGTGTGGGTGACGCTGATGGCGTTGCTTTGTTGCACAATAACTTGCACCTGGGGAGCCGGTACGAAGGGCATGGGCGGCGGAGTGACCTGGGCCATGGGCACCACTTTGGGCGCGGCCGGCGGTGGTGGCTCGACCGGCGTGACGAAGGTGACCAGCACGGCCTGCGGCAGGGCCGCGTCGACCATGCGCGTGAGCATGCCGCTGTAAATGGCGTAGAACAGGATGGCGTGCGCCAGCACCACGGTCGCCATCGGCGCGCACTTGGCGCGCAGCTTCCCCAGTGCCGCGCGGGCATCGCCCATGGCGGGGCTGGTGGAGAAGGCGAGGGTGCTCATGGCATCAGGCAGCCTGGGTCGAGCGGAACGACAGCTCGACCGCCTGGAGCTTGCTTTCCAGGTGGGCATGGAGTACTTGCTTGGCGCAGCTGGCGCACTTGCCGCAGCAGGTGGCCACGCCCAGGTCCTGGCGCAGCTCGGCCATGGACGACAGGCCCAGGTCGACAGCCTGGCGGATTTCGCGGTCAGAGATGTTGTTGCAGACACAGACAATCATGATGCACCTTCAGTTTACATAGGGCGACAGTGGCAAGTTTGGCGTTTGCTCTATAATGAGAATCACTCTCATTTAGATTTGTATTCTCCCGCAACTCGACTTTGATTGCAAGTGGTTTGCGCAATCTAAATAGAAATAATTCGCATTTACATATATGATGCTAGTATCCAACAAGAATTAATGCAATCCCCACCGCGACCGGGCACCACCATGACACTTGCACCTACCCTGATCACCCTGGACGCCCTGCTGGCCGGCCAGGGCGGCACCGTTGTCCACCTCGCCCCGTCCGAGGTATCGCGCCGCCTGATGGAACTCGGTTTCGTGCCAGGCGAACGCATCCGTATGCTGCGGCGCGGCATGCCGGGCGGCGATCCGCTCGCCGTGCGCGTGGGGGAATCCACCTTTGCCTTGCGCCGCTTCGAGGCGGCCCTGGTTTCGATCACACCGGACTGATCGTCATGACTGTAGAAACGCTGGGCCGAACGCCGCTCATCGCCCTGCTTGGTAACCCGAACTGCGGCAAAACCGCCCTGTTCAACCGCCTCACCGGCGCCCGCCAGAAGGTCGCCAATTACGCCGGCGTGACCATCGAACGCAAAGAGGGCAGCTTTACCTCGCCCGGCGGACGCGCCTACCGCCTGCTCGACCTGCCGGGCGCCTACAGCCTGTCCGCCACCACCCCCGACGAAGCCATCACGCGCGACGTGGTGGCCGGCCTGCGCGCCGACGAACAGGCGCCGGACGCCATCGTGTGCGTGGTCAACGCCACCAATTTGCGCTTGAACCTGCGCCTGGTGCTCGAGATCAAGCGCCTCGGCCTGCCCATGATGCTGGCCCTGAACATGGTCGACGTGGCCAAAAAACGCGGCATCGTGATCGATGCCGCCGCGCTGGAAAAAGAACTCGGCATGCCGGTGGTGGAAACGGTGGCGGTGCAAAGCGGCGGCGAAAAAGCCCTGCTCGACGCGCTCGACCGCATGCCGCGCCATGACGCGGTCAAGGCCTTGCCCTTGTCCTGCATCGAAGCGGTATCGGTGGAAGAGACGCAGCGCGAAGTGCGCCGCATCCTGGCGCTGACGACCAATTCCAGCAAGGACACCGGCAACTTCAGCGACCGGTTCGACCACGTGGTGCTGCATCCGCTGGCCGGGCCCCTGTTGCTGGCCGCGATCATGTTCCTGGTATTCCAGGCCGTGTTCAGCTGGGCCGCGGTGCCGATGGAAATGATCACCGGCGGCGTGGACGCGGTCGGCGCCTTCCTGGGCCGGCACATGGCCGACGGCCCGCTGCGCAGCCTGCTGGTCGAAGGCATCCTGGGCGGCGTGGGCAGCGTGCTGGTATTCCTGCCGCAGATCCTGATCCTGTTCTTCTTCATCCTGTTCCTGGAAGACTGCGGCTACCTGCCGCGCGCCGCCTTCCTGCTCGACCGCCTGATGGGCGGGGTGGGCCTGTCGGGCCGCGCCTTCATTCCGCTCCTGTCCAGCTTTGCCTGCGCCATCCCCGGCATCATGGCCGCGCGCACCATCCAGAATCCGCGCGACCGCCTGGTCACCATCATGATCGCGCCCCTGATGACGTGCTCGGCGCGCCTGCCGGTCTATGCGCTGATCATCGCCGCCTTCATACCCGACCGCGATGCGGGCATGTTCAACCTGCAGGGCCTGGTGCTGTTCATCCTGTACTTCGCCGGTGTCGGCGGCGCCATGGCGGTGGCCTGGATCCTCAAACGCACCATGGGCGGCAATGGCAAGCAGCCGCTGATGATGGAACTGCCAAGCTACCACTGGCCCCACCT
This sequence comes from Pseudomonadota bacterium, assembly GCA_040388805.1. Lineage (GTDB taxonomy): Bacteria > Pseudomonadota > Gammaproteobacteria > Burkholderiales > Burkholderiaceae_D > Telluria_A. The sequence goes on from JAZKBE010000024.1 coordinate 38,635, forward strand.
GCAGAACCTGGCCATCGGCCTGTGGGAGCGCGCCAAGATCTTCATCACCCGCGTCGGCACCACCATCCTGGCGCTGATGGTGCTGCTGTGGGTGCTGTCGACCTTCCCCGGCGCGCCGGAAGGCGCCACCCACCCGCCTATCTACTACAGCTTGGCCGGCATGCTGGGCCGCGCGCTGGAAGTCATTTTCGCGCCGATCGGGTTCGGCTGGCAGATCTGCATCGCCCTGGTGCCGGGCATGGCCGCGCGCGAAGTGGCCGTCGGCGCCCTGGGCACCGTGTATGCGCTGTCCCAGACCGGCGACGAACTGGCGACCTCGCTCACGCCGCTGATCGCCCAGTCCTGGAGCCTGGCCACGGCGCTGTCGCTGCTGGCCTGGTACGTGTTCGCGCCGCAGTGCCTGTCCACGCTGTCGGTGGTCAAGCGCGAAACGAACAGCCTGCGCTATGCGCTGTACATGGCCGGCTACATGTTCGCCCTGGCCTATGTGGCGTCCTTCATTACCTACCGCATCGCGCTGTCCATGGGAGGTGGCTGATGATCGAGAACCTGATCGTGGCCCTGATCGTCGGCGCGGCCGCCTGGTACGCCTTCGGAAAATACCTCAAGCCGAAGGCCAAGTCCGGCTGCGGCAGCGGCTGCGGCAGCTGCAATGCGTGCGAAACGCCGGCGCAGCCAAGCTCCAAGCGCGTGATCCGGATTCACGCCCAAAACTAGGCGTCCCGGAAGGCGGTTTTCCGATTTCGTCGCAAAACCGCGTCCTTCATCGCTGTCCCGGCATATCGTCATCTTCCCGACTGAAGGAAGATGACATGATCGAACTGACCATCCTTGGCCTTGCCGCCGTCCTCGCCACACCCGTCGACCAGCAGATCGACGCCGCCATCGCTCCCTACTTCCAGGCCGGTGCGCCCGGCGCCTCGGTCATCGTGGTCAAGGATGGCAAGACGATTTTCCGCAAGGGCTATGGCATGGCCGACGTGGCCAAAGGCGTGGCCATGGACGCGTCCTTCCAGCATCGCATCGGTTCGGTCACCAAGCAGTTCACCTCGACCGCGATCCTGATGCTGGCCGAAGAAGGCAAGCTGGCGCTGGACGACGACATCACGAAGCACCTGCCCGACTACCCCACCAAGGGCAAAAAAATCACCATCGAACATTTGCTGACGCATACCTCCGGCATCGTCAGCTACACGGGCAAGCCGTCCTTCCGCGCCATCATGACGCAGGACCTGGCGCCCGCCGCCCTGATCGCAGTCTTCAAGGACGACCCGCTCAATTTCGAGCCGGGAACGCGCTACGCGTATAACAATTCCGGCTATGTCCTGCTCGGCGCGATCATCGAGAAGGCCAGCGGCATGCCGTATGCGAAGTTCGTCGAGCAGCGCATCTTTGTGCCGCTGGGGATGGCCGACACCGCCTATGGAGGCTACGCGCGCGGCAAGGCGCCGCCCGCCGTCGGCCACAGCACCACGCCAACGGGCTTCCGGCTGGCCACGCCGATCTCGATGACGCTGCCGTATGCCGCCGGCGCCATCGTGTCGACCGTCGACGACCTGGCGCGCTGGGATGCGTCGGTCACGTCGGGCAAGCTGCTGCGCCCGGCCAGCTGGCAGCGCGCCTTCACGCCCTACAAGCTGGCCAGCGGCGAAGCCACCAGCTACGGCTACGGCTGGAACATCGACACCATGCAGGGCAGTGCGCGCATCTTCCATGGCGGCGGGATCCCCGGCTTCTCCACGCATGTCATGCGCCTGCCGCAGGAGAAGGTGTATGTCGCCGTGCTGGCCAATAACGACCGGCTGCCGATGTCGACCTCGGTGGTGGCGGCGCGCGCCGCGGCGATCGCGATCGGCAAGCCCTATCCGGACTTCAGCCCGGTGGCGCTGGCGCCTGCCGCGCTCGACGAATTCGTGGGCAAATTCGCGCAGCGCACCGTCACGCGCGACGGCGGCAAGCTGTTCATGCAGCGCGGCGACGAAGCGAAAGCGGAAATCGTCGCCATAGGCGCCACGCGCTTCCTGGTGCCCAACACGCTGGTGTACATGGATTTCGTGCGCGACGACGCGGGCAAGGTGAGCGCGCTCAAGCTGTTCCAGAACGACAGTGTCGAGCACCATCCGCGCAGCGGCGAATAATCGATCATCTCGCACGCGTCTGGATTGCGCTTTCCACGCCGCTCTAGTCACCCAAGGGATGGAAGGACCCCGCCTGCGCCATCGGCCAGTACAGCCCGAACACGGGCGGCAGCCGGTCCAGCTGGCTGGGGTCGAGCAGTTCGCCCGGGTGCAGATACGGCAGCAGGGCCGACACCAGCTTGACCTGGTTGGGTGACACGCGCCGCACCAGGTGGTGCGGCTTGAGCTGGGAAGGATGGGTCAGTCCCGCCGCCGCGATCAGCTGCGCCAGCGCCCCCAGCGTATTCTGGTGGAAGTGGGCCACGCGCGCGATCTTGTCCGGCACCACCAGCGCTTTCTGGCGCAGTTCATCCTGGGTGGCCACGCCCGTGGGGCAGCGGTCGGTGTGGCAGCTTTGCGACTGCACGCAGCCCAGCGCGAACATGAAGCCGCGCGCCGAATTGCACCAGTCGGCGCCCAGCGCGATGGTGCGCGCGATGTCGAAGGCGGTGATGATTTTTCCCGATGCGCCGATCCGGACCTGGCCGCGCAGGCCGGCGCCGGTGAGCGTGTTATGCACCAGCAGCAGCGCTTCCTGCAAGGGCGTGCCCACGTGGTCGGAAAACTCCACGGGCGCCGCGCCGGTGCCGCCTTCGCCGCCGTCGACCACGATAAAGTCGGGCACGATGCCGGTGGCCAGCATGGCTTTCACGATACCGAAAAATTCCCAGGGGTGGCCGATGGCCAGCTTGAAGCCGGTGGGCTTGCCGCCCGAGAGCGTGCGCAGGCGTTCGATAAAATGCAGCATCTCGACCGGCGTGGAAAAGGCCGAATGCGAAGCCGGCGAAATGCAGTCGACGCCTGGCGTGACGCCGCGCGCGCGGGCGATCTCGATGGTCACCTTGGCCGCCGGAAGAATCCCGCCCTGGCCCGGCTTGGCGCCCTGCGACAGCTTCAGTTCGATCATTTTCACCTGCGGCAGGGTGGCGTTGGCGCTGAAGTTCGCTTCCGAAAAGCGCCCGTGTTCGTCGCGGCAGCCGAAGTAGCCCGAACCGATTTCCCATACCAGGTCGCCGCCATGTTCGCGGTGGTAGCGGCTGATGCTGCCTTCGCCCGTATCGTGCATGAAGCCGCCGCTGCGCGCGCCGCCGTTCAGCGCCAGGATGGCGTTGGCCGACAGGGACCCAAAGCTCACCGCCGAGATGTTGAAGACGCTGGCATGGTAGGGCTGCGCGCGCGTGGCGCCGATCTCGATGCGGAAATTGTGATCGGCAATGACGGCCGGGGCGATCGAGTGGTTGATCCATTCGTAGCCGGCCTCGTACACGTCGAGCTGGGTGCCGAAAGGGCGCTTGTCGGTTTCGCGCTTGGCGCGCTGGTACACGATGCTGCGCTGGTTGCGCGAGAAAGGCTTGGCGTCGGTATCGTCCTCCAGGAAGTACTGGCGGATTTCGGGGCGGATCGATTCGAAGAAAAAGCGGAAGTGGGCCAGGATCGGGTAGTTGCGGCGCAGGGCGCGCTTGGTCTGCAGCATGTCATTGACGCCCATCAGCGCCAGCGCGCCGCTGGGCGCCGCCAGCCACCAGAGCTGGCTTTCCCCGCGCAGCGCCAGGCCCACCGATGCGACGAAGACGACTGCCGAGATGATCAGGGGCAGGTAGCGTGGCGCGAACAGTCTCATGGGACCTCCGTGGCAGAACACTGTCAACAATGCTAAGCTAGCGCCGAATCCCAACCGGCGAAAGAACCCAATGATCGTTGTTCACCATCTGAATAATTCCCGTTCCCAGCGCATCCTGTGGCTGCTGGAAGAACTGGGCCTGGAGTACGAGATCAAGCCGTACGCGCGCGACGCGAAAACCATGCTGGCGCCGCCCGAACTGCGCGCCATCCACCCGCTTGGCAAGTCGCCCGTGATTACCGACGGCGACACCATGGTAGCCGAGTCCGGCGCAATTATCGAGTATTTGATCGAACGCTACGGCAAGGGCCAGTTCGTGCCGGCCGCCGGCACGCCCGACAAGCTGCGCTACACTTATTGGCTGCACTACGCGGAAGGCTCGGCCATGACGCCGCTGCTGATGAAGCTCGTGTTCGACAAGGTCGAATCGAGCCCCATGCCGTTTTTTGCCAAGCCGATCGCGCGCGCCATCGCGCAGAAGGTCAAGAAAAGCTACATCAATCCGCAGATCGTGGCGCACCTGAGCTACATGGAGGGCGAGCTGAAACGGGGTAAATGGTTTGCCGGCGACGAGATCACCGGCGCCGACATCCAGCTCAGCTTCGTGCTCGAAGCGGCATCCGCGCGCGGCGGCCTGGATACCAAGTATCCCAAGCTGGCCGCCTTCGTCAAACGCATCCACGCCCGTCCCGCCTACAAGCGCGGCCTGGAGCGCGGCGGCCCCTACGAATTGATCAAGTAAGCAGGCATGGCCAAGCTGCTAGCGATCGATGGACTGAACATCGTCCGCCGCGTGTATGAAGCCAGTCCCGAGCCCGATTCGGCCGAGAAGGCTTCCATCGCGCTGCGCCATGCGCTGTCGTCGTTCCGCAAGCTGCTGTCCACCCACTCGCCCACCCACGTGCTGGCGGCGTTCGACTTCGGCGGTACTACCTGGCGCCACGAGCTCTATCCGCGCTACCGCGAGCAGCGCGCGCCCATGCCATCCTTCCTGCGCGACGCGCTGCCCGGCTTTCACGACAAGCTGGCCGGCGAAGGCCTGCATGTGCTGATGCTGCCCGGGGTCGAAGCGGACGACGTGATCGGTACCGGCGTGCTACGCTGGCTTGCCGAAGGGCGGGGCGACGCCATCGTTGCCAGCACCGACAAGGACCTGCACTGCCTGATCGCCAATGGGGCGCTGGTGTGGGACCACTTCAAGAACGAATGGCACGACGACGCCTGGGTCAGCAACAAGTTCGGCGTGGCGCCGGAACTGCTGGCGGACCTGCTGGCGCTGATGGGCGACGTGACCGACGGCGTGCCGGGCGTGTCCAAGGTGGGCATGAAGACGGCCGCCAAGCTGCTCAATGCCTATGGCGATTTGGATGCGGTCATGGCGGGTGCCGGGATACTGAAGACGCCGATCGGCGAACGGCTGCGGGCCGAGCGCGATATGTTGTATCTGTCGCGCCAGCTGGTGCGGCTCAAGCAGGATGTGAAGCTGGGCGTGACCTGGAATATGCTCGCTTACGAGAATTTTTGAAATGGAAGCAGGATGCTGAAAGCAGTTTTGATCGACGCCAATGCGCTCTCGCGCGGTTTGTTGAATACGGTACTGAGCGAAGGTGGGTTCAGCGTGGTGGGACAGACGCATACGACCACGCAGGGATACGCGCTGCTGCAGAAATTCCATCCCCAGCTTATTTGCATCGCGCTCGAACAGATCGAGGATGGGCACAACATCGTGGAACAGATACGCGAGCATTATCCGAAGACGCTGATCTTCATGGTGTCCGGATCGATTGACGCTGCCATGCTGCAGGGGGCGCAGGCGCGCGGTGTGAACGGCTTCATCGTCAAACCGTTCAAGGCCGATGCGGTGCTAAAGACCATCAAGACCACGGTCCTGGCGATGATCAAAAAACAGCAGGAACAAGCCTAAACGGTTGAACTGTCGATGATGCCGCCACCCAGGCAAACGTCGCCGTCATACAGCACGGCCGACTGCCCCGGCGTCACCGCCCACTGCGCATCGGTGAAATCGAGCGCAAAGTGATTCAGCCCGTCCGGCAGCACGCTGCAAGCCACGTCGGCCTGGCGATAGCGCGTCTTGGCCGACATGGCCCGCGCTTCCGGCGGCACGCCGGCAATCCAGCTGGCCTGGTCGGCCCGCAAGGCGCCCGACAACAGCCACGGATGGTCATGCCCCTGCACGATGTACAGGGTGTTGGTTTCGATATCCTTGCGCGCCACGTACCACGCGTCGCTGCTGCCGTCCGGGTTCTTGTACTTCTTCATGCCACCCACGCCGATGCCCTTGCGCTGGCCCAGCGTGTAAAAACTCAGCCCCACGTGTTCGCCCACGACAGTGCCGTCGTCGGTCTTCATCGGCCCCGGCTTGTACGACAGGTAGCGGTTCAGGAAATCGCGGAACGGCCGTTCGCCGATGAAGCAGATCCCGGTCGAATCCTTTTTCGCGGCATTCGGCAGCATCAGCTTTTCGGCGATCTTGCGCACTTCGGTCTTCGGGATTTCGCCCAGCGGGAACAGCGTCTTGGACAACTGCGCCTGGTTCAGGCGGTGCAGGAAGTAGCTCTGGTCCTTGGTATGGTCGACCGCCTTGAGCAGTTCGAAGCTGCCGGCGTTGTCGCGCACGCGCGCGTAATGGCCGGTGGCGATCAGGTCCGCGCCCAGGTGCATGGCGTGGTCCAGGAAGGCCTTGAACTTGATTTCGGCGTTGCACAGCACGTCCGGGTTCGGCGTGCGGCCGGCCTGGTATTCGCGCAGGAATTCGGCAAACACGCGGTCCTTGTATTCGGCCGCGAAGTTGACGGCTTCGATATCCACGCCCACCACGTCGGCCACGCTGGCCGCGTCGATCCAGTCCTGGCGCGAGGAGCAGAATTCGGAATCGTCGTCGTCTTCCCAGTTTTTCATGAACAGGCCGATCACTTCATAGCCCTGTTCCTTCAGCATCCACGCCGCGACCGAGGAGTCAACGCCCCCCGACATGCCGATCACGACTTTTTTCTTGCTCATGTTACGTCCGTCTTCAATGGTAGCCCGCCTTCGAATACCGAAGGGTGGGTGTGCAGCAGCTCCAGGGGAGCGCGCTTGCCGGCCAGGTAGTCGTCCACGCATTGCAGCACGATCGGGCTGCGGTGGCGTTCCTGGCAGGCAGCCATCTCGTCGCGCGTCATCCACAGCGTGCGGATGATGCCGTGATCGAGCGGCTGGTCATGTTCGGCCCCGGGCGCGCCGCAAAAGGTGAAGCGCAGGTAGGTGACGTCGGTGCCGCGCCGCGGGGATGCATAGCGCGACATGTACATGCCCACCAGCGCATGCGGAATGAAGTCGTGCGCCGTTTCTTCCATCACTTCGCGCACCACGGCCTGTTCCAGCGTTTCGAGCGGGTCCAGATGGCCGGCCGGCTGGTTGATGCGCACGCCGTCGCTGGTTTCTTCCTCTATCAGCAGGAACTGGCCATCCCGTTCGATGATGGCGGCAACGGTAACGGAGGGTTTCCAGATGTGCGGCATGCGTGTCCTCGAAAATGAGCCGCCATTTTACCTTGGTGCCGTGCCCCTTGCCCAAACAGGGCCGATCCGATACAGGAAATGGGCGAAATATGCAGGCTGCGTGGCACAACCGGTTTGAAATTCGAGGAGAAGGTCTAAAAAAACGAACGATAGTACTATTTTGAAGTTTCCGTGTAAGATTCAAGACAACTTATTAATCCAACCAGGAGGCATTCATGAGAATTGGCATACCGGCCGAGACGCGGTCGGGAGAGACCCGTGTTGCTGCAACACCCGAAACGGTCAAGAAACTCGCCGCAAAACACCAGGTCATCGTGCAGTCGGGCGCGGGCCTGAACGCTTCGGTGATCGACGAGGCCTACACGGCCGCCGGCGCCACCGTCGGCAGTGCGGCAGATGCGTATGGCTGCGACGTGGTGCTCAAGGTGCGTGCGCCAAGCTTTGATGAACGCGCCCTCATGAAGCCCGACGCCGTCCTGATCGGCATGCTCAATCCCTTCGATGCCGACAACATCGCCGCCATGGCGGCTTCCCGCCTGCGCGCCTTTGCGCTCGAAGCGGTGCCGCGCATTACGCGCGCGCAGTCGATGGACGTGCTCTCCTCGCAAGCGAACATTGCCGGCTACAAGGCCGTCATGATCGGCGCGAACACCTACCAGCGCTTCATGCCGATGCTGATGACCGCCGCCGGCACCGTGAAAGCGGCGCGCGTGCTGATCATGGGCGTGGGGGTGGCTGGCCTGCAGGCCATCGCGACCGCCAAGCGCCTGGGCGCGGTGATCGAAGCGTCCGACGTTCGCCCTCCGGTCAAGGAGCAGGTTGAATCGCTGGGCGCCAAGTTCATCGACGTGCCTTTCCTGACCGACGAAGAAAAAGAAATCGCCAAGGGCTCCGGCGGCTACGCGCGCGCCATGCCTGCCGACTGGATGCGCCGCCAGGGAGAGCTGGTGCACGAACGCGCCAAGCTGGCCGACATCATCATCACCACCGCGCTCATTCCGGGCCGCGCCGCGCCTATCCTGATTTCCGAGGAAACCGTCAAGGCCATGAAGCCCGGTTCGGTCATCGTCGACCTGGCCGTGTCGCAGGGCGGCAACTGCCCGCTGTCCGAGTTGAACAAGACCGTCATCAAGCACGGCGTTCATATCGTGGGCGAGCCTGACCTGGCCACGCTGGTGGCGGCCGACGCGTCCGCGCTGTATGCGCGCAACGTGCTCGATTTCCTGAAACTGATCCTGGTGCCCAATGCGGACAAGGATGAACAGCTGGTGATCGACCGCGAAGACGAAATCCTCAAGGCCACCCTGGTCTGTGCGGACGGCGAAGTGCTGCGCAAGTAAAGAATCCACAACAAACCGAAAGAAGCAAGAAGATGTCCATGCAACGAGTAATGCTGCGCTCCAAGCTGCACCGCGTCACGGTAACCCAGGCCGACCTGCACTATGAAGGTTCCTGCGGTATCGACGAGAACCTGCTGGAGGCAGCCGATATCTGGGCGAACGAAAAAATCGAACTGTACAACGTCAACAACGGCGAACGCTTTTCGACCTATGCCATTCCCGGCCTGCGCGGCAGCGGAGCAATCCAGCTGAACGGCGCGGCAGCACGCAAAGCCCAACTGGGCGACCTGCTGATCATCTGCACCTACGCGCCGATGACCGAAGACCAGGCCAGGGACTACACCCCGAAAATCGTATTCGTCGACGCGGACAACAACATCACGGGAATGAAAAAGTAGTACTCGAAAAAACTTTAGGGAGGCAAAACATGGATATGCAAGTCAGCCACACCATCATCAATCTGATCATCTTCGTACTGGCGATCTACGTCGGCTACCACGTCGTGTGGACCGTCACGCCAGCGCTGCACACACCGCTGATGGCCGTCACCAACGCCATCTCGGCCATCATCATCGTCGGCGCCATGCTGGCGGCGGGCCTGACCACCGGCATCATCGGCCAGGTCAGCGGCACGCTGGCCGTGGCGCTGGCCGCGGTCAATGTGTTCGGCGGCTTCATGGTCACCCAGCGCATGCTGGAGATGTTCAAGAAGAAGGAACCGAAGGTCAAGTCGGGAGAGAAGGCATGAGCTACATCACGATGAACCTGGTGACGATGTTCTACCTGATCGCCTCGGTATGCTTTATCCAGGCGCTCAAGGGACTGTCGTCGCCGGCCACGGCCCGCAAGGGCAATGCCTTCGGCATGATCGGCATGGCCATCGCGGCCGCGGCCACCATCGCGCTGATCCTCAAGCTCAAGTCCATGGCCACCGGCGACGGCGGCCTTGGCTTCGGCCTGGTGCTGCTGGGCGTGGTGGTCGGTGGCGGTATCGGCGCGTTTGCCGCCAAGACCGTCGAGATGACCAAGATGCCGGAACTGGTCGCGGCCATGCACTCGCTGATCGGCCTGGCCGCGGTGTGCATCGCCGTCGCTGCCGTGTCCGAGCCGTCCGCCTTCAACATCGCGGCCCTGGGCGAGGCTCTGCCCTTCGGTAACCGCCTTGAACTGTTCATCGGCACCTTCGTGGGCGCGGTGACCTTCTCCGGTTCCGTGATCGCCTTCGGCAAGCTGTCGGGCAAATACAAGTTCCGCCTGTTCCAGGGCGCGCCGGTCAGCTTCCCTGGCCAGCACATGATCAACCTGGCGGTCGCCGTCGCGCTGATCGCACTGGGCCTGGTGTTCTGCTTCGCGCCTGGCGTGGAACCGGCATGGACCCCGTTCATCATCATGGCGGTACTGGCTTTCATCCTGGGCGTGCTGATCATCATCCCGATCGGCGGCGCCGACATGCCGGTCGTGGTGTCCATGCTGAACAGCTATTCGGGCTGGGCGGCCGCGGGTATCGGCTTCTCGCTCAATAACTCGATGCTGATCATCGCCGGTTCGCTGGTCGGTTCCTCGGGCGCCATCCTGTCGTACATCATGTGCAAGGCGATGAACCGCTCCTTCTTCAACGTGATCCTGGGCGGCTTCGGCGGCGACGCTGCGGCAGTGACCGGCGGCGCGCAGGAACAGCGTCCGGTCAAGTCGGGTTCTGCGGAAGATGCCGCTTTCATCATGGGCAATGCCGAAACCGTCATCATCGTTCCGGGCTACGGCCTGGCGGTGGCGCGTGCGCAGCACTCGCTCAAGGAACTGGTCGAGAAGCTGACCCACAAGGGCGTGATCGTGAAGTACGCGATTCACCCGGTGGCGGGCCGCATGCCTGGCCACATGAACGTGCTGCTGGCGGAAGCCGAAGTGCCGTACGACCAGGTGTTCGAGATGGAGGACATCAACGGCGAATTCGGCCAGACCGACGTGGTGCTGGTGCTGGGCGCGAACGACGTGGTCAACCCGGCCGCCAAGGATCCGAAGTCGGCGATTGCCGGCATGCCGATCCTGGAGGCGTACAAGGCCAAGAGCATCATCGTCAACAAGCGTTCCATGGCGTCCGGCTATGCTGGCCTTGACAATGACCTGTTCTACCAGGCCAATACCATGATGGTCTTCGGCGACGCCAAGAAGGTCATCGAGGCGATGGTCAAGGCTGTCGACTAAAAGTTGTACCTGCCGCACGGCGCTCGCCGTGCGGCATTCTGATTGACTCGCTTCCTCAAATCCCCTACTGTGTGCTTCGGCGGATCCTCCAAGCTGGCAGTTGCTTACCTCGTGTAATCGACCGCCTCTGCGGGGCTACCCCGCGGGATATTTGTTGCTGTGCATTTCACCGCATGAGCCCCCTCGCGCCACAACGCGAGACAGCTCACGCATCACGAGACTCGTTGTAGGCTCTCCGCCACCCGTACATTTGTTCATGACGCCAAAGAACCTGGTCGCCCTGGCCCTTGCCGATACCATGCTCGCGCGCGACGCGGCCAGCATGGAAGCGGGCATTGCCTGGGCGCTGGGGGCGGATTGCCCATGGGTTCCGTCCTTGTGCGCCGCGATTCGCGCGCGCACCGGCGAACACTTTCATTTTTTCAGCCGCGCCGAACTGGCCGACATCATCCTCGCCGACGACGGATTTTACGAAGCCTGGGATCCCGGGAAGGAAGAACCGCGCATCCTTCACTATTGCCTCGAACTGCCGCTGGCCACGGAGCCGCCCCCATGGCTTGCAGCGCTGGCGCTGCCCGGCTTACCCACGGTCGGCGACCTGGCGCGCTGGCTCGAACTGATGCCGTCCGAACTGGGCTGGTTCGCGGACCAGTGGCGCGTGGTGAACGACAAGCCCTTGCAACACTACCATTATCGCTGGGTGGCCAAGCGCAGTGGCGGCGTGCGCCTGATCGAAATACCCAAGCAGCGCCTGCGCCATCTCCAGCAGAAAATCCTGCGCGCCATTCTCGACCGCGTGCCGGCGCATCCGGCCGCGCACGGCTTCCGGCGCGCGCATTCGTGCGTGACGCACGCTGCCCTGCATGCCGGCCAGCGCGTCGTCATCCGCATGGACCTGAAGGATTTTTTTCCCAGCATTCCGGCCTCGCGCGTGCATGCCATGTTCGCCAGGCTGGGCTACTCAGACACGGTGGCTGGAACGCTGGCGCGGATCTGCGTCAACCGCACCCCGATGGGTGTTTTCCATGAATTTGGCGTTCCCTCGATGCAGCGCCAGTTGTTCCGCACGCCGCACCTGCCGCAAGGTTCTCCCTGTTCTCCGGCACTGGCCAATGCTTGCGCATATCGCCTCGATATCCGGCTTGCGTCGCTTGCGGCATCGATGGGTGCGACATATAGCCGCTACGCCGACGACCTGGCATTCTCGGGAGGGCGCGAACTGGAAAGGGCGCTGGACCGCTTCCATGTGCGGGTGGCGGCCATCGCGATCGAAGAAGGATTTCAGGTCAACACGCGCAAGACACGCATGATGCGCGCCGGCTCGCGCCAGCAGCTTACCGGCCTGGTGGTGAACAGCCATCCTAATCTGCCGCGCGCCGAATTCGACCTGCTCAAGGCCACGCTCACCAACTGTGTCCGGCATGGCCCGCAGTCCCAGAACCGTGACGGGCGCGACAACTACCGCGCCTACCTGTCCGGCAAGGTGGCCCACGCCGCCATGGTCAATCCGGTTCGCGCGCAAAAGCTGCGCGCCTTGCTTGAAGCGATAGCCTGGTAGCGGTCAGAATTCGACGACCAAGCTGTGTTCCGGGGCGTCGAAATCAAAAGCTGTCGCCCGCAATGACTTCGCCATTGACCGCGATCTTGATTTTTACCGACAACATGGCATAGCCGAAGATCTCGACCACAAAGGGCGCGTCGGATTCCTGTTCGATCCTGGCCCGCAGCACGGGCGTCAGCTTGTCCACGACGACTACCTTGTCGGTCACGGCCCACAGAGTATCGTCGACAAACAGTTTGAGTCCGGTATTCCAGGCATTGCGCACCCTGATCGTGTGTCCGCCGTACGACGCGGTCCACTCTTTCGGGAACAGCTCGCTGGACGGCGTCATTTTCTCGTTCAGCATGCGCTTGAAGTAGTGGAAGGGAAACCAGCGGCCGACATACTCCCAGCCCTCCGCCGCGATCTTCGCCTGCTTTGCCTCGATTTCCGATGACACTTCGCGCCGGTGTTCCCACGGCGAGGTCGACTGTTCAACGTCCATCGACACGCCGCCCAGGCCGACCAGGTGGTAGCCGGCCCTGCCGACTGTTTTCAGGATCTCCATTTCATTTTCGCTCGTGGACCAGCTGATGCGGCGCTTGCCCTTGATCTCCGCCTCGCCCGTGACGTCCGGTGCGAAGCGCTGCTGGACCGCTTGACGGCTGATGCCGAGCAGGGCGCCGATTTCGGCCCACGAATGATCGGCGCGGCGCGCCTGCTGGACGGCTTCCTTCTGCAAGCCTTCGCAGGTTTGCAAGGCCTCGGTCGACACGCCGGTCAGGCGCAGGAAGCCGCCCGGATCGTTGTCGATTTCCCGGGCCAGCCTGGCGTGGGCCATGACGGTCGCTTCAATGGCCTCGCGCAGGCTGCGGGATTCTTGGTCGGTCGTGCTTTTCATGGCGGGCTCCTGGGATCGATGCGTCAAGAATAGTTGACGTTATTAATTTCGTCAAGAAAAATTGACATGCATGCGACAGCAAGGATAATTGACGTCGTCCGGCTTCATGCTACTCTTGCCACATGAAATTCAAATACCTGCTCATCGTTCCCCTCCTGGTCGTGGCCTTCATGATTTTTTATATCGTCGCCGGGAACCAGGAGGCTGAAAGCATCGTGGCCCTGCCGTCCGCCGCACAGGCCGATCCCGGCGCGCCCGTGATCGACCGGGAGCGGCTGCTGAACGACGTGCGCACGCTGGCGGCGCCCGCGTTCGAAGGCCGCCAGACCGGCAGCGAGGGAAGCCGCAAGGCGCAAGCCTGGCTGGCCGGGCGCTTTGCCGAAGCGGGCATCGCGCCTTATGGCGGCAGCTACCTGCATCCCTTCTCATACACGAAGACCAGCATCAAGGGACTGGTCTTGCCGGGGCGTCCGTTCCAGACCGTGGTGCCGAACGCGGTCAATATCGTCGGCCATATTCGCGGCAGCACGAATCCTTCGCGCGTCCTGCTGGTGTCGGCGCATTACGACCATCTGGGCGTCAGGGAAGGGAAGGTCTATCCGGGCGCCGACGACAATGCATCGGGCGTGGGCGCCATGCTGGCGATTGCGGCCTGGTTCAAGGCCCATCCGCCGCAGCACACCATTGTGTTTGCCGCCTTCGATGCCGAGGAGGCCGGACTGCGCGGCGCCAGCGCGCTGCTCGACAAGCCGCCCTTCCCGCGCGAACAGCTGGTCATGAACCTGAACCTGGACATGGTCAGCCACAACGACAACAATGAAATTTACGTCGCCGGCACCAGCTACACGCCGGTGTTGAAGGCGCTGGTGGCGCAGGCGGCGGCGCGCAGTGCGGTGCAGGTCAAGCCGGGCCACGACAAGGCGGCGCTCATGTCCCCCGGCGCGGAAGACTGGACCCAGGGCTCGGACCACGGCGTATTCCATGACGCCGGCCTGCCGTTCCTGTATTTTGGCGTGGAAGACCATGCCCACTACCATCACCCCGGCGATACGTTCGAGCATATCAACCAGGACTTTTACGTGAAGGTGGCCAGTCTGCTGATCGACGTCGCGGCCATCCTGGACCGTCAGCTCTAGCGGCGCGCCATGACACTTTCGCGCAACTGCAGTTCAAGTGTGCCGCCGGGCAATCGAAGTAGAAGCTTCGCGCCGTCCCGGGTGACGGAAAACAGCCCGACTGGCGCGACCAGTATCTTGTCATGGAGCGTAAAACTGCGGCGCTTGCCGTTATTGGCCAGCCACTTGCCCAAGGCATTGTCGGCGCCGAGGACCAGCCGGCAGTGTCCAGGCTGGACCACCGATTCGAGCGTCCCTTCAATTTCGGCTTGCCCGTAGCGTCCCTGGTATCGATACGATTCGCTTTTGCAAGGAGCCGCTGGCGCCGCTTCCCCCACCATATCGAGAAGCACGCTGCTCGTGACATCCATTGCGCTCACCCAGTCTGTATTGACAAGCAGCGCAACAACGAGCCGCTCCTTGGGATAGACGCTGATATGCGAGCGGCCCCCTCTGATGCTCCCCGAATGGTGGAAGAACGCGCGGCCGCGGTGGTCGACGCCAAGACGCCAGCCGATGCCCATTGTGAAGCGTCCGACGACGATCGGTTCACCGTTGTCGAACACTGCAGGGGTGGTGAAGCGCTGCAGCGTTGCGCTGGACAGGAAGGCGGGATCAAGCAGTCTTGCGCCTATCTGTGCCAGGTCGGATGCATTGCTCACGAGCCCTCCACCTGCCCAGATATTGCTGATATTGCCGCGCGCCAGGCGTTTGTTCCCCGCGTCGTACAGGTCCGCCAATTGTTCGTCACTTCCGTGCGGCCGTTCCGCCTGCAGCGAAACCACGCCGGCGCGCGCGGTAAAATCGCCAAGCATGGAAGGGAAATCACGCTGCAGCGCCTGTTCCATCGTCGCCGACAGCAAGTTGAAGCCGAAACTCGAATACAGGTAGCGGGTCCCCGGCTTGGACGCGAGCGCGCGGTCCTTGAAAATGTGGATCGCTTGCGTAGCGTTCCGATACTGGCGCGTATCATCGGCAAGGTCGAAGTCGCGCAGCAGATCATAGTGTGGCATGCCCGACGTGTGCGTCGCCAGCTGAAGCGCGCTTATCGGTTCATGGCCTGCGTACGCCGGCAAGTAGGATGCCACCGGCCGGTTGAGGTCAAAGCGCCCCTGCTCGACTGCCTGTGCGAGCATAGCCGTGGTAATGAACTTCGACACGCTCGCGAGCCGGAACCCGGTAAGCTTCGTCACTGGCTTGCGCTGTTCCATGTTTGCAAAGCCGGCTTCGCCATGCCAGGCGAGTTTGCCATCCTTGAAGACGGCGGCCGCCATGCCAGGCACGCCGCTGGTGTCCCGCAACTCGCGCAAGAGCGTCGATGCAAAGGGTTCGGCTGCACCGCTGGCATTCCCGCACAGCAGGAATGCGGACGTCAAAATGCCGCAAAAGGTCAGTGCCAAGTTGTTCATGCCGCCTCTCAGAGTGAACGTGCCGAACGAATGTCCGGCAGCTGTCTCAGGCTGGCGGCACCGTTGCAAGAAGTCCTGAGTATGGCGGGCAAGTCGGCGATATTTTCCTGATTTTTTCCTGATGTCTTTATAAATCAGCTACTTGGCGTGCTTGCTGCCGCCAAGTTCGATGCTGGAAATATCCCGGTAGGATGGTGGCTGCGTCAGGAAAATCAGGCGGTCCAGCGCGTGATCATACTGGACCTGCGACGCCCCGCAAGGCGCGCTGACCCGCTTGTCCTGCCATAGTCGCAAGCGTGCACCGCTGGCGTCGAGCTCTTCGAAACTGGCGCCAGCGATCCGCACCCGTCCCTTCGCTGTACGGACTTCCGTCGGTTCGCACGCGTCCGCAAGTGGCGCAAGACTGCTTGTGCTCCGGCGTATGACGGGCATGGGACCATTGCCACTCTTGGCAAGTCCTATCGTGAACTCCTCCATCTCGTCCTGTTCGCGCGAGCGCAGGATCAGTTGGCGGCGCTTCTCGTCAACGCGCATGTCGACGATCCTGGTCAGGTCGACATCGATTGCCCTATCCAGTTTGACCAGCTGGCCGTCGCGGTAGATCGCGAATGGCCCCGCGCGGTCGTCGATCTGCCACAGGCTTGCACTGTCCGGATCGACGGCGAAAGCGGCACTTCGGGTTTTGCCCGCTTCGATGTTCTCGAAAGTCAGGTCGCCCAGCCTGGTCGCCAGCAGATCCGGATTTGCCATGTCGCGCACGATAATGAGCTGCTCACCGGCGACGGAGCCTGTATTGGCGAATGTGAAAGTCCGGTGTTCGGCGTCATAGCGCGTGATGCCGGCTTTCCATCCTGGTTCAGTGATCATGTAGATATTGCTGTTCCGGTCCACGACGAATTTCCGGACGGTGCGGTAGTCAAACAGCGTCTCCAGTTGCCCCTGCCTTCGCCGCACCAGGGCATTGCCGCTATCGGTCTCGCAACTGAGGTAGAGATCCTGTTTCGGTCCGGCGGCAAGACCGGTGATCGCATCGCACGACATCGCCAGACTCTCCACCCTTGGCGCAGCAGCGAGCGGCATGGTGATCAGTGCGAAGCCCTTGCGCCTGCTGCCGGACGCAAACAGTAGCGTGCCATTGTCCTGCCAGGCGAGCGCGTGGCGCTCCTGGGATTGACAGCTGGCCAGCGTCCGGATGCTGGCCGGGTCGGCAAGGGAAATCGCCTGGATCGCGCAGCCGGATTGCTCTGCGATGAAAGCGAGGGTCCGGCCGTCAGGCGAACTGGCGGCGCTGCTGATACGGCCCGGTAGCCGTGCGATGGTTCTCGGACTGCTTCCTTCATGCAGGATCAGTTGGGTCCCCGCGTCGCTTGCCCGCAAGGAGATTTGTTGGGCCAGCACCGGATGCGCGATGTGCTGCTCGTGCGGCGACAGGGCCAGGTGATGGGTTTTGAGCGCCACCGCCCATTCTCCCGTTGTCCTCGATGAATCACGGAGCAGCACAAATGCCGCACACGCGGAAAGCAGGGCAAGCACGGTCGCCACAAGCGCCGCCTTGCGCCGTCCTGCGAGCGGCGGCCCGGCAGCGGCAACCGGGGAAACCTGCACATCGAGCTGGTAGCCAAAGCCGTGCAAGGTCTTGATGTATTTCAGATCGTCAGTTGGGCAATCGAGCAGTTTTCGAAGATCGGAAACAACGCGTGTGATCGCATCGTCGCTGACCACCTTGCCGGGCCAGGCGAGCGTCAGCAAGGCGTCCTTGCTCAAGGTGTGATTCGCTGCGCCCACCAGCGCGACCAGCACGGCCATCTGCTGCGGGGTCAGGACACGGACGACGTCGCCTGCGGCTAGCCGCGCTGCCGATTGCGTAAACCTCCAGCTGCCGATTTGCATGTCCATGGTCACATGGCCCGGCCCGACACCACTAGCGGCGGCCGAACATCATCAGGTCGGCCAGCAGCATACGCGCCGGGCCGACGGTGTCGATCAGGCCGAGCGACAGGCCAAGCAGCACCTGGCCCGGGCCTTCGTCGGTGAACACGCGCGCCATGGCATCGGTCAGGCCCACGGTCAGGCGACGGTCCACCTGGCGCGCCGCGCCAAATCGCGCCAGCATTTCCGGTGTCGCCCCTTGCGCCAGCAGGCGCGCCAGCACAGCAGCGTCGCGCAGGCCCAGATTCAAACCCTGTCCCGCCACCGGATGCAGTGTTTGGGCCGCATTGCCGATGGAGACCGTGCGCGCAGTGGCACGGGCATCCGCGTTCAGTCCCAGCTTGTATGAAGCGCGCGCACCGGTGCTGGTGAAGCGGCCCAGGCGGGTGCCGAATGCTTCGCCCAGGCGGGCCAGAAAAGCGCCATCGTCCAGCGCCAGCAAGGCGTCGGCCGTCTCGGGCCGCACGCACCACACCAGCGCGTACTGGTGGCCGTCGGCGCCGTCCTGCGGCAGCAGCGCCAGCGGACCTTCGCCGGTAAAGCGTTCATATGCCCGGTGCGCGATCGGCACGCTGGCCGACACGCGCGCGATCACCGCGGTCTGCTGGTAGTCGCGCGTGAGGGCCTTGCTGTCCTGTTCGCCGAATACCCCGCCTTCGGCCTGCACCACCACGGCGGCGTCGAGCTGGCGGCCGTCGTCGAGCTTCAGTTCCACGCCTTCGCTGTGTTCCAGGTGGCCGGTCACGCGCGCGGGACGGATGATGTTCACGCCGGTGCGCTCGCACGCGGCGGACAGCGCGGTCACCAGTTCGCCGTAGCGCGTCACGTAGCCCAGCGCCGGCACGTCGTGCTCGGCGCGGTCGATCATGCTGCGGCCAAACCTGCCGCGCCGCGATATGTGGATCTGGTTGATGGCCGTGGCGGGAATCGGCCAGGCGCCTATTTCTTCGAGCAGCATGCGGCTGCCGTAGGACAGTGCGATGGAGCGCGGATCGGCGACGGCCGCGCCCAGCGCCCTGGCGTCGACCAGGCCGATGCGCGCGCCGTCCATGCCGCGCCTGGCCAGCAGGGCGGCCAGCGCCATGCCCACCGGGCCGGCGCCGCAAATGGCGACGTCGAGCGTGGTCATGCCTTGCGCATCAGTTGTTCGATGTCGTCCACCAGCTTGGGCGCGCTGGCGGACAGGATGGTGTGGCCGCCTGCCGTGACCAGCACGTCGTCTTCGATGCGGATGCCGATATTCCAGTATTTTTCGGGCACGCCTTCGGCCGGACGCACGTAGATGCCCGGTTCCACCGTCAGCACCATGCCGGCATTGAGGCGGCGCGACGGCTTGCCTTCGGCGGCCACGTCGCGATACGGACCGACGTCGTGCACGTCCAGCCCCAGCCAGTGGCCGGTGCCGTGCATGTAAAACTGCTGGTGCGCGCGCTCGCCGATGACGTCGTCGACGCTGCCGAATTTCGCCTTGTCGAGCAGGCCGGTATCGAGCATGCCCTGCGCCAGCACGCGCACCGCGGCATCGTGGATGTCGCTGTACACGGTGCCGGGACGGGCCACCGCCAGCGATGCCGTCTGGGCCGCCAGCACCAGTTCGTACAGCTCGCGCTGCGGTTCCGAAAAGCGGCCGTTGACGGGATAGGTGCGGGTGATGTCGGCGGCGTAGCTATCGAGCTCGCAGCCGGCGTCGATCAGGATCAGGTCGCCGTCGCGGCTTTGCGCATTGTTGCTGTTGTAGTGCAGCACGCAGGCATTCGCGCCGGCCGCCACGATGGGCGTGTAGGCCGGGAACTGGGCGCCGTTGCGGCGAAATTCGTGCAGCAGTTCCGCTTCGATTTCGTATTCGAACACGCCCGGTGTTGAAAACCGCATCGCGCGCGCATGGGCGTTGCCGGAGATGGTCGCGGCGCGCAGCATCAGCGCCTGTTCGCCGTCGTCCTTGAACAGGCGCATGTCGTCCAGGGCCGCCAGCAGGTCGTGCATGACCAGTGGCGCCGTCACGCCGGTGCGCGCCAGGCGCCGCACGTTCTGCAGCCAGGTTTTCATCTGCAGGTCGAGCGCGGCGCTGTGGCCCAGGGCGTACCAGGCCGCGCTGGCGTTCGACAGCAGGCGCGTCATTTCGCCGTCGAGGTCCTCGATCGGGAAGGCGGCGTCGAAGCCGAAGGCGGTGCGCGCACCGTCCGGGCCATGGCGGAAGCCGTCCCAGATTTCGCGCTCCATGTTTTTCTGGCGGCAGAACAAAATCGCTTGCGCCGGCCTGGCGCCGTCGGCCGCCACCAGCACCAGCACGCTGTCCGGTTCCGTGAAACCGGTCAGGTAGTAGAAGTAGCTGTCGTGGCGGTAGGGGTAGTCGGTGTCGCTGTTGCGCGGCACTTCGGGCGCGGTCGGCAGGATCGCCACTGCGCCCGGCTGCATGCGTTCCTGCAGCCGCGCGCGCCGTGCCGCGTACGGCAAATGCGGCATCATGATGCCTTGGCCCTGGCGCCCAGCGGCGCATTGAGTTCGTCGAGTTGCTCCACCGTGCCCACGTTGACCCAGTCGCCGTCGAACAGTTCGCCGCCCACCTGGCCAAGGTCGGCGTATTTGCGGATCAAGAGGCCCAGGCCGGCGCGCTCGCCCGGCACGATATGCTTGAACATTTCGGGACGGTACACGCCGATGTTCGAGAAATTCCACAGCTCGGCTCCCGTATTGGCGACCGAGAACATGTTCAGTGCGAAGTCGCCCTTGGTGTTGTGCCAGGGGTTCGGCGTCAGGTACACCCAGCAGGCGTCGCGCTTGTCGGCGGGGTAGGGATTGCCCAGCACGTCCTTGTCGTGCAGGACATCCTTGGTCTGCTCGAAATCGAAGTAGGGGCAGTAGATGTCGCCCGACAGCACCAGGAAGGGTTCGTCGCCCAGCAAGTGCAGCGCGTAGGCGATGCCGCCCGCCGTTTCCAGGGCCGTCTCTTCGCGCGAATAGGCGATGGTGGCGCCAAACTTGCTGCCGTCGCCCAGTTCTTCCTCGATCATGTGGCCCAGGTGGGCGTGGTTGATCACGATCTCGGTGATCCCGGCGCGCACCAGGTTCAGGATGTGCCACACGATCAGCGGGCGGCCGCGCACTTTCAGCAGCGGCTTGGGGCAGGTGTCGGTCAGCGGCCGCATGCGTTCGCCGCGGCCGGCGGCCAGGATCATAGCTTTCATGTGTAGCCTAACTCAGAAGGTGTAGCCGACCTGCGGCGCCTTGTCCTCGAACTCGTCGAGCAGGCGCACCAGCGGTTTGAGGACAGTGTAGCGGTTTGCCGTCTTGCGCACATAGTCGGCCACGGTGGGCAGGTCGGCCAGGTAGTTGGCCTTGCCGTCGCGGTAGTTCAGGCGGCAGAAGATGCCCAGGATTTTCAGGTGGCGCTGCAAGGCCATGAATTCGAAATCGCGGTAGAAATTGTCGATGTCAGGGTTGACCGGCAAGCCCACCTGCTTGGCGCGCTGCCAGTAGCGCACCACCCAGTCGAGCACGATTTCTTCGTCCCATTGCACATAGGCGTCGCGCAGCAGCGAGCCCAGGTCGTAGGTGACCGGGCCGAACACGGCATCCTGGAAGTCCAGCACGCCCGGGTTGCCCTGGTCCATGAACATCAGGTTGCGCGAATGGAAGTCGCGGTGCATGAATACCTGCTGCTGGGCAAGAACGTTGGACGTGATGGCTTCGAACACGCCGTTCAGATGGGCGCTCTGCTTGTCCGTCATGGTGATGCCCAGGTGCTTGCCGATATACCATTCCGGGAACAGATTCATTTCGCGCAGCACGAAGGCGCGGTCGAATTCGGGCAGCACGCCGGGCTGGCTGTGCAGCTGGAACTTGATCAGGGTGTCGACCGCGTCCGAATACATGAAGGGCGCATTGTCGATCGTCAGGCGCTGCAGATAGGTGGTGGTGCCCAGGTCCGACAGCAGCAGGTAGCCGTTCGGCACGTCCTTGGCGACGATGGCGGGCACGCTCACGCCGGCATCGAGCAACAGCGCTTGCACGTGCAGGTAGGCCGGCACGTTTTCGCGCTCGGGCGGGGCATCCATGGCGATCAGGGTGTCGCCCAGCTTGCCGCGCAGCGCGGGAAGGACGTCAAAACGGAAGTAACGGCGGAAACTGGCGTCGGCCGAGGCCGGACGGCGCGAGTCGATTTGCACCAGGTTCAGCGTGGAAAGCCATGCGGTGAGCTGGCTGAGGCGCTCGTCAGGGGTGGCCGGGGGTGTATTTGTTGACATAGAAGACATGAAACGGCCTGTGGAAACCGGTGGAAGGTGACAATTCCCATATAATAAGGGATTCAACTCAAAAAATCGCCTGTCATGGTGTTTCGCCCCCTGTTTTCATGAGCTGGTTTTCGGCTACTCCTCCCTCGCAGCGTTGGGCGTATGCCCTGACGGCGCTCGCCTCTGCCGGCGCGCTGCCCGTGCACGCCCAGGTGGTGCAGACAATCCCGCGCGTGGTCGATCCGAATCCCGGCGTGACCGCCCGTGCCGAAGAAATCAGCGGCCGCCCGGACCGCGAAATCGTCCTCAAACGCGATGTCGAACTGATACGTGGCGAAACCCGCCTGACGGCCGACACGGCCTGCTTCAAGCAGGTCGAGGACGAAGTGACGGCGTCGGGCAATGTGAACATGTGGCGCTTCGGCGACCGCTACAAGGGCGATGAACTGCAACTGAACCTGTCGTCCGGCAAAGGCTGGGTGCTGCGTCCCGAGTACCGCATGGAACTCAATAATGCCCAGGGCAAGGCCAGCCGCCTCGATTTCATCAGCGAAGAAGAAGCCTTCGTCACCAACGGCACCTACAGCACCTGCGAAGGCCCCAATCCCGACTGGTACTTGAAGTCGAGCACCCTGCGCCTGGACGCCGGGCGCGACGTGGGCGTGGCCGGCAAGACGGTGGTGTATTTCAAGGGCGTGCCCATCATCGGCACCCCGGCCATGTCGTTTTCGCTGTCGGGCGCGCGCCGCTCCGGCTGGCTGCCGCCCAGCGTGGGCTTCGGCGCCAAGGGCCGCGCCGAAGCGACCGTGCCCTACTATTTTAATATCGCCCCCAACCGCGACCTGACCCTGTACCCGCGCCTGATGCTCGACCACGGCCTGCAGATGGGCGCGACCGGGCGCTACATGGGCGAAACCGCCGCCGGCACCTACCTGGGCCAGACCCACATCGAGCTGCTGCTCAACGACAGGGCGACCAAGCAAAACCGCTGGCTGGTCAATTCGACCCATTCGCAGGCCCTGGCGCGCGGCTGGTCGTATGGCTGGAACATGAATGCGGCCTCGGACGACGACTATCCGAGCGACTTTTCCAAATCGATCTCCACCAGCGCCGAGCGCCAGCTGCTGCGCGAACTGCGCACCGACTACCGCGGCCAGTACTGGAACCTGTCGGCCCGGGTGCAGAATTACCAGGTGCTGCAGGACCCGGCCGCCGCCACCGACCCGACCCTGTTCGTGCAGCGCCCCTACGACCGCTTGCCGGAAGTGCTGTTCCACGCCGGCCGCTACGACGTCAAGGGCTTCGACTGGTCGGTCGACGCCGAACTGACCCGCTTTTCGCACCCGGACCTGGCCAGCGGCAACCGCATCGTGGTGGCGCCGCAGCTGAGCTACCCGATCGTGCGCCCCGGCTACTTCGTCACGCCCAAGATGTCGCTGCACGCCAGCGCCTACCAGCTGGAAAAGACGGTCGCTTCCGACCCGCGCACGCTCAGCCGCGCGCTGCCGACCTTCTCGGTCGACAGCGGCCTGGTATTCGAGCGCGCGTCCATGCTGCTGGGGCGGTCCATGACCCAGACCCTGGAGCCGCGCCTGTTCTACGTCTACACGCCGTACAAGGACCAGAGCCAGTTCCCGAATTTCGATTCGGCCGAGGCCAGCTTCAACCTGGCCCAGATTTTCAATGAAAACCGCTTCATCGGCTCTGACCGCATCGCCGACGCCAGCCAGGTGACGGCGGCCGTGGTGTCGCGCTTCCTCGAATCGAACGGCGCCGAGCGCCTGCGCCTGGTGCTGGGGCAGCGTTTCTACCTCAATGACCAGCGCGTGCAGCTGCTGGCCAACCAGCCGCGCAATGAAAGCCGTTCCGACGTGCTGGCCGCCGCCTCGGGCCGGATTTCCGAGAACTGGAGCTTCGACAGCGCGATACAATACAATGCCAATACCAGCAGCGTGGTGACCTCGAATTACGGCTTGCAGTGGGCGCCGGGCGAAAAGAAGGTCGTCAACGCCGAATACCGCTACCTGCGCGACGCCTTCAAGAACGCCGATATTTCGTCGCAATGGCCGCTGTCGACGCGCTGGTACGGGGTGGGGCGCGTCAGCTATTCGCTGCGCGACAGGAAAATCCTGGAGTCGCTGATCGGGCTGGAATACAAGGCCGATTGCTGGGTGTTCCGGATGGGAGCCCAGCGCTTCGTGACGACGCTGCGCAATACGTCGACGCCGATTTTCTTCCAGCTCGAGCTCAATGGTCTGTCCAAGCTGGGGTTTGGCAGTCCGCTTGAATCGTTTTACAAGAGCATTCCCGGTTATACGCGCCTGAACCAGGGGCCGAACCGTTAAGCAGGACCTTTGTTTTTTTATTCACCGAACATATGAGTGCTTCCCAGATTATGCGTAAAGTCAGTATGCACCAACTCAAGAACGCAGCGGTCCTGCTGTGCGCTTTCGTCGCAGGCAATGCCGCGGCCCAGGCCACGCCGGGCGCGGGCTTTATCCCGCCGGTCGTCAAGGGCGGCAATGTGATCGACTCGATCGCCGTGGTCGTCAACGACGAAGTCATCACCCGCAATGAGGTCAACAACCGCATCAAGTCGATCGAGCAGCGCATGAAGGCGCAGAACGCGCCCATGCCCGACGCCGCCGACTTGCAGCGCCAGGTGCTCGAAGCGATGATCGTCGAGCGCGCGCAGTACCAGCTGGCCAAGGAAATGGGCATGCGCCCGATCGACGACATCCAGCTTGACCGCGCCATCGGCCGCATCGCCGAAGCCCAGAAAATGAGCGTCCAGGAACTGCGCAACGCGATGGAAAAGGAAGGCGCGACCTTCTCCGCCTTCCGCGAAGAGATCCGCAACGAAATCATGATGCAGCGCCTGCGCGAGCATGAAGTCGACAACAAGATCCAGATTTCCGAAGCCGAAATCGACACCTATCTGAGCGCCGAACAGGCTGCCGCGGTCGACAAGGTCGAAGTGAATATTTCGCAGATCCTGGTGCGCATTCCCGAAAATTCTTCGCCCGAGCAGATTGCCGCCCGCAAGGCGCGCGCCGACGAAGTGGCGCGCCAGCTGCGCACCGGTGGCGATTTCGCCAAGATCGCCGCCACCTATTCCGATGCCAGCGACGCCCTGAAGGGCGGCGAAATCGGCTGGCGCGCGACGGACCGCCTGCCGCCGGCCTTCGCCGACGCTTTGCTCAAGCTCAAGCCTGGCCAGGTCACGCCGGTCATGCGCACCACCTCCGGTTTCTACCTGATCAAGCTGGTGGGCAAGCGCAGCCTGGCCGAAGCCGAGCAGCAGCAGATCGTCACGCAGACGCGCGTGCGCCACATCCTGCTCAAGGTCACGCCAACCATGACGGCCGCCGATGCCAAGCGCAAGCTGGCCGAACTGAAGGAACGCCTCGCCAACAAGGCCGCCACCTTCGAAGAACTGGCGCGCCTGTTCTCGAACGACAGCTCGGCCAACAAGGGCGGCGATCTCGGATGGCTGTTCCCGGAAGACGTGGTGCCCGAATTCGTCAAGGCGATGGATGGCCTGAAAAAAGGCGAAGTGAGCGACGTCGTCGAGACCCCGTATGGCTTCCACCTGATCGAAGTCATGGACCGCAAGAGCGACGACCAGTCGAAGGAAAAGAAACGCAGCGCCGCGCGCCAGGTGATCCGCGACCGCAAGCTGGCCGAAGCGACCGAGGAATGGCAGCGCCAGGTACGCGACCGCGCCTACGTCGAGTTCCGCGACGAGAAGTAATATGAGCAACCCGGTTCGGCCCGCGATCGCCGTCACTGTTGGCGAGCCCGCCGGGATCGGACCGGAGATCTCGATCCGCGCCGCCTGGGCGCTGCGCCACCACGCCAACTGCGTGCTGCTGGGCGACGCGGCCTTCCTGGCGCTCACGGCCAGCCTGGTCGACCCCGCCATCAAGCTGGCGGCGCTGTCGGTGCAAGCCTTGCGCAACAGCGGCCTGCCGCACTTCGGCGCCGGACGCATCGCGGTCATCGACGTGCCCTTGTCCGCGCACGTCGTTCCCGGCACCCTGAACCCCGACAACGGCCGCGCCGTGCTGGCCACGCTCGACCTGGCGGTGGAAGGCACTATCGCCGGCTGGTTCGATGCCATGGTCACCGCGCCGCTGCAAAAGAGCACCATCAACGACGCCGGCGTGGCCTTTTCGGGCCACACCGAATACCTGGCCGACAAGACCGCCACCGCACAGGTGGTGATGATGCTGGCCGGGCTGCCGGGCGAGGGCGTGGCGCCGCTGCGCGTGGCGCTGGCGACCACGCACCTGCCGCTCAAGGACGTATCGCAGGCCATTACCCAGCCGGGCCTGGGGCGCGTGATCGACATCATCGCGCACGACCTGAAGACGAAATTCGGCATCGCCGCGCCGCGCATCCTGGTCACCGGCCTGAATCCGCACGCGGGCGAAAACGGCTACCTGGGGCGCGAGGAAATCGACACCATTGCGCCGGCCATCGCACAGGCGCAGGCGCGCGGCATCGATGCGCGCGGCCCGTATCCGGCCGACACCCTGTTCCAGCCGAAGTACCTGCAGGATGCCGACTGCGTGCTGGCGATGTACCACGACCAGGGGCTGCCGGTGCTCAAGTACGCCACCTTCGGGCGCGGCGTCAACATCACGCTCGGCCTGCCGCTGATCCGCACCTCGGTCGATCACGGCACCGCGCTTGACCTGGCCGCGCAGGGACTGGGGCAGGCCGACTGCTCCAGCATGGAAGAAGCGATCCGCACGGCGTTGTCCATGGCGCTGAACACACAGAGAAGAACAATATGAAACACGTTGCACGCAAACGCTTTGGCCAGAACTTCTTGACCGACAAACTGGTCCTCGACAACATCATCGACGCCATCGGACCGAATCCGGGCGAATCGATGGTTGAAATCGGCCCCGGCCTGGCCGCCATGACGGCGCTGCTGATCAAACGGCTCGACCACATGCACGTGGTGGAACTGGACCGCGATCTGGTGGCGCGCCTGGAAAGGAATTTCCCGCGCGAGAAGCTGACCATCCATTCGGGCGACGCGCTCAAGTTCGACTTCGGCCTGATCCCGGTGCCGGAAGGGCAGAAGCTGCGCGTGGTCGGCAACCTGCCGTACAACATATCGAGCCCGCTGCTGTTCCACCTGGCCGAATTCGCGCACCTGATCGAAGACCAGCATTTCATGCTGCAGAAGGAAGTGGTCGAGCGCATGGTGGCAGCGCCGGGCAGCAAGGTGTACGGGCGCCTGTCGGTGATGCTGCAATGGCGCTACGACATGTCGCTGCTGTTCATTGTGCCGCCGACCGCCTTCGATCCGCCGCCGCAGGTGGAGTCGGCCATCGTGCGCATGGTGCCGACGGCGCGCAAGCTGCCGTGCGACGGCCCGACCCTGGAAGCAGTGGTCATGAAGGCGTTCTCGCAGCGGCGCAAGGTGATCCGCAATTGCGTGGCGGGGATGTTTACCGAGGCGCAGCTGGTGCAGGCGGGGATCGATCCGTCGACCAGGCCGGAAACGGTGAGCCTTGAGCAGTATGTGGCGCTGTCGAACCTGCTCAAGGCCCCGAACTAAGTCATTACGTGCCGATACGGCCGCCGTCGTTCTTGGTGATCACGATGGTCGCCGACCGTGGCCGCTTTCCGGCGCCATAACCCGCGTTGCTCGGCCATTGGCTGGTGTACTTGGTCGGATCGGCCAGGATCGCCTGCGGCGTGGTCTCGCCCGGGTGCTGGATGTTGACGAACATCGTCTTCCCGTCCGGCGTTTCCGAAATCCCCGTAATCTCCGAACCCGCAGGACCGACCAGGAAGCGCTTGAGCGTGTCCGCCGTCGGCTTCTTGCCCACGAAGGTATCGACCGCCAGCGTGCCGCCGGCGTTCTTTGGATAGTTCAGTGTCTGCTTCGCGCCGTCGCCCACCGTGCCGGGCACGGCGGCCAGCATCATGCAGTTGGTGACGTCGGTGTAGGCGCCGTCATCGGTCTGGATCCAGCAGATGCCGGTATACGGGCTGAAGGCCAGGCCGTCCGGGCTCGAGAAGTCCTGGTCGTCGGTCAGGTTCGACAGGTTAACCAGGCCGCCGTTGGCGCTCGTTTCGGCGCCGAACAGGTACACGTCCCAGCTAAAGTCGGTGGCGGCCGATGCGCCCGTGCCTTCCTTGATGCGCAGGATATGGCCGTTCGGGTTGCCCGCCTGGATGGTCGTGCCTTTCAGGTCGCTGTAGGCGCGCGGGTTGGCGCTGTCCGGGGCGATCTGCGAAGCGCTCGGCTCGACGGCGCGGTTCGAATTGTTGGTCAGCGTGTAGTAGATCTCGCCGTTGGCGGGATTGACCGAACACCACTCCGGACGATCCATCTTGGTGGCGCCGACGGCGTCCGCCGCCAGGCGCGCATTGACCAGGATGTCGGCCAGGTCGGCGAACTTGTAGCCGGCGTAGGCGGCGATGGCGGCATTGCTCATCGCCAGTTCAATCCACTGGCCCTTGCCGTCCGATGCCATTTTCGCCACGTACAGCTTGCCGGCGTCGAGGTATTTGTCGCCGGTGGCGATGCGGTCGGCCGGATTGGCGTCGGCCGCGGCCCAGAGCGCGCTGGTGACGAACTTGTAGATGTATTCGTTGCGCGAATCGTCGCCCATGTAGACCGCCAGCGGCTGGCCCACGGCCGGCACGCTGAAGGCGGCGCTTTCGTGCGCGTAGCGGCCCAGCGCGGTGCGCTTTTTCGCCAGCTTCGTCTTGTCGTACGGGTCCATTTCGACGATGTAGCCCATCGCGTTCATTTCATTGCGGTAGTCGTCGCTGCCGTCCGTCGAGGCGCCCTTGCGGCTGATGTCCCAGCGCGCATACTTGTCTTCCAGCCCGCCCGTTTCCCAGCCATGGCGCGAGGTGGCGCCCTGGTTGCGGCCGTAGCGGCGCAGCGAGGCCACGCTCTTGTCGTTGGCGCGCGCGGCATCGTCGGCGGCGCCGCGCACGAAGTAGCCGGACCAGTTTTCTTCGCCCGACAGGAAGCTGCCCCATGGCGATTTGCCGGTGCCGCAGTTGTTCAGGGTGCCGCGCGTTTTGGTGCCGGTCGGCGAATACTTGGTGACCAGCAGGGCGTTGCCGCGCACCGGGCCGCCGATATCGAGTTCGCTCATGGGCGTGACGCGGCGGTTGAAGCCCGATTCCTTCA
This sequence comes from Pseudomonadota bacterium, assembly GCA_040388805.1. Taxonomy (GTDB): domain Bacteria; phylum Pseudomonadota; class Gammaproteobacteria; order Burkholderiales; family Burkholderiaceae_D; genus Telluria_A. Next base: position 67,796 of record JAZKBE010000024.1, read on the forward strand.
CATAGGACCAGGCAGCGCCCGTCTTTTTCACTTCCACCACGGCCAGGCCGTGGATGGCGACTTCCTTGTCGACTTCGGCGGCAGGACGCGGCAGGGTGGTCACGCCGCCGGTCGGATGCAGGAAGAAGGACGAGCGGGTCTGGTCCGTGGTCGCTTCGTGGTTGATGGCCAGCAGGCCGCGGTCCGAGCTGGTGGTCGACGGCGTGCCGGTGGCCGACAGGCCGTAGAATTCCATGCCGTCGTGGTGGTCGCCCGAGCGGGTCTCGAAGTCGGCATCGGTGCCGTCGTTTTTGAAAGCGGTGGTGGCGGCGGTCAAGGGGTCGCCCAGCGCGATCAGGACCGAGGCGGTATAGCCGGCCGGTACGGTGACCTTGTCGAGCAGGCTCTTGGACACGGCGGTAAAGGCCAGCAGTTTTTCAGCCGGCGCGGGCGGGACCGGCGTTGGCGTTGGCGTCACCACCGGCGCCGGGGCGTCGTTGCTGCCGCAGCCGGCCAGGCCGAGCGCGCCCAGCACCGCCGTGGCGGCCGTGGCCGCGCCGCCGCCCAGCAGCTTGCGCCGGCTCAGGCGGGCCGTCAGCACGGCATTGAAGTGGTCGTTATTGCTGTCGTTGGTCATGCTGGAATCCTCTTGGGTTCTGTTGTTGAACGGGCAAGCGGATTCTAGTGAGCGAGCATGACGTCCCCATGACGACGGGATGACGGTTCGATGACAGCCCGGTCGCGGGATAAAAAAAAGCCCGCACGGGGCGGGCTTAAATCCAATTCTGTTTTGAGGAGAGTTGGAGGAGACAAGTTCAGTATGCTGTGCGGCAGCATATAAATCTAATTTATCTTTGGAATGACAGACATGTCCAAAGATAATATCTCCTCAACCGATCGTGGCCACGCAGGTGATATTGACGTTCGTGATTTCCACGCCACGCGCCTGGCGTACCGTGCCAACGCCATTGACGATGGTGCAGAACGCCCCGGTCGGCTGGGTCTGGATCGTCAGGCCATAGCTCGAGCCGTAGGGAACGCGCACCGGGAACGCCCACTGGAAGGGCGCGCCTGCCGCCGTGCCGGTAGGCAGGGCGATGACCGCGCCCGAGGTGGTATCGCTGCCGTTAATGATCACCAGCTGCTTGCTGGTCATCACGGGCGGCGTGGCCGTGTTGTAGGTGGGCGCCGGCAGGCCGGTGACCGTGCCGCCGACCGCGAAATCGAGCAGGCCGCAGCGCACATTGACCTTGATGGTGGCCAGGCGGCCGGCGGTGTCGGACGCGTTCAGGGGCAGGCAAACCATGTTCTCCGGTGGCGTGGACACCGTGACGGCGTATTCTTCGCCGTACGAGATCGCGCTGGGGAACTTGTAGTTGCGGGCATTCGCCGGGATGCTGACGGTGGCGCCATTCTTGCTGTTGGTCAGCACCAGGCCGCCGAAGGGCAGCGGGGTCACGACATCGGCTCCCGTGACCGGGTCGGGCGCGACCATGTCGCCGCCGATGTCGAACTGTGCCTTGCCGCCGCACGCCGTCAGTGCGATGCCGATGATGGCGGCAAGGATGATGGTAGGGCGCAAAAACGATAACTTCATATATTCTCCGAAAATTAGACGCAGCGAATCACGATAGGGGTGGTGGCGAGCGGAATGCCTGCCTTGGGCATGACGCCGGAGCCGTTGATGATCGTGCAAGTCTGTCCTTCGGGCTGCTCCAGGATGGTCAGGCCGTAAGGCACATCTTCCGGGATCTGGCCCGACACCGCGACCGGTGGTAGCGCCGTATTGAAGGTGGTCAGCGTGAAGCTGGTGGCCGCTGCCGGGATCGTGACCCTGACGCTGCCGTTGTTGATGACCATCGGTTTCTTCAGGTTTTCCACTTTGCCGAACAGGTCGTAGGTGAAGATCTTGCAGGTAATCACGATCGAGGTGGGCGTGAAGGAACCGACATTGCCCGAGCCATTGAAGATCTGGCACACCGCATTGGGCGGCTGGGTGGCGATTTCAATCTTGAATTCGGAATCGGCCTCGACAAGCTCAGGGAAGTTGAAGGAGCTCGCATTGGCGCCGACGGCCACCGGGGTGCCGCCATTGTTGGTGAGCGTCATGCCTGTACGGTTCAGGCCGGTGATCTGGGCGACGCGCAGCACGATGTCCGGATCGCTGCCGCCGCAGCCGTTCAGGGCCATTGCGCACGCAAGTGCCACACCGGTACGCAGGTACATATTTTTCATGCTTTCTCCAAAAACTAACTGGGGTAGGGCGAGCGAGGCGATTGCCGTGGCCGCTGGACAGACTGAATTGGTCGTCATTTTAGTGCATTTGCCAAGTCAGCGGCTCATTGAGCTTGTTTCATGGTGTAACCGGGCGCGGCGGCGATTGATTTCCGGCCCCTGCCTCGCTATGCTGGTGCCTCGCGCCCCTTTACCGGACGACCACATGCCCACCACGCCGCGCCGCGCCTGGCCCAAGGCCATCCTGTTCGACCTCGACGACACCCTGTGGCCGATCGCGCCCGTCATCATCCAGGCCGAACAGCAGTTGCACGCCTGGCTGGCCACCCATGCGCCGCGCGTGGCCGAGCGCTTTTCCATCGACAGCCTGCGCCAGGCCCGGCTGGAACTGCTGGCCCGCCAGCCGGCCTTCCACCTCGATCTGGGCGCCCTGCGCCGGGCCGGGCTGATCACGGCCTTCGAGGCGGCGGGCGAGGATATCCACAAGGTGGAGCTTGCCATGGTGCACTTTTTTGCGGCCCGCAATGCCGTCATCCCCTATGACGACGTGCTGCCGGGCCTGCTGCGCCTGAAGGGCCGGGTCTTGCTCGGATCTGTGTCCAACGGCAACGCCGACTTGCAGGCGATCGGCCTGGCCCACCATTTCCAGGTATCGGTGGCGGCCAGTCAGCTCGGCTGCGCCAAGCCGGACGCGGCCATTTTCCATGCCGCCTGCACCCGGTTGGGGGTGGTGCCGACAGACGCCGTGTATGTGGGCGACGACGTGCTGCTCGACGTGCGCGGCGCCCAGCAAGCCGGCTTGCGCGCGGTCTGGCTGAACCGGACCGCCAGCAGCAAGCACCTGGAGCATGGGGTGGTACCGGACGCGATCTGCGCCAATTTCGACGCATTGCTGGACTGGCTCAAGCGCGAACATGCCCCGCAGGGCGTATTTGGCCCATAGCCGGCGACGAACGTGCATAATAAGCCAATAGAACGAAGCCAATAGAACGAAGCCAATAGAACGAAGCCAATAGAACGCCAACCAAACCCTGTAGCCGCCTCACATCAGACCATGCAACTCGATACCCGTGCCCAAACGCTGCTTAAAGCCCTGGTCGAACGGTATATCGCCGACGGCCAGCCGGTAGGATCGCGCGCGCTGTCGAAAATTTCCGGGCTCGACCTGTCGCCGGCGACCATCCGCAACATCATGGCCGACCTGGAAGAAATGGGCTATGTCTCCAGCCCGCATACCTCGGCCGGCCGGATTCCCACGCCGCGCGGCTACCGCATTTTTGTCGATACCCTGCTGACGGTGCAGCATATCGATGAACAATCGGTCGAAGCGCGCATGCGCCTGCCGTCGCAGCAGCCCCAGAAAATCATTTCCAACGCCGCGCAAATGCTGTCCTCGCTGTCGCAGTTTGCCGGCGTGGTGCTCAGCCCGCGGCGCGAATCGGTGTTCCAGCAGATCGAATTCCTGCGCCTGTCGGAAAAGCGCATCCTGCTCGTCATCGTCGATCCGCGCGGCGACGTGCAAAACCGCCTGCTGCTCACCGAGAGCGATTACACGCCCTCGCAGCTGATTCAGTCGGCCAATTACATCAACCAGAATTACGGCGGGCTGTCGTTCGACGACGTGCGCGTACGCCTGTCGGGCGAACTGCGCCAGCTGCGCGACGACATGGGGCGCCTGATGCAGGCGGCCGTGGAGGCGGGCAGCGAAGCGATGGCCGACCATTCCGACGACATGGTCATTTCCGGCGAGCGCAACCTGCTGAGCGTGGCGGACTTGTCGTCCAACATGAGCTCGCTGCGCCAGATGTTCGACATGTTCGAGCAAAAGACGGGGCTGATGCAGCTGCTCGACCAGTCGAGCAAGGCGACCGGCGTGCAGATTTTCATCGGTGGCGAATCGAACCTGGTGCCCATGGATGAAATGAGCGTGGTGACGGCGCCGTATGAAGTGAACGGCAGGATCGTGGGGACGCTGGGGGTGATCGGACCGACCCGCATGGCTTACGAACGGGTGATCCCGATTGTCGATATTACCGCCAAGCTGCTATCGAATGCCCTGAGCCACCCTTGATGTTGTGATGTATTGACGGTCAAGCCTTGTGCGGGCAGGCGGGCTTGACGCAATTGCCGTAAATGGCCAGCGCGTGTTCGGCGATCTTGAAGCCGCGCTCGACCGCCACCTTGTGCTGGCGCGATTCGATTTCTTCGTCGTAGAACTCTTCCACCCGGCCGCAATCGAGGCACACCAGGTGATCGTGGTGCGAACCGGCGTTCAGTTCGAAAATGGCCTTGCCGGTTTCGAAATGGTTGCGATTGAGCAGCCCCGCCTGTTCGAACTGGGTCAGCACCCGGTACACCGTGGCCAGGCCGACGTCCATGTTTTCGGTCAACAGGATCTTGTAGACGTCTTCCGCGGTCAAGTGGCGCACCTCGCTGTTCTGGAAAATTTCCAGGATTTTCAGTCGGGGCAGGGTCGCTTTCAGACCGCTGGCTTTCAGATCGCTTGGGTTGTTACTCATGTTTGTTACTCGTATTTTGGCGGAGTGCTTTATCATATAGCGTTTAGACGGGGGTGCCCAGCCTTCCGTTCAACGTTTTGAGGTCATCTATGCGTGTCGATTCTGCCGTTTTGCCCCGTTTCAGCTTGCGCGTCCCCTTCGTGGCAGCCCTGGTGTGCGCCACCGTGGCGCTGTCGGGCTGTTCGACCTGGGGTAGCGCCACCCGCGCCGCAGCGCCCGTGAGCACCTCGTCCGAAGCCATTGCCGCCGACACCAGCAAGTCCGCCGCCACCGCCAATGCGGGCGCCCAGACCACCACCGTCACCGAACTCCAGAAGTTCTTCTGGGTGTTCTCGCCTTACCGTCCGGACATTCAGCAGGGCAACTTCGTCTCGAAAGAGATGCTGGCCCAGCTGAAAGTGGGCCAGACCCGCGAACAGGTCAAGTTCATCCTGGGCACGCCCCTGCTGATGGACGTGTTCCACAAGGACCGCTGGGATTACCCCTTCTACCTGGCGCGCGGCGATGGCGAGCACACCAGTGCGCGCGTGACGGTCTATTTCAAGGACGACAAGGTCGAGCGCTTCGACGGCGGCAACCTGCCGACCGAGAAGGAATACATCGCCCGCATCGCCGGCCCGGCCAAGATCATCAAGGAAGCGCAAAAGAAGGAAACCGCCGGTTCGGCTTCCATCCAGATCAACAAGTAACAGGCTGCACGATGACGACTTTGAAGATTGCGGTAGCGGGCGCCAGCGGGCGCATGGGACGGATGCTGGTGGACGCCATTGCCGAAGCGCCCGATACGCAGCTGGCCGGCGCGCTCGACGTGCCCGGCTCGCCTGCCATCGGCACCGATGCCGGCGCCTTTTCCGGCCAGCTGGCCGGCGTGGCGATCCAGTCCGAGCTGGGCAAGGGCCTGGCCGACGCCGCTTTCCTGATCGACTTCACCCGTCCCGAAGGCACGCTCCTGCACCTGGCCTATTGCGCCGAGCATGGCATCAAGCTGATCATCGGCACCACCGGCTTTGACGACGCCGGCAAGGCCGCCATCCGCGCCGCCGCCGAAAAAACCGCCATCGTGTTCGCGCCCAACATGAGCGTGGGCGTGAATGTCACGCTCAAGCTGCTGGAAATGGCAGCCAAAAGCATGGCCGAAGGCTACGACATCGAAATTATCGAAGCGCACCACCGCCACAAGGTCGACGCGCCGTCCGGCACCGCCCTGAAAATGGGCGAAGTCATTGCCGACGCGCTGGGCCGCGACCTGAAGCAATGTGCCGTGTACGGGCGCGAAGGCGTCACCGGCGAACGCGACCCGTCCACCATCGGCTTTGCCACCATCCGTGGCGGCGATATCGTGGGCGACCATACCGTGCTGTTTGCCGGCACGGGCGAACGCATCGAGATCAGCCACAAATCGAGCAGCCGCGTGACCTACGCACACGGCGCGCTGCGCGCGGCCCGTTTCCTGGCCGACAAGGCCACCGGCCTGTACGACATGCAGGACGTGCTGGCCCTCAAGCGCTGAGGCCATGAGCCTGCCGCCCGTTAACCACTTCAGCCTGGCGCGCTACTGGGAACAGGGCGACGTCATCAGCCATGCGGTGGCCTGGCTGCTGCTGGCCATGTCGCTGGTGAGCTGGTTTTTCATCCTGTCCCGTACCTACAGCAGCTGGCGCGTGCGCCAGGCGGCGCCCTTTGTAAATGCCTTCTGGGGCGCGCCCACGCTGCATGACGGCATCGCGCTGCTGAAACTGGCGGACCGCGAAAACGTGTTCGCTCCGCTGCCCGCGCAAGGCTTGCTGCATGCGGCCGGTGCGGCCACCCTGGCCGGCGAAATGAGCCGCGACGAGCAGATCGTGCGCGTGCTGCGCCAGCAAATCACCGAATCGACCCACCGCATCGAAAGCGGCCTGACGCTGCTCGCGTCCATCGGCGCCACCGCGCCCTTCGTCGGCCTGCTGGGCACCGTGTGGGGGATTTACCATGCGCTGGCCAATGTGTCGGCGGCCGGCATCGTGCAGATCGACAAAATTGCCGGGCCCGTGGGCGAGGCGCTGATCATGACCGGCTTCGGGCTGGTGGTGGCGATTCCGGCGGTTCTGGCGTATAACGGCTTGAACCGGCTCAATCGCGTGACCCTGGCCGAGCTCGACGGCTTCGCGCACGACTTGCATTCCTACTTCCTGACCAGGAAATAAGCGACACCATGGCATTCGGCGCCTTCAATCCGCATCGGCAGCAGTCGATGATGAGCGACATCAACGTGACCCCCATGGTCGACGTGATGCTGGTGCTGCTGGTCATCTTCATCATTACCGCGCCCATGTTTACGCATGCGGTCAAGCTGGACTTGCCGAAGGCGCAGGCGGCCGCCGCGCAGCAGCTGCCCGACAATGTGAGCATCGCGATCGACGCCGCCGGCGCGATTTACTGGGAAAAGGACAAGGTCACCCTGGTCCAGCTCGACGAGCGCCTGAAGCAGGCCGCCTTGCGCGACGAGCCGCCCGAGTTGCAGCTGCGCGCCGACAAGAACACGCGCTATGAAGTGGTGGCGCAAGTGATGGCCGCGGCGCAAACGCAAGGATTGACCAGGATCGGCTTTGTCACCGATCCCAACAAGGAGAAACAACATGGCCAGCGCTGAACTGAACGGTGCCTCTATCCTCGGATGGGATACCTTCCACTCCGAAAGCCGCGCCGCTTTCGGCTTTCCCGACTTTTATGGCCATACCATGGATGCCTGGGTGGACTGCCTGAGCTATCTGCGCGACGAAGATGGCATGACCAAATTCCGGCTCCAGCCGAATGAGGTGCTGGAGATCGTGGTCAGGGATTCGGCGCAGATGCGCGAGCGCGTGCCCGAATTGCTGGAGGAGATGACGTTTTGCATCGCTGGCATCAATGAGCGGTATGAAGATTATGGGGAAAAGCCGGCGCTGGCGCTGGTGTTGAAGTAACAGATAACGTAGTGATTCAGAATGCAAGAAATCTGAGAAGCAGCGCGAGCTGGCCCAAATTGCTTGCCAGTATGAGCCCTGGCACCCAGCGATGAATCGCCATTTCGTGCTCGAGCGACGTCATTCTGGCTTCCACTTTATCGATCCTGGCATTGAGTTCGGACTTGCAGAGGTCGATACGCATTCCTAGTGTGGTGAGTTAGAAATTCATTGAATAAATGTTTCCGTAGTCTATGCTG
>JAZKBE010000025.1:0-54678 GCA_040388805.1 Pseudomonadota bacterium
GAAAAAGTGCAGGGCGTCGCCAACGACATCCGCGCCACGATGCAGAAGTACTGCGGCGTGTTCCGTACCGACGAACTGCTGACCCAGGGCTTGAAGGAAATCATGGTGCTCGACGAGCGTCGCAAGCATGTGTCGTTCAAGGACAAGTCGATGGTGTTCAACACCGCCCGCGTGGAAGCGCTGGAACTGGACAACCTGATCGAAACGGCCAAGGCCACCATCACTTCGGCCCAGGCCCGCAAGGAATCGCGCGGCGCCCACGCGCACAGCGACTACCAGACGCGCGACGACGAAGTATGGATGAAGCACACGCTGTGGTATTCGGAAGGCAACCGCCTCGAATACAAGCCTGTCATCACCAAGCCGCTGACGGTCGATACCTTCAAGCCGAAACCACGCACCTTTTAAGCAATTTGGGGGCAGTGCCGGCGCGCACAGCGCGACTGCCCTGACCCCAACTAGCCAGGAACAAAAATGACACGCACCGTAAAACTTAAAATCTACCGCTACGATCCGGACCAGGACGCCAAGCCGTACATGCAGGACGTCACCGTCGAACTGCAGGACACCGACAAGATGCTGCTCGACGCGCTCCAGCGCATCAAGTCCGACGTGGACGACTCGATCTCGCTGCGCCGTTCGTGCCGCGAAGGCGTGTGCGGTTCCGACGCCATGAACATCAATGGCAAGAACGGCCTGGCCTGCACCACCAACCTGAACGAACTGACCGAGCCTATCGTGCTGCGTCCGCTGGCCGGCCTGCCGGTCATCCGCGACCTGATCGTCGACATGACCCAGTTCTTCAAGCAGTACGATTCGATCAAGCCTTACCTGATCAACGATTCGATTCCGCCGGAAAAAGAGCGCCTGCAGACACCGACCGAGCGCGAAGAGCTCGACGGCCTGTACGAATGCATCCTGTGCGCCTGCTGCTCGACCTCGTGCCCATCGTTCTGGTGGAATCCGGACAAGTTCGTCGGTCCTGCCGGCCTGCTGCAGGCCTACCGCTTCATCGCCGACAGCCGCGACGAAGCCACCGGCGAGCGCCTGGACAACCTGGAAGACCCGTACCGCCTGTTCCGCTGCCACTCGATCATGAATTGCGTCGACGTGTGCCCGAAGGGATTGAACCCGAACAAGGCCATCGGCAAAATCAAGGAACTGATGGTAAGGCGCGCGATTTAGGCCTTATCAGTACAGTAAAAGTACCGTACTGCTTATTCAGGGCGGCCGGAGTATAGTGTTGACCGAACGACAGGCAAGAGATTCATGACGCATCAATCCGACCCGGCGAACCGTGCGCGCTTGCGCTGGCGCAGCCGCCGGGGCTTGCTCGAGAACGACCTGATCCTCACGCGCTTCCTGGACGCGCATGAGGAAAGCCTGACGGACGAAGAAGTCGACGCGCTTTCGCGCCTGCTGGATCTGGCGGACAACCCGCTGATGGACCTGATCCTGGCGCGCGCCGAGCCTATAGGCGCCGTCGACCTGCCCCAGGTGCACGCCTTGCTGGCGCGCTTGCGGCAGGCATAGCAAGTTTTGTAATTTTTTTAATTGTGTAGACCTCACCTCCCAAGAAGGAAGTGCCATGAACATCTCTGAAACCAAAGCAACACTATCCTTTTCCGACGGCAGCCCGGCCGTCGACATGCCGATCTACAAAGGCACGGTCGGCCCGGACGTCATCGACATCCGCAAGCTGTACGCGCAAACCGGCAAGTTCACCTACGACCCGGGCTTCATGTCGACGGCAGCCTGCAACTCGACCATCACCTACATCGACGGCGACAAGGGCGAACTGCTGTACCGCGGCTACCCGATCGAGCAGCTGGCCGTCAATTGCGACTTCCTGGAAACCTGCTACCTGCTGCTGAACGGCGAACTGCCGAACGCAGCGCAGAACCAGAAGTTCAGCGACACCGTCACCAAGCACACCATGGTGCACGAGCAGATGCAATTCTTCTTCCGCGGCTTCCGCCGCGACGCGCACCCGATGTCGGTGCTGGTGGGAACCGTCGGCGCACTGGCCTCGTTCTACCACGATTCGCTCGACATCAACGACCCGCATCACCGCGAAGTATCGGCCATCCGCCTGATCGCCAAGATGCCGACCCTGGTCGCGATGTCCTACAAATACTCGATCGGCCAGCCGTTCGTGTACCCACGCAACGACCTGTCGTACAGCGCCAACTTCATGCGCATGATGTTCGGCAATCCGTGCGAAGAATACAAAGTCAACGAAGTGCTGGTACGCGCCCTGGACCGCATCCTGATCCTGCACGCGGACCACGAGCAGAACGCATCGACCTCGACCGTCCGCCTGGCCGGTTCGTCGGGCGCGAACCCGTTCGCCTGTATCGCTGCCGGTATCGCCTGCCTGTGGGGCCCGGCGCACGGCGGCGCCAACGAAGCGGCACTGAACATGCTCAAGGAAATCGGCACCGTCGACAACATTCCTGACTTCATCGCCAAGGTGAAAGACAAGAATTCCGGCGTCAAGCTGATGGGCTTCGGTCACCGCGTGTACAAGAACTTCGACCCGCGCGCCAAGCTCATGCGCGAAACCTGCCACGAAGTGCTCCAGGAACTGGGCCTGCAGGACGACCCGCTGTTCAAGCTGGCCATGGCGCTCGAAAAAATCGCCCTGGAAGACGAATACTTCGTTTCGCGCAAGCTGTATCCGAACGTCGACTTCTACTCGGGTATCGTGCAGTCGGCGCTGGGCATTCCAGTGTCGCTGTTCACCGGTATCTTCGCGATGGCCCGCACCATCGGCTGGATCGCCCAGTGGAACGAAATGATCTCGGATCCGGAACAGAAGATCGGCCGTCCGCGCCAGCTGTTCGTCGGTTCGACGACGCGCGACGTCAAGGATCTCGACAAGCGTTAATTGTCGGCAGTACCAATGAAAAAAGCGAGCCGATGGCTCGCTTTTTTATTGGGCAAGAACGTTCAAGCCTTGCGGCGCTTGCGCAACGCCAGGCCCAGCAAGCCCAGGCCCAGCAGGGCAAGTGAGCCCGGCTCCGGTACCGAGTTCATGCTCAGCGCGGCAATTTCCTGCTGCGTCAGTGCCACGTCATACAGGCGGGCTTCGGACAGCAGTGCGTCCAGCGCGCCGGGGCCGGTCATGCCGCCCACGTGGCGGATGCCGAACAGGATTTCGGTGTCGCCCGCATTCCAGCTGCCGATGCCGCCGCTGACATAGCTGCCGATCGCGGTGCCGTTGCGGTAGCCCGATACGCGCACCTGGCCGCCGCCCAGGTCCTGGTAGCTGAACGCCATCTGGATCAGGGTATTGATGCCGGTTTCCGTGTAGCCAGGATTGAAGCCCTGGGTGCGGCCCCAGTTGCTGCTGCCGCTGACCCAGCCGTTGGCCTGCATTTCGCCGAAGACGATGCCGTCGAAATGGTCGCTGCCGATGCGGTCGATCGTCATCAGCGAACCGGCGTTGGCGGCATTCGACAGGCCCGTCAGCGACGCCCAGACCACCAGGGTCTTGTTGGTGATGGTGGGGCCGGCGTAGGTGGCGGCGCGTGCCCAGCCGGACTGCGAGGTGCCTGCGCCGTCGACGGTCAGCATGCCGTTGGCGATGCTGGCGTTGCCGACCAGTTGCAGCGATCCGAAATGGCCCGTGCTGTCGGCCAGTGGATTGGGACCGTCGAAGGTCCATTGGCCAATGATGCCGGCCTGGCCAAGGCTGCTGGCGAACAGCAGGGGCAGGGCGACCGACAGGCGGGAAATCAGGGTTTTGGTGAGATTCATGCGGCTCCGGTATCAAGAGAAATAGTTTCCCAACACCAAAGCAAGTTACGTGCCAGAATGTTTCTCCCGGGCTAGATCGTTACATTGGCGCTATTTTGGTTGCCAAGTGTAAAGTTTTCCGACACTAATTGCACTTGCCGCGCAGCTTGGCGACCGCGATGAAGGGCAGGGCCAGGATGCCGCCGAAAATGAGGGTGTTCTGGCGTTTCAGCCCGTCCGGACGCAGGCAGCCGGGGACCTTCGCATCGGCAAACATGACTTCGAATTTTTCGAACTGGTCGGGGCGGGTGCGGAACACGGTGTAACTGTCGTAGCGGTGCGCCGCTTCGTAGTCTGCTTCGCGTTTTTTTTCGTCGGCGATGGTGTCGCGCACGGCGGCCGCGATGACGTTTTTGTCGGGCGCCGCGGGCAAGCTCCAGTTTTCGGCAATGACCGGCACCTCGCTGCGTGACGCTGGCGCGGGCGCGGGCGTGGCCAGCTCCGCGGCGAGCATGCCGGCGGCTACAAGCATGAACATGGTGCTTTCCTTTTCGGCGATGGAGCGAGGGACGATTTACTGTACGCTGTTTCTTGACGTTTACGCTATGTGAAAAGAATAGTTACATTTCGGAGAAGTGTACAATCGCTGTGCATAAACCGCCATGGAAATAACAATGAAAAAGCTCCTACTTGCCTGCTGCCTGTGCATCGCCAGTGTCAGCAGTGCCGCCCAGGTTGAATCGGACGCGGCGCTGAAAAAGCAGGTCAATGCTTTCGTCGACGAATGGCATGACGACGCGGCCAACGCGCGCCAGGCTTACTTCGACAAGATCGCGCCGCACGGCATTTATATTGGCACCGACAAGACGGAACTGTGGAACCGCGAACAGTTCAAGGCCTGGTCCAAACGCTTTTTCGACCGCAAATCGGCCTGGTCGTTCAAGGCCACCAAGCGCAATGTGTATGTGTCGGCCGACAAGAAATTCATCTGGTTCGACGAGCTGCTCGATACGCAGATGGGCGTGTGCCAGGCCAGCGGCGTGATGCGCAAGACCGGCAAGGGATTCGAGATCGAGCATTACCAGCTGTCGATCGCCGTGCCGAACGAGGTTGCCGACCAGGTGACCAAGGTGATCAAGGACTTCGAAGCGAAGCCTGTGTCGAAGTGACTCGACAGCTCGAAGTCTTGAGGTTCTTCAATTGGATCGTGGCCTTGTTTTCTCGAACGTATGCTAAGGTTTGTCGTTGAAAACAGCCTTCGACGGAGAAAATATTGATATGGAAGATGATCCTATTCGTACCGCAATTGTCGATCTTGATTCGGCAGTTGGAACCAGGCTGACATCGCTCGCAACATCGCGCGGGCTCGGGTTCGATGCATTGGTCACTGAAGCACTTGTTCAGTATGTTGAACGAGAGGAGGCCCGCGTTGCGTGGATTCGTGAAGGTGACGAAGCGCTGGCACATTATGACCGGACGGGACTGCATCTTACCGATGCTGAAGTCGGCGCGTGGATCGACAGGCTGGTTGAAGGTGAAGACGTGGATCCACCGAAATGCCACACCTGACCTGGTCTGACACGGCTATTTCGGATCTCCAGCGCGTTTACCATTTTCTTGCAGCGAAGGACAGGCAAGTAGCGGCAGTCGCCATCAAACGAATCCGAATGGATGTGTCGCGCATTGCGCAGCAGCCATTCCTTGGTCGTCCGGTTGCATCGGAAAGGGAGAGTCGCCGGGAATGGCTGGTCGTATTCGGCTCCAGTGGCTATGTAGTGCAATATGAAATCCGTCACGACCATGTTGTGATTCTTCGCGTCAAGCATCAACGAGAAAAACCCTTTTAATTCGACACCAGGTTTCCCCGCTTGCTTCAATCAAACTACATCGGCCGCTTCGCGCCATCACCCACGGGTCCCCTGCATGCAGGTTCGCTGGTTGCGGCAATGGCCAGCTATCTCGATGCCCGGGCGCACGCCGGCAGGTGGCTGGTACGTATCGAAGACATAGACGAAGAGCGCAGCGTGCCGGGCATGGCCGAAGGCATGTTGGCGTTGCTGGCGTCGCTGGGCATGCACTGGGACGGCGACGTGGTGTGGCAAAGCCGGCGCAAGCATCTCTACCAGGCCGCAGCCGACCGCCTGGCCGCGTCCACCTACCCCTGCGGCTGCAACCGGCGCGAGATCGCCGATTCGCGGCTGGGTTTCGCGCCCGACGGCGCCGCCATCTATCCTGGCACCTGCCGCCATGGCCTGGCGCCCGGCAAGACCATGCGCAGCCTGCGCGTGCGCGTGCCCGACCCGGGCAGCGACCTGATCGCTTTCGACGACCGCCTTGCCGGCCATGTGGCGCAGCAGCTGGCCACCCAGTCGGGCGACTTCGTGCTCAAGCGCGCCGACGGCTTCTGGGCTTACCAGCTGGCCGTGGTGGTCGACGACGCGGAGCAGGGCGTTACCGACATCGTGCGCGGTGCCGACCTGATCGACTCCACGCCGCGCCAGATCTACCTGCAGCATTTGCTGGGCGTGCCAACCCCGCGCTACCTGCATGTGCCGGTCGTGCGCAATGCCAACGGTGAAAAACTGTCCAAGCAGACCGGTGCGGTCGCGGTGGCGCCCGGGAATGCGCAGGACGCCGTCGGCACACTGCTGGCGTCGGCATCCTTCCTTGGGCTGCCCGTATCCCAGGCCGATTCAGTCGCCGCGTTCTGGCACGCCGCGACCGACGCGTGGCGCCAGAAAGTCGCCTAAGCCTGGCGCCGCCTGCGCGCGCAGAAACCGATACCAGCCAGTCCCACGCCGAGCATCAGCCAGGCCGATGGTTCCGGCACCGGCATGAGCACATTGAAGCCGCGGATTTCACCGGGCGGATAGGCCGAGGTATGGATATTCACATACGACTGGAAGTTGTTCATGTCCGCCAGCAGCACGGCCCGCGCAGAATCAGCGGTGCCGCCATTGGCCGACAGGAAAGCAGCGCCGTAGGTGGCCGGGTCGGACAGGTCGAACACGTGTTCATACAGGCCGAAGGTCACGCCCAGCGGAAAGCCGGTGAAGGGAATGGCCACGCCAGCCGCGCCGATCAGGGGTATGGCCGTGCAGCAGTGGATGTGGCCATCGGTGGTGTTGGCCGTCAGGTCCATGAAGGGCACGCTGACCGACAGGGTAAGGGCAACGTCGTCGAGGATCAGCATGGCGACCCCGGTTCCCGGCGAGGGATTCGGGGTCGCTTCACTGGGGCCGCTCATGGTGGAGCGGAAGGTGGATGTGGCGGCGAAAGCCGCCGAGCTGGCCAGCATGGTCAAGGCCAGCGCAAGGCAGGATACGATTCTTTTCATGTGTTTCCCCAAAGTTGAGTGAGAAAAAATGCGAAATCGTGCGGCGTACAGCGATGCGATTATTTCACCGAATCGGCAGCCTCCTGCGTACGTTATGGATGGGCAAATGAAGCGTTTCCTCAGTCCTTTTTTTGCACCGTGATGTTGCCATCGGCTTCCAGAAACAGGTACTGCATTTCGTCGAGCCTGCAATCGGCTTCATGCAGCGCTTCGTCCACTTCCGTCTGCGACAGACGGCATTTCTTGAGCACCTTGTCGAACACCTTGCCGTCGCGCCCCAGTAGCACAGGCGAGCCGTCGAGCAGGTCCGACATGGTCTTGCTGTGCGAGGTGAGATAGGCGGCCAGCACGTTCAGGGCGATCAGCGTGGCCGCGATGATCAGTCCGCCCACGAGGGAATCGTCGCCGCCTGTCAGCGAGTTCGATACCGCTTCGCTGAGCAGCATGACCACCAGCAGGTCGAAGGGCGTGAACTGGCCCACCGTGCGCCGCCCCGACACGCGCACCATCAGCAGCAGCACGCAGAACACCGCCACGCCGCGCACAATAAATTCCCACCAGGGCAGGCTCATTTCGAACATGGGATCCTCTCGCTCAAATTTTCACAGCCAATTGTAATGACTTCGATGGCAAGGTGACTTTTAGTTGTGCTAACGCCGCAATCGGATTTGCAATTCCAGAAGCGGCCTGCCGCCAATATCCCCCCGCCGCCGCCTCAGCCAGAGCGCATGCCCCGGGTTGAAAAGAAGACTTGAGATCGGTTGGCTTCAAGCACGCGCTGACGGCGCTGTCTGGCGTGCCTGCCAGGCCTTGAGCTGTTCGCGGTACTTATCCATCGCTTCCTCGTACAGGTCGAACACGCAGGGCACGCAGCCGCTGCGGCAGCAGTCGTCCAGGCCTGGCTGCGGCGGGGGAATGGGGGCCGGATCGTCCGTGCCCGCAGGCAGGACGTTCATTTTTCCTGGTCGAGGATGGACTGGATTTCGGCCCGTTCGCGCGCGCTGACATGGCCGCGCAAGGCTGCCAGGATCAGTTCCTTGCCCGAACCGGAAAACGCCTTGTGGATCAATTCCTTGATCAGGCTGGTCTGCAAGGAATCCTGGGCCTGGGCCGGTGCGTACACGTGGGCGCGCTGGCTTTCATCGCGCGTCAGCAGCCCCTTGGTGTGCATGACCTGCAGCAGGCGCAGGACGTTGGCGTAGGCCATGTCCGGGCGCGACTGCAACGCGGCCTGGTGCACTTGCTTGGCCGTGGCCGGACCCGACTCGAAGAGCAGGCGCAGCATCTCCAGTTCGGAGGCGGTCGGCTTGGGTGGCGGGGCAGGCTGGGTCATGGAACGGCAAGGGCGGGCGGGTTGCGACAGTTCTAGAATAAATTATCTAGATCAAAATGTCTAGCAAAACCCGCCCGCCTGTTCATTTCGTCTCGCGGTAGGAATCGATTTCGAAATACATGCCGCGGTTGTCGCGTTCGCAGGTACCGCTCATTGTCGTGTTCTTGCCCTTGTAGCTCACCTCGGTCCCGGGCGCCTTGCCGCTGCACAGCGCGTGGGCGGCGGCGGGGGCGTCGATCATCGCCGGCGGAGCCGGTGGCGCCGGCGGCGCTGGCATCGATGGCTGTGACGGGGGCGAAGGTGGCATCGGCGGCAGCGGTGCGGACCGGCCGCAGCGGCGTCCGGTGCAGGCGTCGTAGCCGGCGGCAAGGCTGGCGCCGCTGGCGGACAGCAGGGTGGCGATCAGGATCAGTGAAGGCAGTTTCATGGCAGGTCTCCTTGGGTTAGTGGTCGGGCAGTTCACAGCTTGCCGTCCAATTGTGGAGAAACCGTGGGCTTTCTCTGTCGGGTTTCTTTACATTCATCCTGTTGCCGGGAAAATACATGATTGTTATCAACAAGTTGCAAATTGGCACAGGAATTTCTTAGGTGAATCAGAAGTTATTTTTCGAACAAAAAACCAAACCAAGGGATTCAAACATGAACAAACTTAGCGCACTGCTCGTTTCGGCACTCCTCAGCCTGGCATCGTTCTCGGCCACCGCCGGCACCATCACCTTCACCGGTCTGGGCAACTTCGGCAACCACTCGGAAGCCGGCATGAACATGACTTCCTCGTCGGTCTGGAACTGGCCTGGTGCGAACATGGCCCACATGGATAGCGGCGTCGCTACCTTCAAACTGGCATCGGCTGGCAATTTCACCCTGAACAATTTTGAACTGCTGGCCAACGGCGGCGGTGGCGTTGCACACGTTGAAGCCTTCAACAACAACGCGTTTGTCGGCTTCGTCGATTTCTCGGGGGCTGGCGTGTTTAACTTCTCCTCGATCTTCAGTGGCATCGACGAATTCCGCATCAGCGTGCCCGGCGGCCACTTCACCTTCGACAACATCAACTTCGACGAGCGCGCAGTACCAGAACCAAGCAGCATCGCTTTGTTCGGCCTGGCACTGGCCGGCATGGGTGCTTTCTCCCGTCGCCGCGCTTCTAAAGCCAAGTAATTCCTGACCGGTAGCCTGGGTTACAGCGCAAAGCGGTAACCCAGGCCGTACACCGATTCAATTGCCCCCGCCTCGGGGAGCACCGCCGCGATCTTGCGGCGCACATTCTTGATATGGCTGTCGACCGCACGGTCGGTCACGTCAAGGCTGTCCTGGCCCGCCAGGTCCAGCAACTGGGCACGCGAAAACACCTGTCCGCGCCGCCGCACCATCCCCGCCAGTATGTTGTACTCGCTTGGCGTCAGTTCCAGCACAGTTCCCATGATCGCAATTCGTTGTCCCGCTTCGTCCACCACCACCGGACTGGCCGGCGCGCCTGGCTGCGTACGCCGCAGCACCACCTTGATGCGTGCCATCAGCTCGCGCGGGCTGAAGGGCTTGCACAAGTAATCGTCGGCACCGCTTTCCAGGCCGATCAGGCGGTCGATTTCTTCGACCATGGCCGTCACCATGATGATCGGAACGTCCGAAAACGCACGCACTTCCCGGCACAGCGAGAGGCCATCCATCCCCGGCAGCATCAGGTCCAGCACGATCATGTCGGGCACGCTGGCGCGGATCGCGGCCAGGGCTTCGGCGCCGTCGCCGAACACGGTCGGCACGTAGCCGCTCGCGCTGGCGTAGTCGGCCACCAGGGACGCCAGTTCCGGTTCATCCTCGACGATGAAGACCCGCTGGTTCATGCCGGCGCTCCCGGCAGGATCAGCTGGACCCGCAACCCGCCTAGCGGCGAACGGGCGAATCGCATCTGGCCGCCGTGCGCTTCCACGATGCGCTGGCACAGCGCCAGGCCCAGCCCCGCGCCGCCGTGCGCGCGGTTGCGCGAATCCTCGACCCGGTAAAAGCGCTCGGACAAACGCTCCAGCGCGCTGTCGGGCACACCGGGGCCGCTGTCGTCGAGCGTCATCAGGAGCACATCGTTGTCGTGGACGGCCGAAAGGTGCACGCGCGCGCCGGCGCCGCAGTAGCGGATGCAGTTCTCGAACAGGTTGGCCAGCACCTGGCGCATGCGCTCGGGGTCGGCGATGACGGTGGCGGAGGAGGGCGCGTCGCCGGTCGTGATGGTCACGCCGGCGGCGGCGCATTTTTCGGCGAAGGCCGCGGCCTGCTCGCGCGCCAGCTGCCACAGGTCGATGTGCTGGCGCTCGTAATCGAGCTTGCCGATATCGGCGCGCGCCAGCACGTACAGTTCGTCGATCAGTTTGCTCAGCGACAGGACCTGGCGCAGCATGGCGGCCACCGTGTCCGGGCTGGCAGGGCGTACGCCGTCCTGCACCGCTTCAAGCTGGGCGCGCAGCACCGACAGCGGCGTGCGCAGCTCGTGCGACGTGTCGGCCACCCAATGGCGGCGCGACGCTTCGGCCTGGCCCAGCTTGTGGGCCAGCTGGTTGAAGCTGTGCGCCAGCTCGCCCAGTTCGTCGCTGCGGTCCGTGTCCAGGCGCGTGTCGTAGCGGCCTTCGGCCAGTGCGCGGGCGCCGCCGGCAAGGCGTTCTATCGGTTTGCGGAAGTGCGACGCCAGCAGCACGGCGGCGATGGCGGACAGCGCAATGCTCGCCACCACGATGATCAGCATGCTGTCGCGCAGCCGCTGCAGGAAGGCGGTCGCCAGCGCATCGCTGGGGCGGGCGGCGCGCGCCACCAGCAGGTAGCCGATGGTGCGGCCGTCGGCCTTCACGGTGCGGCGCACGCCCGGTTCGCTGCCCGGCCTGCGGCCGGCAAGGTAGTTGCCGCCGGCGTCTAGCAGGGTCACGCGATCCGGCAGTTCCATGACGTCGACAGTAGGATCGGAACGCGGCGGCAGGGGCGCCATGGGCGCGACCGCTTCTGCTGCAACCATGGGCGGCGGCAGCGGCGGCAAAGGGTCGGGCGGCGACGGCGGGGCAGGCGGGACGGGTGGCATGGATGGCTCCGCCGCCTCGGGCGGCGCAATGCCCTGGCGCTTTTGCTGCAGGCGCCCCAGTTCGCGCACGATCCACCTGGCGCGGTCCCCGGACAGGAAGCGCCAGTCGCGGTGCGCCGTGTACTGGCGGCTGATGGCGCCCGACAGTTCGTCCAGGCGATCGAGTTCGATGTTGACCGCGTATTCGGCAAAGCTGCTCGTCACGTTCTGGCGCATCAGGACGATCCCGGTGGCGGCAACCGCAAGGAGCGCCAGCAGGACGGAGACGAACAGGCGGTGGCCGATGGAGATTTTCAAGGTGCTTCCCGAATCTGGTATGAATCGGGAGTGTAGCCGGTTTACATCTCAGCCCAAAGCCGCAGCAGGTTGTGATAGTGGCTGGTCAGCGTGACGACTTCGTCGCAATCGCCCACGCGCGCGCGCAGCACCTGGATGGCCTGGTCAAGTTCGAACAGCATGCCGCGCCTGGCATCGTCGCGCACCATGCTCTGCACCCAGAAGAAGGAGCACACGCGGGTGCCGCGCGTGACCGGTTCCACCTTGTGCACGCTCGACGAGGGATACAGGATCATGTCGCCGGCCGGCAGCTTGACTTCGTGCTCGCCGTAGGTGTCGATGACCACCAGTTCGCCGCCGTCGTAGTCGTCCGGATCGGCCAGGAACAGTGTGCACGACAGGTCGGTGCGCAGCGGCACGGCGCCGCCCGGCACGTTGCGTACGGCGCCGTCCACATGCGCGCCGTAATGCTCGCCGCCGGCGTAGCTGTTGAACAGCGGCGGCACGCTGCGCAACGGCAGCGCGGCCGACACGTACAGCGGATGGGCCGCCAGCGCCGCCAGGATCGTGCGCCCCAGTTCCATGCCCAGTGCCGACGTTTCGGGCAGCTGGCGGTTGCGCTTGACCTGGACGCCCTGTGCGCCGACAGTGGCGCGGCCGTCGGTCCAGTCGGCGCCGTCCAGCGCGGCGCGCATGGCGCGTACCTGGTCAAGCGTCAACACGTTGGGGATATGCAGCATCATGATGTGTCCGTGTCCTTAATATACGTCGCGCCGGTAGCGGCCGTCGGCGGCCAGCTGGTCAACCTGGTCCTGGCCCAGTATAGCTGCCAGCGTGTCCTGCACGCCCGCGGCCATGCCGTGCAGGCTGCCGCACACGTAAATGGCGGCGCCGTCGGCCACCCAGGCCTTGAGCTGCGCTGCCTGCGCCGCCAGCGCATGCTGCACATACGCGACCGGCCCGCCGTCGCGCGAAAAAGCCAGGCTCAGTTCCAGCGCGCCGGCACGCTGCCAGGCGTCCAGCTCGGGCTGGAAAAAATAGTCGTGCGCGGCGCTGCGCTCGCCGAACAGCAGCCAGTTGCGGTGCTGGTCGGCGCCGATGCGCTCCTTCAGGTGGGCGCGCAGGCCGGCGATGCCGGTGCCGTTGCCGATCAGGATCATGGGCCGGTCGACATTGCCGTTGGCCTGGAAGCGGCTGTGCTGGCGCACGCGCAGGGCCACCGTGCCGGACAGCGCCGCGCCATTGCACAGCCAGGACGAGGCCAGGCCAAAGCTGCCGTCGGCGCGTGCATGCAGGCGCACCAGCAGCTCCACCTTGCCGTCGGCCGGGATCGAGGCAATCGAGTACTCGCGCGGAAAATCGGGGTCGGCCGGCGCGCTGACCTGTACCAGGTCGCCCGCCTGCCACGCCGGCAGCGCACCGCCGGCCGGGGCCAGCACGACGTGGTAGGCCGGGGCGCCCGCGCTTCCGGGATTGAGCGGGTGGCGGCTGACGATGCGCCAGTCGCTGTAGGCCGGGGCGTTCCAGTCCGGCGCGTCGCTGGTGCCGGCCAGGTGGCTCAGGTGATGCTGCCAGGTTTCGATCGCGCCGGCGGCGACGCGGTCGACGTCGACGCGGGCGAACAGCGGCTGGGCGCCGCGCTGCGCCAGGGTATGGTCGAGCTGCTTGCCGAAGCCGCAGAAGTGCGCATAGCTGCTGTCGCCCAGTGCCAGCACGCCATAGTGCAGCTGGTCCAGCGCCAGGCCGTCCTGCGCCAGCAGGCGCTGGAAGCCGGCCGCGCTGTCCGGCGCATCGCCTTCGCCGTAAGTGCTCACGATGAACAGGGCGCGCTGGGCGCCTGCCAGCGTGGCCTGGCCGATGTGTTCCATGCTGGCGCAGGTGACCGCCAGCCCGCCGGTGCGCAGGGTGGCCGCGGTCTGCTGCGCCAGGTATTCGCCGGTGCCGGTCTGGCTGGCGTACAGCACCAGCCAGTCGGCGCCGCCGGCGTCCTGCGCCCTGGCCAGGCGGCCGCGCAGGATGGCAGCGCACATGCCGGCATAGGCCAGCACCAGCATGGCGGCGGTGGCCCAGCGGACCGGATCGATATTGATCATTGCAGCATGTCCTTCCACGCCGCCGACTGGACTTCCTGCAGCGCGCCGGGACGGCGCAGCAGGAAGCGCGCGGCGAAGCGTTGCGCGTCGGCCAGCGCCAGTCCGGCATCGGGTCCGAGCACGGTCAGCGCGGTCGACAGGGCATCGGCCGCCATGCAGTCGGGGTGGATCACCGTGACCGATGCCACGTCGTTGCGGATCGGGTAGCCGCTGCGCGGATCGAGCGTGTGCGAGGCGCGCTGCGCCCCCATCTGGAAGTGGCGCCGGTAGTCGCCCGAGGTGGCCACCGACAGGCCGTGCAGGGCCAGCACGGCGGTGTCGCCGCCGGCATCGGGCACGCCTTCGAGCGCCACCCACCAGGGCTGGCCGTCCGGCTTTGCGCCGGCGCCGCGCAGTTCGCCGCCCACTTCCACCAGGTAGTGCCGGATGCCCAGCGCGGCCAGGCTGTGCGCCAGCCGGTCGACGGCATAGCCTTTGGCCACCGACGACAGGTCGAGCTGCACGCCGCCTGGCTGCAGCAACCTGCGCGCGGTGGGGTCGAGGCGGATGCGCCCGCGGTCGCCGCGCGCCATGATGGCGTCGACCGCGGCCGCGCCGGGCGCGTAGAAAGCCGGTTCGTCGAAGCGGTTGCGGGCGCCGAAGCCCCAGCAGTTGATCAGCGCGCCGGCACAGGGATCGTAGGCGCCGCCGCTGGCGTCGGCCACCGCCAGCGCGTAGTCCAGGACCGTGTAGAAGGGATCGGGCAGCTGGTGCCAGCTGCCGGCCGGAGCGCTGTTATAGCGGCTCAGGTTCGAGTCGGGTTCCCAGTGGCTCATTTGCGCCACCACCAGGTCAAGTTCGTCCTGCATGCGCTCGGCGAGCGCGTGCAGGCCGGTACCGGGCGCCGTCACGGCCTGGACCGACCAGCTGGTGCCCATGCTGCTGCCGCCGGCATGCGCGATGGCGCTGCCGGCGGGCGGCAGCTGGCTGTCGACCTTGAGGGGAACCAGGACCTGGCGCACGTCTTATTCCGGCAGGATTTCGAGCGTGGCCGCGTAGGTGTAGCGCATGGTATTGGCCGGGCCATTGGCCGCGGCCGGACCTTGCGGGCGCGCCGACGGGAAGGCCGCGTGCAGCCAGTACATGCCGGCGGCCGGCAGCTTGACCGCCGCTTCGCCCTTGGCGTCGGTGGTCAGGCGCTGTTCGCCCAGCGTGCCGCGATAGCGCACGCCGCCCGGGGTCAGGCTGAAGTCGAATTTGGCCAGCGGCTTGCCGTCCAGCTGGAAGCGCCATTTGGCCGTTTCGCCGGCGCGCAGGTCGGTCGGGTGGGTGATGGGGACCATTTCCAGTCCCACGCCGGACGGCTTGAGGGCGCCGGTGCTGGTGGTGTTGGCGCTGACAAAAGTCTCCAGGCGCGCGTGGCTGCGCATCACGCGCATTTCTTCCGCGCCGGCCGGCACGTCCTTGGCGAACGATTCCTCGGTGCCGCGGAAACGCTTGGTCTCGCCGGTCGCCTTGTCCTTGTAGCTGCCGGCCACGCTGGCGTTGACCAGGCTGATACGGTAGGTGCCGTCCTTCGGCATTTTCAGGTCGAAGCTGCTGCGCTTCTTGCCCATGGTGGCGGCCGGCGCCGGTGCGGTGATGCCGTCCGGGTCGGTGACGGTGGCGCCTTCCATTTTCAGGGGCTGGTGGTCGACGTCGAACAAGCCTTCGGAAATGGCGCCGTCGATGGTGACCCAGGCTTCCTTGGCGTCGACACTGGTTTCTTGCGGGTAGAGCCAGCCACGGTGGGCGGAAGCCTGCAGGGCGACGGTGGCCAGGGCCAGCGCGAGAACGGTTTTCTTCAAGTTCATGTGTGGCCTCAAGGGGTGATCGTAAGGGAAACGGCGCCGATTTCTTCCTTGCCGTTGGCGCTCAAGGCTTTCTTGCCCTTGAGCGGCAGCGTGAAGGGCACGCGCACCAGTTCGCGCCCGCCTGCTTCGCGCGCAGCCTCGATCACCAGCTGGTAATTGCCCGGCGCCAGCTTGGCCAGTTCGGCATTGCCTGGTCCGAAAGTCATTTTCTGCTCGCCCGTGGCGCGCGTGGCGCCGCTCACGCCGTCGACCGGCAGCGCGACATCGCGCCCGCCCTTGCGCCACCAGGTGCGCATGTCCTTGATCCACTTGGTGCCGGCATTGTCCTTTTTCTTGACGTCGTACAGCACGGCCAGGTTGGTGATGACCGGGCTGTCCGCTTTTTCCAGCCAGATGGCCACGTAAGGGCGGTGGTACTCGGCCACGTTCAGTTGCGGGATGTCGAATTTGACGGCCAGTTCTGCGCCGACGGCCCAGCTGCTCAGCATTGGAAGCGTCAGGGCCAGCGTGTGGTGTAGTTTCATCGGAAAGGTCTAGTGGGTAAATAAAAGCGCGAGCAGGACCGGCACCAGGATGCCGAAGCCGACCACAGGCCAGGTTGACGGCCGGTTGGCCGCGTGTAACTTCATGATGCAAAATCCGGTCAGGGCGAACACCAGGCAGGCGAACGCGAAAATGTCGATGAACCAGCTCCACACCAGGCCCGTGTTGCGGCCCTTGTGCAAGTCGTTCAGCCACGAAATGGTGCCGCGGTCGGTGCGTTCGTATTCGGCATTGCCGTCGGCCCCCAGGCGCAGCCAGGCGTCGCCGCCCGGACGCGGCAGCGGCACATAGGCTTCATCCTCGGTCCATTCGGCGGCCAGGCCTTCGACCTCGACGTCGAAATTGCTGCGCGCCCAGCGCGCCAGCGCCGGCGGCAGCGGGGCGGTGGCGTCGGCATGCCTGGCCGCATACGCTTTGAGCTGGTCTTGCAGCGGCGCCGGGAAGCTGGCCGTGCGCTTGACCACATGCGGCTTGGCTTCGATATCGGCCGCGTGGTTCAGGGTGAAGCCGGTAATGCTGAACATCAGCATGCCCGTCAGGGACAGCGCCGCGCTGATCCAGTGCCAGCGGTGCAGATTCTTGAGCCATACCGCGCGGCCGGCGTTGGGAATGTGCGGTGCATGGGTGGACATCGAGGCTTCCAGTAACGAGGTGAATGCAAATGATAACGATTATCATTTAGGTGGTCAAGGCTTACCTGGCAACAGACATGTTTCTTTACATTCGCTTGTTATTCTTAATGAGAACTATTATCATTCGCATTCCATAATTGAATAGCCAGTCGCCGTGCCCTGCAGCGTGCCACCTAGCCAGCACCAAACAACCACTTATCCGTTGGGAGAATTTTTTGTCTTATATCCGCAATCGCAAGCACGCCGCCGCCCGCAATCCCATGCTCACGCCTACCCTGATCGCCCTGGCCGCCATGAGCGCCTCGTTCGGCGCCCAGGCGCGGACCGCACCCGAGAAAAAAGAAGTCGAACTGCAGGGCGTCACCGTCAAAGCCGCAGCCGACGTGCCATACAAGGCAGATAAAGTCACTTCCCCGAAACTGACCCAGCCGCTGCTCGACACCACCCAGACCATCACCGTCATCAAGAAGGAAGTGCTGCAGGAGCAGGGCGCCAATTCGCTGGTCGATGCATTGCGCAACACCCCGGGCATCACCCTGCAGCTGGGCGAAAACGGCAATACCAGCGCCGGCGACACCTTCCAGATGCGCGGTTTCTCGACCCAGTCGTCGGTGTTCGTCGACGGCATCCGCGACCTGGGCGCCGTCAGCCGCGATGTCTTCAACATTGAACAAATCGAAGTCTCGCGCGGTCCTGCCGGCACCGATGTCGGCCGCGGCGCAGCGTCGGGCTACATCAACCTGGCATCGAAAGTGCCGAACCAGGAAGCGGCTACGTCGGGCACCGTCAGCTACGACAGCGGCACCAAGGCGCGCGCCACGGTCGACCACAACCACCCGCTCTCCGACACCAGCGCCTTCCGTATCAACGCCATGGTGCAGGACGGCGGCCAGATGGGCCGCAAGGTCATCGACAAGCGTTCGCAAGCGATCGCGCCGTCCCTGGCCTTCGGCCTGGGCACCCCGACCAAGGTTTACCTGTTCTCGCAGCACCTGCGCCAGGACGGCGTGCCCGACGGCGGCATTCCCGCCATCGGCATTCCCGGCTATTTCTTCGCCAGCACCGTGCCTGGCGTCGCCGACGCCGTCCGCCGCGCGCCGCGCGTGGACCTGGAAAACTTCTATGGCTATGCCAGCGACTATGAAGACGTGAAGGCCGACATGGTCACCGTCAAGGTCGAACACCAGCTCGGCGCCAAGACCACGCTGACCAATACCAGCCGCTACGGCAAGTCGAGCATGGACCGTATCCTGACCGGCGTGAACGCGCTGACCGCGACCAGCACCGACCGTTCGACCTGGACCGTGGCCCGCACCCGCCAGAGCGTCCTGCAAGACAACCGCATCATGGCCAACAGCACCAACCTGGTCAGCGAATTCGATACCGGCGGCATCGGCCACACGGTCTCGGCCGGCCTGGAATTCCTGTCCGAAGAACAGTTCTCCGCGACCCGCGTCGGCCTGGGCGCCCTGGTCAATGCCAACCTGTACAACCCGGTGCCGACCGCCCTGACCGCGTTCGCGCCAGTGCGCAATGGCGCCTATTCGAAGGGCGAAACCACCACCGCCGCAGCCTACGTCTTCGATACCATCAAGCTGAACGACAAATGGCAGCTGAACGGCGGCCTGCGCGTCGAGCACTACAACACCGAAACGAACGCGGCCACAGCGAAAGCGGTCACAACTCCGCAGACTATTCCGGTGGGCACCCTGATCGGCAGTCACGTCGAGAAATCGGACAACCTGGTCAGCTGGAAGGCTGGCGCGCTGTACAAGCCGAGCGTCGACGGCAGCATCTACCTGGCCTACGCCACGTCGCAAACGCCGCCGGGCAGCGCCAACTTCGGCCTGTCGGCCACGGCCGGCAATATCGCCAACCCGTCGATGGATGCGCAGAAAACCACCAACCTGGAACTGGGCGCCAAGTGGGACCTGATCCAGAAGCAGCTGGCGGTCACGGCCACCATCTACCGTACCGAGAACAAGAACGAGTTCCCGGTGCTGGAAGATCCGGTTGCGCTGACGTACTCGCAAGGCGGCAACCGCCGCGTGCAGGGTGTGGAACTGGGCGTGGTCGGCCAGATCACGCGTAACTGGAGCGTCATCGGCGGCATCGCCACCATGGATGCCGAAATCATCGAAGGCGCGGGCACCACGCTGACCGGTACCGGCACCCGCTGGTCGCCGGACCTGTCGGCCACCTTGTGGTCGACCTACAAGCTTTCCGACGCATTCAGCGTTGGCGGCGGCGTGCGCTACATGGGCGAGCAGAAACGCGTGATCGCGCCGAACCAGACCGCGCCATCGGCCGGCGCCCAGGCGATCGAGTCGTACGTGGTGGCCGACGCCGTGGCCAGCTACAAAGTCAGCAAGAACGTGACCCTGCAGCTGAACGTCTACAACCTGTTCGACAAGTTCCATGTGGTCTCGCTCAACAACGGCGGTTCGCGGATCAACCTCGGCGTCGAGCGTTCGGCGCAGCTGACGGCCAATATCGGTTTCTAAACCCGTCTGCCTCACCTGCAAAAATCGCCCTTTCGAGGGCGATTTTTTGTTTTTGTGACAAGATTTTTGCAAACTGGTATTGTTGCCGGGAAAAATATGATCGCCGACTTTTTTCGCAACGTGGAATCTTGAGCTACAATACCGCGTGTTATTTGTGAAGCTATACCAGTCCTTCCCCACAACTTGATGTGCAATCCGCTAACCGGTCAGGCCGTGTCGCGGAAGGTTAGATTAACCCGCCAAACTCGCGAAGCGCGAAGAAAGGTGAGCAAGATGATGCAACAATACACCGCCAACTCCTATTTGTTCGGCGGTAACGCGCCCTACGTGGAGGAGCTGTACGAGGCTTACCTCGACAACCCAGGTTCCGTGCCCGACAACTGGCGCGCGTACTTCGATTCCATGCAGAACGTACCGGCAGTCGACGGCTCCAACAAGCCCGACGTCGTCCATTCGTCCGTCATCGCTTCCTTCGCCGAACGCGCCAAGCAGGGTCCGATCCGCGTGGTCACCGCCTCGACCGACGTCGAGATGGGCCGCAAGCGCGTCGCCGTCACCCAGCTGATCGCCGCCTACCGCTACCTCGGTTCGCAGTGGGCCAACCTGGACCCGCTGCAGCGCCAGGAGCGCCGCACCATTCCCGAACTCGATCCCGCTTTCTACGGCTTCACCGATGCCGACATGGAGATCGTGTTCAACATCAGCAATACCTACTTCGGCCCCGAGACGGCGTCGCTGCGCGACCTGCTCAACCTGCTGCGCGATACCTACTGCCGTTCGATCGGCGCCGAATTCATGTATATCGGCGATCCGGCGGAAAAGCGCTGGCTGCAGGAAAAGCTCGAGTCGATCCGTTCGACCCCGAGCTTCACCGCTGAAAAGAAAAAGCACATCCTCGACCGCCTGACCGCGGCCGAAGGCCTGGAACGCTACCTGCACACCAAGTACGTGGGCGCCAAGCGCTTCTCGCTGGAAGGCTCCGAATCGTTCATCGCCGCGATCGACGAAACGATCCAGCGCGCCGGTGAAAACGGCGTCCAGGAAATCGTCATCGGCATGGCCCACCGCGGCCGCCTGAACGTGCTGGTCAACACCCTGGGCAAGTCGCCCCAGGAACTGTTCGAAGAATTCGAAGGCAAGCACGGCGACGACCTGCCGTCGGGCGACGTCAAGTACCACCAGGGCTTCTCGAGCGACATCTCGACCGCCGGCGGTCCGGTGCACCTGTCGCTGGCCTTCAACCCGTCCCACCTCGAGATCGTCAACCCGGTCGTCGAAGGTTCGTGCAAGGCGCGCATGGAACGCCGCGGCGACAAGGAAGGCGCACAAGTGCTGCCGATCCTGGTGCATGGCGACGCCGCATTCGCCGGCCAGGGCGTGGTCATGGAAACGCTGAACCTTGCGCAAACCCGCGGCTACGGCACGGGCGGCACGGTCCACATCGTGATCAACAACCAGATCGGCTTCACCACGTCCGACCCGCGCGATGCGCGTTCGACCCTGTACTGCTCGGACGTCGTCAAGATGATCGAAGCACCGGTGCTGCACGTGAACGGCGACGATCCGGAAGCCGTGGTGCTGGCCACCCAGATCGCGCTCGACTACCGCGTCCAGTTCAAGAAGGATGTCGTGATCGACATCATCTGCTACCGCAAGCTGGGCCACAACGAGCAGGACACCCCGGCGCTGACGCAGCCGCTGATGTACAAGAAAATCGGCCAGCATCCGGGCACCCGCAAGCTGTACGCGGACAAGCTGATCGCGCAGGGCACCATCGCGGCCGACGGCGGCGACAAGATGGTGTCAAACTACCGCGACGCCATGGACGCCGGCAAGCACACGATCGACCCGGTCATCTCCAACTTCAAGAACAAGTACGCGGTCGACTGGCTGCCGTTCCTGAACCGCAAGTGGACCGATTCGGCCGACACCGCCGTGCCGATGGCGGAACTCAAGCGCCTGGCCACCCGCATCACCACCGTGCCGGAAGGCTTCAAGGTCCACTCGCTGGTCGAGAAGGTGCTGGCTGACCGCGCCACCATGGGCCGCGGCGAAATGAACCTGGACTGGGGTATGGGCGAACACCTGGCCTACGCCTCGCTGGTGGCATCCGGCTACGCGATCCGTCTGTCGGGCCAGGACGCCGGCCGCGGTACCTTCACCCACCGCCACGCCGTGTTGCACGACCAGAACCGCGAACGCTGGGATTCGGGCACCTACGTCCCGCTGTGCAATGTGTCGGACAGCCAGGCGCCGTTCACCGTCATCGATTCGGTCCTGTCCGAAGAAGCCGTGCTGGCCTTCGAATACGGCTATTCGACCGCCGAGCCGAACACGCTCACCATCTGGGAAGCCCAGTTCGGCGACTTCGCCAACGGCGCCCAGGTCGTCATCGACCAATTCATCGCTTCGGGCGAAGTGAAATGGGGCCGCGCCTCGGGCCTGGTCATGATGCTGCCGCACGGTTACGAAGGCCAGGGTCCGGAGCACTCGTCGGCCCGTCCCGAGCGTTTCCTGCAGCTGTGCGCGGACAACAATATGCAAGTGGTGCAGCCAACCACCGGCGCCCAGATCTTCCACCTGCTGCGCCGCCAGATGGTGCGCCAGTTCAGGAAGCCGCTCGTCATCCTGACGCCGAAGTCGCTGCTGCGTAACAAGGACGCGTCGTCGCCGCTGTCCGAACTGGCCAAGGGCGCCTTCTCCACCGTGATCGGTGAAGTCGATGACAAGATCGACGCCAAGAAGGTCAAGCGCGTGATCGCCTGCTCGGGCAAGGTCTACTACGACCTGGTCAACAGCCGCAAGACGCGCGGGTCAGCCGACGTCGCCATCATCCGTGTCGAACAGCTCTATCCCTTCCCGCACAAGTCGTTCGCGGCCGAGATGAAGAAGTTCCCCAATGCGACCGAGCTGGTATGGACGCAGGATGAGCCGCAGAACCAGGGACCATGGTTCCAGATTCAGCACAACATCTTCGAAAGCTTGGACTCGGGCCAGCGCCTGGCGTATGCGGGCCGTCCGGCTTCCGCCTCGCCTGCGGTCGGCTACGGCGACAAGCACAACGCGCAGCAGAAGGAATTGCTGGAAACCGCGTTTTCGAAGCTCAAAGGCTTCATCCTCACCAAATAACGGCGCTGCGCCCGCGGCAATGCGGGCGCCACAAAAAATCAAGATACGGAGTTTTACATGGCACAAATCGAAGTTAAAGTCCCAGTCCTGTCGGAGTCGGTTGCTGAAGCGACCCTCCTGTCGTGGCACAAGAAAGTCGGCGAGCCGGTTGGCCGCGACGAAAACATGATCGATATCGAGACCGACAAGGTCGTGCTCGAACTGCCGGCCCCGTCGGCCGGCGTGATCGTCCAGATCCTCAAGGGCGACGGCAGCACCGTGGTCGCCGGCGAAGTGATCGCCATCATCGATACCGAAGCGAGCGCCCAGGTCAGCCCGATCGGCGTCGTCAGCGCACCGGTGCAGGCGGCCGCCGCCGATCCCGTGGCCGCCGCCATCAATTCGCTGGCGTCGAAAGCGAATGTGGCCATGCCTGCCGCCGCCAAGCTGCTGTCGGAAAATAAGCTGACCGCCGGCGACGTCGCCGGTACCGGCAAGGACGGCCGCGTGACCAAGGGTGACGTGCTGGGCGCGCTCGCCAAGCCTGCCGCCCCTGCCGTGGCACCACTGGCGGCACCGGCCGCCAAGCCTGCGCTGCAGCAGGTTGCCGCGCCGGCCATGGCCAGCCTGGGCGAGCGTCCGGAAGAGCGCGTGCCGATGAGCCGCCTGCGCGCCCGCATCGCCGAACGCCTGGTGATGTCGCAGTCGACCAACGCGATCCTGACCACCTTCAATGAAGTGAACATGCAGCCGGTGATCGACCTGCGCAACAAGTACAAGGACAAGTTCGAGAAAGAGCACGGCGTCAAGCTGGGCTTCATGTCCTTCTTCGTCAAGGCCGCCGTCGCCGCCCTGAAGAAGTACCCGATCATCAACGCTTCGGTCGACGGCAACGACATCGTCTACCACGGCTACTTCGACATCGGTATCGCGGTCGGTTCGCCGCGCGGCCTGGTGGTGCCCATCCTGCGCAATGCGGACCAGATGACGATCGCCGACATCGAAAAGAAAATCGGCGAATTCGGCGTCAAGGCCAAGGAAGGCAAGCTGACCCTGGAAGACCTGACCGGCGGCACCTTCTCGATCTCGAACGGCGGCACCTTCGGCTCCATGCTGTCGACCCCGATCATCAACCCGCCGCAGTCGGCCATCCTGGGCGTGCACGCGACCAAGGACCGCGCCGTGGTCGAAAACGGCCAGGTCGTGGTGCGTCCGATGAACTACCTGGCCATGTCGTATGACCACCGCATCATCGACGGCCGCGAAGCCGTCCTGGGCCTGGTCACCATGAAGGAAACGCTGGAAGACCCTGCGCGCCTGCTGCTGGATCTGTAATTTCGAGGGGCGCGCTGCCCGCAGCGCGTGCCATGCTGAACATTTTTGAGAGGCGGTACCAATGAATATCTCCGATGAAATCAAGCGTTTGCACGAACTGCATCAGGCCGGTGCGCTCACCGATGCCGAATTCGAACAGGCCAAGGCCAAGCTGCTGGCAGCTTCCGTGAACCTGAACAAGTCCTCGTCCGGTTCGTCCGGTTCGTCCGGTTCGTCCGGCTCCGACATCGGCGCCGAGCTGTCGCAGCTGCGCCGCTCGCGCAACGACCGCTGGCTGGGCGGCGTGTGCGGCGGCCTGGCCAAGGTCACCGGCATGGAATCGTGGATCTGGCGCCTGGTGTTTACCTTGTGCTTCCTGTTCGCCGGATTCGGCATCCTGATCTATGTCCTGATGTGGATATTCGTACCAGAAGAATAAAAGGAATGATTGAATGAGTACTCAAAAACAATTTGACGTTGTCGTCATCGGCGCGGGCCCTGGCGGCTACATCGCCGCCATCCGCGCGGCCCAGCTGGGCTTTTCGGTTGCCTGTATCGATGAATGGGTCAACGCCAAGGGCGGTCCCGCGCCCGGCGGCACCTGCACCAACGTCGGCTGCATCCCGTCGAAGGCGCTGCTGCAATCGTCCGAGCATTTCGAGCATGCCGGCCACGCGTTCAAGGAACACGGCATCGACGTCGCCGGTTTGGCGCTGAACCTGCCGCAAATGCTCAAGCGCAAAGATACCGTCGTCAAGCAGAACAACGAAGGCATCCTGTTCCTGTTCAAGAAGAACAAGGTCACCTTCCTGCACGGCCGCGGCTCCTTCGGCGGCACCGTGGATGGCGGCTACAGCATCGACGTCGCCGGCGCCAAGCCGGAAACCATTCTGGCCAAGCACGTGGTGGTGGCCACCGGTTCCAGCGCACGCGAACTGCCGGGCGCACCGTTCGATGAAAAACTGATCCTGTCGAACGCCGGCGCGCTGACGATCGACGGCGTACCGGCCAAGCTGGGCGTGATCGGCGCCGGCGTGATCGGCCTGGAAATGGGCAGCGTCTGGCGCCGCCTGGGTTCCGACGTGACGGTGCTCGAAGGCTTGCCGACCTTCCTCGGCGCGGTCGACGAGCAGATCGCCAAGGAAGCGCACAAGCTGTTCACCAAGCAGGGCTTGAAAATCAGCCTGGGCGTCAAGATCGACAAGGTCAGCGCCGGCAAGAACAACGTGACGGTGGAATACGCCGACGCAGCCGGCGCGGCGCAGAAGGCCGTGTTCGACAAGCTGATCATCTCGATCGGCCGCGTGCCGAACACGACGGGCCTGAACGGCGGCGCGGTCGGCCTGAAGCTCGACGAGCGCGGTTTCGTGGCCGTCGACGACGACTGCAAGACCAACCTGGCCAACGTATGGGCGGTGGGCGACGTGGTGCGCGGCCCGATGCTGGCGCACAAGGCCGAGGAAGAGGGCGTTGCGGTCGCCGAGCGTATCGCCGGCCAGCACGGCCACACCAACTTCAACACGATTCCGTGGGTGATCTACACCTCGCCGGAAATCGCGTGGGTAGGCCAGACCGAGCAGCAGCTGAAGGCGGCCGGCGTGGCGTACAAGGCAGGCACCTTCCCGTTCATGGCCAACGGCCGTGCGCGCGCGCTGGGCGATACGTCGGGCATGGTCAAGTTCCTGGCTGACGCCACGACCGACGAAATCCTGGGCGTGCACATTGTCGGCCCGATGGCGTCCGAGCTGATTTCGGAAGCCGTGGTCGCGATGGAATTCCGTGCTTCGGCCGAAGACATCGCGCGCATCTGCCATGCGCACCCGTCGCTGTCGGAAGCGACCAAGGAAGCAGCGCTCGCGATCGACAAGCGTTCGCTGAACTTCTAAGAGCAGCACACATCGCCTTCCGCCGTCGCGGAAGGCGACCTTCAGCAGTCCCGTTTTTCCGTTAGCCCCCAATTCATGAACGTCCAAGAGTTCTACCAGCACGCGCTGTCCCAGCGCGGTTTCTCCTCCGATGCGGCCCAGCAGCGCGCGGTTGACCGCCTGCAGCGCGCTTACGAGGAATGGGTGGAATTCCGTTCGCAGCGTTCGTCCTCCTTCAAGCGCCTGATCAACCGCCCGGACGTGCCGCGCGGGGTCTACCTGTGGGGCGGAGTAGGGCGCGGCAAGTCGTTTTTGATGGACAGTTTTTACTCGGTGGTGCCGGTCGTGCGCAAGACGCGCGTGCACTTCCATGAATTCATGCGCGATGTGCACCGCCAGCTCGACGACCTGAAGGGCGTGGCCGATCCGCTCGACATCGTGGCCAGGAACATCGCCAGGAAATACCGCCTGATCTGCTTCGACGAATTCCACGTCTCGGACATTGCCGACGCCATGATCCTGTACAACCTGCTGTCGGCCCTGTTCGCCAACGGCGTGTCCTTCATCATGACCTCGAACTACGATCCGGACCTGCTGTACCCGGACGGCCTGCACCGCGACCGCATGCTGCCCACCATCGCGCTCCTGAAGGACAAACTCGACGTGCTGAACGTGGACGCCGGGGTGGACTACCGCAAGCGCGCGCTCGAGCAGGTCGACAGCTACTACACGCCGCTGGGCGCCGCGGCCGACCTGGCGCTGCGCACGGCCTACGCGAAAATCGCCGAAATCGCCGACGAAACCCCGCACGTCAATATCGAGGGGCGCGACATCCATGCCCTGCGCCGCGCGGGCGGCATCATCTGGTTCGATTTCACGACCCTGTGCGGCGGCCCGCGCTCGCAGAACGATTACCTGGAACTGGCCAGCCGCTTCCACACGGTGATCCTGTCGGGCATTCCGGCCATGTCGGCAGCCCAGTCGTCCGAGGCGCGCCGCTTCACCTGGCTGATCGACGTGTTCTACGACCACAAGGTCAAGCTGCTGATGTCGGCCGAAGTCGCGCCGGAGGAGCTGTACACCCAGGGCACGCTGTCGAACGAGTTCCATCGCACCGTCTCGCGTATCATTGAGATGCAGTCGCGTGAATACATGGAAGCCGAACGCCGCGGCGCTGCCGAAGCGCTGGCCTGACAACAAGGAAGAAACACTGATGAAATTACTGGCTCTGATGGCCGCCGCGTTCGCCCTGGGCGGATGCACCACCGTGCTGCTGCCACCGAACGTGACGCCGGTGGTCGCGAAGACGATGTCGGTACCGGAGGCGCAGCGCAAGCTCGACAGGGTCAAGACCGAGCGCGCCGCGGCCGAAGCGGGCTACGCCGCTAGCGAACAGCTGTGCTACGCCAGGTTCTTCGTCAATAACTGCCTTGACGCCGCCAAGGAAAAGCGGCGCAGCACGCTGGCCATGCTGCGGGCGGTCGAGGTGGAAGCCGAACTGTACGAGCGCAAGGCGGCGGTCGAGCAGCGCGACCGCGAAGTGGCCCGCGCCATCAGGGAATTCGAAGCCGAGGAAGCCAGGCTGGCGGCCATGGCGCCGCCACCGCCAAGGGAAGTTGCCGCGCCGCGCCGCGCCGTGCCCAAGCCGGCCCTGGCCGGGCGCAATGCCAAGCGCGCCGCCAGGCAGGCCGAGGGCGCCGCCGAAGCGCCGCGGGATGCCGCCAAACGGGCAGCCAATGTCGTGGCATTCGAGCAGCGCAAGCGCGAGTCCGAGGAGCGCCAGAAGGAAGTGGCGGCCAAAAAAGCGGAAAAGGCGGCCAAAGCCGCCCAGCCGCCCGCCAAATAAGCTGTTTTACACCGCGCGTCCCATCTTCTGGACGGTGTAGTTTTTCACTTCTTTGGGTGGTTTGACAAACTTCACGATGGCCATGGTGCAGTTGTCGCCCTTGCCCTGGGCCCGTTCGGTGGCCTTGTTGATCAGCATTTCCGACGCCTGGCGTGGCGTGGCCTTGCTGGTCACGGCGCCCAGTTCGGCGTCGGTGAAGAAATGCCACA
This sequence comes from Pseudomonadota bacterium, assembly GCA_040388805.1. GTDB lineage: Bacteria > Pseudomonadota > Gammaproteobacteria > Burkholderiales > Burkholderiaceae_D > Telluria_A. The sequence goes on from JAZKBE010000025.1 coordinate 27,695, forward strand.
GGCCGTCCGAGCACAGCAGGAAGGTATCGCCGGCGCCGATATGCTCGTGCACGCCGACCGTCACGAACGGTTCCTTGCGCGAATTTCCCAGCACATTGAGCAGCAGTTTCGAATGGCGGTGGTTCTTGGCCGCTTCGACCGGCAGCTTTTCGGACGCGACCAGGTGCTCGACATAGTCGGCATCGTTGGTGCGCACCACGCACTGGCCGGCGGCGAACCTGTACAGGCGCGAATCGCCGACGTGGGCCCAGATGGCCTGGCCGGCCGGGGTGATGATCAGACCCACGAAAGTGGCATGCGACTCCGCCTTGGTCGTGAACTCGTTCATCTTGATGATCATGTGGGTCTCGTGCACGATGTCGCACAGGACCTGGCCCAGCCGTTCGACGCTGGGATGGTCGCCCGGTTTGAATTCGTCAAACAATTGCTTGGCCGTGTGCAGGACTTGTTCCGACGCGGTGGCGCCCCCGACAATGCCGTCGGAAAGCACGGCCAGGACGTAGCCTGGCGCGCGTGCACCCGTGAACAAGGCAGTGCGGTCGTTCTGTTGTGGACGGTTTCCGATGTGCTGGGCGGTTCCGGCTTCTAGCTTGTATGGTTTCATAAACTCGGGTTATGTCCTGCTTGCCTTAATATGGGTGCTTTGGGACACGCTAGCGCAATCTATATTGGCGGCAACGTCGCCGTAGATTAAACTATGCACCGGGAAGGCATAATGTTGCAAGCAGAGACTATTTACGTATCAACACAAATTGTTTCCGATTGTAATGCCCTTCTTGGCCCACACCCCTGAAGACTTGAAATAAAACCGCTTGGAACACCACAACATGACCAATGTCCACGAAATTCAGCGCCGCCTGATCGAACTCGATGTGGAACATCGGGACCTGGACGCGGTCATAGACATGTTGATCCTGGACGGGCACCACGACCAGTTGCAGCTCCGGCGCCTCAAAAAGCGCAAATTGCAGCTGAAAGACCATATCACCCTGTTGAAAATGCAATTGGTTCCGGATGTTCCGGCCTGATCCGTCTTCGCAATACTGAAACGCCACTTTGACCGATCTTACACCGGCGCCGGATGCGCCTCCCGCTGGGAAATACGACGCCGAAATCGACCGCCTGTTCAGCGCCGGCGGTCCGCTTGCGCCCGCGGTGGGCAGTTTCAGCCCGCGCCGCTCGCAAACCGAGATGGCCAAGTCGATCGCCCAGGCCATCGCCGACCAGAAAACCCTGATCGCCGAAGCGGGCACGGGCACCGGCAAAACCTTCGCCTACCTGGTCCCGGCCCTGCTGTGGGGCGGCAAGACCATCGTCTCGACCGGCACCAAGAATCTCCAGGATCAGTTGTTTCTGCGCGACATACCGACGGTCCGGGCGGCGCTGCGCGCCCCGGTGTCGGTGGCGCTGCTCAAGGGCCGCTCCAACTACGTGTGCCATTACCACCTGGAACGCACGCTGCAGAACGGGCGCATGACCTCGCGCGACGACGTCGGCCACCTGCGCGAGATTTCGCGCTTCATCAAGATGACCAATTCGGGCGACAAGGCCGAGCTGTCCAAGGTGCCCGAAAACGCGCTGATCTGGAACCTGGTCACGTCCACCCGCGACACCTGCATGGGCACCGAGTGCCAGTACTACCAGGACTGCTTCGTGATGAAGGCGCGCCGCGAGGCGCAGCAGGCCGACATCGTGGTCGTCAACCACCACCTGTTCTTCGCCGACGTGGCGCTCAAGGATACCGGCGTGGCCGAACTGCTGCCCTCGGCCAACACCATCATCTTCGACGAAGCGCACCAGCTGCCCGATACCGCCACCCTGTTCTTCGGGCAGACGGTATCGACCTCGCATGTGCTGGAACTGTGCCGCGACGTGCTGGCCGAAGGCCTGGCCCATGCGCGCGGCGGTCCGGACTGGGCCAAGGTGGTGACCGTGGTCGAAAAGGCCGCGCGCGACCTGCGCCTGACCTTCCCGCAGGACATCATGCGCCTGTCGCTGGCCCAGATCATGCCGTCTTCGGACTTCTTCCCGGCCCTGCAAACCCTGAAGGACCAGCTGGCCGCCATGATCACCGTGCTCGAAGACCAGGCCGCGCGCGCCGAAACCGTCGAACAGTGCCGCGTGCGCGCGGTGGAACTGGCGCAGGGGCTGGACGGCTGGAAAGCCGACGGCAAGGGCAAGCTGGTCGAAGGCGACGAGGCGGTGCTGTGGGTGGAAGCGTTCGCGTCCACGCTGCACCTGCACAAGACGCCGCTGTCGATCGCCCCCATTTTCAACAACCAGCGCGAAGGCACGCCGCGCAGCTGGATCTTTACCTCGGCCACGCTGGCGGTCAAGAACGACTTCAAGCACTTTTCCAACCAGATGGGCCTGACCGGCGAACCGGCCCAGAGCTGGCCGAGCCCGTTCAACTATGAAGAGCAGGGCTTGCTGTATGTGCCGAACGGCTTGCCGGAACCGAATTCCTTCGGCTACACCGACGCCGTGGTCGACGCCGCGCTGCCCGTCATCGAAGCGGCTGGCGGGCGCACCTTCTTCCTGTGCACCACGATTCGCGCCGTCAAGCACGTGGCCGAACGCCTGCGCACCGAATTTGCCGACCGCGGCCTGAACTTCCCCCTGTTCGTGCAGGGCGAGCGCGGCCGCACCGAACTGCTCGATTCCTTCCGCACGGCCGGCAACGCGGTGCTGGTGGGCAGCCAGAGCTTCTGGGAAGGCGTGGACGTGCGCGGCGACGCGCTGTCGCTGGTGATCATCGACAAGCTGCCTTTCGCGCCGCCGGACGACCCGGTGCTGGCCGCGCGCATCGACGTCATGGAAAAGCAGGGCATGAACGGCTTTATGCACCACACGCTGCCGGAAGCGATCATCAACCTGAAGCAGGGCGCCGGGCGCCTGATCCGCGACGAAACCGACCGCGGCGTGCTGATGATCTGCGACCCGCGCCTGATTTCCAAGTCGTATGGCAAGCGCGTGTGGCAAAGCTTGCCCTCGTTCAAGCGTACAAGGCTCGAGGCGGACGTGATCGCCTTCTTCAAGCCGCAGCAACCCCATCCCAAGGACGAATAATGGCAGCCATCCGATCGGTATTTCTTGCAGCAGCGCTGGGTAGCGCTGTCCTCATGCCGGTCCATGGCCTGGCCCAGAAGCCGCCGCTGGCGGTCGCCGCCAGCCCGGCCCAGCGCCTGGCCGGCCTGGCCGAGCGCTACTACGAAGAGCAGGCGCGCTTCGAGCCGGTTGGCGCGACCTTCAACGGCGACAACCGCTTCGACCACCTGCTGCCGATGACGCTCGCGCCGTCGGTGCGCGCGCGCCAGTTCGCCATGCTGCACGACGTGCTGGAAGAGCTGATGCGGATCGACCGCAGCAAGCTGGCGCCGTCCGACATGGTGACCTTCGACATCCTCGCCGATGAAGTCAACGGCCTGCTGCGTTTCGAAAGCATGCGCGACCAGCTGATGCCCATGAACCAGATGGACAGCCTGCCGGTGCAACTGGCCAATTTCGGCAGCGGCCAGGGTTCGCAGCCGATCGGCACCGTGCCCCAGTACCAGGCTTACCTGAGCCGCCTGAACGGCTTGCCAGCCTGGGTGGACGCGGCCATCGCCAATATGCGTACCGGCATGAAAGAAGGCGTGGTGCTGCCGAAGGCCATCGTGGTGGCCATGCTGCCGCAGTTCAAGGCGCTGGCAGCGGCCAGCACCGACAAGAGCGATTTCTACAGCGCGATTGCGGCCATGCCCGCCAGCTTCACCGCCGGCGAACAGGCGCGCCTGAAGGGCGCTTACCGCCAGGCGGTGGGCGGCAAGGTGCTGCCGGCCATGCGCAAGCTGGTCGCCTTCCTCGAAAAAGATTACCTGCCTGCCGCGCGCGCCAGCGCCGGCTGGGGCGCCTTGCCGAACGGCGCGACGTGGTACCGCGCCTGGGTGGCGGAACAAACGACGACCAGCCTGTCGCCGGACGAGATCCACCGCATCGGCCTGGGCGAGATGACGCGCATCCAGGGCGAGCTGGCCCGGCTGGGGCCGCGGCTTGGCTACACCGGCCCCGCGATGGGCCTGGCGCACTGGCTGGGCCAGCAGCAGAAATTCCGCCCCTTCAAGACCGAAGAAGATGTGCTGCAATCCTACCGCACCCTGAACGCGCGCATCCTGCCGCTGCTGCCCACGCTGTTTGCCACGCTACCGAAGGCGCCGCTGGAAATCCGGCCCGAGCCGCCGCTGTCGCGCGACGCCGCGTCCGACCATTACACGCTGGCGGCGGCCGACGGTTCGCGCCCCGGCATTTTCTGGGCCGTGATCCCCGATCCGCAAGCGTACGGCAGCACGCGCATGACCTCGCTGTTCCTGCATGAAGGCCATCCGGGCCACCATTTCCAGCTGTCGCGCCAGCAGGACCTGTCGGTGCCCAAGTTCCGCAAGTTCGGTGGCAACAATGCCTATGTCGAAGGCTGGGCGCTGTATGCCGAAACGCTGGGCAAGGAAATGGGCCTGTACGAGGATCCGAACGCGTATGCGGGACACTTGCTGCTGGACCTGCGCCGGGCAGCCCGCCTGGTGGTCGACACCGGCCTGCACGCCAAGGGCTGGACGCGCGAGCAAACCATCGCCTACCTGGTGGAGCAGGCGGGCGATGCCGAAGCCGACGCCATCAATGCGACCGAACGTTACATGGCGCTGCCGGCGCAAGCCCTGGGCTACAAGATCGGCGCCCTGAAGATCCAGGAACTGCGCCAGCGCGCCACGCTGGAGCTGGGGCCGAAGTTCAGCCTGGCCCGCTTCCACGATGCGATCCTGGCCGAAGGCAGCATGCCGCTGGGGCTGCTGGAAACCAGGATGAACGCGTGGATCGCCGCGCAGGTAAAGTAGTAAAATTACTTGCCTATTCGCAATGATTTTTAATGTTTTTTTTGTAAAGACGTGATACTTTAGCGGGCAATGCGATTCGGCAACATTGCTGGATCCTCCATAACCCTCTTCAGGAGTCACGCTATGTTCGACCGCTTCAAGCGCAGTATGGATCTGATCAAGGCCAGCGCCACCGTGCTGCGCCAGGACACCCATTTGCTGGTGTTCCCGCTGATCTCAGGCGTTGCCGCGGTACTGGTTGCCATGGGCTTTTTGCTGCCGGCCATCGGCCTGGACTTGCTGGGCGACGAACCCAACGCACCGGTGGTGTACTCGGGCGTTTTCCTGTTCTATGTGACCCAGTATTTCGTCATCTTCTACTTCAACGTCGCGCTGGTCGGCGCCACCATGATCCGCATGGACGGCGGCTCGCCGACCATCGGCGACGGCCTGCGCATCGCCAATTCCCGCCTCGGCAGCATTCTTGGCTACGCCGTCATTTCCGCGACCGTGGGCGTGATCCTGCGCGCGCTGCAGGAGCGCCTGGGCTTCGTCGGCCGCATCATCGTCGGCATGATCGGGGTGGGCTGGACCGTGGCCACCGCGCTGGTGGTGCCGGTGCTGGTCGCGCGCGACAAGGGACCGATCGACGCGATCAAGGATAGCGCGAACATGTTCAAGCAGACCTGGGGCGAGAATGTCATCGGCCAGGTGGGGATGAGTTTCGCTTTCACCATGCTGTACATGGCCTGGTTCCTGGGCGGTGCCGGCCTGCTGGCTTTCAGCCTGTACCTGGGCAGCCCGTTCCTGGTGGCGCTGGTCGCGGTCGTGGGCGTGCTCGGTTTCCTGTTCGTGTGCCTGGTGCAGGTGGCGCTCGGTGGCATCTATTCGGCTGCGCTGTACCGTTACGCTGCGGGCGGCAATGCGAGCACCGGGTTTGACAATGGTGCCCTGCAAGCTGCTTTCCTGCCGAAGAATTAATCCGCCTCAGGCGTCCGGCAAGATGACCACTTTCCCGGTCACCTTGCGGGCCGCCATGTCGTTCAGCGCCTTGGCCGTATCGGCCAGCGCATACCGTCCCGAAATATGCGGACGAATCTTCCCACGGCACAAACGAGTCCGGTTCTTCGCGTACGCCCAGGGCGAGATATACAGCCTTGTTCTTGACAGTGCCCTCGTCGCGGATCTTCAGCCGCAGAGCGTCGAAATAAACGATCGGATACATCGCCTCCAGCGGACGCTGCTGCCACTGAGTGTCCCAGCAGTTCCCTTTTCTGCTCATGCTGCAGACGAAGCCGTGGCTGGCCAACCTGGCCTGGTACTGGGCACTGGCGTACTGGCTGCCACGGTCTGAATGAACGACCAATCCAACGCCTGGCCGTCGCTGTTGAACCGCCATGTGCAGGGCATCGCAAACCAGCTTGGCCGGCATGCTCGGCGCCATGGCCCAGCCGACTACCTTGCGCGAGAACAGGTCGATCACCACCGCCAGATACAACCAACCGGCGCCGGTTCGAATGTAAGTGATATCGGAGACGTAAGCCTTGTTTGGTGCGGTCGGATTGAACTGGCGAGCCAGCACATTGGCCGCGACCGGAAGATCATGCTTGCTGTCGGTCGTGTGGATGAATTTGCGCTTCCAGACGGGTTTTAAGCCGGCCTGGCGCATCAAACGGCGAACCTTGAAGCGACCGGCCACGATGCCGCGATTCGACAGCTCAGTCACCATACGGCGACTGCCATAGCTCTGATGACTTGCCACGAAAGCTGCTCGTACATGGACACTCGCTTTGCAAACCGCCGGCGAAGCAGCACGGCGCTTCGCTTCGTAAAAACCGGAACGGCTCACGCCCAGCACACGGCAGCTTTGCGCGACAGGGATGGCCTTCATTTGCAGATCGTCGATAAGTCTAAAACTCATTTCAGCTCGCGGGCAAAGAAGGCCGAGGCCTTTTTTAAGATCTCTACATCCCCTCGCAGCTGGCGGTTTTCCTGCTCCAATTGCCGGATGCGTTGCTGCTCTGGCGTCAGTGGTTTACCTATACCTGGCTGGCCAGATTGTTCGGCATCGTACTGCTCCAGCCAGCGTCGAACGGCGCTTGGGCCGATGCTCATGCTCTGGCACACATGCTGAACACTGAGCCCCTGTTCTTTAATCATTTTGACGACCTCATGCTTGAAGCTGGGATCAAAATTACGGCGTTGCCTTGTCATGCAAATCTCCTCGGATGGTGGATTGTCCACCTATCGAGGTGTCCGGGCAAATTAGACCACTACACCTGCAACGGCGGGCGTTCCGGCCAACCCGGAGGGTTGCGTGATGTGTGATACACCGGCAGGGGCTGCGGGGACTCCCCGCATACCCGCCGACCACTCACTTCTTGCTGGGGTTTTCGTATTGGATGGGATTTTTCCGCAGCCCGGATGGGATACGGTTAGGGTACGAATAGACTACGACAGGATACGAGAGAGATACGAACAGGATACGGTCGAGCAACGAACAGGCTTGTCCCGCTGCTCAGCCTCGTTCCAGCCCCCAGCTCAAGCTCGATGCTGCCGGAGCGCGATTAACCAAAACAGCCAACCCGCGATAGTGGCATACCCGACAGCGACCATGCCCGTCGTGAGCGAATTCCTAATCAACATAACCGCATGCTCAGGGGCGGACTGGTAGCTGACTAACGCCCAAATTCCAAAAATTAGAATATAAGCAATAAGACCAACTAAGGCACCAAGCCCGAGACATGCAGACAGCCCCAGTGTGCCTTTTCGCCGTGCCAAAATGTATGTTGGGATACCAATGATGACAGCGACCGCATAGCCCATAATGACAAAAATTATTCCGACCAATGCAGCCTCCTGGCGCGAGACCAAAAATAGATTAATCAAATAAAGCCCCAGCGCAGGGATGCTAGGCGCAATCAGAAACCCAAGAAAGACGCGTCGTTTGGAAGTATTCATGTCGCCTCTACTTTTGGCACCGACAAGCATTGATGGCCGCGTCTGTCAGCCCCTGCCAAACGTTGTTAATAGGTCTTGCAAAGGGTGAGAACGATCCTTGCAATGCTCCGGTGCCTTCCCCGTAATTATTGATTGTGCCGTTAGCGTCGTTAACACGCGCAACATAACCAGGGAACAGCGGGTGGCCGGGCATCGTGACGTTTACCACCACTTGCGATCCGTTGTAATTCATCGAGTAACTTGTCACAGGGCTTGGGCTGAATGACGGAACCCAGCTCGGACTAGCATTATTTGCCGTCCCACTTGGGGTTGCCGGACTTGGCGAGCCTGGGGTTGGATTGTTGCGAACATAGTCGTCGAGACATTTCTTGTCGACACCAGCCGTTTTCACCCACTCATTGTAAGCGTGGTAGTTAGTGTCTCCTGGCTTAATGTGATCGGGCCATCCGGCGGGGCGCGGGAAGCTAATACGCGGACCACCTGGAACGTTGCACCGCACAGTGCCGCCGGACGCCACGCAATCCAAACCATTGGGATCGAATTGGCTTACTGGATTGCCACCAACATACCCGTAGGTATTGATCCCGCCAGCAAGCCCGATCGGATCAGACTGCACGTATCTGCCCGTCTGCGGATCATAATCCCTGAAGTAGTTGTAATGATTGTTGGTCTCAATGTCAAACATTTGACCAGGGAAGCGCGGGTTATAGCGGAACTGGCCGAGACCTGAAGGATCCTCGTCGGGCCGAAGTAGCCCGAACGGATCAGCCTGATCCCAGCGCCAGACTATGCGCTGATTACTTGCCCTTGTGATGACCCTGGGAGTATCAATCTGATCAGCCCAGACTTGATAGATGTCTACTGTGTCCCCATTTGCCTGAGCAGATTGAAGCACTGCAACAGGCAGACTATCAAGAAACACGGTCTCTTGTTTGGGTTTACCCTGTCCGGTGTATTCGCCGAGCAAATGTCCCGACTCATCGTAGACATAGAAGGCAAGCGCAATGCCCATGCTAGACTTCGCGATACGCTGACCAAGTCCATTGTAGTGGTAGGTCGTTCGTATTCCAGACGAAACCACCGCGTCAAGGCGGCCGGTAGGTCCATATTCGTATTTGATGGTGGCATCGTCGATGATGTTCCCGGCGGTATCAAATTTATTACGTTTCGCTGGGGCTGGCCCATTTGTCAGGCTGAGTCTATTACTCGTTGAAGAAATTGTATTCATGTAGGTTGCCGTGCCAAATCGAGCACGAATGCGATTACCACTTGCGTCGTACTTGAATCCCTGGCTCGTGTTTGCGGCGTTGAAAGAGGTGAGCCTCCCGAGGTCGTCGTACTCGAAAGTCTGATCCAGCAACGAGCCTTTCACAATTCCTGAATGTGTCGCTTTTCTGATCAGCCCGTTCGCGTCATAGTCGAGAGTGCGCACGATGCCACCGCGCGACAGATGCCCTAATGGAAAGGCTAGGAGACGTCCGTCCAAGTCAAATTGTCGTGTGTAGCTGCTTTGCTCACCTGAAGCGTTGCTGCCCCACGTCCAGGCCTGCACGCGACCAAAAGGAAGGAACTTAATCTTTTCCATGATCGTCAGCGGTGATGCAGCGGTGCGCGCCTCTACGGTCATGCGACTGGGATTCCCGTCCGCGCCGTAGCTGATGTGAATGTGATTTCCACTCGGATAGGTCAACGTCGTCAGATGGCCAGTATTGGGCCCTTCGAAGCCATAGCCGTACAGCACGGTGAAATCTTTAGTGAACGATCCGATTCGCACCGACTGTGTTTTTCGTTCAAGCCTGCCCAGCGCGTCATACGCAAAAATTGTGGTGCCAGAATCATCACTCATTGTGGACAGCTTTCCTGCTGCGCTTGTGCCAGCGTTCCCATACCTGAACGTCGCGCTATTAATCTGTGTCGGCCGCTGTACAGTGTCGTACTTGAAGATCGTGGTCATGCCGCGCGCATCGCGGCGTGACTGGAGGTTGCCGACGTCATCGAAGCCGCTGGACGTTGTTCCAGTATCAGGACTTGAAAGTTCAGTCGAGCGTCCGTGCCCATCCCGCTTGTAAAGCGTTTTTCGGCTTCTGGGGTCAGCCACTTCCGTGAGCATGTCCTGATGATTGAACTCAAGGCTTGTGATGACAGGTGGTTCACCGACCGTTGCAGGCGGCTGCGTCTCTTTGACGGCACGGCCGAAATTGTCAAAGTCGGTCTTACTCGTGTGGCCGAGCGGATCGGTGACCGTGGTACGGTTCCCTGTGCGATCATACTGATATCGATAACCTGGATCCAAGGGATCGCGCTGAGATTTTTCAAGGCGTCCCAACGGGTCGTACCACAGCATGCGTTGAAAGACGAGGTTGCCTTCGACACCACGCACTTCGCGCTTGTGGACATTTCCCGCGTTGTCCAGCGTGAACGTAAGTTGATTTCCGTTGCTGTCTCGTATGCCGGTCAGCCTCTGCGCGTCATCATACGAGTAGATATGGAATGAACCGTCAGGGCTAATGATGCGCGCAAGTTGACCGGCCTCGTCGTACACGTACTCGGTAGTTTCACTCAAATTGCCCGCCGCGACCGTGCGCGTCGCAAGAAGCTGACGAGGGTGATACTGCAGAGCGATTGCAGTTCTATTCGGTAGCTTTAGCTTTGCCACCAGTCCGTCGGCGGTGTACTCATGGAATTCGGTAATTTCGCCTGCGCCATTGTCCGTCGCTTCAAGATCGCGTTTTTGGTGTGTGTCGGCCGTCGTGTCGTAGTAGCTGTTCGTGATAACTTGAACTTGCCCGCTTGCATTGCTCGGCTTGGTCTCGGAAAGCAGTTGTCCGGCCTGGTTATACCGGAATTGACGCACGATTGCGCGCCCCACGCGCTTGGCCGAGAACCCCGTGTTCCCATTGGGATCAGAAGTCGCCTGCTCAATCTGCTTGCACAAGACGGCAATGGGGCGACCGTCTGGTAGAGTGGCGCCATCCGCGCACTCGGCGACGCGGCCGTCAGAATCTGGCTGGCCGTTGTAAACATAATTGATGATCTTGTGCGGCATGGCTTCCGCACTTTTCAATATCCAGTCCGGATGCCACTGGGTACTGATTTTCCTGGCGGTCGCGGCCACGCGTATGTTGGCACTAGCAGGGCACGCCTGGGCCGCCGTCAGACCCACCACTCGACTCAGTTCGACTCCGCGAATCGGGTCGTTGATTAGGCATGTTTTTGATCCATTGAAGTCGATGCTGCTTGCGAGGCTGCCACCCGCGTCATATGCCTGAGCACTCGCGCCTGATCCACATCCCGCACCAGCCGGCTGGGTCTGGCTGGTGATCCGGCCTGGGGCCTTCGGGCTCGTATACAGGAGGCCCAAGCTTCGCGAAGTGCCCAAGGGATCAGTGACAACCCGCCGGTTTCTTTCTGGGTAGGCGAAGGTGTATCGGTTGACGCCGCCAGCATGTTCCGACAGTTCGGCCTGGCCAGACGCGTTGTAGGCGTAAGTGGCATATCGCACACCTCGTTCGTTTGTGATGCCCGTCATTAGGAATTGGCTGCGCGGATCTTCGTAGTGATAGCGCCTTGAAGAAATCAGCTTGTCGGCCCTATCGTGATAGCTAACACCGGCTAGCCTGGACAGACCGGTAATCGGCGCTCCAGTCGACTGCGGAACATCATACTGATAACGCACAATCAGGTTAGGGCCACTGATCGCACTGACGGTTCCGCCGGACCACGACACGTTCATCTGTCTACCCGCGTCGTCTGTCATCTCAATCAATTTTTGCGCGCCGTCGTAATGGTAATACTGCGCCCGCCCCTCTTTGGAATGCGAACTGACGAGCAGGAATTCATCGCCGAATTTGCTGAAGCGTTCAACTGTGCCATCGATGGTGGTCAATATCCAGTCATCGAACTGACTATTCAGGTTCTTTACGCTTTCCCGTTTATCGAACGTCGGGACGTACTGGCCGGCCTCATTTCGCTTGAACTCGAAGTAGCTGCCATCGCCCAATGTTCCACTCACTTTCGACGGGGGCTGGCCCGCCGCATTTGATGTAGTCTGGAATACTCGGTCAAATGAGAATGACCAGCCGAAGCCGGCAGATTGACCGATGCCCAGCATTCGCATACTGCGATAGGTCCGAACGATCTTCAATAATCCGGCTGCCGATCCATGGAAGTCCGTCTCGGATTGCAGTTTGGCGCCGCTGGAAATGACGACAGGATTTCCAGCGACCGGCGCGGGCTCCCCCTTTCCACACGTCGCGGGTCTGGGGATTTCCAGCCACTTCGTACATTTGTCTGGCCAAGTAGGTACGTACCCGGGTTCGCAGAATAGATCCGTCGCTCCATACCAGTCAAGTTTCTTGAATGGCCCCTTGTAGAAGCACCGGTAGTACGGATACTCGGTTTTTTCTGGGCGCATTTCTAATAAATCGGTACCGAATTGATTTCCGGCGCTCAAAGAACATGCTTCCATCGGCGTGCCGATAAAATCACCAGGATTAGATAGTTGACTCGTGTAGAAATACCATCCGATCTTTCCATCACTTTCGGCAGACTGTGCGTGAGAGTGGTTTCCTGACGCGGCGATCAATATCGTCAATGCGAGCATGGCCAAGCGATGCGGGAATTTGGTGGCGAAGCATGTAGGCATTGATCTTCTCCGTCGGGGACTATCCAGCCAGAGTAACGAAATCGCCTAAATTCCTATTGTCGTACGACAATATTCTGTTGTGGAAATATGAGATTGTACAATTTGGTTAGTTCCCCAGTTTCGGTCGTAGATCCTACTGTAGAGGAGGCAATGATGTCGCTTCCTGCCAACTTTGAATGGCAGGTGGTCCGGCGGGGTCGAAATGAATTTCTATGCGACTGGCGTACCGGGTTCAAACTTCAAACACAGGCAATAAAGACGTTTCCACCGGCGTAAGGCATTTGCAGCGTTTGCCAATCCGAAGGACTGAGACAAATTCGCCAGGTAGCTAAGATTGTTCCAGCAATTTACGCGTAGTGTTGCGACGCTGGGGCACTGAAGAGGGCACCACGGACAAGCTTGCAAACGGCTTGTCCGCGCCTGGCCGCAGTGACGTCTTCGCCAACTTCGACCAGCGCCATAAGTGGGTTAGTTGGGCCCTAGCTTCCGCCAACATAAAAGTGTTCACGAAAACCTCATGACTACCCAGATAGTCCTATCGACGTAGCACGCGATCAACTAGCCCGGAACTGAATTCACGCGCCTGGCAAGATCACCACTTTCCCGGTCACCTTGCGGGCCGCCATGTCGTTCAGCGCCTTGGCCGTGTCGGCCAGCGCATACCGTCCCGAAATATGCGGACGAATCTTACCTTCCGCCATCCACCCCATCAGCTGGCGCATCGCGCCCATGTTCGCCTTCGGCTCGCGCTTGGCGAACTCGCCCCAGAACACGCCCATCAGCGAGGCGCCTTTGAGCAAGGTCAGGTTCAGCGGCAGCTTCGGGATTTCGCCGTTGGCAAAGCCCACCACCAGGTAGCGCCCGCGCCAGCCGATCGAGCGGAATGCCGGCTCGGCGTAGATGCCGCCGACCGGGTCGTAGATCACGTCCGGGCCCTTGCCGTCGGTGGCCGCCTTGATCGCTTCGCGCAAGTCTTCGTTGCTGTAATTGATGGTGGCGTCGGCGCCATGCGCGCGGCACACGGCCAGCTTTTCATCGCTTGACGCCGCCGCGATCACGCGCGCGCCCAGCGCCTTGCCGATCTCGATGGCCGCCAGCCCCACGCCGCCGGCCGCGCCCAGCACCAGCATGGTTTCGCCTTCCTTGAGTGCGGCGCGGTCGACCACGGCGTGGTGCGAGGTGCCGTAGGTGAGGGTGATGGCCGCCGCGGTATCGAAGTCCATGCCCGGAGGCATCGGCATCAGGGCCTGGACCGGCACCACGATCTGCTGGGCGAACGCGCCCTGCGACGTGAAGGCGATCACCTTGTCGCCCACCTTGAAACCGGTCACGCCTTCGCCCAGCGCACGCACCACGCCCGACAATTCATTGCCGGGCGTGAAGGGCAGCTCGGGCTTGAACTGGTACTTGCCCTGGATGATCAGGACATCGGGAAAGTTGACGCCGGCCGCCTTGACGTCCAGCGCCACCTGGCCCGGACCGGGCACCGGATCGGGCAATTCTTCCACTGTCAGGGTGTCGGGCAAACCCCACGCTTTGCATACCACGGCTTTCATTGGCGTCTCCTTGTTGGTTTTGGTAAAAAATAGTACGACCGTTTTATTATGCCTGATTTCCGGGCGCCCGGGTCGCTTTGCGCGAGCGCAAAGAGGCAAATGCCGAGCTTGTTAAAGTCGAGGGTGCGAGCGCGCCAGTTGGCATATTGGAAAGGGAGGCTGAAATGGCAATCCGTTACGGCTGCTTCTTTAGTTATGCGCACGGCCGCTATGAACTGATGAACAAGTTCAAGGCTGCGTTGTCTGACGCTATCCGCTGCTACCTCGAACCGTATTTCGACAACGAGGACGAGCTGTTCATCGATACCGAGCAACTCGGCGGCGGGGATGATCTTGACCGCCGGATTGCGCGCGCCATGTGCGAAAGCGTATCGATGATCCTGATTTACACCCCCAAGTACGAAGCGCACGGCTACACGCGGCGCGAGTATGCGGCCATGCAGTTGCTCGAGCATGAACGCGGCCAGTGGTACCCCATGCCCAGTCACCTGATCATCCCCGTGATCATGACCATGCATCCGGGGAAGCTGCCGCCGCAGATCACCAATTCGAGCATGTACGTCGATTTTTCGCACTTCACGATGGCAACCAGCGACCTGAAATCGAACCCGGATTTTTTGCCGGATATTAAAAAAGTGGTGGACCGGATTGTGACGCATTACCAGTACCAGAAAAAATATACGCCCGTGGGCCATGACTGCAACCAATTTGTGCTCCCCGATGTCCCACCTGAGTGGCGTGATGTGCCGGATCTATCTTTCCCAAAAAAATAAAAGGAGCACTAATGGAACTCAAAAGAATAACGCTGCCGCCGATAACCGCTCCCGGCGACGTGACCACGTTTTACTCCTTCGAGAGCGGAACGGCGCGCAGTGTCGCGTTGTCGAACACAGCCGTCCTGCTGGCGGGGCGCAACAACGCCACCGTCCCCGTGCTGATGATCGATTGGGACACTGAAGCGCCGGGCCTGCACCACCACTTCGGCCTGCAGGGCGAACATCCCGGCCTGCTCGAATATTTCCAGGCCTGCCGCGACCACCTGGCCATGCTGGGCGAGGGCAAGGCGGCCCCCGACGATACGGCGCTGGCGCGCAAGGTGCTCGACGCGGTCGACTGGGAACTGTACGTGGAACGGGTCGACCAGAGCCGCCCGCTCTACCTCATGCGCGCCGGCTGCTTCGACGACACCTACGGCGAACGCGCCGACCAGATGGATTGGGACGGCCTGTTCGCCGCCTGCCCGGCGCTGTTCCGCTGCTTTGGCGAACACCTCGCGCGGCGCTTCCGGCATGTGCTGGTCGACGCGCGCAGCGGCCGCTCGGCCGCCGTCAGCGTGTGCACCACGCTGCTGCCGCGCAAGCTCATCACCCTGTTCACGCCCAACCAGCGCAGCCTGGACGGCTTGTCCGGCGTGGTCACGCGCGCCATCGAATACCGCTGCAGCCACGAAGACGAACAGCGCCCGCTGCTGGTCTATCCGCTGCCCTGCGCCATCGACAGCGCCGACTGCGACCGCCGCTCGCAATGGCGGCGCGGCGACCCGCACCTGGGCATCAGCGGCTACCAGGCCGTGCTCGAAAAACTGCTGCGCCAGTGCTACGGCATGTCGCAGCTCTCGCTCGACAGCTATCTCGACGAAGTCCAGCTGCAGCAAACCAATGCCATGGCCGGCGGCGAACAATTTCCGGCCGGCGCGCTGCGCGACGCCGACCGCTTTTCGCTCGCGCGCACCTTCGACACCCTGCTCGACTGGGTGGCCGACGGCCGCTTTCCCTGGCAACCGCTGGCCGAAGTGCGGCTGACGGCGGCGGTGGCCGGCGCGCGCCGCCTGTCGTCGGAAGGGGCGAGCGGCGCCATCGCCCTCAGTCTCGGGCGCGACCTGTACAAGCTGGGCGAGCTGTATCGCGAACAGGAACGCATCGACCAGGCCATCGCCTGCTTCGAAGAATCGGCCTCGCTGCGCCAGCGCCTGCTGGGCGAAGAACACGCCGATACCCGCAGCAGCCGCGGCACGCTGGCCAATGTGCTGCGCGACGCCGGCCGCCTGCCCGAAGCGAGCTTCCTGCACGAATTGCTGCTCGACGATTGCCAGCGCCTGCTCGGCCCCAGCCATCCCGACACCCTGGCCGCGCGCTCGGCGCTGGCCGCCACCCTGGCCCTGCTGGGCGAATACGAACGCGCGCTGGCGCTGCACGAACAAGTCATCGCCAGCTGCGAAGAGTTGTACGGCCCCAGCCACGAAGCCACCCTCGACAGCCTGGCCGCGCAGGCCCAGACGCTCACCCGGCACGGCCAGTTTTCGCGCGCGCGCATGGTCTACGAACGCGTGCTCGAAGGGCGCGAACGCCTGCTCGGCAGCGAACACGGCGACACCTTGCGCGCCGCCGGGCAACTGGCCGCGCTGCTGTTCGACATGGGCGACCTGTCGCACGCCCGCAAGCTGCAGCACAGCGTGGTCGACGCGCGCGACCGGCACGCGGGGCACGACCATCCGCTCACCCTGGCGGCGCGCGAACTGCTGGCCGACATCATGGCGGGGCAGGGCGACCTCGACGGCGTACGCGCGGTGCTCGAATCGCTGGCCAGCGGGCGCGAACGCAGCCTGGGCTTCGACCATCCCGATACCCTCAGCGTGCAGCTGCGCCTGGCCTCCATGCTCAGCGACCGGGGCGAACTGGAAGCGGCGCGCCGCCTGCAGCAGCAACTGGTGTCGCTGCACGAAAAGGTGCACGGGGTCGACAACCTGCACACGCTCAACAGCAAGAAAGCGCTGGCCACCACCCTGTCGCGCCAGGGCCATAGCGTGGACGCGCGCAAGCTCGAAGAAACCGTGCTGGCCGGCAGCGCGCGCCTGATCAGCTACGGCGGCGTGTCGTCGGGGCCGCACGATTCGCACGCCGGCGCGCTCGACCTGCGCGCCGCCATGATGGATGCGCGCGACGACGTGGGGCATGGCGAAACCCTGGGCCAGGCGCTGGCCCAGCTGCAGCAGCTGATCGACAACCGCAGCGAACGCGAAGCGCGCGAACTGGCCGACAGCCTGCGCAAGTCGGTGCTGCGGCCTTCCGTGGCCAACCCCCTGCGCCGGCGCGGCGTGGCCATGATCAAGCAAGTGTATTTGCGCGACAATGACAAGGATGCCTTGCTGTCATTTGCACAAGACGAAGTATCGTCCCTGCATGAAGCCCTGATGGAGGCGGCGGCCGGGCGCCCGGTGTCGGTGCCCTGAACGCGCGCCGCCCTGGTCCTTGCCGAGAAAATCTTCTGCGCCAAAGAGCGATGCAACCGTTGCTTCAGGTAAAATCGCAGCATGAGAATTCTTATCAGCAATGACGACGGCTATCTGGCCCCCGGTATCAATGCGCTGGCCGAGGCACTGTCCGCGATCGCCGATATCGTCGTCGTGGCGCCCGACAGCAACCGTTCCGGCGCGTCCAATTCGCTGTCGCTGGACCGGCCGCTGTCGGTGCAGCAGGCCGCCAATGGATTCTATTTCGTCAACGGCACCCCGACCGATTGCGTGCACGTGGCGCTCACCGGCATGCTCGACTACCGTCCCGACCTGGTCGTTTCCGGCATCAACAATGGCCAGAACATGGGCGACGACACCCTGTATTCGGGCACCGTGGCCGCCGCCACCGAAGGTTATCTGTTCGGTATCCCCGCCATCGCCTTCTCGCAGGTGGCGCACGGCTGGGAACACATCGAATCGGCCGCCCGCCTGGCGCGCGACATCGTGCTGCGCCGCTTCGACGAACTCGACGCCCCGTATTTGCTGAACGTGAATATCCCCAACCTGCCCTACGAACAACTGGGCACCATCCGCGCCACCCGCCTCGGGCGCCGCCACCAGGCCGAACCGGTGATCCGCGCCCTTGACCCGCGCGGCCGCGAAATTTTCTGGATCGGCCCGCCGGGCGCCTGCCGCGACGCCGGCGAAGGCACCGACTTCCATGCCACGGCCCAGGGCGAAGTCTCGGTCACGCCGCTGCAGATCGACCTGACCCACACCAGGCAGCTGGCCTTGCTGGCGAAGGGGCTGGCATGAAGGACAAGCGCAGCAACTTCCCCTTGCCGCTGTCCTCGGTGACTGGCACCGGCGGCAACAAGGCGCCCTCGTATTCGCCGGCCAAGGTGGCCACGCCGCAAACGGCCACCCGCAACGCCGCCCACAAGCCCTACGTGGCGCCGGGCCAGGCCGCGTCGCCGTCGAAGTCGCACACCCACGCCATGGCGCGCGCCCAGCCGGCGCCCCCGGTCGCGCCGCGGCCCGACCTGATGGTGTCGGACGCGATCCGGCGCGCCATGGTGCAGCGCGTGGCCAAACAGGGCGTGCAGGACCAGCTGGTGCTGGCCGCGCTCGACACCGTGCCGCGCCATGCCTTCATCGAGCCGGCCATGTCGGCCCAGGCCTATATCGACGCCTCGCTGCCGATCGGCCACAACCAGACCATTTCCCAGCCCTACATCGTGGCGCGCATGATCGAAGTGATGCGCAACGGCGGCGCCCTGCAGCGCGTGCTCGAGATCGGCACCGGCTGCGGCTACCAGGCGGCCGTGCTGTCCTGCGTGGCCACCGAGGTGTATTCGATCGAGCGCATCAAGCCGCTGCACGAGCTGGCCAAGACCAATTTGCGCCCCCTGCGCATCGCTAACCTGCGCTTGCACTACGGAGATGGTATGCTAGGGTTGCCTCAGGCCGCTCCCTTCGACGGCATCATCCTGGCCGCGGCAGGGCTGGAAGTGCCCCAGGCCTTGCTGGAACAGCTGAGCATCGGCGGGCGCCTGGTCGCCCCGGTGGGCGCGCGCGTCCAGCACCTGCAACTCATTACCCGTACCGGCAAATCCGAATGGATGAGCGAAACGCTGGAGGGCTGCCATTTCGTGCCCCTGCGTCCCGGCATCGTCTAACTACACATTATGAGAATGAATCGAACAAGCCAACTAACCCTGCTGATCGTCACCGCCGGCCTGCTGAGCGCATGTAGCTCGAGCCTGCGCAAGGCGCCCGTGATCGACCGCAATCCCGTTCCCGAAGCCCGTCCCGCCGCCGTGATCCCGGAAGAACCCAAGGACGACCGCTTCTTCTACACCGTCAAGAAAGGCGACACGCTGCTGCGCATCGCGCTCGACTATGGCCAGAATTACCGCGACATCGTGGCCTGGAACAACCTGTCCAATCCGAACGACATCAAGATCGACCAGGTGCTGCGCGTGGCCCCGCCCGACGCGCCTGCCGGTGCTGCCATCACCTCGCCCATCCTGATGCCGACGCCGGACCCGAAACCGGTGGTGGCCGCGGTGCCGAAAAAGACCGCGCCGCGCGCCGACAAGCGTCCCTATACCGACGCCGCGCTGGCCGAACTGCGCGGCGAGAACGGCAACAAGCCGGACGCCAAACCCGAGAAGCCGGATGCGCCGGAAGTGGCCGTGCGCCCGGCGGCGCCCGTGGTGCCGGCCATCGCGCCAGGCAGCGTGGTCGCCGCGGTCGACGACGATAGAATGAGCTGGATGTGGCCATCGGCCGGCAAGATTATCGCCACCTTCGACGAAGGCAAGAACAAGGGCATCGACATCGCCGGCAAGGCGGGCCAGCACGTGATGGCGGCCGGCGCCGGAAAAGTCATGTACGCCGGTAGCGGCATCCGCGGTTATGGTAATCTGGTGATTGTGAAGCACAGCAACAGCCTGCTCTCCGCGTATGCCCACAACCGGGCCATCACGGTCAAGGAAGGCGACAGCGTCAACAAGGGACAGGTCATCGCCGAGATGGGCGATTCCGATGCCGACTCCGTCAAGTTGCACTTTGAAATCCGGCAGCAGGGCAAGCCGGTAGATCCTTCGAGGTTCCTGCCCAATCGTTAGCATGGACGAGGCACACGCCGATGACACACTCGCCGCACCAGCTCGATGACGACGCCGCTTCGGACGAATTTTCGGACGAAGCACTGGACGACGCTGTCATCGAAGCCGAGGAGTCGGGCGATTCGGACAGCGCGCCCGAAGTGGGCGTGGTGCTCGAAAGTGTCGATGAACTGAAGAAGGTGCTGGCGGCCGAACTGTCGACCGACACCACCCAGCACTACCTGAACCAGATCGGCACCCGCGCGCTGCTGACGGCGCCCCAGGAAGTCCATTACGCGACCCTGGCCAAGGCGGGCGACTTCCCCGCGCGCCAGACCATGATCGAACACAACCTGCGGCTGGTGGTGTCGATCGCCAAGCATTACATCAACCGCGGCGTGGTCCTGCTCGACATGATCGAAGAGGGCAACATCGGCTTGATGCGCGCCATCGACAAGTTCGAGCCCGAGCGCGGTTTCCGCTTTTCCACCTACGCCACCTGGTGGATACGCCAGAGCATCGAGCGCGCCATCATGAACCAGGCGCGCACGGTCCGCCTCCCGGTGCACATGGTGCGCGAGCTGAACCAGATCCTGCGGGCCAAATACCATCTCGAAGCCCAGCACCACGACGGCAAGGATGCCACCGCCGAAGACATCGCCCACCTGGTGGGCCGGCCGGTGGAAGAAGTGCAGGACATCCTGGCGCTGTCCGAACACGCCACCTCGCTCGACGCCCCGCTCGACAACGATCCGCAGTCCAGCCTGATGGACATGCTGCCGGGCGACGCCGACGACAGCCCCGATTCGCGCGCCGAGCACAGCGAAATGACGCTGCTGGTGCGCGACTGGCTGACCAAGCTGCCGGACAAGCAGCGCATCGTCATCATGCGCCGTTTCGGGCTCGACAACGACGATCCGGCCACCCTGGAAACCCTGGCCGAAGAAATGGGCGTGACCCGCGAACGGGTGCGCCAGATCCAGCAGGAAGCCCTGGTCAAGCTGAAACGGGCCATGGCCGCCCGTGGCGTGGTCCGCGATTCGCTGTTATGATGCGCGCGGGCCAGGACGCTGCGCGCCGCCTGCCAACTCCCCCTAATATTGACCCTCTCTCCACGCCCCGCGCGTGTTTTTCGCCATGCAAGACACCATCATCGACATCAAATCCCTCGACATGGACGCCCGCGGCGTCGGCCACCTGGCCAATGAGGACGGCTCGCCGGGCAAAGTGATTTTTGTCGAAGGCGCCTTGCCGGGCGAAAAAGTCAGCTTCCTGACCTTCAAGAAGAAAAAGAACTGGGAAGCGGCGCGCATGACCGAATTGCACCGCGCCTCGTCGATGCGGGTCGACCCGCTGTGCCAGCACTTCGACTATTGCGGCGGCTGCTCGATGCAGCACCTGGAGCCCTCGGCCCAGGTGGCCATGAAGCAGCGCGTGCTGGAAGATAACCTGTGGCACATCAGTAAGGTCAAGGCCGAGAACATCATGCGCCCCATGTACGGGCCGACCTGGGGCTACCGCTACCGGGCGCGCCTGTCGGTGCGCCACGTGGCCAAGAAGAACACGGTGCTGGTGGGCTTCCACGAGAAGCGCTCGGCCTTCGTGGCCGACATGACCGACTGCAAAATCCTGCCGCCGCACGTGGCCGCCATGCTGGTGCCGCTGCGCGGCCTGGTGGGCGCGTTGTCGATTTACGACCAGATGCCGCAGATCGAAGTGGCCGTCGGCGAAGAAACCACGGCCCTGGTGCTGCGCATCATGGCGCCCTTGAACGCGGCCGATGAAGTGCTGCTCAAGGCCTTCGCCGACCAGTGGAACATCCAGTGGTGGCTGCAGACCAAGGGGCCGGAAACTGCCGCGCCGTACTACCCGCTGGACAAGGAATTGTTCTATACGCTGCCGGAATTCGGCGTCAGGATGCCGTTCAAGCCGGTCGACTTCACCCAGGTGAACCACCACATCAACCGCGTGCTGGTGGCCAAGGCCCTGAACCTGCTGGACGTGCAAAAGGACGACCGCGTGGCCGACCTGTTCTGCGGCCTGGGCAATTTCACCTTGCCGCTGGCCACGCAGGGCAGGGAAGTGGTGGGCATCGAAGGCAGCACCACGCTGACCGAACGCGCGCTGGCCAATGCCGCGGCGAATGGCCTGTCCGGCAAGACCACCTTTTATACGCGCAACCTGTTCGAGGTGACGGTCGAGGACCTGGTCGCCCTGGGCAAGTTCGACCGCATGCTGATCGACCCGCCGCGCGACGGCGCCCACGCCCTGGCGCAAGCGCTGGCCGGCCTGAAGGCGGCCCGTCCCGACCTGATGCCGACCCGTATCGTCTACGTCTCCTGCAGCCCGTCCACGCTGGCGCGCGATGCCGGCATCCTGACCCACGAAGCGGGCTATGTGCTGAAGAAGGCGGGCGTGATCAATATGTTCCCGCACACTTCGCACGTCGAATCGATGGCGGTGTTCGATCTGATGCCGTAGGGTGGAAAAGCCCAAAGGGCGCCTTCCACCATCGCCGGTATCTTCACTCGCCGCAAAAAGTATCGCCTAGCAGTACTGTTTCAAATCAAATGGCGTAAACAGTCCGTCTCACTATACTGACTCCCACACAACAACAAGGGAGTCAGTCTCATGAGCACCATCCGCACTTTCCTGGCAGCGGCCGTCATCGGCATCACCCTGCCAGCCTGCTACGTCATCCCCATCAATGACTACCCGGCCTCGCAGCAGCCGGCCTACCAGCACCCGCATCCGCACGCAGCCGTCCCGCCACCGATGGCGGCAGCCCGTCCGCCGTTCACCGCGCGCCTGTACCCGGCCAACCAGCTTGCCGCCGGCATGGGCGGCACCTCGGGCGTGATCAGCAACCCCGACCATGGCCACGGCCAGTTCAGCTTCACCCTGGGCGGCGAAACGTACTCGGGCGAAGCGACCCGGGTCCCGAATTCGCACAAGGGCGTGGCGAACGCCTCCGGCAGCCGCGGCGGTTTTGCCCGCTGCGACTATGCGATGGGCAGCGCCCAGCGCGGCATCGGTTCCTGCACCTTCGCCAGCGGCGCCCGCTTCGAGATGCACATTTCCCAATAAGCCAGGCGTAAAAAAGCCGGCCCGCAGGCCGGCTTTTTGCCGTGCGGCGGAACGCTTAGTCGCGGTCGCCGCCCAGGCCCAGCAGGGACAGCAGGGCGGTGAAGATGTTGTACACGTTCAGGTACATGCCCAGTGCCGCGGTGACATAGTTGGTTTCGCCGCCGTTGACGATGCGCTGCACGTCATACAGGATGAAGGCCGAGAAAATGCCGATCACCAGCACCGAGATCACGATCGACAGTGCAGGCAGGCCGAGGAAGATATTGGCCACGGCGGCCAGCAGCACCACGATCACGCCGGCGGTCAGCCACTTGCCCAGCATCGAGAAGTCGCGCTTGGAGACGGTGGCGATACTTGCCATGACAGCAAGAATGGTGGCCGTGCCGCCGAAGGCGAACATGATCAGCGAAGCGCCGTTCGAATAGCCCAGCGTGCGCGTCAGCAGCGGGGTCATCATCAGGCCCATGAAGAAGGTGAAGGCCAGCAGCAGGACCACGCCCATGGCGCTGTTCTTGTTCTTCTCGATTGCCCAGAAGAAGCCGAACGCGATGGCCATGAAGGCCATGAAGCCCAGGAAGCCGGAGAACACCGGCACCTGGAAGCTGACGCCGACGACGGCGCCCAGCATGGTGGGGATCATCGACAGCGCGAGCAGCCAATACGTATTGCGCAACACGCGGTTGCGTACGTCGGCGGTATTTATCGCCGGAACGTATTCTTTTTGCAAAATTACTGACATAGTGCCTCCGAGTGTGAAAAGGATACTTCTTTCAAAAGAATAGCATGGCTGGCGAAAAACGCGCAGAATCGCGCTGTACGGGCCATTTTTGCTGGCGCCACTCTATCACTTCCCTGGCAAGCCCTGCAATATCCCTCATATGGGGTGGTCTATGGTAAAATCAAAGGTTGATTGAGTCTTATAACTCGACATTAAACCTTTCTTTTTATTGGAGTTTTTACAAATGGCAATCGAACGCACCCTGTCGATCATCAAACCAGACGCAGTTGCAAAAAACGTAATCGGCCAAATCTACAGCCGCTTCGAAGGCGCTGGCCTGAAAGTCGTCGCAGCACGCATGATTCAACTGTCGCGCGCTGAAGCAGAAGGCTTCTATGCCGTGCACGCTGCCCGTCCTTTCTTCAAGGACCTGGTTGACTTCATGATCTCCGGCCCGGTCATGGTCACCGCCCTCGAAGGCGAAGGCGCGATCGGCAAAAACCGCGACCTGATGGGCGCTACCGATCCGAAAAAAGCAGAAAAAGGCACCATCCGCGCCGATTTCGCCGATTCCATCGATGCCAACGCTGTTCACGGCTCCGACGCCGCTGAAACCGCTGCCGTAGAAATCGCGTATTTCTTCCCAGCGCTGAACGTGTACTCGCGTTAATTCGCAGATGCAAACCGCTCGCCGCTGGCGTCGCATGCGACGCCCCCAGGCGAGCGGGCTTTACAGATTAACTGAAAAAATATTATGACGACTCTCACCAACTTGCTGGACTTTGATCCCGCGCAACTCGTCGCTTACTGCGCCGACTTGGGTGAGAAGCCGTTCCGCGCCAAGCAATTGCAGCGCTGGATACACCAGTTCGGCGCCAGCGACTTCGATGCCATGACCGACCTGGCCAAGTCGCTGCGCGAAAAACTGCTCACGCGCGCCGAAATCCGCGCGCCCGACGTCATCAGCGACCATACCTCCACCGACGGCACGCGCAAGTGGCTGGTCGACGTGGGCAATGGCAATGCGGTCGAAACGGTGTTCATCCCCGAAGAAAACCGCGGTACCCTGTGCATCTCCACCCAGGCCGGTTGCGCCGTCAATTGCCGTTTCTGCTCCACGGGCAAGCAGGGCTTCAACCGCAACCTGTCGGTGTCGGAAATCATCGGCCAGTTGTGGATGGCCGAATTCGAACTGCGCAAGACCCGTGGCATCGAACCCGGCCCCAAGGGCGAACGCCAGATCACCAACGTGGTCATGATGGGCATGGGCGAGCCGCTGCTCAATTTCGAGCCGACCGCCACCGCCCTCAAGCTCATGCTCGACGACAACGCCTACGGCCTGTCGCGCCGCCGCGTGACCCTGTCCACCTCGGGCGTGGTGCCCATGATGGACAAGCTGTCCCAGGAAGTGCCGGTGGCGCTGGCCGTCTCGCTGCACGCGTCCAACGACGCCCTGCGCGATGGCCTGGTGCCGCTGAACAAGAAATACCCGCTGCGCGAACTGATGGCCGCCTGCAAGCGCTATCTCGCATTCGCCCCGCGCGACTTCATCACCTTCGAGTACTGCATGCTCGACGGCGTCAACGACAGCGACGAGCACGCCCGCGAGCTGGTGGCCCTGGTCAAGGATCCGGTCGTCGGCGTATCGTGCAAGTTCAACCTGATTCCCTTCAATCCTTTCCCTGAATCCGGCTTGCTGCGCTCGAAGAATCCGCGCATCAAGGCCTTTGCCCAGGTGCTGATGGATGCGGGTATCGTCACCACCATTCGTAAAACACGGGGCGACGATATCGACGCCGCGTGCGGCCAGTTGGCCGGCGAAGTGCAAGACCGCACACGTGTCCAGGAGCGTATGGAAAAAATGGCTGAATACCAGAAAAAATTTGGCGCCGATTTCGGCCGCATCGTGGAGATTCCTTCTTGAAGGCGCTGGCGGTAGGCCATCGCGTGGCGCTGCTGGCCCTGGCCGGTGCGCTCGTCGCATGCACCACCACCACGACCAATTCGATCCGTGCCCCTGGCGACCTGCAGGGCAGCAAGACCGAACTGAAGACCGCGTCCGACCAGACCAGCAACGACAAGCGCGCCAACATCCGCATGCAGCTGGCGATCGGCTACTACCAGGAAGGCAGTTACGAAGTGGCGCTCGACGAAGTCAAGAAAGCCCTGGCCGCCGATCCCGAACTGGCCGACGCCTATGGCGTGCGGGCCCTGATCTACACCGCCATGAATGAAATGGTGCTGGCCGAGGAAAGCTATCAAAAGGCGATCCGCCTGGCGCCGCGCAATCCTGAGCTGAACAATAATTACGGCTCCTTCCTGTGCGAGAACCAGCGCTATGCCCTGGGCGTGGCGCAATTCGACATCGCGCTGAAGAACCCGAAGTATCTGTCGCCGGTCAAGGCCATGGTCAATGCCGGCGGCTGCAGCCTGAAAATGAAGAACTTCGAGGCCGCCGAGCGCTATCTGCTCGATGCCTTGCGCCTGGACCCGAACGTGCCGGCCGTCCATGCGGGCCTGGCCCGGATTTATTACGAGCGGCGCGATTACACGCGTGCCGGATTTTATATCAACCGCCTGAAAGAACTGACCAAGCTCGATACCCTCACCGCCGACGTGCTGTGGCTGGGTATCCGGGTCGAGCGCAAGACGGGCGACAAGGCGTCGGAAGCGAGCATGGTGACCCAGCTGCGCCGCCGCCATCCAACGTCGCCCGAGTTTGCCGCCTTGCAGCGCGGTGCATTTGATGAGTGAGACAGAAACAATGAGTGCAGAGTGGGCAGATCAGCCGCCGGTCGATAACCACGGCGTGCCGGGCAGGACCCTTGCCGCCCAGCGCGAAGCCATGGGCTGGAGCGTGGAGCAGGTAGCGGAGCAATTGAAGCTGGCCGTGCGCCAGGTGGTGGCGCTGGAAGCGGGCGACTACGCGTCCCTGCCGGGACCGGCCGTGGTGCGCGGTTTCGTGCGCGCCTATGCCAAGGTCGTCAAGCTCGACGCGGCCCCGCTGGTGGCCATGATCGCGCTCGACACCCCGGCGCCCAGCGACGCCACCTCGACCACGGTGCGGCGCGACAAGCCGGCCTCGTTTTCGGAAGTGCGTTTCCCGACCAATGGCAAGCGCGCCAGCAAGCTGCCGTTCGCCCTGATCGGCGGCGCTTTCCTGCTGGCAGGCATCGCGGCAGTCGCCTGGCAGTTCGGCGTGATTCCGGCATCGCTGCTGGGCGGCGGCCAGGCAACGCCGCCGGCGGCGGCCAATGGCCAGGCCAGCGTCACGACGCTGCCGGCGCCCTTGACCACGGTGCCCCAGGCCGAGCCGGCGCCGGCGC
>JAZKBE010000025.1:54688-104466 GCA_040388805.1 Pseudomonadota bacterium
GAACGACCTGAAGCCGGTCATCAGCAATGCGGTGCCGCTCATTTCCGTGCCTCCGCCGCCGGCGGCTGTGAGCACCTTGCCGGGCGCGACGACGGCGCAGGGCGTGGCGCCAGCGCCGGCAGCGGCCCCGGCCCCGGCAACCGGCAATGCGCTGGTGTTGACCGTGCGTGAAGATTCCTGGATCGAAGTGCGTCCGGCCAAGGGCAAGGCGTTGTTCTCGCGCCTGGTCAAGGGCGGCACGGTGGAAACCGTCACGGTCGACCAGCCGGTCACCCTGATCGTCGGCCGTCCGACGGCGGTCGACGCCAGCCTGCGCGGTGCGCCGGTGGCCCTGCCGCCTATCGCGGGCGGCAAAATTTCCCGCGTCAACATCAAGTAATAGGTCTTTGTTCATGTCTTCTTCGAATTTGGCGATTCCATCGGGTCCCCTCGCGCGCCGGGTCAGCCGCCGCGTGCTGGTGTCGCATGGCGAGCGCAAGATATGGGTCGGCGGCGACGCTCCCGTGGTGGTGCAGTCGATGACCAATACCGACACCGCGGACGCCATCGGCACCGCGATCCAGATCAAGGAACTGGCCAGGGCCGGCTCGGAAATGGTGCGCATCACGGTCGACCGTCCGGAAGCGGCGGCCGCCGTGCCGCATATCCGCGAGCAGCTCGACCGCATGGAAATCGACGTGCCGCTGGTGGGCGACTTCCATTACAACGGCCACACGCTGCTGCGCGACTATCCGGACTGCGCGCGCGCGCTGTCGAAGTACCGCATCAATCCGGGCAATGTGGGGCAGGGCGCCAAGCGCGATACCCAGTTCGCGCAAATGATCGAGATGGCGGCCACCTACGGCAAGCCGGTGCGCATCGGCGTCAACTGGGGCAGCCTGGACCAGGCGCTGCTGGCGCGCATCATGGACGAAAACGCGGGCCGCGCCGAACCATGGTCGGCCCAGGCGGTCATGTATGAAGCCCTGATCACCTCGGCCATCGAGAACGCGGAGCGCGCCGAAGAACTGGGCCTGGGCCGCGACCAGATCATCTTGTCGTGCAAGGTGTCGGGCGTGCAGGACCTGATCGCGGTGTACCGCGAACTGGCGCGCCGCTGCGACTATCCGCTGCACCTGGGCCTGACCGAGGCGGGCATGGGCAGCAAGGGCATCGTCGCGTCGACGGCCGCGCTGTCGGTGCTGCTGCAGGAAGGCATCGGCGACACGATCCGCATTTCGCTGACCCCGGAACCGGGCGGCGACCGCACCAAAGAGGTGGTGGTGGCGCAGGAGATCTTGCAGACCATGGGCTTGCGCAAGTTCGCGCCGATGGTCATTGCCTGCCCCGGCTGCGGACGCACCACCTCGACCACGTTCCAGGAACTGGCCGACGATATCCAGACCTATTTGCGCGACCAGATGCCGGAATGGAAAAAGCTGTATCCGGGCGTCGAGGGCATGAATGTGGCCGTCATGGGCTGCATCGTCAACGGTCCGGGCGAATCGAAGCACGCCAATATCGGCATCAGCCTGCCGGGCACGGGCGAATCGCCTGCCGCGCCGGTGTTTGTCGACGGCCAGAAATTCGTGACCCTGCGCGGCGAAAAAATCGTTGAAGAATTCCAGGCAATCGTCCTCAATTACGTACAGAAAAACTATAGCAAACAACATGGCGTAGCCGGGGTTGCGAGCGGCATGCCGCTCGCCGGCGCCGCGGTCTAGGCTTGCAAGCCTGGATTCCTTAACATTACCAAGAAGATTTTACTGAATGTCGAAGCCTGAAAAAATTACCGCCGTCAAAGGCATGAACGACATCCTGCCGGAAGACGCGCCGCTGTGGGAGCTGTTCGAGAACACCGTGCAATCGGTCCTGAAAAGCTACGGCTTCCAGAAGATCGTGACCCCGATCGTCGAAGACACGGCGCTGTTCAAGCGCGCCATCGGCGCCGTGACCGACATCGTGGAAAAGGAAATGTATTCCTTCACCGATTCGATGAACGGCGACCTGCTCACGCTGCGCCCTGAAGGCACGGCCGGCGTGGTGCGCGCTGTCATCGAACACAACCTGGTCTATGAAGGTCCGAAGCGCGTCTGGTACAAGGGCCCGATGTTCCGCCACGAGCGTCCGCAGCGCGGCCGCTACCGCCAGTTCTTCCAGGTGGGCGCTGAAGCGATCGGCTTCACCGGCCCGGATATCGACGCCGAACTGATCATGCTGTGCCGCCGCCTGTGGGACGACCTGGGCCTGGAAAACATCCGCCTCGAACTCAATTCGATCGGCGACGCGGCCGAGCGCGCGCGCCACCGCGCCGACCTGATCACCTATTTCGAAGCACATATCGACCAGCTCGATCTTGAGGCGAAAAACCGCCTGCACGCCAATCCGCTGCGCATTCTCGACACCAAGAACCCTGCCATGCAGGACCTGGTGAACAAGGCGCCCAAGCTGCTGGACTACCTGGAAGGCGAATCTGTGGCCCACTTCGAAGGCGTCAAGCGCATCCTGGACCACAACAATATTCCGTACACGGTCAACCCGCGCCTGGTGCGTGGCCTGGACTACTACAACCGCACCGTCTTCGAGTGGGTCACCGATTCGCTGGGCGCCCAGGGCACCGTGTGCGCGGGCGGCCGCTACGATCCGCTGATCGAATCGTTCGGCGGCAAGCCCACCCCCGCGGTCGGTTTCGCGATGGGCATCGAGCGCCTGATCGAGCTGATGAAAATGGCCGGCGAACTGGCCGAACCATCATCCTGCGACGTCTACATGGTGCACCAGGGCGTAGCGGCCCAGCTGCAAGGTTTCGTGCTGGCCGAGCGAATTCGCGATGCCGGACTCGATGTTGTGCTACATTGCGCGGCTGCGAGCGGTCCTGGCAGCTTCAAGAACCAGATGAAAAAGGCCGACGGCGCCGGTGCGGCGTTCGCGGTCATCATCGGCGACGATGAAATCGCCAACGGCACGGCAGCGGTCAAGGCCATGCGCGGGGCCGAAGGCGAACAGCAGGCCAGCGTGCCGTTCGACGAGGTGGTCCACTACCTGGTCGACCAGATCATCGGCTGCGACGATCCAAGCCATGTGCATCACCATTAACAGCTTTGACTATCCATCCCATTAATCCATTACACGCATAAAACCATGGCATACGATCTCGAAGAACAAGAACAAATTGACTCCCTCAAGGTATTCTGGGCCAAGTGGGGCAACCTGCTGACCTGGGTACTGATCGTGGTACTGGGCGCCTACGCGGCCTATAACTACTGGAATTACTACCAGCGCAACCAGGCCGTCGAAGCGTCGGCCCTGTACGACCAGCTGCAAGCGTCGGTCACGGCCAAGGACCACGCCAAGGTCCTGCGCATCGCCGGCGACGTCGAAACGCGCTACAAGCGCAGCACCTACGCCCAGATGAGCGCCCTGGCCGCGGCCAAGAGCGCCTTCGACGCCAACGACCTGAAAACGGCCAAGGCCCAGCTGCAATGGGTCATCGACAACGGCAACGAAGAATACCAGTCGGTCGCCAAGCTGCGCATGGCTGGCGTGCTGCTCGACGAAAAGGCGTACGATGAAGGCTTGAAAGTGCTCGGCACCAGCTTCCTGCCGGCCTTTGCCGCCGAAGTGGCCGACCGCAAGGGCGACATCCT
Source organism: Pseudomonadota bacterium (assembly GCA_040388805.1). Classification (GTDB taxonomy): domain Bacteria; phylum Pseudomonadota; class Gammaproteobacteria; order Burkholderiales; family Burkholderiaceae_D; genus Telluria_A. The sequence continues at coordinate 58,315 of JAZKBE010000025.1, forward strand.
GGTGGCGCAGAACAAGATCACCGAAGCGCGCGCCGCCTACCAGGTCGCGCTCGATGCGATGGACACGAAACACCCGGGCCGCCAGCTGGTCGTGCTCAAGTTTGAAGCTATTGGTGGCACCGTACCCGCGCCGAAAGCAGCTGCTTAACGCTTTCGCCCGATACGGCCCGCTTGCGCCTTCACCGGCGCCTGCGGGCCGTGTGCGCTGTTACATGCACGCGCTGTTATGTACATCTTAGAACAAGGTAAATCAAAATGCGTATTACCCAGAAACTTGTCGGCGTCGGCATGCTGGCCCTGGTGGCCGGCTGCTCCACCTTAAGTTCGCTCAATCCGTTTTCGTCCAAAGTGAAGGCCAATCCGCCTGCGCCGCTGGTCGAGCTCAAGGGTTCGATGGCCGTGCGCACCGCATGGAAGCTGGACCTGGGCAAGACCGACAGCTACCTGTTCACGCCCGCCGTCGTCGACCAGACCGTGGTGCTGGCCGGCGCCGACGGTTCGCTGGTGCGCGTCGATTCGGCCAGCGGCCGCCAGCTGTGGCGCATCAAGGCCGAAACCGGCCTGACCGCCGGCGTGGGCACCGATGGCAACATGATCGTGGTGGGCGGCGCCAAGGGCGTCATCCTGACCTACGACATGGAAGGCCGTCCGCTGTGGAAAGCCCAGGCTTCGTCCGAGGTGCTGTCCGCGCCCGCCGTCGGCCAGGGTTTCGTGGTCGTGCGCTCGATCGACAACCGCATCATCGGCCTCGATGCCAAGACCGGCGAAAAGAAATGGACCGTGCAGCGCGTGGCGCCGGCGCTGTCGCTGCGTAACGCACCGGGCCTGGTCGTGGTCGGCAAGGAAGTCATCATCGCCCAGCCGGGCGGCAAACTCATTTCGCTCAATATCGCCACCGGCGCCCCGCGCTGGGAAGTGGCGGTCGGCGAGGCGCGCGGCGCCACCGAACTGGAACGCGTCACCGACATCGGCGGCGCCCCCATCGTCAATGGCAGCGATGTCTGCGCCGTCTCCTACCAGGGACGCGTGGGCTGCTTCGACGTTGCCACCGGCACGGCCAAGTGGACCAAGGACCTGTCGTCCGACGTCGGCGTGGCCGTGGACCAGCGCTTCGTGTTCGCCGTCGACGAGAAGGGGGCCGTGTCGGCCTTCAATCGCGAAGGCGGCGCTTCCGCCTGGAAGAACGACAAGCTGGGCTTTCGCCGCCTGTCCACGCCCATCTCGTATGGCCGTACCGTCGCCGTGGGCGACTTCGAAGGTTACATCCACTTCCTGTCACGGGAAGATGGCGCATTTCTCGCACGTGCCGCCACCGACGGGAGCCCGATTACATCGATGCCCGTGGTGGCCGGTTCGAATCTGATTTTTCAAACACAATCTGGGACAGTGACCGCCATCGCGGTCGAATAACACCATGAAGCCGGTAATAGCACTCGTAGGTCGCCCGAACGTCGGGAAATCGACCTTATTCAATCGCCTCACCCGCTCGCGCGATGCGCTGGTGGCCGACCTGCCTGGCCTGACGCGTGATCGTCACTACGGCGAAGGCCGGGTAGGCGAACGTCCTTTCCTGGTCATCGATACGGGCGGTTTCGAACCCGTGGCCAAGGAAGGCATCATGTTCCAGATGGCCTTGCAGACCAAGCAGGCCGTGGCCGAAGCGGACGTCGTCGTGTTCATCGTCGACGGCCGCCAGGGCCTGACCCCGCACGACAAGACCATCGTCGACTTCCTGCGCAAGTCGGGCCGCAAGGTGATGCTCGTAGTCAACAAAGGCGAGGGGATGAAGTATTCCAGCGTCGTGGCCGAATTCTATGAGCTCGGCATGGGCGACCCCTACGTCATTTCCGCCGCCCATGGCGACGGCGTGGCCGACCTGGTCGAGGAAGCGCTCAACGAAGCCTTCGCTTCGCGCCCGGACGAGCCGGAAGAGCTGGAAAAGGCCGAGCGCGGCATCAAGATCGCCATCGTCGGGCGCCCCAACGTGGGCAAGTCCACGCTGGTCAATACCCTGATCGGCGAAGAGCGCGTGATCGCCTTCGACATGCCGGGCACCACCCGCGATTCGATCGAAGTCCCGTTCGAACGCGACGGCAAAAATTACACCCTGATCGATACGGCCGGTATCCGCCGCCGCGGCAAGGTATTCGAAGCCATCGAGAAATTCTCGGTCGTCAAGACGCTGCAGTCGATTTCGGAAGCCCACGTGGTCATCCTGTTGCTCGACGCCCAGCAGGACATTTCCGAGCAGGATGCCCACATTGCCGGCTTCATCCTCGAATCAGGCCGCGCCCTGGTGGTGGCGGTCAATAAATGGGATGGCTTGCAGTCGGACGAACGCGACGAAATCAAGATCGACCTCGACCGCAAGCTCGACTTCCTGTCCTTCGCCAAGACCCACTTCATTTCGGCGCTCAAGGCTTCGGGCATCGGTCCCCTGATGAAGTCGGTCGACGGGGCTTATGCCGCCGCCACCGCCGACCTGTCGACGCCACGCCTGACGCGCGCCCTGATCGAGGCCGTGGAGAAGCAGGAACCGCGCCGCAAGGGTTCCATTCGCCCGAAAATGCGCTATGCTCACCAGGGTGGACAGAACCCGCCTATCATCGTCATCCACGGCAATGCCCTCGATGCCATCGGCGAGCCTTACAAGCGTTACCTGGAGAAGCATTTCCGCGACACGTTCAACCTGGTCGGTACACCGCTGCGTATCGAGCTGCGCATGGGCAAAAATCCTTTTGCCAAAACGCAGAAATCTTAGTGCGCGCGCCACAGACATTTGTAAAACAGGTTACAGTAGCTTAGAGACATCATTCGACTTTTTATAGAATGATGTCGAAGGTACTTGAAAACAAGCGAGTCGCCTCCAATTCTTAACTACAACAAACATCACGGAGCTGTTATGAGCAACAAAGGGCAACTGTTACAAGACCCATTCCTCAATGCCTTGCGCAAAGAGCACGTCCCCGTTTCCATCTATCTGGTCAACGGCATCAAACTCCAGGGCCATATCGAGTCCTTCGACCAGTACGTGGTCCTGCTGCGCAATACGGTCACGCAGATGGTCTACAAGCATGCCATTTCCACCGTGGTACCGGCGCGCGCGGTCAACCTCAACCTTGATCCTGAAGCTGAGTAAGGCGATGGGCCTTTGCGTCTCGGGAGGCGTATGCGCGCAGCCCTAGTCGGCATCGACTTCGGCGCTGGCGACTTCAACGCCAGCGTGGAAGAATTGTCCCTGCTCGCGCAGTCCGCGGGCGCCGTCCCGATCACCACCATCACGGCCAAACGTTCCAGCCCTGACGCCGCCTACTTCGTGGGCAGCGGCAAGGCCGACGAAATCGGCCAGGCCTGCATCGACATGCAGATCGAAATCGTCATTTTCAACCACGCCCTCTCGCCCGCGCAGCAGCGCAACCTCGAGAAGCGCCTGAATATCCGCGTGCTCGACCGTACCAGCCTGATCCTCGATATCTTCGCCCAGCGCGCCAAGAGCCACGAGGGCAAGCTGCAGGTCGAACTGGCCCAGCTGCAGCACCTGGCCACGCGCCTGATCCGCGGCTGGACCCACCTGGAACGGCAAAAGGGCGGTATCGGCCTGCGCGGTCCCGGCGAAACCCAGCTCGAGACCGACCGCCGCCTGATCGGCGAACGGGTCAAGGCCTTGCGCGCCCGCCTGGCCAAGCTGCGCAAGCAGCACGAAACCCAGCGCCGCGCGCGCGGCAAGAGCCATACGTTTTCGGTATCCCTGGTCGGCTACACCAATGCCGGCAAGTCCACCCTGTTCAATGCGCTGACCAAGGCCGGCGTGTACGTCGCCAACCAGCTGTTCGCCACGCTCGACACCACCTCGCGCCGCGTCTACCTGGGCGCCGACGTGGGCAATGTGGTGTTCTCCGACACGGTCGGCTTCGTGCGCGAGCTGCCGCACCAGCTGGTGGCCGCATTCCGCGCCACGCTCGAAGAGACCATCCACGCCGACCTGCTGCTGCACGTGGTCGACGCGGCCAGCCCGGTGCGCATGGAGCAGATCGAACAGGTCAACCTGGTGCTCAAGGAAATCGGCGCCGATCATATCCCCCAGATCCTGGTGTGGAACAAGATCGACGCTGCGGGCCTGGAGCCGGCCGTGGAACGTGACGAATATGCTAAAATCAGCCGCGTTTTTATCAGCGCCCACACTGGCGCCGGCCTTGATTTGCTGCGCGAAGCGGTCGTCGAAAGCGTCCGCAACGCACCCGGTCTGACCCATCTTTTTCAAGAGCAGGACGATGCCGATCCGGACTTCGCGCATGACGCGGAACCGGCCGAAATTCTAACCTCCACCAATGTCGGATCCTGACAGATGCTAGCTTCACTACTCAATCGCCTCGGCATCAAGCCGGCGGCCCAGGGCCCGAAAGCCCAGGACAGCAAGAAACCGGGCGAAGGCCCGCCTGACCTCGACCAGATGTGGCGCGACTTCAATGCGCGCCTGAACCGCCTGTTCGGTCCGAAAAACCCCGGCGACGCGGGCGGCCCCGGCGGCTATCGCCCGGACGCCAAGGGCGCCAGCGCCACCATCACCGCCATCCTGGCGGTGATCGCCATGATCTGGCTGGCCAGCGGCACCTTCATCGTCCAGGAAGGCCACAAGGCCGTCGTCACCACCTTCGGGCGCATCAGCCACACCGCGCCGGCTGGCTTGAACTGGCGCTGGCCGGCGCCCATCCAGGCGCATGAAACGGTCAACGTGTCCGATGTGCGGACCGAGGAAATCGGCTACAAGGGTTCGGTGCGTTCCAAGAATCCGAAGGAAGCGCTGATGCTGACCGACGACGAGAACATCATCGACATCCAGTTCGCGGTGCAGTACACCCTGAACGATCCGGTCGCCTGGCTGTACAACAACCGCGAGACCACGGAAACCGTGCGCCAGGTCGCCGAAACGGCGATCCGCGAAGTGGTCGGCCGCAGCAAGATGGACTTCGTCCTGTACGAAGGCCGCGAAAAAGTCGCCTACGACACCCACCAGCTGATGCAGTCCATGCTCAACGCCTACAAGCTTGGCGTACTGGTCACCAACGTGACCATGCAGGGCGTGCAGCCGCCGGAGCAGGTGCAGAGCTCCTTCGACGACGCCGTCAAAGCCGGCCAGGACCGTGCCCGCGCACGCAACGAAGGCGAGGCCTATGCCAACCAGGTGATCCCCCAGGCGCGCGGCAATGCCTTCCGCCTGATCCAGGAAGCCGAAGCCTACCGCTCCATGGTCACCGAAAACGCCACCGGTAACGCATCGCGCTTTACCCAGGTCATGACCGAATACCAGAAGGCGCCGGCCGTCACGCGCGACCGCATGTACCTCGACACCATGCAGCAGATCTTCACCAGCGCCAGCAAGGTCATGGTCGACGCCAAGTCCGGCAGCAACCTGCTGTACCTGCCGCTCGACAAACTGATTTCGCAAACCGCCGCCAACGACGCCGCCCTCAACGCCAAGTCGGGCGTGGTGCAGAACGTGCCCGTGCCGGCAGAACTGATCCAGCCGCTGGAGCAGGTGCGCCAGCGCGACAATCGCAGCCGCGAATCCTCACGTGACCGGGAGCTCCGCTAATGAACCGCATCGTTACCATTTTTGTCGCGGGCTTCATCGGCTTGATGATCCTGTCGTCCACCGTGTTCGTGGTCGACCAGAAGCATTACGCGATCCCGTTTTCGTTCGGAAAAGCCGGTGACCCGATTTCCGAGCCCGGCCTGTACTTCAAGCTGCCGCCGCCGTTCCAGAACATCAAATACCTGGACAAGCGCGTGCTCACGCTCGACACGCCCGACGCCGACCGCTTCATCACGGCCGAAAAGAAAAACATCCTGGTCGACGCCTTCGTCAAATGGCGCATCGTGCAGCCGAAACTGTACTTCGTCTCCTTCAGCGGCGACGAGGGCAGGGCGCGCGACCGCCTGGCGCAGATCGTGAAAGCTGCCCTGAACGACGAAATCACCAAGCGCACCGTGCGCGAAGTGATCTCCGGCGAGCGCGGCAAGGTCATGGAAGCGATCGAGAAGAAGGTGGTGGCCGAAGCGACCGCGATCGGCATCCAGATCGTGGACGTGCGCCTCAAGCGCGTCGACTACGTCGAGCAGATCAACAACTCGGTGTACGAACGCATGAAGGCCGAGCGCGTGCGGGTGGCGAACGAACTGCGTTCGACCGGTTCGGCCGAGTCGGAAAAAATCCGCGCCGACGCCGACCGCCAGCGCACCGTGATCCTGGCCGAAGCGTTCCGCGAAGCCGAAAAAACCAAGGGTGACGGCGACGCGAAAGCATCGGCGATTTACGCCCAGGCCTTCGGCAAGAATCCGGAGTTCTACAAGTTCTACCGCTCGCTGGAAGCCTACCGCGCCACCTTCAAGAGCCATGGCGACGTGATGGTGCTCGATTCGAATTCGGAATTCTTCAAGTACTTCCGCAGCCCGGGCGGCGCATCCGCTCCAGCACCAAAGAAATAAGCCCCAGACCCAAGCCGGGCCGTCATTTCCCGTCCCGCGGGAATGACGGCTTTACATTTTATTGGGTCATCAATTTCATTTTCGGGTAAAATTGATGGTTCGGCGCTACATTTAGCCCGAGCCGGGCGCTTTGTGTTGTCCGTCTTTTAACTAGCTCGCCTTACCGCTTTTTGCCCATGCCTAATTGGCTCCTGCCTGAGAATATCGCCGATGTCTTGCCGTCCGAAGCGCGCAAGATCGAGGAGTTGCGCCGCCTGATGCTCGATAACTTCCGCCTGTACGGATACGAGCTGGTGATGCCGCCGCTGCTCGAGTATGTCGATTCGCTGCTGACCGGCGCCGGCAAGGACACCGACCTGCGCACCTTCAAGCTGGTCGACCAGATTTCCGGCCGCATGCTGGGCCTGCGCGCCGACATGACCACCCAGGTCGCGCGCATTGACGCCCACCTGCTCAACCGCGACTCCGTCACCCGCCTGTGCTACGCCGGCAGCGTGCTCCACACCCGCCCGAGCGGCCTGCACGCCACCCGCGAACCGCTCCAGATCGGCGCCGAAATCTATGGCCACGCCGGCCTGGAAGCGGACGCCGAAATCCAGGAACTGGCCCTGGCCTCGCTGTCGCTGGCCGGCTTCCCGGAAGTGCGCCTGGACCTGTCGCACGTGGGCGTGGTGCGCGCCATCCTCGATGCCGACGCTGCCGCCCTGAAGGACGAAGCGGCCCTGTTTACCCTGCTGCGCGCGAAAGACGCGCCCGGCCTGGACGCGATCAGCGCCGGCTACGCGCCTGCCACCCGCGCCGCGCTGCTGGCCCTGCCGAACCTGTACGGCGACATCGATGTATTGAAACGTGCGCGCGAGATTCTGCCGGCGCTGCCGGGCATCACGCGCGCCCTGGCGGAACTGGCCGCGCTGGCCGGGTCGGCCATCGGCCGCGCCGAAGTGGCGATCGACCTGGCCGACCTGCGTGGCTATGCCTACGAGTCGGGCGCCATGTTCGCCCTGTACGTGCCGGGCTTGCCGAACGCGGTGGCGCGCGGCGGGCGTTACGACCATGTGGGAGAAGCATTCGGCCGGGCCCGTCCCGCCACCGGCTTCTCGCTCGACTTGCGCGAACTGGCGCGGCTCTTGCCGACCGCCGAGCGCAAACATTCGATCCGGGCTCCGTGGGGCAATGCGCCCGAGCTGCGTGAAAAAATCGCTCAACTGCGCAAGGCAGGCGAGGTGGTGATCCAGAGTTTGCCGGGTCACGACAATGAACAGGACGAGTTCGAGTGCGATCGCGTACTCGTCCTCGAAGATAGCAACTGGATTCTCAAAAACTTAGGCTAAGTGTGATGTCAAAGAAAAACGTGGCAAAGAACGTCGTTGTCATCGGTACCCAATGGGGCGATGAAGGCAAAGGTAAAATCGTCGACTGGTTGACCGACAACGCCCAGGGCGTGGTGCGCTTCCAGGGCGGCCACAACGCGGGTCATACGCTGGTCATCAAAGGCCAGAAAACCGCGCTGCAGCTGATCCCGTCGGGCATCATGCGCGAAGGCGTGGCCTGCTACATCGGTAACGGCGTCGTCGTTTCGGTGCCGGACATCCTGCGCGAAATCGACAAGCTGTCGGCCATCGGCGTGGAAGTCGTGTCGCGCCTGATGATCTCGGAAGCCTGCCCGGCGATCCTGCCGTACCACGTCGCCATCGACGTGGCGCGTGAAGCTGCGCGCGGCGTGAACAAGATCGGCACCACCGGCAAGGGCATCGGCCCGGCCTACGAAGATAAAGTCGCGCGCCGTGCGATCCGCATCGCCGACATGCTCAACGAAGAGCGCTTCGCCGAAAAACTGCGCGAAAACCTCGACTATCACAACTTCGTGCTGACCAATTACCTGAAGGCCGACGCGGTCGACTTCCAGAAGACGTTCGACGACGCGATGGCCCTGGTGCCACGCCTGAAACCGATGGTGGGCGACGTGTCGTCCGCGCTGTACGCGGCGCACAAGGCCGGCGGCAACCTGCTGTTCGAAGGCGCGCAGGGTTCCCTGCTCGACGTCGACCACGGCACCTATCCGTTCGTGACCTCGTCGAACTGCGTGGCCGGCAATGCCGCCGCCGGTGCGGGCGTCGGTCCCGGCATGCTGCACTACATCCTGGGCATCACCAAGGCTTACACCACGCGCGTCGGTTCCGGTCCGTTCCCGTCGGAGCTGCCAACGGACGCCGGCGTCGGCCATCACCTGTCGTCGGTCGGCCATGAATTCGGCACCGTCACCGGCCGTGCGCGCCGCTGCGGCTGGTTCGACGCCGCGCTGCTGCGCCGCTCGGTCCAGATCAACGGCGTGTCGGGCATGTGCCTGACCAAGCTCGACGTGCTCGACGGCCTGGAGTCGCTCAAGCTGTGCACCGGCTACACGATCGACGGCCGTGCCGTCGACATCTTCCCGGTTGGCGCGGAAGAAGCGGCGCGCTGCGTGCCCGTCTACGAAGAAATGCCGGGCTGGAAGGAAAGCACCGTCGGCGCCAAGTCGCTGGCCGAACTGCCTGCCACCGCACGTGCCTACATCAAGCGCATCGAAGAACTGGTTGGCATTCCAATCGACATGGTATCGACCGGTCCTGACCGCGTTGAAACCATCGTACTGCGTCACCCGTTCGAATAATAAACAGAGACAGAGGAGCCAACATGACCATTCCACCATCGACCGACAAGGACCTCTGGGTATCCTGGGACGAGTACCACCGCCTGATCGAGCGCCTGGCGCTCAAGGTGTACGAGTCGGGCTGGAAGTTTGACCAGGTGCTGTGCCTGGCCCGTGGCGGCGTGCGCCCCGGCGACGTGTTTTCGCGCATCTTCGACGTGCCGCTGGCGATCCTGTCGACCAGCTCCTACCGCGAAGAAGCGGGCACCGTGCGCGGTGACCTGGACATCGCCAAGTACATGACGATGACCAAGGGCCCGCTGGCCGGCAAGATCCTGCTGGTCGACGACCTGGCCGATTCGGGCGTCACGCTCGACAAGGTCACCCGTCACCTGTCGGAGAACTTCAGCGGCGTGACCGAAGTGAAGTCGGCCGTCATCTGGCTCAAGGGTTGCTCGGCTATCCGTCCTGATTACTACCTGGACGAACTGCCGCACAATCCGTGGATTCACCAGCCCTTCGAAGACTACGATGCCCTGCGCCCGCACCAGCTGTCGGCGTGGCTGAAGAAATTCGAGAAGTAAGCAAAAAAAGACGATCTGCGGATCGTCTTTTTTATTGCGGCAAGATATGATCCTTGCATGACCCAGACCTTTATTCAAACCTTCATCCTGCTGATCCTGGTCACCGACCCGTTCGGCAACGTGCCCCTGTTCGTCAGTGCCCTGGCCAAGGTGCCCAAGCAGCGCCGCTGGAAAGTGGTGGTGCGCGAGTGCCTGATCGCGTTCTTCCTGCTGCTGCTGTTCATGTTCTTCGGCCGCCACCTGCTGTCGGCCATGCACCTGTCCGAAATTTCCCTGCGCATCGGCGGCAGCGTGATCCTGTTCCTGATCGCCTTGCGCATGGTGTTCCCGCAGCCGGGAGGCCCCTTCGGCACCTCCGAAGACGGCGACGGCGAACCGTTCATCGTGCCGCTGGCCATTCCCGCCATCGCCGGCCCGTCCGCGCTGGCCACCGTGCTCCTGTTCTCGTCCGAGAAAACCGCCGACGTCATGCTCAACGTGGGCGCCCTGGTCGCCGTGCTGGCCGTCTGGCTGGCCGTGTTCCTGAGCGCCGAGCGCTTGCAGGACAAGCTGGGCCCGCAGGTGATGACCGCCTTCGAGCGCCTGATGGGCCTGATCCTCAGCGCCATGGCCGTCGAAATGTTCCTGGCCGGGATACGGGAGTTCATCAAATCCCTGTGATTGCGTTGCAGTTGTGGTTTTAACTACCACTGAATAGCAATAAATAGTGCATTCAAGTGCAATGATGTCGTATAGTGCGTAGAGATCGCAGCTCTACCACTACAACCTAAAAAAGGGGACATCACATGCATCCTGCAGTGCACCGCAGCCTGTTTCTACTCGCGCTCATCAGCTTCAACGCCGCCGCCGCCACCCGCCCGCTGGGCATCGTGTCGCCCTACGGCGAATCGACCATCGCCTATGACGTCAATGCCGCCGGCCAGGTGGCCGCGGTGCTGGAAGACGAAGAAGGGCGCCATCGCGGCGTCATGTTCGAAAATGGCGTACTGACCGAACTCGGCACCCCAGGCGGCCTGTACAGCGACGCCCGGGCCATCAACCCGCGCGGCGAAATCGTCGGCTCCGCGCGCAACAAGGATGGCAGCTGGAATGCCTTCCTGTTCGACCACAAACGCGGCCTGCGCACCCTGGGTACGCTGGGCGGGCCCAGCAGCTACGGCATGGCCATCAATGAAGCAGGCCATGCGGCGGGCTTTGCCGACACCGCCTCGGGCGAATGGCACGCCTTCGTCTACACCGGCGGCGATGCGCTGACCGACCTGGGCACCCTGGGCGGCAAGGTCAGCTACGCGGCCGGCATGAACAATGTGGGCCAGGTGGTCGGCACGGCGTCGCTCAGCACCGAATACCGGCGCGCTTTCATTTACGACGCCGCGAACGGCATGCGCGACCTGGGCACCCTGGGTGGACGGTCGGCCTCGGCTTCGGCCATCAACGATGCCGGCGTGGTGGTGGGCGCGTCCGAAACGAAGGAGCGCCGCTGGCACGCCTTCTATCACGACGGCAAGCGCATGGTCGACCTGGGCGCCATGATCGGCTACGGCAACAGCTTCGCGACCGATATCAATAACAGCGGCCACGTGGTCGGCACGGTGATGACGGCCGACGAGCGCCTGTCGTTTGTATGGCGCGACGGCAAAATGACCGTGCACCGCGGCGGGAAGGGCCTGCACCTGACCAACTCCATCAACGACAAGGAGCAGGTGATCGGCGCGACCTATGACCGCAAGCTGACGGCGGCGACCATGATTTCGGACATGAAGCCGGTGATCACGCGCGGCGGCAGCGAACTGCTGACCCTGATTTGCTGCGTGGTGATCGTTGCCTTGTCCGGTGCGCTTTACCATCAGCGCAGGAAGTCCGTGGCGAAGCGCGCGTTCCCGGCGGCGGTGTAGCGTTTTTGGCACGATGAGCGAATAATGAATATTTACGCGGATAGCATGGAATTTATTGCTAAAATGTTAGTTTTATCACTTGCATAATCCGCCCATCATGAAATCAATCGCTCTGACCCTCGCCGCCGTCCTGGCTGCGGGCGCAACCCCAGCCCAGGCACAAGACACCAGCAGCAAGGTCGAAAAATGCGAACGCAGCCTGGGCACCATCGCCGTGTCGGAAAACCAGGGCGCCAGCAGCACCCAGCTGCAAAGCTATGGCCTCGGTTCGCCGGTGTCGCTGTTGCGCATCATGATCCAGCAGTCGGGCTGCTTTACCGTCGTCGAGCGCGGCGTGGCCATGAACAACCTGCAGGAAGAGCGCGCCCTGGCCGCCAGCGGTGAAACCATGGCCGGCTCCAACGTGGGCAAGGGCCAGCTGCAGGCGGCCGACTTCGTCATGACGCCGGGCGTGCAGTTTGCCGCGGCCAACACCGGTGGCGTGGGCGGCGCATTGTCCAGCTACGGCGGCAAGTTCCTCGGCGGCCTGGGCGGCATCGTGGGTGGCGTTGCGGGCAACCTCAAGTTCAAGGAAGCGCAAACCAGCCTGCTGGTGGCCGATGTGCGCTCGGGCATCCAGGTGGCGGCGGCCGAAGGCATGGCCAAGAAGACCGATTTCGGCATTTCCGGCTGGAACTGGGGCGGCGCGGGTTACCAGAGCCTGGGCGGCTACACCAACACGCCGGAAGGCAAGATGGTCGCGGCCAGCCTGCTGGACAACTACAACAAGATCGTGCAGGCAGTGCGCAATTTGCCTAGCCTGGTCAAGACCGGCAGCGCGGCCAGCGTGGTCAATGCCGGCAACTCGACACGCAGCGGCGTGCCGGTGGCGCCCGGTTCATCCGTGTTCGCGCGCCTGGCCAACGTGAAGGTGTTCAGCGAACCGAACGCCAAGAGCAAGCTGCTTGGCGCGCTCAAGCGTTCGGAAGAGGCGATTGCAACCGGCGAAGAAAAAGACGGCTTCGTGCAGATCGATGGCGAAAACGTGTCGGGTGGCTGGGTCCAGCGCACCCTGGTCACGACGCAGGCCGCGCCAAACTAAGGCTTGGCCGAGCAGGTGAAATGGGGTTCGATTGCGTCCATCGTATTGACCTTCGCCAGCTATAAGTTCTAAGCCGTCATTCCCCGGCTAGGCCTTGAAGGTCAGCACTGGCGCCAGCCTGGCGATCGGACGTACGAGTCCTTCTTGCACTTGCGATTGAATCACCGGGCCGATTGGTTTGTATGCGCTCGGTGCTTCTTCAATTCGCCGCTCTTCCTTCCGCGTGACACACTCGAACGTTTGCGCTGCGCGAACGTGGCTGGCCTGCTTTGCCTTCCACGACATTTCCATGCGCGAAACCGCCCGGCCAGCGCCATGGCTCGCTGAACTGGCCCAGCGTTCATGCCCCAATCCGTCCAGCAGGTAGGAGTCGTCCCCCATCGAGCCGGGCACCAGGAGTGCTTGTCCCGGATAGGCCGGTGTCGCACCCTTGCGGTGTACATTGCCGGCCGCCTCGCTGAGCACAATATTATGAGGAACGTCGCATACCATGGGCATCGCCAGGTCGCCGTCGACCTGCCGGAAGCGCCGCCGCACCAGTTCCATGATCAGTGCGCGATTGGCATCCGCGTAGTTACGAGCTACTACTTCTCTCGCTTCATGACTCTGCAAGGCGTGTTCGCACTTCCATGAGCGCGAAGCCGAGCAAATTCAAGCCTTCCCATTCGGATGGAATCTCGGCGCGGGCGTCATCGGCCGCAATGCCAGTACCCCAGATCTTATCCACAGGACTAGACTCGACCAGGATGCGATCATGCGTAGCCAACAAGAATTCCAGCAATGCCGGATTTTGCGAGAATTTCTCGAGATTGGCTTTCACGACAATGTCCCAGCGTTGCTCCAGCCAGGTTTGCTCGTTAAAACCCGCAACCTCTCGGCCAGCCGCTTTCGCTGCGCCTGGGCTGGCTGCCTTCAGGACTTTAGCGAGGGCAGCCTGATCCGAAAACAGGCGCGCTTTCTGCGCCATCATGAAGTGCTCTGCTGTCGGATATCGCACTCCATCGACCTGGAAGGCGGCTTCAAACCATTGGCTGAAGCAGCTCTTGCTGATCGATCCATCCTGGGTCGGTGTATGTCCCCAAAACAGAACATACTTCGATTTCAGGCCATCATGAACAAGTTCGCGAAGCTCGGTCACTGAACGTATTTTCTGCGCGCTCATTATTGGAAAATCCTTGGCTTGCCTGGGATGCGGTCGGCGTGACACTCACCGTCAAGAATGAGATAGAAGGTTGTCTGGAGCGACGCCACCAAGTTAGCGACTTCTTGCGGATCAGGCATGTATTTGGCACTGTTTTCCAGGGCGCCAATCGAACGATGGTAGCTGCGCAGAACAAATCGCGGCAGAAATTCATGGCCTTTCAAGTGCCGCGTCAGTTCTTGACCCAGGATTTCGGTTTGCTCGAAGGACTTCGTGCGAATTTCCTTTGCATCCTGAACATCGTTGACGACATCGCTCAAATGGCGCTGCAGGTCGTCGAACACCAAGCCAATTTCCCGGATCGTTCCAGTACCTGTGTGTGTATTCGGCGAATTCATGGATATCTCCGATTCATTTTTGGATCGAATATGGTGGAAGGCGCGCTTCGCGCTTTTCCACCCTTCGAGCGACTTGTTCCGGGTTATTTTCCGAGGATGGAGACGACGTTGTCGGTGCCGGGGGCGCCGAAGGCTTGCGTTTTCAGCACATGCAGCTGGTCGCGCACCTGCGCCGCTTTCTCGAATTCGAGATTGCGCGCGTGGTCCAGCATCAGCTTCTCGAGGCGCTTGATCTCCTTGCTGATCTGCTTCTCGCTCATGGCCTCGATCTTGGCGGTTTCCTTCTCCGCGTCCAGGTACTCGCGCGCCTGCTGCGGGCTGTACACGCCGTCGATCAGTTCCTTGATCTGCTTCTTGATGCCGATCGGCGTGATGCCGTTGGCCAGGTTGAAGGCCACCTGCTTGGCGCGCCGCCGCTCGGTTTCGCCGATGGCCCGCTCCATGGAATCGGTGATCCGGTCCGCGTACAGGATGGCCACGCCGTTCAGGTTGCGCGCCGCGCGGCCGATGGTCTGGATCAGGCTGCGCTCTGAACGCAGGAAGCCTTCCTTGTCGGCGTCCAGGATCGCCACCAGCGACACTTCGGGCAGGTCCAGGCCCTCGCGCAGCAGGTTGATCCCGACCAGCACGTCGAAGGTCCCCAGGCGCAGGTCGCGCAAAATTTCCACGCGCTCCACCGTTTCGATATCGCTGTGCAGGTAGCGCACCTTGATGCCATGGTCGCTCAGGTACTCGGTCAGCTGTTCGGCCATGCGCTTGGTCAGCGTGGTCACCAGCACCCGTTCGTCCTTTTTAACGCGGTCCTGGATTTCGCCCATCAGGTCGTCCACCTGCGACAGCGCCGGTTTCACGATCACTTGCGGGTCCACCAGGCCGGTCGGGCGCACCACCTGTTCGACCACATTGTCGGAATGGGTCTTTTCGTATTCGGCCGGCGTGGCCGACACGAAAACGGTCTGGCGCAGCTTGCCTTCGAATTCTTCGAACTTGAGCGGCCGGTTGTCCAGCGCCGACGGAAGGCGAAAGCCGTAGTCGACCAGGTTGGTCTTGCGCGAGCGGTCGCCGTTGTACATGGCGTTGAGCTGGCCCACCAGCACGTGCGACTCGTCCAGGAACATCAGCGCGTCCTTCGGCAGGTAGTCCACCAGCGTGGGCGGCGGTTCGCCCGGCAGGGCGCCAGAGAGGTGGCGCGAATAATTTTCGATGCCCTTGGTGAAGCCGATTTCGGCCATCATCTCCAGGTCGAAACGGGTGCGCTGTTCGATGCGCTGTTCTTCAATGAGCTTGTTCTCCTTGCGGAAAAACTCCAGCCGTTCGCGCAGTTCGACCTTGATGGTTTCGATCGCGCGCAGCACGGTCGAACGCGGGGTCACGTAGTGCGAACCCGGATACACGGTAAAGCGCGGGATCTTCTGGCGCACGCGCCCGGTCAGCGGGTCGAACAGCTGCAGCGTTTCGATTTCGTCGTCGAACATCTCGACCCGGATCGCCAGTTCGGCGTGCTCCGCGGGGAAGATGTCGATGGTGTCCCCGCGCACGCGGAAGGTGCCGCGCCCGAAGTCGACTTCGTTGCGGGTGTACTGCATCTGGATCAGGCGCGCGATGATGTCGCGCTGCGCGACCTTGTCCTTGTGGCGCAGCGTCAAAATCATCTGGTGGTATTCGCTGGGATTGCCGATACCGTAAATGGCCGACACCGTGGCCACGATGATGACGTCGCGCCGCTCCATCAGCGACTTGGTGCACGACAGGCGCATCTGTTCGATATGCTCGTTGATCGACGAGTCCTTTTCGATGAACAGGTCGCGCTGCGGCACGTAGGCTTCGGGCTGGTAGTAGTCGTAGTAGCTGACGAAGTATTCAACCGCGTTCTCGGGGAAGAATTCGCGAAATTCGGAATACAGCTGCGCGGCCAGGGTTTTGTTCGGCGCGAACACGATCGCCGGACGGCCCGCCTGCGCGATCACATTGGCCATGGTGTAGGTCTTGCCCGAGCCGGTCACGCCGAGCAGGGTCTGGAACGACAGGCCGTCGTTGATGCCTTCGATCAGGCCGGCGATCGCGGTCGGCTGGTCGCCGGCGGGCGCGAAGGGCTGGTGCAGTTTGAAAGGGGAGTCGGGGAAGGTCACCACGGTCGGCGCCGGGGCGGTTTCTACGGATAGTTCTGCCATACGATCAGACCTTTGTTAAAATGTGTTCCCGCTTGCGCGCCAATGTTTATATGGCTCGCTGTCTATACAACTTCAGTCCACAACCAGTTTATCACGATGACCTCACCAGCTTCCGCCAGCATCTTCAGCGCCATCGACATGGCCCCGCGCGACCCTATCCTGGGTATCACCGAGGCGTTCAACGCCGACCCGAATCCTGCCAAGATCAACCTGGGCGTGGGCGTCTATTATGACGATAATGGCAAGGTTCCGCTGCTCGCCTGCGTGCGCAAGGCAGAGGAAATCCTGATGGAGCAGATGGCGCCGCGCACCTACCTGCCGATCGAAGGCCTGGCGGCCTACGACAAGGCGGTGCAGGAACTGGTATTTGGCGCCGACAGCGCGATTATTCAAGAGAAGCGCGCGGTCACCGTGCAAGCCATCGGCGGCACCGGCGCACTGAAAATCGGCGCCGACTTCCTGCAGCGTTTCTCGCCGGGTTCGCAAGTCTACATTTCCGATCCCAGCTGGGAAAACCACCGCGCGCTGTTCGAAAGCGCCGGTTTCACGGTCAACACTTACCGTTACTACGACGCGTCCACCCGCGGCGTCGATTTCGACGGCATGCTGGCCGACCTGAAGGCCATGCCGCGCGGCGCCATCGTGCTGCTGCACGCCTGCTGCCACAACCCGACCGGCGCCGACCTGACGCCAGCCCAGTGGGACGACGTGATCAAGGCGGTGACGGCCGGCGGCCTGACGCCTTTCCTGGACATGGCTTACCAGGGCTTCGGCTCGGGCATCGCCGAAGATGGCGCGGTGGTGGCAAAGTTCGCCGCTGCCGGCGGCCCGCTGCTCATTTCGAATTCCTTCTCCAAGTCCTTCTCCCTGTACGGCGAGCGCGTGGGTGCCTTGTCCGTGGTGGGCGCCAGTGCCGAGGAAGCGGCGCGCCTGCTGTCGCAACTCAAGCGCGTGGTGCGCACCAATTACTCCAACCCGCCGGTCCATGGCGGCAAGGTGGTGGCCACCGCGCTGACCACGCCGGAACTGCGCCAGCTGTGGGAAGACGAGCTGGCCGGCATGCGCGTGCGGATCAGGGAAATGCGCAATACCTTCGTCGCCAAGCTCAAGGAAAAGGCGCCCGCGCACGACTTTGAATTCGTGCGTGAGCAGGTTGGCATGTTCTCGTATTCGGGCCTGACCAAGGCGCAAGTGGAACGCCTGCGCACCGAACATTCGATCTACGCGGTCGATACGGGACGCATCTGCGTGGCCGCCCTGAACTCGAAAAATATCGATCTCGTCATTGACGCGATCGCCAAAGTCCTCTAAACTCTTCCTTCTTCGGATTGCGCGACAGCGAAATCCGGAAGGCATCGGGAAGTACAGCAACAGTTTGCGGGTGGTAAGTCAGAATCTTGACAGCGCAAGGTGAGAAGTACATAATGTTGCCTCTTTTCCCTGATAGCTCAGTTGGTAGAGCGACGGACTGTTAATCCGCAGGTCCCTGGTTCGAGTCCAGGTCGGGGAGCCAGAATTCGAAAGGCCACGTTGAAAAACGTGGCCTTTTTCCGTTGTGGCTTGCCAGTTACATGCGCGTAAATATATTTGCATTTTTAGTAACCCCTCTTTATCATGCCGGGCTGGTATCAAAACGCGCCTTTTGCGTGTTACCACTTCTTACAGAAACCCCATGAAAAAAATCGCATTTATTCTCGCCCTGGCGATCGCCAGCCTGTCCCAGAACGCAGCCGCCCAGGACATGGGCAAGCAATTGCGCTTCACTTTGGGCGCCGGCCTGACCTTCGGCGGCGACAAGCTGGCCACGGCCAGCTACGTCAACGGTGGCGACATCGACATCCGCGCCGGCAGCATGGTGGCCCTGACCGCCGGTGTCGACTACCGCATCACCCCGGAAGTGTCGCTGCAGGCACTCGTCGGTTACCACGTCGATAACGCCTCCGCCACCAACGGCGACGTGCGTTTCCAGCGCTTCCCGATCGAACTGCTGGCTTACTACAATGTGGCGCCACAATGGCGCATTGGCGGCGGCGTACGTTACGTCAGCAGCCCCAAGCTTTCCAGCAGCGGCGCGGCGTATATCGGCAACTACACCTTCGACGACACCGTCAGCGGCGTGCTGGAAACCGAATACGCGATGAGCAACGTCATCGGCATCAAGGTCCGTTATGTGCAAGAGGAATTCAAGCACAAATACAGCAACAACAAAGTCAGCGGCAGCCACGCTGGTGTTTTTGCGAATTTCTACTTCTAAAATTCTTTTCCAGCCGCTATAATGCGGCCTCTTTTCCCTGATAGCTCAGTTGGTAGAGCGACGGACTGTTAATCCGCAGGTCCCTGGTTCGAGTCCAGGTCGGGGAGCCAGAATTCAAGGGCTGCATCGCGAGATGTGGCCCTTTTTCTATTGCAGTGTTACTTATTTGGACAACCATGAACGATCTCGTGAACAAAGTGGAATTTTGGGATGAATGGCAGTTGGCGGCAGTGGCCGCCGGCGTTGCCGTGCCCCTGGCGGAACTGGGCTGCGAAGTCTTGCGCATGCATCGCAAGAATCGCTGGAGCAAGGATTTTCTGGGCGTCGAGGACGACGGCCCGGTGATGCTCGAGATGTGCCTGGACGACCCGGCTCAAGCCGAGATGCTGTTCCTGGAAAACCTGCACCCCTACGATACCGCCCTCCTGGCCGCCGCGCGCAGCCGTCTCGGGCTGGCCTGATACGAGAAAGGTCTGTATGCGCAAGCGTGCAGACCTTTTTCCCTTGCGTGTCCAGCATGGCCGCACACGTGGCGCGGTCGACCGATGCTCCGGTCTAATTTGTAAAATGTACAAGTTTCCGACAATTGCACGACAGCTTTAGGCAAGACTTTTCTTAATAATAAGAAAGCCATGATGGCCCGACCGTCAACGCTTGCTTCGCCATCAAGAAAAAAACAAGGAAGATGCCATGAAACGCTTGTCTTGCCGGTTGTCGACATCCCTGCGCTATAGCCTTGCCGTTTGCCTCGGCCTGGCACTGACCGCCTGCGGCGGCGGTTCGAGCAGCCCAACGGTCCAGCCGGAGCAAGCGCTGAGCGGGCGCACCAGCTTTGTGTCCGCCGATGGCATGGGCGCGCTGGCGACCGAGGGAACGGTCAGGGACCAGAACTTCTACATGACCGCGACCACGGCCGCGACGCCGCCCAACGCCGATACCTCCCCGACACGGTCGGTACAGGAAGGCGACATCTACCGTGTCCTCGAGAGCGGCAAGTCGATCCTGAACTTGAATATGTACCGGGGCCTGCAGATCATCGATATCAGCAAGCCCGCCAGTCCGAACATCGTCGGGCGCGCGGCGATCAGCGGCACCCCGGTCGAGATGTACCATGCTGGCGACAAGGTCTACATCCTGCTCAATAACTGGTCGCAATTCCGCCGCACCAGCAAGGATGGGAAGGAATCGGTCGAACAGTTCCATGGTGGCGGCGTCATCACGGTCGACATCGCCAACCGCGCCGCGCCCGTCATCGTCGGTTCGACCCGCGTGCCCGGTTACATTCAGACTTCGCGCCTGACCAGCGGCGCAGGCAAGAACGCCTTGTATGTGACCTCGAGCGAATTCGCCCTGTCCACCCCGGTGGCCGCCGCCGGGACCGACATCGCGCCCGTGTATGCCGGCCAGACCAGGGTGCTGAGCTACGCCATCAATGCGCAAGGGCTGCTTGAAAGCAAATCGACCCTGGCGCTAGGTGGCTATGTGCAGGCGATGCAGGCCACCGGCGAGCGCCTGATGGTTGCGCGCGCCGTCGAGGGCGTCGGCAAGCATGGCTCGCGCGTGTCCGTGGTCGACATTTCAAGCCCGGACGGCGCCATGGTGCAAGGCGCCGACGTGCTCATTCGCGGCGTGGTGCAAAAGAAAACCAATATGCACATCCACGGCGCCGTACTGCGTGTGGTTTCCGGCAATTGGTGGAACACCGGTTCGAACGTGAACCACGTCGAAACCTTCAACATCGCTGACATCGCCAATCCGAAGCCGATCGACCACGACACCTTCGGCGAAGGCCAGCAACTGTTCGGCACATCTTTCTCCGCCGACAAAGCCTTCTTTGTTACCTACCTGCGCCAGGATCCTTTCCACGCCTTTTCGATCACCCCGGAAGGGATGATGAAGGAAGAGAACGAGTTCATCGTGTCAGGCTGGAATGACTTCTTCCTGCCTGTGCACAACGAGACACGCTTGATCGGCGTCGGCCACAATGACGAAAACAACCAGCGCCGCCTGGCGATCAGCCTGTACGACACCACCAACTTGCAGAACACCCGTCCGCTGCTGATGCGGGCGGAAGTCGATTTGTCGAACAGCTGGTCGGAAGCGAACTGGGACGACCGCGCCTTCTCGGTGCTGGAAAACGCGACCAGGGCGACGGCCGCCGACGGCAGGACGGTGGAAACGGGCCTGGTGCTGCTGCCGTTCTCCGGCTATGACAGCGCCACCCGGGAAGGTGTTGGCGGCGTGCAGATCTTCACGTTTTCGGCGACGACGGTGACCCGGCGCGGCACGATGAAGCAAGAGATGGGCGTGCGCCGCAGCTTCATGGGCGACGCCGCCAGCAGCATCGCGGCCAACTTGTCCGAAAGCGACTTGTCCCTGTTCAGCATCCTGAATCCGGATGCGCCGCAGGAAAAAGGCAGTGTGCGGCTGGCGCCGAACTACAGCCGGTTCGTCGCGTTCCAGCAGGTCGGCGCGCGCTATCACAGCATCAATTCCGCGTGGAGCGCGAGCAGCACGGCGCGGCGCACGGACCAGGTCGAACTGGTGCCGCTGGCGGCAGCCGATGGCCCGGTCATCCTGTCGCAAATCGAGGTGCCGGCCGGATCGACCATCTACAACGTGGGCGACAAGCTGGTTGTCGTCTCGAGCGACCCGACGCCAACGGGCGTCACGACGACGATCGCCACCTATGACGTGAGCGCCAGCGCCGGGCCGGTCAAACTGGGTGCGCTGACGACCGATGCGCTGGTTCAGCGCGGTGGCGGCATCTATTACACTGGCGACATGGCCATCTGTGCGTTTTCCGGGCGCCCGTGTTCGGGCGGCTTCTTCGCGCCATCGGCGATTGTGGTTGGCAAAGCACTTGTCTTTGCCGGGCAAACCCACTATGGGCCGACCACAGGCGGTGCGCTGATGAACCGCTACTGGTCCAGCTACACCTTGCAGGTGCTCGACCTGAGCGACCCGTCAAAACCGGCGCTGCTGGCGAAAATGAGCATGCCCGAAGGCGAGGAGTCGGTCGGCATGGTCAAGAGCGGCACCACCTTGTGGATCAACTACAAGACGCCGCAGGCCGTGGCCGTGGCCGGCCAGCCGCAGGCGAAGTACTACATCAAGGCGCTCGACCTGTCGGTGGCGAGCGCCCCCAGGCTGGGCGCGCAAGTGAACGTGCCGGGCCAGCTGATGGCTGCCGTGGGCGAAGCGATCTACACGGTGGACCACGCCTGGGAAGGATCGTCGGCCGGCGCTTCGCTCAATATGCTGATCATGCGCGACAACCTTGCTTACTTGCAGGCTACGTATCCGATGCCGGGCAAAGTGCTCACCGGCCTGCTGGTCGATGGCAAGAACGTGATCGTCTCGCACTACGACAGCAGCGGCTACCAGCATGCGATGTCGCACTTTGAGGTGGGTGCCAGGCAGTTCACGGCAAGATCGGAAACAGCGCTGCCTTATTACCCGACGCTGCGCGAGGCGCGCAACGGCAAGCTGCTGGTGGAGGCGGGGTACGGTTTCCTGCTGTACGATTTTACCCAGGCCCAGGGGCCGTTTGCCCAGGCGTATTTCCCGGCGATGAATTGGGGCGGCAGTGTCACGATCGTGGGCGATACCGTGTATGTGCCGTCGGGTTCATACGGCATCTACCAGTTCACGCGCGATACCGTGAACCTGCAAAAGCCTTAGCCCAAAGCGCACTGGCCTGCATCGCGCTTGCCGGCAAACAGCGTCACGCCAGGTCGGCCCTGGCCGGGGGGCGCCGCAGTTTGGCCAGCCCGGTGAGCATCGTCAGGCCGCACAGCACGGCGATGGTCACGACAATATCGGGGGTGCCGTCATACATCGCTGCAAAGGGAACATGCGTCCAGCGCGGTAGCATCGCGATCAACACGATCGGCAAAAGGAAATTGAAACTGACGACAGACCAGCGCGGTGAAGGCTTGCCACGTCGGCGAACGGCGAGTACGAGCGATCGGACATTCAACACAAGCAGCACGAATGCTCCTGCGGCAATCGCGGCATAGAGTTGGCCGAGCGGCCTGGCCGTGTTTTGCGGTGCCTTGTCATCGAGCAGGGAAACGATTCCCGTGGCAATTTCCCGTGTGTGATCAACGAACATCGATGAGCTATTGGTCAATAGCACGATGCCCAGCTTTCGCTCCGGGATCAGCACCATGGCGCCGCGGTAGGACGGCAGGGCGCCGCCGTGCCACAGCGACTCAAGGCCTGCGGTCTTGCCAGCGCGCCAACCCATCGCGTACTTGAACGACCCGCCTGTTTCCCCGGCGCCGGCATGGGCCGCCTGCAGTCCGGCGGCCGACAGGATCGGCGACCCGTCTCCCAGGTGCGCGGCCGCGAAGCGGCCCAGGTCAGCCGCCGTGGCGATGATGGACGCCGTTGGCAAGCGATCGGGCTCGTGGGCATATGCCGATGGAAAGGTCAGGCCAAACCAGTAGTTGTGGCCGTCGGCAAGCCCATCGCTGCCGGCGCGTGCGGCATCGGTGTGGCTACGCGTCATCCGCAATGGAGTGAAAATGTTTGCGGTCACGTAGTCGGCAAAACTCAACTTGCTGACACGCTGCGACCAGCAAGCCAAGAATCTGATAGTTGGGGCTCGAATACACGTGCCGCTCGCCAGGCTCAGCTACCAGGCTCGTGTTGTGAAGTGCGGCGACGTGCTGGCTTAACGTGGCCGGCTGCGGCGCGCGCGGTGCGGTCTGCGGCAAACCGCTGGTCTGGTTCAGCAGATGGCGTACGGTTACTTTGGCGGCGGCATTGGCATCGGCCAGTGTGAATTCCGGCACATAGCGCTGTATCGGGGCATCCAGATCAACCTTGCCCTGATCGACCAGCTGCAGCACCGCGGTCGCGGTAAATGCCTTGCTCAAGGAGCCGATCACAAAGGGCGTATCGGAAGTCATGGCGACATTACGACGGGCTTGACCAAAGTTCCGGCTATGGATCAGCTTGCCGTCTTGCACTAGCACCAGGGAAGCGCCGGCGACCCGATGGTCGGCCAGTCTGGATTCGACG
This sequence comes from Pseudomonadota bacterium, assembly GCA_040388805.1. Taxonomy (GTDB): domain Bacteria; phylum Pseudomonadota; class Gammaproteobacteria; order Burkholderiales; family Burkholderiaceae_D; genus Telluria_A. The sequence continues at coordinate 81,985 of JAZKBE010000025.1, forward strand.
TATTGGTCGATGCGGGCAACATCAACAGCACACGCGGCGGGGCAGAACAGCGATATGGCCAATAGCAAGATGGGATATTTCAAAAAGCGTCTCCTTGTTGTGTGCCGTCATCATGCCATGCCAGCGCCGCCGGCAAGCGACGCTAGCCGCCCAGGCGCGCCAGCGGAGCAGGGCGTGGCTTGTTCATCTGGCAGGTCAGGTCGAGCACCACATTGTTCGAATCGCGCAGGCGCGTCACCAGCACCTTGGCGATATTGTGATACAGGGCCGAGGTGATCTCGGACGACACGCTCAGGCGTTCGGTATTAAAGAACAGCGCGGTGCACTCGGTATTGGCGCGCACGCGGGCCGAGCGGCGCTTGGCGTCGACCAGGGCCATTTCGCCGAAGCTGTCGCCGGGATGCAGGGTGGCCAGGGTAATCCACTGGCCGTTCCTGGACTGTTCGACCGCCACGTGGCCGAACAGCAGGATATAGAAAGAATTGCCGATGTCGCCCTCGTTGAAAAACAGGGCCTGGCTGGGGATGCTGATCTTGTCCGCGCACTTGAGCAGTTTTTCGAGTTGCACCATCGGAATGCCGGAAAACAGGCGCACATTGGTCGCGAGGGTGAGGAGTAGCTGGCTTTGCCCGGGCATGATGTCTCCGCAAGAGGTTGACGCGCAATCCATTGTAACGCCGGAATGGCGCGTGGAGACCTCGTCCTTTGCCCGTTTATTTCAGGATGCCTTGTACGTCGACGATATCGACACCCTGGGCCATGCCGAGCACCCGTTCCAGCCAAGGCTTGTGGGTGGCGCCGATGATGGTGAGCACGCGCGCGCCGGGCCGTTCGCGGAAAGCTGCCTGGATATTTGCCGCCATCCGCAAGTTGCGCGTTTCCCAGCCTGCCACATACATGCGTCCGTACTGCTGCGGCGATGGATCCTTGAGCGCGGCGCCGAAGTCGACGGCGCTGTACACCTGCTGCACCTCGTGGCGGTTGATATGGCGGTACAGGGGCAGCAGGTCGGCGCCGCCAGCCAGTGCCTCTTCCTGTTTGCGCAGCGGGGTGGCCTGGGCGGCAGCCGCATTCCATGCCTGTTCCACGGCCTTGCCGAACGCTTTTTCGTCGGCGACATCCACGTCGTCGCCGCTATGGTCGTCCATGGCATGCACGCGCGCCAGGCCCAGCCTGGCGGCCAGGGGCGCGGCGACCAGGTAGTTTTCGTTCTGGCTCACGGCCAGCTTGTCCAGCATCGCCACCAGGGAAGCGGCCAGTTCAGGCGACGCCTTGCGCTCGCCGGCGGGCAATTGCAGCCATTGCACCAGGGCCGAGGCCCTGTCGTTGGCGGCCAGGAAGACGGCGGCCAGCCGGCGGCGCTGCGCGGGCGCGGGCTGCGCCGGCCACGTCTTGAGCAGGGTGTGCATGTGCGCGATGGCGGTCGGCACGTCCATGCCGGTCGCTTCGCGCGCGGCGTCGGTGTCGCGGCAATAGGGCGTGACCGAATCGGCGTACAGCGTCGGGTGGCGCAAGGCGTGGTCGCAATCTTCGCCGGAAATGGCTTCGATGGCGATGACGTCCGGCTTGAAGGCGGCCAGGCGCTCGATCAGCGGCGCCAGCGCGGCGCGCGGGAAATCCTTGGGCAACTGGGACAGGTGCACGCTGCCCAGCACCAGAACCTGGCTGCGCGGGCCGGGCATGTCGCGCGCGAAACCGCTCAGGTCGACCTGGGCCAGCGCCTGGGTGGAAAGCAAGGTAGTGAGCAACAGCCAGTGTTTTTGCATGGACGCCTCCTGTATGTGGGTGTTGCATCCTAAAGCGGGGCGCGCCAGCGGGCGTTGCCGATGCGACAGGCGGTTCGAATGCATGCCTGGATTGCAAAATTGGCGGCATGGCATGAAGGCCGGGACCCCGGAGCCTGACGCCGCGCAGGACCGCCACGCATGGCCGGGCTAGCCTGTAGCGACAGGGGGAGCATCATGGAACTGATCACATGGAATATCCAGCGCGGACGGGGACCCGGCGGCGCTTGCGACATGGCGCGGCTGGCGGCCGCCCTCGCGCGCCTGGCGCATGCCGATGTGCTGTGCCTGCAGGAAGTCTCGTCCGGCTACAGCGACCTGCCCGGCCTCGATGGCGCCAACCAGTTCCTGGCGCTCACGCGCCTGCTCGACCGGCATACGGCGGTGGCCGGCGTGGTCAGCGATACCCGGGGACCGGACCGCGTGCGCCAGCTGTTCGGCAACATGATTTTCTCGCGCTATCCTGTCGTGCAAGTATTTCGCCACGGGCTGCCATGGCCGGCCGATCCGCAAGTGATGAGCATGCCGCGCGGCATGCTGGACGTGACGCTGGCCACGCCGCTGGGACTGCTGCGGGTCTGCGCCACGCATCTCGAATATTTTTCCCTGCGCCAACGCCTGGCCCAGGTGGACTGCCTGCGCGCCCTGCAGGTCGAAGCGGGGCGCCATGCCGGCCGCACGCCCCCGGGCAGCGCGATCCACGGCCCGTTCCGCGCCATTCCGCGCAGCGCCGCCACGCTGCTGGCGGGCGACTTCAATTTCCTGCCCGATACGGAGGAGCACCAGTGCCTGCTGGCACCGTTGCCTGACGGCATTCCCGGCTTGTGCGACACCTGGCGCCTGGTCCACGGCAGCGCGCCGCATGCGCCCACGGCCGGCCTGCGCGACCCGGACCATGCGCCATTTACCGTCGATTATGTATTCGCCAGCGCCGACCTGGCGCCTGCCGTGCGTGCCTGCCGCGTGGATCCGGCGGCCACGGGTTCCAGCCACCAGCCGCTCATGGTCTGCTTAAATTGATGGCAGGCAATATCGTTGCTGTCGAATATCTTTACATTGCTTGGGCGATTCCAAATATTCCGTTCGGTAATTTGTTGATTTTGTTCAGCATTTGCTTGCTGGCATGCCTATTGCTTGTATCCCGACAGAAGTCATTACAACCATAACAAGGGGTATCACATGAAAGCAACTTCCTTCCTTCTGAGCCTGTTACTGCTGGCCGGCGCGTCGAGCGCCCAGGCTACCATCGTCGCCACCGACAGCACCTTCGGCAGCTTCGATGCCAGCTCCGGCACCCGCACCCTGACCGTGGGCACCAGCGGCACCATCAGCGACATCAACGTGATCCTGGAATTCGCCAAATGCGACGATCCATCGATCGGCCCGAATGGCCAGTCGTGCATTGGCGGCGGCAGCTCCTTCGACAGCGAAATCGTGTTCCGCCTGACCAAAGGCACCACCACGGTCAACCTGATCAATGCCGGCACCTACAATTCCCAGAGCGGCATCGGCCGCATCGTGCTGGTCATCGATGACGAAGCTGCCACCGCAGCCGGCCCGACCCTGGCCGCAGGCACCTTCAGCGGCTCCGGTTCGCTGTCGGCCTTCGACGGCATGGACATGCTCGGCAACTGGACCCTGTTCATCCAGGACACCGTGGGCCAGGACCGTCTGGACTACTTCTCGGCGTCGCTCGACATCACCACCGGCCGCGTACCTGAACCGGCATCGCTGGCGCTGCTGGGCCTGGCCCTGCTGGGCCTGGGCGCATCGCGTCGCAAGTCCTAAGCACCCGCATCCCGGAAATGGCCCGGCCGCGCAAGCGTCTGGGCCATTTTTCTTTGGTGCGAGCGCGCATGGCGCGAGCGAAAATGACAATTCCCGGGCGCGATCCCGTTTTCCAGGTGGTACACTTTCGCTATCAACCAGAGCGGGTAGCGAGATCATGGAAATGACCACCGCGGCGTCCGGCCGCACCATCGTGCTGAGCCCTGCCGGCCGCATCGACCACACCCACGCCGACGGCTTCACCCAGGCGCTGGCCCCTTACCTGCGCGACTGCACGGGCGGCGGCGCCGCGCTGCTCATCGATTTTTCCAAGGTCAGCTACATTTCCAGCATCGGCCTGCGCGCCCTCATGATCGCCATCAAGCAGGTCAAGGCCCAGGGCGGGCGCATGGCGCTGGCGGCGCTCACGCCGGTGGTGGCCGAGGTATTTCGCATCAGCTGCTTCGACAAGCTGTTCGACATTTATCCGGGCCGCGCCGAGGCGCTGGCCGCGCTGGAAGACGGCGCATGAAAGCGCGCATCTGGGGCGCGCGCGGCTCGCTTCCGGTCGCGCTGACGCACCGCCAGATCCGCGCCAGGATCGTGGCCGCGCTCGAAGGGGCGCAGGGGCGCGACCTGTCCGACCGCGCGCGCATCGACGCCTATGTCGACAACGAACTGGGTTTCGAAATCAGCGGCACCTTCGGCGGCCATTCGAGCTGCGTGGAAGTCGAAGTGTGGGACCCGGACACCAGCAATGAACACGTGATCCTCGACCTGGGCACCGGCGTACGGCCGCTGGGCGGGGCCATGCTGGCGCGCTACGGGCCCACGCGGGGGCAGACCTACCATGTGTTCATGTCGCACCTGCACTGGGACCACATCATGGGCTTCCCCTTTTTCACGCCGGCCTACATTCCCGGCAACCGCATCATCATCTACGGCTGCCATGCGCAGCTGGAAACGGCTTTCCGGCGCCAGCAGGAGCCGATCAGTTTCCCGGTCAGCTTCGACCAGCTGGGCGCCGACATCAGCTTCGTGCGCCTGGAACCGGGCGTGCCGCTGAAGCTGAACGGCCTGTCCGTGACGGCCAAGCTGCAGCTGCATGCGGGCGACTCCTACGGCTACCGCCTCGAGCACCAGGGGCGCAGCCTGGTCTACAGCACCGACTCCGAGCACAAGCTGGAAGACACGGCGGCGCGCGAAGGCTTCGTCGACTTCTTCCGCAATGCCGACCTGGTCATCTTCGACGCCATGTATTCGCTGGCCGAATCGATTTCCGTGAAGGCCGACTGGGGCCATTCCAGCAATGTGGTGGGCGTGGAGCTGTGCCAGCTGGCCGGCGCGCGCACGCTGTGCCTGTTCCACCATGAGCCCATCCACGACGACGCCAAGATCGCGCGGGTGCTGGCCGACACCCGGCGCTATGCCGAAATCACCGGCGAAGCCCCGCTCGAGATCGTGTCGGCCTACGACGGCATGGAAATCGACCTGCCGGCGTGCTGATCCCGCCGCTGCCCCTCTCCCACGGCCGCGCCGGTCCCGGACGGCCGCTGGCGCTGCTGCTCACCGTGCTGCTGGCCGTGCTGCTGCTGCGTCCCGGCGACGGCGTGCTGCCGGCCCAGCGCGTGGCCCTGTTCGACCGCTACCAGATCCTGATGCCGCGCCACCGGACGTCGGCCCCGGTGCTGATCATCAGCATCGACGACGCCTCGATCCGGGCCTTCGGCCAGTGGCCATGGCCGCGCACCCGCATGGCCGAACTGATCGCCCGCGTGACGCAGGCGCGCCCGCTGGCGATCGGGATCGACATCCTGCTGCCCGAACCGGACGCCTCGTCGCCCGAGGCGCTGGCGGCCCGCCTGGCGCCGGAGCAGGGCGCCCTGAAGGCCCAGCTGGCCGCGCTGCAGCCCTACGACGAGGTATTCGCGGCCAGCATGCGCCGCGCGCGCGTGGTGCTGGGCGTGGGCGGCTTTGACGACACGGTGCCGGGCGCCACCGACGGCGTGCGTGTATGGCCACTGCGGGGCGACACCGCCAACGCGCTGGCGCACGTGCGGCGCTACCCGCAGGCGCTGGCCAGCCTGCCGCAACTGCAGGCGGCCGCCAAAGGGCAGGCGCTGCTGACGGCCGACCTCGAAAAGGGCATCGTGCGGCGCGTGCCGATGGTGGGCGCGGTGGGGGAGTCGCTGCTTCCGGGCTTCGCGCTGGAACTGCTGCGGGTGGCCACCGGCCAGCGCGCGATCGACATCCATACCGACGCGCGCGGCGTGACCGGCGTATCGGTCGGGGCGCTGCGCGTGCCGACCCTGCCCAACGGGACCATCTGGCCGCACTTCGCCAGGCCGTCGCACGACCACTACATTTCCGCGCTTGAAATCCTTTCCGGGAAGGAAGACCTGTCCATCCTGGAAGACAAGATCATCATCGTGGCGCTGACGGGCGCCGGCCTGCTGGACTACAAGACCAGCGTGCGCGGCGACGTCCTGCCGGGCGCCGACGTGCATGCCCAGATCATCGAAAGCTTTTACGACGGGCGCTTCCTGCAGCGGCCGGCCCGCATGGCGCGCGTGGAAGCGGGCGTCTTCGTACTGCTGGCCACGCTGCTGGTGTGGGCGCTGCCGGTGTTGCGGCCCGGTCGCGCGCTGCTGCTGTGCGCGGGCATTGCGCTGTCGCTGTTCGGGGCCGGCGGCGCCCTGTTCTGGTACGCGGCCTTGCTGTTCGACGCCGCCGCCATTTTCTTCGCGCTGCTGCCGGTCACCCTGTGTTTGCTGGGCTTCCTGTTCTTCGCCGCCGTCAGCGACCGCAAGCGCACCGAAGGCGCGCTGCAGCAGGTGCGGGAAGCGGCGGCCCGCGCCGCCGGCGAACTGAGCGCGGCGCGCCGCATCCAGATGAACAGCCTGCCGCTGGCGGCGACGGCATTTCCCCATGAACGCCGCTTCGCGCTCGACGCCTTGCTGGAACCGGCGCGCGAAGTGGGCGGCGACCTGTACGATTTCTACATGCTCGACGCCGACCGCCTGTTTTTCCTGGTGGGCGATGTCTCGGGCAAGGGGCTGCCGGCCAGCCTGTTCATGGCGGTCACCAAGGCGCTGTCGAAGAGCATCGCGCTGCGCGGCCCGGGCGACGTCGGCACCATCATGAAGGACGCCAACCACGAACTGGTGCGCGAAAATCCGGAGATGCTGTTCGTGACGGGGCTGGCGGGCATCCTCGACGCGCGCACCGGCCACCTGGCCCTGTGCAACGCCGGCCATGACGCGCCGCGCCGGATCGGGGCCGGCGGCCGGGTCGAGAAACTGCATGCGGCCGAAGGGCCGCCGCTGTGCGTGATCGACGACTTCGACTATCCGGTGCACGCCTACCAGCTGGCGCCGGGCGAATGCCTGTGCCTGACCACGGACGGCATCAGCGAAGCGATGAACGGGCAGGGAGAATTGTTCGGCAATGCGCGCCTCGATGCGGCGCTCGCCGCGGGCGCGCTGGAACCGGCGGCGCTGGTGCTGGCGGTGCGCGAAGCGGTGCGTGGCTTTGTGGGCAGCGCCGAGCCGTCGGACGACCTGGCCTTGCTGGTGCTGCGCTGGAACGGGCCTACCTGACGCGGATATCGACGCGCCGGTTCTGGCCGCCGAATCCCCTGGCATCGCGCGAGCCGCGCGCCATCACGTCGATGCGCTCTTCCGGCACGCCGGCCCCCGCCAGTTCGCGCGCCACCGACACCGCGCGCGACAGCGCCAGCTGCTCGTTCAAGCCCGGCGCATCGGCGCGGTCGGCATGCCCGACCACCCACACCTCCGGCTGCGCGCGCCGCGCAATGTCGGCGCGGATGGCGATCAGGCGCGCCGCCGACTCGGGCGCCAGCTGTCCGCTCGATGCTTCGAAAAACAGGGAATGCGAGACCGCGCCGGCAGGCAGGGCGGCCAGCGTGCTGTCGTAGCGGATGCGCACCGTGGAGGCGGCGACCGGCTTGGGCAAAACCTTGCCGCTGGCGTAGACGTCGGCCGTCAGGTAGGGCTGGTCGACCAGCGTCTCGCCCCGGGCCGAGGTCACCACGACCGCGCTCTGGCGCCCGTCCGCATTGGGCAGCAGGGTGATGTGTTCGGTCGGCTGCGGGTTCGGCCACAGGGCCCACGCGAGGGGAACGATCAGCAGCAGGGCGCTCATGGTTGTTCCCCGGCGCCCACGTCGATCACGAATTCGGTGCCGCGCACGCCCAGGATCGCGCTGGGGGTGACAAACTTGACGGCGCCGGGCGATTTCTTGGCCAGCTTGCCCGAGATGACGGCCATCGTGCCGCGCTTGACCGAGGCGCTCATTTCGCCTTCGTGGGTGGCTTCGTCGAACACGAACTTGTCGAGCGAGACCCGGCTGTTCGGACCCACCGACAGCAGGGTATCGTCGCGCAGGGTGATGCCGGCGCTGCCGTCGGCCCCGGTGACGATGCGGTCCTCGCTCATGACGGCGGCGCCGGGCGCCAGCGGCAGCGCCTTGCCCGCGCGTTCGAGCGTGACGCTGCCCTTGGCATTCTTGACCATGCCGGCGGCCAGGCCGGCGGCGGCGGCGGCGGGAATGGCGACGAGGAGGGCGGCCAGCGCCAGGGGGGCGAAGCGGTGCATTTTTTCTCCAATACCGATGGGCAATACGATAGACTTAAAGCATGGAACCAAACCCCCTCGAGGCGGTCCCCACCTGTTGTAATTTTAGCACGCGGTTTGATGCACGGCTCGACGCCGTGCCCGCCGCGCAAGCTTTTCTCGCCCAGGCCTTGCGCCGCAACGGCGTGGCCCCGGACCTGGTTGCCCGGGCCGAACTGATCCTCGAAGAATTGTTCCGCAACAGCGTGCTGCACGGCTATCACGGCGACAGCGCGCACTCGGTCTGGATCGGCGGCGACGGCCAGGGCCCCGGCTTCTGGTACGAAGACGAGGCGGCGCCCTTCAATCCCCTGGAAGCGGACATCGGCGCGCGCGCGCCGGACGGCGGCCGCGCCATCGAAGACCAGCCGGTGGGCGGGGTCGGCTTGCTGCTGATCCGCAAAATGGCGCGCAGCGTGACGTATGCCTGGCGTGATGGCCGGAACCACATTGCCGTGTCGTGTTAGCAGCCTACATGCTTACAATGAAGCAATTACATCAAGCAACTCCGGGTGGCGGTCAACCAGCGCGATCAGAATTGAGGCTTGTGCATTTGGTTTGGAAACGCCCTGTTCCCAATTGGCCACTGTGCGTGGTTCCATGCGTAGCTGCCTTGCAAAAACAGGCTGGGAAACCTTTAATTTCATCCTGACGGCGCGGACGTCTGCACCAGACAACTTGGGCGCCGGCTTACGTTCGACCGTGTAGCGCTTGAGGGTGACCTTTCCTGCGCGGGCCGCATCGAGGGCATCAAAGCCATCAACGAGCTCAGCAAAAATATCGCGTTTTGTCATTTTAAGACTCCTGCCTTGATGTAGGACTGCAAGCGGGACTTGAGTACTTTTCTCTGGTCGGCAGAAAGATCGTCTGCCTCATCCTTGTCATAGACTGCAAACAGCCATATCTGGTCGTCAACATCCTTCCAGAAGTAGATGACGCGCAAGCCGCTGCGCTTACCCTTTCCTCGAACTTCGTCACCATAGCGAATTTTCCGTAGTCCACCTGTGCCTGAGATAACCGTCCCGGCCTCAGGATTTGCTATCAGAACATTTTGAAGCCCCATGTAGGCTGCGTCGTCAAGATAGTGCTCCCGCACTTTTGCGAAGGCTGGCAGTTCATAGAACACCATGATTGAAGTGTATCCAAGTTGGTGGGACTAATAAAGGGGCTTTCATCCTGAGTTCAGGAAAAGCGCATCAAGGCTACTACGGTGAGATCGGGACACAGCTGATGCCTGTTGATGAAAGCGAAAATATTCTCCTTGCAAGTACACTTGCTGGACACCCGGGTACAGAACGGATCATCGTCATCTGCCCAGGAATCCCGGTGCTACTCTGAATTTTTGCCTGTCTGGCGAAGCGGCGCTGATCACTGCCCTGGTGGTGGCGCTGCGCGAACGGCGCCGCACCATGGCCGCGCTGAACGCGGAACGCGACAACCTGGAAGCGCACGTCGCGCATCGCACGAGCGAACTGCAGGCCGCCAACGACGCCCTCGAACAGCAGGTCACCACCGACGCGCTGACCGGCATCGGCAACCGGCGCAAGATGACGGCGGAGATCAGCGCCGAGATCGACCGCGCCCTGTACCGCGCCAAGGCGGAAGGGCGCGACCGGGTCGACACGGAACACAGCGGCCGCTGGCGTTATACTTCAGGCATGACACTACACATTCAAACACCGTTGATCGAATCGGGTGCGCTGGCCGGCGCCGCGGGGCAGCAGGTATGGCTCAAGATGGAGGCGCTGCAGCCGCCCGGATCGTTCAAGCTGCGCGGCATCGGCTACGCCTGCGAGGAATACCTGAAACGCGGCGCCAGGCGCTTCGTGTCTTCGTCGGGCGGCAATGCCGGCATTGCGGCGGCCTACGCGGGCCGCAAGCTGGGCGTGCCGGTGCTGGTGGTGGTGCCCGAAACGACCACCGACAGGGCGAAGGAACTGATACGGCGCGAACAGGCCGACATCGTCGTGCATGGCGCTTCGTTCCAGGAAGCCAATGCCAGGGCCATGGCCATGCTAGAGCCGGACGACGCCTTCATCCATCCCTTCAATGATCCGCTGCTGTGGGCAGGCCACGCCAGCATGATCGACGAAGTCGCGCAGGCGGGCCTGGCGCCGGACGCCGTGGTGCTGTCGGTCGGTGGCGGCGGCCTGCTGTGCGGCGTGGTGGAAGGCTTGCGCCGCCAGGGCTGGGACCAGGTGCCGGTGTTTGCGGTGGAAACGCAGGGCGCCGATTCGCTGTCGCAGGCGCTGGCCGCCGGCGAGCGCATCGAGCTGCCGCGCATTTCCAGCATTGCCACCTCGCTCGGCGCGCGCCAGGTGTCGGAGCAGGCCTTCGCGCTGGCGCACAGCCACCCGGTGCGCAGCCTGGTGGTGAGCGACCAGGCCGCGGTGGCGGCCTGCCTGCGCTTCATGGACGACCAGCGCCTGGTGGTGGAACCGGCCTGCGGCGCGTCGCTGGCCGTGGTGTACGGGCAGGCCGGCGAACTGGCCCCGTACAAGCGCGTGCTGGTGATCGTGTGCGGCGGGGTGACGGCCACCGTGGCCCAGCTGAACCAGTGGGCTACAAGCCGTAAATGATGCTGCTGATGGCGTCGTAGATCGGATACGCCTTGGCGCCCGAACGCGGCCATCCGATCATGTCGAAATGGTCGTAGGTGTGGTAATGCTGCAGGTAGTTCCAGCTGCCCCTGACCGACACGCCGTCATAGTCGCGTACCGGGTGGCCGTGCGGTGAACGCATGCTCCTGGTATTGACCACGCCATCGTTCTGGAACCAGGCGCTGTCGACCGGAATGCGGCCGGCCCTGGTTTGCGTGTACGAACCGATGCCGCGCCGCGCCAGGGACGGCACGATCCATTCGCCCGCGAAAGGCTTGGTCAGCGGCGCCATGTCGCGCCGCGGATACTGGTACTGGGGGCGCTGGAAGGGCGCGATCACGCGGTCGGTCAGGTTGCAGCACGGCGCGCCCGCTTCGGTGGCGCTGTTGCTGACCGAGTAGTAATACACATGGGGCGAGGTTTTCACCCAGGCATTGAATGCCTGCGCCCCGTCCGGCCCCATTTCCCATTGCGCCGAATCGAAATTGTCCTGGTCCCAGAACGAGGCCGGGCGCGCGCGCCGGTCCGAAATCTGGCCGTCCATCTGGCCGCCCATCCGTCCGGCCAGCTTGAGCAGGCCGGCCCCGCCGATGGCGTCGCGCAGGCTGGTGCCGTCGTGCGGGGCCGACAGGGTGGTGGCGCTGAGCACCCAGCCGGTCTTGCCGCCGGTGTACAGCGCGCCGCCCCCTTCGTCGCCGTGGGGCGAGCCGTTTTCGAGCAGCTCGATCAGGGCGCGGATGGTTTGCCCGCCCTGGCTGTGGCCGATCAGGTGGATGGGGTGCGCGCTGTCCCATTGCGGGTAGAGCGCGGGCGGGTAGTGTTGCGGATTGTTGGCCGGGTCGGCAGCCCAGCACCTGCCCGGCGCCGTGCGTTCGTCCGGCACATGGTCGAAGTGCGCGGCATGGCGGTTGCCATAGTCGACGCAGCCCCCCTTGATCTGGTAATACAGTTCGGCCGCGCGGTCCCAGCTCGAGCTGATCGCGCCCACCGTGGCCGCATGCACCACGTGCCGGCCGTGGTGGCTGCGCATGTGGGCGACGATGTCGTCGAAGCCGCCCCAGTACTGGAAGCCGGAGCGCTGGAATTGTTCGGGACCGAAGCCCAGAAAGCCGTGCACCAGGATGACTGGATGGTTATTCGCTGCCAATGCCGGCAGGCAGCAGGACAGCGCGCCCAGGGCGCAGAGGAAGTGTTTGGTCGATGGCATGGCCGGTCCGGAAGGTGCAGGTCGCCACAATTGTAGGTGGCTGAGCCAAAGCGGCCTTGGCGTGCGCTAAACATCGGGCACTTGTCACGGACTTCCCGACGGCCCCCCGCCGCCGGTGGCGGCCGTGGCCGTGGCCGTGGGCTGGCCCCGGTACACCACGTAGTCGTCCACCGAATACAGCTGGCACGGCTGCTTGCTTTTTTCCTGGCAGTTGGCCAGGGCGCGGGTATCGGGCGCTTCGCCTTCTTCGGCCCAGCACCAGGCGCCGCTGGCGGACACGGCGAAGGCGCGCGGGGTCGCCTTGCCCAGGTATTCGCGGTAGGCGGCGCGCCCGCCTTCGCCGACGAAGGGCACGGCGGCGATATCGTCGACCCGGGCGAAATCGCTTTTCGGCAGCGCTGGCGCGGGGGCGACGGCAATAATTTCCTCGGTCGGCATGCCGACCTGGCGCAGGAACGGTTCGGCTTCCTTCCACCAGATCTTTTCGCCGTCGCGGCTGGCGATCAGGCCGTGCGAATCGCGCTTGAAGGCGCCATAGGCGATCAGGCGCGCCTGGCCGCCATTGCCGGTGAAGGCGCTGTGCATGCGGTGGACCAGGTCGGGGCCGAACAGCGAGTCGTTCAAGCCGTACATCCACAGGCTGGCGACCTTGTTGGCGGCGCCGTATTCGGCGAAGGCGCGCACCAGTTCGGCGCGCCAGTCGCAGTGCTCGCCGTCGTCGCGCAAGCCGCCCGCGAAATTGATCAGGCCGCGCACGCCGGGGATGGCTTGCGTGCCCAGGGCGATGGTGGCCAGCCCGCCGTAGGACTGGCCGGCCACGATGACGCGCCCGGCATCGATCCATGCCTGCGCGCGCGCGAAGGCGATGGTGTCGCGCACATCGCTGGCCTGGGCATAGCCGTTGGCGGTCATGTCGCAGCCGTGGTTGGCGTACTTGCCGCTGGAACTGGCGAAGCCCTGGCGCATCGGCACCATGACCGCGTAGCCGCGCTTGACGAAGGCGGTGGCCATGACGATGAAGCGGTCGCGCGGCTGGGTGCGCGGATCGCCCGGTTCCTTGCCATGGTTGACGATCAGCAGGGGAAACGGCCCCGGCCCGTTGGGGCGGAACACCGTGGTTTGCAGGCGGGCGGTCTTGCCGGGCCCGGCCGGAATCATGACGATGTGCTCGTTGAGCCGGAAATCGATGGGAAGCTCTTGTTCAACTGCCAACGAAGGCGCCAGTGCCAGGCACACCACGGCGGTGGTGGCCAACTGGTGCGCGATGGCGCGCGGGCGGTGCAGAAAGGCAAAAATGATAAGCCCCCGATGGCGTGGATTGCCGAAAGGAATGTCCTGATTCTAGGCATGAGTTTTACTGCGAGCAATACACGATTGCCAATTTTCGGGGGAATCACACAAAAAAAGTCAGGGTTTGAACAGGAAGGTGCAGTTCCGTTGCCAGCATGATCATGTTGGCGGATGGGAGGCGCTGCCGCGGTGGCGGCAGCGCGGGGAGGCTTATTTGACGGGTTCCTTCTTGCGCACGAAGACGATCTTGTCGATCAGCGATTCGCCGTTGCGGTCGACATGGTAGATGATCGAGGCATTGTATTTTTTCGCCGGCTCGAAGGTGCGCTCGATGTTCTGCTGCTTGATGAAGGAATACACGATGGGAATCAGGCCCAGGATGAACTTGGGCTTGAGGGCGGGATCCTGCGGGCGCAGGGTCAGTTCGCCGTTTTCGCCGACGGCCGTGATCCAGGTATCGACCCGCGCCGGGATGCTGTTGAGCGACATCTTGCCGGTGATGGTCACTTCCACCGTTTCCTTGTTCGCGCCCAGTTCCTTCGACAGCATGTTGTCGAACAGTTTGGAATCGAGGAAGGTCACCGACGCCGGCGGCGCGGCTTCCTTGACGTCCTGTACCTGGGCGCAGGCGGACGCCGCCATGGCGGACAATGCCAGCGCCAGAATCGCTGTTTTTTTCTTCATTAACGCACCATCAGGGTGACGAGTTTTTCGGCGCCGCGGTCGCTGCTATCCTTGATCTTGACCAGCAGGCGGTGCTTGCCGGCCGGGATGTCGGCGCGGTCGAGGATGAGCAGGTCTTTTTCGAAGCGAGCCTTCTTCATCAGGCGTTCGGTAATGTCGATGCCGAATGCGCCATAGTAGACGCGCAGCGAACCCGGAACCAGGGTGGCCGCGCCTTCGGTGGCGAAGCGGATCTTGATCATCAGCGGCGCGGCCACTTCGACCTTGATATCGGGCTCCACCACGTCGATGGTGGGCGAACCGGGCGAGGTCGATTTGGGCACCAGGATCGATTGCTTGAGCATCTTCTGCTCGGCATCGCTCTCCGCTCGGGTGATCAATGGCGCGTCCTGGGCTTGCGCCGCGGCGCAGGCGAGCAGGGCGGTGGCCGCAAGCAGGCGGGATATCAGTGTCATGGGTGCTTCCTTCCTATTGTTCGATGATGGTCGTCAGTGCGGCGCCGAAGGCGTCCGAACATTTGCTTACTGCGCCCGCATTGCGGGATACGCCGCCTTCCTTGCATTCCGGGGCCCCCTGGTACATGCCGGTGCCAAGGATCCAGCTCAGGTTGGCGCGGCCGGCGCCGTCGGTGAGGGTTTGCAAAAACGGTCCGGCGCGGCCGGCGCCCAGCAGGGCCAGGTTGCGCGGCGATTCGGTGACGATGGTCAGCATGCGGTCGGTGCCGGCCGGTCCCAGGGCCTTGATGCGCCAGTCGGGTCGCGGCAGGGTCAGCGTTTCGCCGGCCTTGATCGCATTATTGTGGTCCTTCTCGTTGGGGAACAGCAGGTAGTAGCTCTTGTTGTCGGAACCGAGCATGACCAGGTAGACATGGCCGGCATGCGAGGAGGTCAGGCTGATGTCGAGGTAGTCCTTGCCGATGGTGAGCTTGGCCGGCGCCTGCACCGTGACCATGCGGCGCGGATCGCGCTGGGCCATGATGTCGTTGAACGCGCTTTCGGGCGAGCCGGCGGTGCTGATGCCGCCGCCCGACTGCGGCGCGAAGGCCGACGCGAACCAGCTCGGAATGAAGGAGGCATTGCCGCCCAGGGTCACGTGCTGGGCCGCGAACACGGCGCTGTTGGCAAAGCGGGCATCGATTTTGGTCTGGGCGCAGGCGGCCAGTTCGGTCACCGAAATGGAGCCCGATTTGTCGAGATCGCGGGTTTCGCCCAGCATGCAGTCGCGCCACGCCTGGGTGGCCAGGCCGCCGCCGGTTTCGTCGTCGAAGGACACTTCGTCGGGGCGCGACGAGGAAATCTGCACGATGTTCTGCGGCAGCCCGCCCGTGTTCACCGCTTCGGTGGTGAAGGAGCGCGTTTTCATGTTGGCCGGCTTGGCGCACTGGTCGGACGCGCCGGCGCTGGAGAACTTCGGCGTGAGCGTATTGGTGCCGCTGCGCATCGAGCGCATGGTGGCCATCGGACGGTCCACGATGCCGCCCGAATGGCAGGCGTCATAGAACACGAACAGCTTGTCGGTCTTGTCGGAGATCGGCTTGAGGATGGTGGCGATGCGTTCGTTGGTCAGCGGCAGGCCGTCCGACGGGAGCAGGGCTTCCACGCAGCCGTTCTTGTTGACCGAGGCGTCGAACCAGCGGCTGCCGTGGCCCGAGAAATAGAAGAACACGCGGTCGCCCGGGCGGGTGCGCTGGTTCAGGGCCGCGATCTCGCGTTCGATGGCGCCGGCGGTCGCTTCATGGTCGCGCAGGACCTTGATATTCTCGGGCGGGATCTGCATCGACTTGGCCATCTGGCTGGCCGATTCGACGTCGTAGCCGATGCCCTTCAGTTCGGGAATGCCGGGCGTGATGTACTGGCCGATGCCGATGATCAGCGCGTGGCGCGAGGCGCGGGGCAGGGCGCGCAGGCCGCTGTCGGCCCGTTCGCCCGGTGGCTTGGGCGCCACCGCGGCGCCGGCATGGGCCGGCGGGATCGGGGAAAGCAGGGCAGCCATGACGAGGGCCGCGCCGCTGCCGAGTGTAAGTGTGTGCTTGATAGGAGCTCCCATGTCAGCGCGCCAGGCTGATGATGCGTACGCGTCGGTTTTCCGCCGCTTCGATATTGTTCGCGTCGAGCGGCTCGGTGGCGCCCTTGCCTTCCGCGGTCAGACGGGTGGCGGCGATCTTGTTCTGGACCAGCAGGCGCTTGACCTGTTCTGCGCGCGCCTGCGACAGTTTCATATTGTAGGCCGCCAGGCCCTTGCCGTCGGTGTGGCCCTGGACCAGGAAGTGCAGCTTGGCCAGTTCGGGCGAAGCGAGCGCCTTCGCCAGTTCCACCAGCGTCTTCTGGCTGTCGCGCGTCATCTTGGCCGAGTTGTATTCGAATTGCAGGGCCAGGTCGATCGATGGCGAGGGCCGCGCCGCCGCTACCGGCGCCGCGGCCGGGACGGTCGGGTTGTTGAGGGTGATGGTGCCGCGCGGCGGCCATTCCTCGGGCTCGTTCAGGTTCACGGCGGGTGCGCCCGGCTTGGGCGGCCTGGCCGGCGCGGTGGCGGCGGTGACCGGCTTGTGCGCCGCGGCGGCCGGCGCCGGCGTGGTGGCGGGGGCGGGCCGGTTCACGTAATCGGGATTGGCTTCGATGCCGAAATTGCGGGCGCGCTTGTCCGGTGTCGGCGCGCTCGAAGCGGGCGGCGGCGGCGGTGGCGGCGGGTTTTTCAGCGCATCGATAATCTGCTGCGAGCTGACCGCCGGCGTCGATCCCCTGGCCTGGGCCAGGGCTGCCGGGCTATGCAGGGCCAACCCGAGCATCGCGCAAGAGGCCAGCAGAAGGGGGCGGGATGGAAGTATCACAATGCCTCGTCAAGCAATGGCGCGGCAATTGGCCGGTGCGCGCCCTACCGGTTGAACCTGCCCCGGGTCAGGGCAGGCGGGTCAGCTTCGTGTCGGCCAGGATCAGCTGTTCGCCATCGAAGAAGCGCAGCTTGGCGGTGATGATCGCCTGGCGCTGGCCCACCAGCTTCTTGGCCGATTCGCGGTCGAGCGGCACCGCGGCCGAAATGTCGCCGAAACGGATATTGAAGGTTTCGGCGTCGGCGTTGTAGCCGGCCAGCGTGACGAGCGAGGTGTAGGGCGAAGACCAGTTGGCCATGCGCTTGTTGTACTCGGCGGTCGATTCGAACTGGTCCTTCGTCAGCTGGTGCATGTCCTTGATTTCGGGCAGGGCCCATAGGCGGCCGGTGTTGTCCGAACCCAGGCTCACCAGGCGGCGGCCATCGTCGGCGAAGACCACGCCGGTGACGGTGTCGAGGTGGCCCTTGAGGATGCCGACCTGGTCGCCATTGTCGAAGTTCCACAGGGTGACGCTGCCGTCGCTGCCGCTGGTGGCGAACAGGCTGCCGCGCGGCGCCGGGAAGGCGTTCACCTGGCCCGGCATGCGGCCGATCGGCGCCATGCTGTTGGTGTCCATCAGGCGCACGCCGTCGTTGTTACGCACCAGGAAGCGGCGGCCGTCGGGCGACATGTCGATGAATTCGACGCCGCTCATGACCGAGCTGCGTTGCAGCGTGCCCAGGTCGTACACATACAGGTTGCGGTCGCCGCCATTGATGAACAGGCGGTTCTGTACCTGGGCCAGTTTGTAGGACACCAGCTGGACGCCTTCCGGCAGCAGGGTGGCGATCTGGCGGCCGGTATTGGTTTCCCACACGCCCAGTTGCATCGGCGCGCCCGGGACCTTGGTGGTGCGCGCGACCCAGGCCATGTAGTGCCGGCCGTTGTTGAACAGTTCCGCCTCTTTCGGCTGCGGATTGCCTTCGCCGAATTCGAGCTTGCGCAGGCTGTCGCCGTCGCTCATGCGCCAGACCACGGCCTTGTCGTCGTGCGCGGCGCTGACCATGGTGCCGCCGTCGTTGCTGAAGCGGACGATGCCCACGGCATTCCAGTGGTCGCTCATGCGGGTGATGCGCTTGCCGCTTTCGGCTTCCCACAGCTTCATGGTCGAATCGCGGTCGCCCCAGGTGACCAGGCGATCGCTATTGGGCGAGAACATGAAGCGCGGCGCGCCTTCGACCGAATCGAGCTGGGCGACCAGGGCCTGGTTTTCGGCGTCGAACAGCATGAAGCCTTTGTCGCGCGTGAAGACCAGCACCCTTTTGCCGTTCGGCGAGAAGGCGGCGATCTGGGCGCCGGTCGGCAGCTTGTCGGTATTGCGGCGTACCACTTCGGCCTTCAGGTCGTGCACGGCGACGCGGCCGTTCTCGGCCAGCGCGATCATTGCCTTGCGTCCTACGCCGAGCGAGGCGTCGACGTAGCTCGTTTCGGTAGCGACCGGCATGCCGGTCATGGTGTTCCAGGTCTTGAGCGTGCGGTCCTTGCTGGCCAGGGCGAAGAAATCGCCATTCTGGGTGAAGGCCGCCACCGACGGCTGGCCGTGCAGCGGGAAGTTGCCGGTCAGCTGATAGTGTTCGATCAGCTTGCGCGAGATCAGCACCGGCATGAAGGTGCGCGCCGGCGCCGGCGCGATGCCGCCACCGCCGCCACCGCCGCCGCCGCCACCGCCGGCCAGGCGCGTGCCGCCGGCCAGTTCCGCGTCGATCTTGGCTTGCTGTTCAGGGGTCGGGTTGAAATAGAAGTCGCCGGTGATCGACGAGGTTTGCCATGGCACCTGCTTTTTCTCGGACATGGCCGAGACGTCGGCCGCGACCCGCTTGAAGAGCTGGGTCAGTTCCAGGCCCGGTTCGGACATGGCGTGCAGCAGGCGTTCGGTAAACAAGCCGTTCGCGCCCACGCCGTCCGATGCGGTCGAGCCGGGCGAGGTGGCATAGGCGACCAGCGTGCCGTTCGGCGCGATGTCCATGCCGGCCAGGCCGCGCCCGCCCGAACGGAAGCTGCGTGCGAAAGGATTGTCGCGGCAGGCATCGAGGATGACGACATTGATGCGGTTCTTGGCCGTGTCCATTTTTTCCAGCACTTCGGACGCGTTGTAGGCGCGCGTGGCCAGTTCGTCTTCGGAGCGGATGTCGGAATCGACCGGGACCAGGAAGTTCTGGCCCTTGGACTGGATGCCGTGGCCTGCATAGTAGAATACGCCGACGCCGCCGTTCTGCAGCTGGGTGCCGAATTCGCGGACCGCGTCCATCATGTCGGCGCGCGAAGCATTTTCCTTCTTGATGACGGTAAAGCCAAGCTGGGTCAGCTTGATGGCCATGGCGCGCACATCGTTGACCGGATTGGTGAGCGGGCCGACGCGGTAGTTCGAGTTGCCGATCAGGAGGGCCAGTTTCTGTTCAGGCGCGGCCGGCATGAGCGGCTGCGCGGCCAGCTGGGCCGCGGGATCCGCGGCGGCGCCGGAGAGGGTCGGCGCGACGCTGGCGCCCGGGACAGCCGCAGCGCCGGCGCCGCGTGCCGCTTCGGTGCCGGCGACCGCGGTCGGGGCAATCACCGGCACGATGGGCTTTTTCATTGCCTCTTCGACGCGGGCGCGGCGTTCCGCTTCTTCCTTGGCGACCTGTTCGCGTTTGGCTGCTGCCGCTTGCGATGCCAGCAGTTCCTTTTCGAATTCGGCGGCCATGCGGGCGGCGGCTTCGGCCCGCGCCTTGGTGTCGGAGCGCGAACTGTTTTGCGCCCAGCCGGAGCTGGCGGCGAGCACGAGCACGATGCTGGCGACGACAGCAAGGGGGCGACGCGGGAATGGAGTGGAAACCTTCATGATGGACGTTTTTCTACCTAGTAGTTTTTAGTAAAATTTGAATAACTTTAAATCAGTTTTTGCCAAAAGGCAACTTATGTTTATGTTATTAAGAAGTTTTATCCGCCACATCTCATGTTGAGCCTGAGAACGTCAAAACGCAACTGCTGTGTACGTTGTTTTAGACCAACAAGCACCTGTATTTGCGGCTGGATCACACCACTGCAGAGTGAGGTGGACCTCCTCGTGTTGCAACATCCTCAAGAGGTGTCCAATGCCAAGGGAAGCGCGCGACTGTTGTTTCTTAGTTTCAATGGATGTTTCCTTCTGGAAGGGGAGCAGTTCGACGCGGCCGAGCTGGACCAGCGCCTGCATGCGGGCGGCCGGATTCCCTTGTTGCTGTACCCGGAAATGCCGGGCGAACGCGCGCTGGGCTTGCCGGCGTCGCCCCCGCTGGCCCCTGGTTTGCTGGACAATCCGTCAAGCTTGCGCCTGGTGGTGCTGGACGGCACCTGGCGCAAGAGCCGCAAGATGCTGTATCTCAATCCCGCGCTGCAAGCCCTGCCGCGCCTGGCGCTGCGCGAGCTTGCCCCGTCGCGCTACCTGATTCGCAAGGCGCATGCCGCGCACCAGCTGTCGACGCTGGAAGCGACGTGCCACGCACTGGCCCAGTTGGAGGGCAAGCCGGAGCGCTATGCCCCGCTGCTCGACGCCTTTGGCCGCTTCGTGGCGCAATTTCAGGCCACCCGGGGACGGCTGCACGGCGTGCTTGAAAAGGAAACCGGGGCGGCATAGAATGCTGTATGTTTATACAGTATCGAGGTATGCCGTGACCGATCCCGACTTTGACGAGCATGTCATGCTGCCGCCGCGCCCGCTCGTGGCGCAAAAAGGGCGGGGCGCCGTCTCGAACCTGCAAGGGCGCTTCGAGGTCAACAGCCGCGAACGCTACGACGACGGCTGGGCGCAGGACGGCGCGGAGGAAGCGGCGCCATCCAAGACCCAGGTCACCGACGAATACGCCAAGACCATCCTCACCCGCAATACCTCGCCCGACCTGCCTTTCAATGTGTCGCTCAATCCCTATCGCGGCTGCGAGCATGAAATGTAAACTTGTCTTCAAGATCGATTTACTTGGGCAGTCCACGCTAATTTGTTTCTTCCCGCTTGTAATTTTGAACCATTAGTTTTGTACACGTATTTGTCGGACAGGCTTGAATTATTAGGAAACTGTTCTATTCTTCGAGAAGGTTTTGTTCAGACGAGTTTTGGCTAAACGATAGGGCGGAGAACATGTTTCTTCGAGCGGAGATAGTTCTATTTATCAACAATACTCGGAACCTTGAATTGAAGCCCGGGGGGACGGCGCTGTTTCTCGAAACTGCTAACAAGCTGGACCTGTTTGAGGAGCCCACGCGGTTCTTGGGCGAACGCTACGTCCGGGCAGGATCGACACCGAGTCCACACACTTGGGCGAAAGCGGCGTATGGCCTCAAAAGCTGGTTTCAGTTCCTGCAGGCCATCCACCGTGATTGGCCGGAAGCGAGTGAACAAGATCGGGTCGATTTCAGAGACGTTTATCTGAGTTCGATTAGTCCGAAAACCGGGAGGGCCTATGGTGCGGCGGGTGTGCACGACGCGATGGTCGTGGTAAGTTCCTATTATCAACATTGCGCGGATCGGGGCACTTACCACGGCGACATCGGTACAAATTTGGTGGCGGTTGATTGCAGGGTTCCAATTGACCGGGACGCACTGGCGCATACACGGCCCACTGGCGTCATCAAGAGTAGGGACAGGGCACTGCCAAAGGTGCGACCGGGCGTCAAAATTCATCCGTTGACGCCGCGCGATCTGAAGAACTTGCTCTATCACGTCGGCCCCCAGGCCAGTGCCCGCGATGGCGACAAGCGCGTGGCGCGCGACCGCTTGGTGTGCGACCTGGGATGGGCCGTCGGCCTGCGGCTGAACGAAATCAACAATCTAACCACGCTGCAATTTATGACTGTCTGCCCTGACCCCCATGCGCCCTTCGCTGGCATGGCGCTCACGATCTTCCATGGCAAGGGAAACAAGACTCGGCAGGTTATGATCCCGGCATGGTTGGTAATGGATGTTCAAGCATACATGGTTACCGAACGGGCTGCTTCGTTACGGGCGTGCAAGACAAAGAGCAGAAACCTGCCGACGCGCCTGCTACTAGGTCACGAGCACTCCCGCAGCGCAGGAAAGCCGGTTACAAACGCGGCGCTGCAGAAAATGTTTAGGGGAGCATGTCTGACACTGGGACTGGTGGAGATCGTCGAAAAGACCGATCCGGAAGCAGGAACCCAACATACGTGCAAGGTGCCGCGGCACTCGATGCACGATCTGCGCCACTCGTATGCCGTACTGACCTATCACGCTGAACGGGCCAACAACAACGCTGAACCATGGAAGAAAATTCAGGCCCAGCTCGGTCATAGCAAACTTCAAACAACTATCGACACATATTTGTCGCACGTTGAGATCTTCTGCGACCAGCCTGGATTGCTAGATGTGAGAAGGATGCTTGGGCTATGACAGGTGAATCAATCTCCTCGCAATCGCAGAATCGTTTGCGGCAAACGAGAAAACTGTCTTCTGCGGCCAGCAACGTCGAACAAGCGAAGGCGAAGAACGATCAAGGCGAAAAAATTGAGTCCATCGTTCAAACTCGCGCGGAGCATGGCGTAGATCTTAAGACCGGCGATCCGACGCTGACGGCTGTATTTTCAGGAAAGGGCAGACGCGAACCTCACCATGTGGACTTAAACTGCTTGCTAGTGTAGTGCGTCACAAATAACAAGACTTATAATATATTCGCGTGTATCC
>JAZKBE010000026.1:0-39901 GCA_040388805.1 Pseudomonadota bacterium
CCGATGCGACGGCGACAGGCGCGCAGAAAAGCAGCGGCATGAGCATGCCAAGCTTTGTCGTGCTCATTGATTTTCTAGTCGTTTGATTGAAGGAAATAGCTATCGGACGATAGGAATTCGGACGACTGTATTGAACTGATGAGCTTCGAACAAGCGCCGCACGTCGCTTGTTTGTTTCGCGTCAGAGTGAGTGTGGCAAAGAAAATATTGTCATGCTGTTGGTTGGCCAGATGGCCGGACCGACCGCATGACAGGCATGGCACTTGGTGTATATGCCTGCTTGAACACGGAGGGGGACCCCGCCTCCGCTGGAATGACGTGAGGCTAAGCCAGGTCGGCTTCGCTGGTGAAGGCGTCCGCGTAAAACTCGTCCGGCGGCAAGCCGCATTGCGCCACATAGTCGCGGCGCGCGCTGTCGACCACGATGGGCGCGCCGCAGGCATACACCTGGTGGCCCGACAGGTCGGGGATGTCCTGCATGACGGCCGCATGCACGAAGCCGGTGCGGCCGGTCCAGTGGTCGTCGGGCAGGGCGTGCGATACCACTGGCACATACCTGAAGCCGGGCAGGGTGGCGGCCCATTCTTCGCACAGCGCGTTCATGTACAGGTCGAGCGGACGGCGTCCGCCCCAGTACAGGCTGACCGGGCGCGCGCACTTCAGGTGGATCATGTGTTCCACCAGCGCCTTGATGGGCGCGAAGCCCGTTCCCGAGGCCAGCAACACCATCGGTTTGCTTGACTCTTCTCTCAGGAAGAAGCTGCCGTGCGGCCCTTCGAAGCGCAGGATGTCGCGCTCCTTCATGGTATTGAATACCTGTTCCGTGAACAGGCCGCCCGCCATGTAGCGGATGTGCAGCGTGAGCGGGCCTTCCAGGCTGGGCGCGCTGGCCATGCTGTAGCTGCGGCGCTTGCCGTCGCGCAGCAGGAATTCGATATACTGTCCGGCGCGGTAGGCGAGCGCTTCGTTGGCCGGCAATTGCAGGCTGATGACCGCGACATCGGGCGCGACTTTGTCGATGGTCGCCACGCGCGACGGCATCTTGCGCACCGGGTAGTCGCTGCTGCCGCCCACTTCGCGCGCTTCGATGGTCAGGTCGGCGGCCGTGATGGCGCAGCAGAACAGCGAATAGCCATTCGCCTTTTCTTCATCGGTGAGGGCGCGCTGCTGGTGCGCCTTGTGTTCGACCGCACCGGCGATGACCTTGCCTTTGCACGAACCGCAGGCGCCGTTCTTGCAGCCGTACGGCAAGCCGATGCCGGCGCGGATGGCCGCCGACAACACGGTTTCGTCCGCTTCGCAGTCAAATTGGTGGCCGCTCGGCTGAACAGTGATCTGGAAAGTCATACAATCCTTAAATGAACAACACACTACATAAACTCAAACGCCCGCGCCTGCTCATCCTGGGCTGCGGCGATGTCGGGATGCGCCTGCTGCCGCTGGTGCGCGACCGCTTTCGCGTGCTTGCCGTCACCAGCAATCCGGAACGCTGCGCCGAACTGCGCGCGGCAGGCGCCGTGCCGCTGGTGGCCGACCTGGACCGGCCCGCCACGATGAAGCGCCTGGCCGGCCTGGCGCGCCACGTGGTGCACCTGGCGCCGCCGCAATCGGAAGGCGTGCTGGACCGCCGCACACGCAGCCTGACCGCCATTTTACCTGAGGGCGCGCGCCTCGTTTATGTCAGCACCAGCGGGGTCTACGGCGATTGCGGCGGCGCGCTGATCGATGAAACGCGCAGCGTGGCGCCGCACAACCCGCGCGCGCTGCGCCGGGTCGACGCCGAACGGGTGCTGCGGGCCTGGGCCACGCGCAGCGGCGCCCGCCTGGCGATCCTGCGCGTGCCGGGCATCTATGCGCGCGACCGGCTGCCGCTGCGCCGCCTGGAGCAGGGCACGCCGGCACTGCTGGCCGGCGACGATGTGTACACCAATCACATCCACGCCGACGACCTGGCCCGCATCGTGGCGCTGGCGCTGTTCAGGTCCTTGCCTGGACGGATTTATCATGCGGTCGATGATACGCACATGAAAATGGCCGATTATTTCGACACGGTTGCTGATGCATTCGGCCTCGCGCGGCCCCCCCGCGTGGCGCGGGAACAACTGGTTTCGGTGGTCTCGCCCATGCTGTTGTCCTTCATGTCGGAGTCGCGCCGCATGAGCAACGCGCGCATCAAGCGCGAACTGGGCGTGCGCCTGCGCTTTCCGCAGGTGGCCGAGGCGGTGGCGGCCATGGCACTGGTAAAATGACGCCCCAGCCACGAACCACGCCAGCGAGAGCGCCATGACCTACGAAGAATACCTTGACGAAGTGACCACCCTGATCACGGAAAAATACAATGTGAGCGATGCCGCGGCCATCAAGATCGTGGTCAAGGCCCAGGATGCCGAATTTTTCGTCGCCCACGACGAACAGGAAGC
The DNA here is from genome assembly GCA_040388805.1 of Pseudomonadota bacterium. GTDB lineage: Bacteria > Pseudomonadota > Gammaproteobacteria > Burkholderiales > Burkholderiaceae_D > Telluria_A. Next base: position 2,421 of record JAZKBE010000026.1, read on the forward strand.
GCTGCGCACGGTCGACCGCGCCCACCAGGATGCCAAGACCCTGTACCTGGCCAGCCAGAAAAAGTAAGCGCGCCCGGCGCGCACTTGAGATGGCGCAAAGGCGCAGGGCGACCGCGCCGTATCGTGACCAGTGTCGTCTCCCGTTTCGTGAACTGTGCTAGAGCTCGCTATGTCACATCGCATTACCCAGCCAAGCAAGGAACAGGTGCGCGCCTATATGGCCGCGCGCGAATCCGCGCGCCGGCCGCCACCCCCGCCCGAAGAAATCCGGCGCCAGCTCGGCTGGCGCCTGGAACGCGCCGTTCCCGATTTCCGCCTGCATGAATTCTATCTAATTCCCACCACCTGTTCCCACGTCGCGGCCTGTCTCACTCTGGACTGGATGTCCCTCATGGCGGACCACGCGCAGCAAACGCTGTTGTTACGCTAACTAATTATTTAGACAGCAACAGAATTTTGTGTGAGAATGTCACTGCTTAAGCAAATGTCAACACCCACGGAAAGGTGTTGCCTTGGCGGGCATGCAATGTTTTCGGGTCTCGCAGCCCGCAATTGCCTGCTTTTTATTTGCAATGACATTTCCTCGGCGGAATTAGCCACGGAGTGTGAATTTTTGAAAGAATTGAAGCCATGACTACCAGACAACTGCCGGACGAAGCCACCTACGACCCGAACAAGGTGCTCGACGCCATCATTGAAAAACTGAACCTGAAGAATGACGCGGCCCTGTCGCGCGCGCTCGAAGTGGCGCCGCCGGTGATCAGCAAGATCCGCCACCGCACGCTGCCGATCGGCGCCACCATCCTGCTGCGCATGCATGAAGTGAGCGAATTCAGTATTCGCGAGCTGAAGGGCCTGATGGGCGTGCAAATCGCGCCGATCAATACCTCGGCTGCCTGAGGTCCGCCCGGTATCCTGCCTGGCAGAAAGGTCAGGCGGAGGTATTGATGGTGGTGCCGACGGTCTGGCCGCTGGTGTTGACGCTGGGCGCCGGCTTGGCTGGCGCTGGTGGGGCTGCTTCGGCCGGACGGTCGATGACCGGTTTGGCTTGCTGCTGGCGTGCTGGCGGCGCCGGTGGGGCCGCAGGGACATTGTTCGATGATACGCCGCTGACTGCCATGATGACCTCGCACGTGGATGAGCCTTTCATTCTAGCGCAATCCAGGCGAAAAGTATTTCTTTTTAGAATCAATCTTGTCGCTTCGACTCTCCCGGCGCCCGCAATCCGCGCGGTACTTGCAGGGCCAGGGAGTCGTGCCTTGTTCAGGCCGCCTGCAGGGCCGGGGCCGCGCCTGCTGCCCTGGCCCGCGTGCCGCCGGCATGGCTGCGCACGGCCTTCACGCCTGGCCGCCAGACGACGCCGGCTGCCGCTTTTTTCCCCGTGATCACAATACCGCCGGCAAGCGCCTTGGGCGGATCGGTGCGGATGCAATAGGCCGCGCTGGCGCCGGGGGCCGTCGCCTTGGGCGGATCGGTGCGGATGCAATAGGCCGCGCTGGCGCCCTGGGCCGGGGCGTTGGGCGGATCGGTGCAGATGCAGTATGCCGTGGCGGACACCGCTGCGCCGTACGCTTCCTCGCGGATATAGGCTTCGCCGAAAGTCGCTTCATACAGGTCGCGCATGCGGCCAGCGCCCCGTTCTTCATCGCCGGCATCGTCTTCGCCCTGCAAGCCCAGGTAGGGGAAGTGGTGCATGAAATAGCCGAAGGCTTGCTCGCAGTCGGCGGCGTATTTCACGGTATCGAGGATATGGTAGTGCCAGAAAGTGTCGACATCGACCGTCGGCGCGGTTTGCTCTTCAGGAAAAGCCTGCATCAGGTACAGGAAACGGCGGTACTCGATCTCCATCGCATCGACCTTGGCGCGGCTCCATCCCTCGCCCGATGCGGCATGCATCAGCTTGGTCTTGATTGGCTCCAGGTCCAGCGCGGCAATCGCCTTGAATGCTTTGTTCGAAATCATGATAATGCCTCTTTTATCGTTGTGATTGTGCTTGCTTACATCCCTGTTTTTTTATACTGACGGTACGGCGTGCTTCAACCCTCCTTTCTCTGGCTTCACGAAAACTATTTTTCCCAAGAACATTGATTTACGTTACTTGATGTGGATGTTGCGCCGGTCCGCCAGGACCTGCTTGAGCTATCTCAATTTTCAAAAAGATCTATTCCTACTGCATAAAGCAAGCGCTGACATACCCAGCAGGCATCGTCGCGCATTCTGTATAGGACAAGTCGATGTCGTGTCAGACAACCGCTGGATGCGATTGGTCCGACGCGGTCTGGGCGGAGGCCGCGTGACATGCCGGCTCCACGTGCAAAGGCACCGACACGCACACCGTGGTGCCGCTGCCATTCTTGCTGCTGATCGAAAAAGTGCCGCCGAGGATGTTGATCCTTTCCTCGATGCCCACCAGGCCGAAGGAACCGACCTTGCCGCGCTCGAGTGCGCCCAGGCCGACGCCGTTGTCGGCCACGGTCATCGACAATTGGCTGCCGTTCGAACAGAGCACCACGCGCACGCTGCTGGCATGCGCATGCCGCACTATATTGCTGAGCGACTCTTGCAGGATGCGGAAGAAGGCCGTGGCCGCGTGGTCGCCCAGCACCACTTCGTTCGGTTCGTCGACCAGCTCGCAGGCGATGCCGGTGCGGCGCCGGAATTCGGCGATTTGCCATTCGACGGCGGCCGACAAGCCCAGGTCGAGCACGTTGGGGCGCAAGTCGTTGATGATCTGGCGCACGCTCTTGATGGTGGCGTCGATCTGGAACAGGGTCGAGCGCGCGCGCGCATGCAGGCGCGGATGGCGGTCGCGCGTGCGCGTGGCCAGCATGTCCGCTTCGATCCGCAGCGCCAGCAGGTTCTGGCCCAGGTCGTCGTGGATTTCGCGCGCGATGCGCTTGCGTTCGCCTTCCTTGATCTGGTCGGCGTGGGCCGCCAGGCGGCGCAGGTTCTGGTGCGACTGCTGCAGCTTGGCCTGGCTTTCGCGCAATTCGCGCGTCATGCCCTTGGCCATCTTGATGGCGCGCCGGCGCGAGGACGTCAGGGTCTGGAACAGGGCGTACAGCAGCATGGTGCTGACGAAGCCGGCCAGCATCGCCAGCCACGGCACGTACTGTTCGAAGCCGCTGTACATCTCGCGCGTCTCGACGCTGAAGGTGGCGTCCCACTGGCGCCCGTTGAAGTCGATCGGCAGGGTGCGCGTGAAGCGGCCTTCGGGCGCGTCCGTCCGGCCCGACTGGGCTTGCGGCATATTGATCGAATCGAACAGCACGCGCCCGCGCTTCTGGTCCACGCCCACGGCATTGTCGATCAGGGTCATGCGCACATTCTTGACCGGCATTTCCTCGATCACGCCGAGCACCAGCTTGTCTACCGAAAAGGCGATGCCCACCGAGCCGACGAAGGCGATGCGCCGCTCGTGCACGGTGCCGGTGGGCGCATGCGGCTGGTAGATCGGCAGGCGCATGGCCAGGCCGGTGCGGCGCGGGCCCGACATGCTGGCCACCGGCATGCCCGACGTGATCAGCTTGCCGCTATCGCGCAGCAGCAGGTGCTTGCCCGACACCAGCGGATTGGCCATCAGGTCCAGCCCGGCCGACTTCATGCCGGGATCGATCGGCTCGGCGAAGGTGAGCACGCTGTATTCGGCGCGCCGGCCGGGCGGGAAAATCTTGAAGGGCGGGGCCACGCTGCCGTCCGGCATGCGCTCCTGGCCCATGCGGCGCTCGAAGCTGTCGCGGTCGGCCTCGACAAAATACTCGGCAAAATTGATGGTCTCGATGGCCGGGAAAAACTTCGGCAATTCCAGGCCGCGCACATAGCCGTGGAACTGGCGGCGCGTGAGCGGATAGCTGGTCTGGAACAGGGCCGCCGTGCCGCGCAGCACGTCGGTATACGACTTGATGCGCGCCACAATAATATTGCGGGCGTTCTGGGCGTGCGCCGAAAAGCGCTGGCGCGACTCTGCCTCGATCGAACTGGCGGTAGCAAAATAAAAAGCCAGTCCAACAAGAATCGATAAAGGCAGTCCTATCCACAGGGCGGGCCGCGTCGACGACAGCAGTTTGATGGTGGCTTGTACGGTACGCATTGCGCGTTGCAATCCTTTCCCGCAAATGGCGATGCATGATGTGTACCAAGTTAACCTAAAGTTACACATAGCAATACCTATCGGTTTTGCTAGGTTTGCGGCGGACGAAAGCTTGTAAATATAAAAAATCCCGCCGCGGCGTCGACCGGGGCGGGATTCTGGGGGCGAAAGTGTCGCGCCTGGGCGACGCTTATTTGGCGACCCAGCTGTCTTTCAGCGTGGTGACCCGGTTGAATACCGGCTTGCCCGGGGTCGAGTCGACGCGGTCGGCCACGAAGTAGCCGTGGCGCTCGAACTGGAAGCGCTGGTCGGGCAGGGTGTCGCGCATGCCCGGCTCGAGATAGGCGGTCACCACTTCGAGCGCGTTCGGATTGAGCGCGGCCTTGAAGTCCTTGCCGCCGGCATCCGGGTTCGGGTCGGTGAACAGGCGGTCGTACAGGCGCACTTCGGCTTCGAGCGCGGTGGCGGCGCTGACCCAGTGGATATTGCCCTTGACCTTGTAATTGTTCGAGCCCTCGGTGCCGGACTTGCTGTCTTCAAAGTAGTTGACGTGGACCGCCGTGACGGTGCCGCCGGCATCCTTGTCGACACCCGTGCATTCGACCACGTAGCCGTGGCGCAGGCGCACGCGGCTGCCCGGCGCGTCGCCGATCGGCGGGTAGAAGCGGAAATAGCCCTTGCTCGGCACTTCCATGAAATCGTCCTGTTCGATCCACAGTTCGCGCGTGATCGGGAAGTGGCGCAGGCCCCGTTCCGGGAAATGCGGGTGCACGGGCGAGCTGCAGTCGACCGAAGCGCCTTCGGGGAAGTTGTCGATGATCAGCTTCAATGGACGCAGCACGGCCGTGGCGCGCGGCGCCTTCGGGTCGAGGTCGTCGCGCAGGCAGCCTTCGAGGGTGCTCATGTCGATCCAGCCATCGGCCTTGGAGACGCCGATGCGTTCGCAGAACAGCTGGATCGCTTCGGGCGTGTAACCGCGCCGGCGCAGGCCGACGATGGTGGGCATGCGCGGATCGTCCCAGCCCGACACGATGGATTCGTCAACCAGCTGGCGCAGCTTGCGCTTGCTCATGACCAGGTAGGTCAGGTTCAGGCGCGAAAATTCGTACTGGCGCGGCACCGGCTGGGCAAAGAAGCCGCCGGCCGACAGGGTGTCCAGCAGCCAGTCGTAGAAGGGGCGGTGGTCCTGGAATTCCAGGGTGCACAGCGAATGGGTGATCTGTTCCAGCGCGTCGGAAATCGGGTGCGTGTAATCGTACATCGGGTAGATGCACCAGGCGTCGCCGGTGCGGTGGTGGTGCGCATGGCGGATCCGGTAAATGGCCGGATCGCGCATATTCATGTTCGGCGAGGCCATGCCGTCTTCGCTGATTTTCGCGCGCACGATGTGTTCGCCGTCCTTGTACTTGCCGGCCTTCATGTCGCGGAACAGCGCCAGCGATTCGTCGGCCGGGCGGTTGCGGAAGGGCGAATTGGTGCCGGGCGTGCCGAAGTTGCCGCGGTTTTTCTGCATGTCCTCCGCGCTCTGGCTGTCCACATAGGCGTGGCCCGAGGTGATCAGGTACTCGGCCATCTGGTACAGCTTCTCGAAGTAGTCGCTGGCGTAGTGCAGGTGTTCGGTGCCCTGGTGTTCCCACGAAAAGCCCAGCCATTTGACGCTGTCGATGATGGTGTCGACGTACTCGGTATCTTCCTTTTCAGGATTGGTATCGTCGAAACGCAGGTGGCAGCGGCCCTGGTAGTCGCGCGCCAGGCCGAAATTGACGCAGATCGACTTGGCATGGCCGATGTGCAGGTAGCCGTTGGGCTCGGGCGGGAAGCGGGTGATGACGGACGGCAGGCCGGCCCGGGTGTGGCGCCCCGCCGCCAGGTCGTTTTCGACGATGGCGCGCAGGAAGTTGGACGACGGCGCGTTCGCCGCTGCCGGGGGCGCATTGTTTTTATCGTTGCTCATGAAAAAAGGCTTTGAAATGATCAGGTTGCGGCATTTTACCGTAGACGGGGCCGGCAGGACGGCGAATGTGATGCAGCGTACAGATGAGCAGGCTCAATATGGGGATACTGGGCGCTTCACTTGCCTGCCGGAGCCCCATCGCGGTCGTGGCGCCACCCGCTTGAGCGCTTTCTATAGGATAATCCTGCTTTAACCCGTTGTGGGTTGCAGTCGGGAGTTTCCTCGTGGAAAATTTATACACTATCCTCGGAGTAGCGCCCAACGCCAGCGACGACGATATCAAGAAGGTCTACCGCTCGCTGGCCATGCGTTACCATCCGGACCGCAATGATGCGCCCGGCGCCGAAGTGCGCTTCAAGAGCATCACCAAGGCCTACGAAATCCTGTCCGACCCCGCCAAGCGCGAGGAATACAACCAGAGCGTCAACCACCGGATCATCATCGATGCCGGTGAAGAGGCATTCGCCTTATGGAAATCGCTGTTCGCACTGCACGGCGTGACCTTGCCAGCCTAGTCCCAGCTTAGTTTCACGCACCACCACAGGATCAGAAAATGAGAAAAGTACATCCCGAGTTTGCCTACCAGTCGCGTGAACTCGGCGGCCAGATCGACGGCATCCTGGGCGACCCGCCCAACCGCAAGAATTACAAGCTGATGCAGGATGCCCTGGTGAGCGAGTACGCCTCGGGCGGCGGCATCGAAGACGTCAACATGATGAGTTTCGCCCTGGTCGACCACATCACCTTCAGCAATCCCAAGGGCTTGCTGCATGAGGCGAGCGACTACGAAGGCGGCAATACCGAGAAGGTATTCGCCATGGCCGCCTGCGAAGGCGAGGCCGAGGCCATGTACAGCGCCATGACGGAAAACCATCCCGACCTGGCGCGCCAGGCCATCATCACGGCATTCCTGTTCAAGAATCCGCGCCTGTGGGACGAGGACGACCAGTCGCTCGACCAGCTGGGCGAAAACGACGACGGCGACGACGAGCACGAGGAAGATGGCGTGTCCGACGACTTCGCGCAAATGTTCGACCAGGACGGAGAGTAATCATGAGCGAATCGAAATCGAATCTGCCGGCGCTGTCCAAGCAGGTCAGCGAACTGGTGCTGGCCGGCTCGCTGCACCACGCCGAGCAGGCATTTTCCGATGCGGTTGAAACGCATGGCGACCTGGCCGTGATGGAAGTGCTTGGCACGCTGGCGCCGCAAGTGACGGCGCTGCATTTATCGGGATTTGACGGCGGCAAAACCTCGCTGGCGACCCTGCTGGTGCCGCCCAAGGCCTGGGCCGACAGCCTGGCCTTCTTCGCCGCCACCTGGTCCGACGACCTGATCGAGGACGACCCGGAGCGCATCGCCGAATCGCTGTTCGCGCACATCCACGGCATCGTGTTTTCCACCGACGATCCCGAGCGCCGCCTGGAACTGCTGGCCGAAGCGTCGGCCACCGACCACGGTTCGACCGCGTTCGCGATTCTGTTCTCGATGGCGCCGAAAGAGATCCTGGAAGTGGCCGGCGAAATCCTGGCCAAGGGCCCGTACATCACGGGCCAGACCTCGTCCGACAGCGACGTCGTGCCGCTGGCGATCGAACTGGCCAAGGCCAGCGAAGACGGCTGGGACCGCGCGCTGTTCGAACTGTTCCCCGACTTCCGCCACAGCGGCGACCTGGCCGACGCCGAATTTTCGGACGACCCGGACGAAGAGCCGAAATTTTTGCAGCGCTCGACCAAGGAACTGCTGTACCGCCTGCGCAAGCAGGTGCCTTCGGCGCGCAGCAGCATGCCGAAACGGGGCGGCCGCAAGAGCCTCGGCACCGGCATCTTCTCGTAATGGGACACGCACAGACGATGCTGCCAGCCTTAGTCGTAGAAAGCCTTCCGCGCCTGGTGCGCGCCATCCGTTGCCTGGCCATGCGCCAGGTTGACGACGAAGCGGCCATCCTGGCCGACGAACTGGCCGGGATCACGGCCATGGTCGCGGAAAAATTCACCAATGACCGCACCGCCGAAGGCATACAGCGCGCCTACTACCTGACCACGGGCTGCGTATCGCTCGGGCTGGAACACGCGCTCATGCACGAAGGCGACGATGCCGCGCTCGACTTCCTGATCGAGCATGGCGCCGAACACGCCTTCCAGGCGGGCTTCCGCATGATCAAGGAGCTGTCCCTGCTGCCCGAGGATTCGCTGGTGGGCGAGTACGACCAGGACCCGGTGTACCTGCACCGCAGGCTCAAGGAACTGTTCGTCGACATCTGCCATGCCGATCCGACCCAGAACTGGAACGGTTTCGAGAAATACGAAATCCAGTACACGCAGCGCAAGGAAGTGCAGCAGATCGTGCGCGCGGCCGGCTGGATCCGGCGCCATCACTATGCGGGGCCGGTCAACGATCCGGACCTCAATGCCGAAGGCGTTCTGGCGGTGGCGATCATTTTCGCGATCGAAGGCGGCGCGCGCATCATGGCGCGGACCGGGCAGAAGGAATTCGAGCGCATGGTCAAGTCGGTGCGCAAGAACAAGCCCGATTTCGAGGCCGGCTGGGCCGAGTTCATGGCCAAGATCCCGGCGCAGCACCAGCCGGTGGTGGCAGAACGCATCGAGAACTACCGCACCCACTGCACCGTGATCCAGAAGATCCGCACGCGCACGGCGATGAAGACCCTGTTCGCGGAGTTCGAGAACTATGCAGGGTCCGAGCTGGACGCCGATTACAACTGACCGTCAGAGCGCTTTCAGGAACGCGGCCATGTCCGCGATCTCCTGCGGATCGAGTCCCATCCTGAAGCGCCGGTCGTAAAACCTCACCACCGCATCCAGGTCGCGCGCCGAGCCGTCATGAAAATACGGCGCGCGCGCGGCCGCTCCCCGCAGGTTGGGCGTCTTGAAGCGCCCGATATCTCCCCAGCGTCCCGTCACCATGGCCACGCCCGGATCGGTGGTTTCCATTTCCTCGCCGGTGGCCGCATTCCTCAGCACGTACAGCGGCATGTCGGGCGTACGCAGTATGCCTGCCGATACGCCCGTATTGAAGGTGCGCGCCACCGAATGCGAACCGGTGTTGAGCGCATTGTGGCAGCTGCTGCAGGTGCCGCGCTGCGGCAATGGCGCAAAGCCGGCCACCTGCGTGATATTCATCGGCCGGGTGTTGAACAGGTTCTCGCCGCGCGCAATCGCGGCGCGTGCCGGATTCTGGTCGCCGGTCCAGGCGCCGAACAGGCGGAACGCAATCCGGTCGCCGGCCTGGAACGGCTGGGTCGACAGGCGCGCGGGACCGGCGAGCCCGGTCAGGTCGCCCGCCGTGCTGGAACTGCTTTGCGCATGGAACAGCGATTTTTCGAAATCGACGATCGTCCGCTGTTCGGCCGCCGTCAGGTCCACCGCAGCCTGCGCGTGCCCGCGCACGGCGCTGTTGGCCTGGTGGAGCAGGTTGACGTCCATGCTGGCGCCCGGGAAGGTTTCTCGCGTGTCCCACATCAGACTCGCGGCGAACGCCAGGTTGGCGCTGGGGAGGGGGCGGCGAAACAGCGACAGTTCCGCGGCGCTGGCAAAGCCGTACGGATCGTCGGCGCGCACCAGCGTGAAGTCGGCGCCGCTTGGCACCGGCAGGCCCACGCGGATCACGCCCTTGGTCAGCAGCATGCTGTAGGCAAGGCGCTTCTGGTCGATCGTGCCGGCCGGCGCGTTCGGCGAATTGGCGCCGTCATTCAGGCTGAATACAGGATCGAGGCCCTGGGTGGCTGCAAAGCGCGCGCGCAGGCCCTGCGGCGTGATGCTCCAGCCGTCGGCCTGGGTGTGGCAGCTGGCGCAGCTGCGGCCATTGCCGAAAGCCTTGAAGAAGGGATTGGCGGCGTCGATGCTGCCGCTGGCCGTGAAGGTGAGGGCGGCGCCGTCGGCATTCGGCTGCGGCACCGGCGCGCGGTTGATCACGACGATCATTTCCGGGGCCGTCGCCGCTGCCGGGGCGCTGTCCCCGCCGCCGCCGCATGCGGCCAGCAGCAGTGCGGGCAATATCGTGATGGTCAGTTTGTTCATGCCTTGGGCTCCTTTGTATGGACAGCCCAAGCTTGAATGCAAATTGTGCAGGAAAAATGGAGCCGGCTTATTCGCCCGCGGCGGCGGTGGCCAGCGCCACGAAAGCGGCGATCAGCGGCGCGTTTTCCCCGGCCCGTTGCGCCAGCAGCAGGGAGGTGCTGGCCCCGGCGTCCAGGATGGGCCGGTAGCATACGCCATCCATGCGGATCCGGTCGAAGGACGAGGGCAGCACCGACACGCCGCAGCCGGCCGCCACCAGGCCGATGATGGTCGACGCTTCACCGGCCACCTGGCCGATGCGCGGCACGAAGCCCGCCGCCCGGCACAGGCGGAAGATCTGCGGGTAGATGCCGGTGCCGGCGTTTTGCGGATACATCACGAAGGGATGGTCGGCCAGTTCGCTGATCGCGATCGCCTTCTTGCGCGCCAGCGGCAGGCCGGTGGGCAGCACGGCAATCAAGGGGTCCTGGCGCAGCACGGCCAGCTTGACCCCGGCCGGGGCGGGGCCGTCGGTCGGGCGGATGAAGCCCAGGTCAAGTTCGCGCTGGGCCAGTGCATCGATCTGGGGCAGGGTGGCCATTTCGTGCAGGGTCAGGCTCACCGCCGGGAACTGCCGGCGGTAGCGGTTGATGACGGTGGCGAACAGCGGCGTGAGCGGGGTCGAAAACGTGAAGCCGATGCGCAGTTCGCCCGCTTCGCCGCGCTGGGCGCGGCGCGCCGTCTCGGATGCCTGTTCGGACAGGGCCAGGATGCGCCGTGCGTCGGCCAGGAACAGCTTGCCCGCTTCGGTCAGGCGCACCCACCGTTTGCTGCGTTCGAACAGCTGCGCGCCGACGTCCGCTTCCAGCACCTGGATGGCGTGGCTGAGCGGCGGCTGGCCGATGTGCAGGCGTTCGGCGGCGCGCGTGAAGTGCAGCTCCTCGGCCACGGCGATGAAGTAGCGCAGCTGGCGCAGTTCCATGAGTAATCGATTTAAAGTATGAGAAACGGCTTTAATATATATTGGACTGTATTAATGCGCAATCCTAAGATGGGCGCATGACTACCAAACATATCAACCGCGCCATGTTCGCCGGGAGCTTTTCCGCCTTCGCCTTGCTGTACAGCGTGCAGCCGCTGCTGCCCGAACTTGCGCGGCAGTTCGGCTTGACGCCGGCGCAAAGCAGCTGGGCGCTGTCGATCACCACGCTGGCGCTGGCGGTCTCGCTGGTGCTGTCCGGCGCCCTGTCGGACCGCATCGGGCGCAAGAAGCTGATGGCCGCTTCCCTGGTGGCGTCGGCCGTGTTCACGCTGCTGTGCGCCTTCGCCCGCGACTTCACGCAGCTGCTGGTCCTGCGCGGCTTGCTCGGCGTCGCGCTGGGCGGCATGCCGGCCGTGGCCATGGCTTACCTGGCCGAAGAAATCGACGCCAAGTCGCTGGGCGTGTCCATGGGCCTGTACATCGGCGGCAGCGCCTTTGGCGGCATGGCCGGGCGCGTGCTGGCGTCCTTCGTCAGCGACCATTATTCCTGGCGCCTGGCGATGGCCCTGATGGGCGCGGCCGGCCTGTACGCCGCATGGGAGTTCTGGCGCAGCCTGCCGGAGTCGCGCAATTTCAGGAAGGGCAGCGCCAGCGTGCTGGCTGGGGCCCGCGCCCACCTGGGCGACCACGGCTTGCCATGGCTGTTCGCGCTGGGCTTCCTGATGATGGGCGTGTTCGTCAGCCTGTACAACTACATCAGTTACCGCCTGCTGGACGCGCCCTATGGCCTGGGCCAGAGTGCCGTCGGCGCGCTGTCGGTGCTGTACCTGATCGGCATGTACAGCGCGGTCTGGGCGGGCCGCCTGGCCGACCGCATCGGCCGGCGCAATGTGCTGTGGATCGTGTTGCTGATGATGCTGGCCGGCCTGCTGCTGACGCTGTCGCATGCGCTGGCCGTCATCGTGGCCGGCATGGCGCTGTTTACCTTCGGCTTTTTCGCGTCGCATTCGGTGGCCAGCAGCTGGGTGGGGCGCCGTGCGCAAGCGCCCCAGGCGCTGGCGTCGGCCATGTACCTGTTCTTCTATTATGCGGGTTCCAGCGTGCTCGGCTCCCTGTGCGGCACGGTGTGGAGCAGCGCCGGCTGGACCGGCGTGGTGGCCTTGCTGGCGCTGGCGCTGGGCGGCGCCTTCCTGATCGCGCTGCACCTGCGGGGCCTGGAACCGCTGGCGGTCCCCGCATAAAACTACAATTCCTGCACAATTGTCATTTACTATAGAGCCTGGACCGACTTAGCTGAAGGGCAGGACGATGCGCCAGGACAGGGAACAGCCATGCGGCTGACAATCGCACGCAAGATCGCGCTCGCCGTGATCGGCATCGTGTTCCTGTGCGTGGGGACCATGGCCTGGGTCTCCAGCAGCAACCTCCAGAGCGGTTTCGTCACTTACCTGAACCAGGTGCAGGGCAAGGACCTGGATAAACTCGGCGACCTGCTGGCCAGGCGCTACCAGGCCGAAGGCGACTTCGAATGGCTGCGGCGCCGGCCCGAAGCGCTGCGCGATGTGCTGGCCCAGATGACGCCCGAACTGGCGCCCGAAGCGGCGCCGCGCCGCCGTCCCCCTCCGCGCCGCGGGGCCCGCCCGGAAGAGCGCGAGCCGCCGCGTGGCGCGCGCGACCCGATGGCCTTCGGGCCGCGCCTGTCGGTCATGGACGCCGCCGGCGACATGCTGATCGGCCCGCCCGACGTCGCGGGCAGCCTGTCGCGCCAGGTCCTGGTCGACGGCAAGGCCGTGGCGACGCTGTACCTGCGCCCCCTGCGCCAGGTGGGCGCGGCCGGCGACAGCGCCATCGTGTTCCTGCGCGAGCAGGTGCGCGACATCGTCATCGTGGCCGCTGTCATGGTCTGCATCTCCATCCTGCTGGCTTTTTTCCTGGCGCGCCACCTGCTGCGCCCCGTGGCGGCCTTGCGCGACGTGACCGCGCGGCTGGCCAAGGGCGACTTCGAAGCGCGCGCGCCGCTGCTGTCGCGCGACGAACTGGCCGAACTGGCGCTGCATGTGAATGCCATGGCGGAGGCGCTGGAAGAGAGTGAACGCAAGCGCCGCAAGATGCTGGCCGACGTGGCGCACGAGCTGCGTACCCCGCTGACGGTACTGCGCGGCGAGATCGAGGCCCTGCTCGACAATATCCGCAAGGCCGACGTCAACGCGCTGCGTTCGCTGCATGCCGAAGTCCTGCACCTCAATAAAATGGTCGACGACCTGCACCAGCTGACGCTGGCCGACGCCGGCGACCTGCATTTCGACTGGGATCGCATCGACGTCTGCGACCTGCTGCGCCCGCAGGTGGAGCGCTATCGCGCGCGCGCCGCCAAGTCGGGCATCACGCTCAAGGACAAGGTGTACGGCCAGCGCCTGATGGTGCGCGCCGATGCCAGCCGCCTGACCCAGGTCATCGTCAACCTGCTGGAGAACAGCGTGCGCTACACAGACGACGGCGGCAAGATCGCGGTGGTGCTGGCGCTGGACGGCAGCCATGCCTTGCTGACCATCGACGACAGCGCGCCCGGCGTGCCGGAAGACGAACACGCGGCAATTTTCGACCGCATGTACCGCGTCGACGCCGCCCGTACGCGCGAACGCGGCGGCAGCGGCCTGGGACTGGCGATCTGCCTGGTGCTGGTGAAGGCGCATGGCGGCACCATCGTGGCGTCGTCATCGACCCTGGGCGGCGTCAGGATGGTGCTGCGCCTGCCGCTGGACATGTCCGCCAAATGAGCCCGCACATCCTGGTCGTCGAGGACGACGTCAAGATCGCGGCGGTGCTGGCCGACTACCTGGAAGCGGAAGGCTGGCGCTGCACGCGCATCGGCGACGGGAACAGCGCCGTGGCCTTCATGCGCGCGACGCCGGCCGACCTGGTGCTGCTGGACCTGATGCTGCCCGGGCTGGACGGGATCGAGGTCTGCAAGGCCGTGCGCGCGTTTTCGCAGGTGCCGATCATCATGATCACCGCGCGGGTGGACGAAGTGGACCGCCTGCTGGGACTGGACATGGGCGCCGACGACTACGTGTGCAAGCCCTTCAGCCCGCGCGAAGTGGTGGCCAGGGCAAAAGTGCATCTGCGCCGCGCGGCAGTGCGTCCGGCGCCGCTGTTCCAGGTCGACCGCGGCACCATGCGCATCCTGCACGCGGGCAGCGCTTTGAACCTGACGGCGGTGGAATTTCGCATCCTGGCCGAGCTCATCGAGCATCCGCACCGGGTGTATTCGCGCCAGCAGCTGCTCGACTTCGCGCACGAAGACCAGCGCGACATCAATGACCGCACGGTCGATTCGCACATCAGGAATATCCGCCGCAAGCTGCCCGCGGCCGACTGCCTGCAATCGGTGTATGGCGTGGGATACCGCTTCGAACTGTAAGCATGTCGGCGCTTGAGGCCGGCTGCAGCGGGAAATTCCTTCAAAGCAATCGGGCGTGGAGGCGTGGGTGCAGGCCTTCGGAATGGCCGATTGCACGATACCGCACGATATGGGCCGATACTGCGCGATAGTGCCGCGAAAGTGCCCGATTTGCCTGCGAAAACGCGCGAAAGGCACGCGAAATCAAGCGAAAACGCGACGATTCCGCACGATTTCTTTGGCACATTTGCGTTCAGTAAATCGTACGTTTTCGTCCGCGAATCGTGCGATTTCGTGTCGTAATCGTGCATTTTCGTCCGGCTTTCGGGCGATTTCGCGGCACTATCGCGCCATATCGGACGGTATCGTGCGATATCGCAGGATAGCCGTTTGGCGAGGGGCAGGGGCTCGTCCCACCGTCTGCAGTCACGTAGAGCTCGCTTCATTGTGGAAATATCCGTGAAGCAGCGGGTACGGCGTGTCAGGTTTGCGCTCGCCAAGCGACCAATCCGGTATTGATGGGAGATATGCAATGAAACGATATTGGTGGGCGCTCAGCGCCTGGGCGCTGGTGCAGGGGACTGCGCTGGCACAGTCATGCAGCAGGCAAAGTCCCGCGCACGGCGTGGCGCTGCTCGAGTTGTACACGTCCGAGGGTTGCAGCAGCTGTCCGCCGGCCGACGCCTTCCTCGGCACCCTGCGCGGCGCGGGCATCGGCGCCGACAGGGCGGTGCTGCTGTCGCTGCACGTCGACTACTGGAATTACATCGGCTGGAAGGACCCATACTCGCGCGCCACCTTCACCGAACGGCAGCGCTGGATGTCCGACCTGGCGAAAACGCGCACCATCTACACGCCCGAATTTTTCGTCGCCGGAAAGGAACTGCGCAACTGGAGCGGCAGTGTCGAGGCGGCGGTGAAACGCATCAATGACAAACCGGCGCAGGCAAGTGTCAGCATTGCGCTTGGTGCCGCGACGGCGGCAGGGCTGCCGATGGATGTTCGGGCCAGCGGGGCGCGCGGGGGCAAGCTGCATGTGGCGCTCTACGAGAGCGCCATCGCGACCAAAGTGAAGGCCGGCGAGAACGAAGGCCGCACGCTCAGGCACGACTTCGTGGTGCGCGAGTGGCTTGCGCCGGTGCCCGTGGGGCGCGACGGCAAGGCCGCGCTGTCGCGGGTGCTGGCCTTGCCGGCGGGCGCGCTGCCCGCGAACATGGGCGTGGCGGCATTCGTGCAGACCGCCGAAGGCGAGGTTCTGCAGGCCCTGTCGCTCGACACCTGTCCCGCTACATCTGCCGGAACAGGTGCGCGTAAAGGGGGCTGACGCGCAGCTTTTCGGGCCGGCCGCGCAGGTTCAGCGAATACTTCCCCATGTCGTCGCGCGTGGAGCTGAGCACGCAGCTGGCGTTGACGATGGTGCCGCGATGGATCTGCCAGAACAGCTTGTCGTCCAGCTGCGGCAGTAGTTCCTTCAGGCTGACCCGGATCAGCGCTTCGCCGTCTTTGGTCACCACGTTGACGTACTTGTCGGTCGCTTCGAAATACACCACGTCGGCGATCGGTATCATGCGCACCTGGTTGCCCACGGCCGCGCGGATGACGGCCAGTCGCTCCACCACGGGCGCCGCCGGCAGCAAGGCGCGCATCTGGCCCAGCAGCTGCGACAGGTCCTTGTCCGGCTGCGCGGCAAGGCGCTTTTTCAGGCGCTCGATGGTCTTGCCGAGACGCGCGTCGTTGATCGGCTTGAGGACATAGTCGGCCGCCGCGTGTTCGAAAGCATCGACCGCATAATCGTCGTAGGCGGTCACGAACACGATTTGCGGGAAGGGGCGCGCATCGTCCCAGCTGTCGGTCAATTCCTCGACCGCCTCCAGGCCTGTTTTTCCGGGCATCTTGATATCGACGAACAGGACTTCCGGTTTCAGGGCCAGCGTCTTTTCCACCATATCCACGCCGTTCGGGCTCATGGCCACGATGTCCAGTTCCGGCCACAGGCGCTGCAGCGATTTCGCCAGCGTGGCGGCCAGGATCGGTTCATCTTCAGCTATCAGTGCGCGGATTGTCATGGCAGGGTCGCAGGCAAGGTGAGGCGGGCCAGGGCGCCTTGCGGCGCGTTGGGTCCGAGATTGAAGGAAGCCTCCTTGCCGAACAGGGCGAGCAGGCGCTCACGCGTATTGGCCACGCCGATATGCGTGCCCGATTTGGCGGAAGGCGCGTCCAGTCCCAGGCCGGTGTCGGCCACGCAGAGCACCAGCGTGGCGCCGTCCTGCGCGGCCGAGACGGTGATGTGGCCGCCGTCGATCTTCGGTTCCAGGCCGTGGATGATGGCATTCTCCACCAGCGGCTGCAGCAGCATGGGCGGAATGCTCGCCTTGCGCAGCAGGTCCGGCAGGTCCAGCGTGTAGGCTAGGCGCGCGCCCATGCGCACCGACATCAGGCCGAGGTAAGCTTCCAGCAGCGCGAATTCCTGGACCAGCGTGGTGCGCTCGACGCGCGACGAATTGAGCGTGGCGCGCAGATACTGGATCAACTGGTCCAGCATTTTCTGCGCGCCGTCGGGATCGATGGCGATCATGCCCTGCAGGTTGGCCAGGGTGTTGAACAGCATGTGGGGTTCGATCTGGGCCTGCAGCAGTTGCAGTTGGGCCTGCAGCGCGCGCGCCCTTTCCTGCGCGGCAGCCGCTTCGGCCCGCACCAGGCGTTCGCGGTTGGCGAAGAAGAGGACGGCCACGCAGGTCACCAGCAGCGTGAACAGCATCATGCCGTTGATCTGGCCCCTGAAATAGGCTGTCAGGCCGGGTGTGTCGAAACCGAGGATGCGGCTGGCCAGCAGGTTCCCGCCGAAGTGCGAAACGGGTACCGATACCAGGATGATGGCCAGCAGGGCGAAGAGGTTGGGTGTCTCGTGCTCGTCCCACACGAAGAGCCTGACGCCGTCGATTGCCAGGAAGGCGGTGCCCCCGATGCAGAACGAGACGATCAGGTTCGGGACGAAATCGCGCATCGAACCGATGACGGCGGTAATGAGCAGCGCGCACCCGATGCAGAAGATGACGGTGAATACGGCATCCCTGCCAAGCCGCTTGAAGGGGAAGCTGCGCTTGGCCATGGCGTTTTACAGCACGCCTTTGTCGCGCAGCGCTGCTATCTGCTGCTCGCTGCGGCCCAGCAGGTCGCGCAGGACTTCGTCGGTGTGCTGGCCCAGCATGGGCGGCGGCAGCGCGGCGTCGGCCGGCGTGACCGACATCTTCATCGGGCTGCGCACCAGCTTGACCTTGCCCGCGGACGGGTGATCCATCTCGATGGCCGTTCCGCGCGCCTTGACCTGCGGGTTCTCGAACACGTCGTGCAGGTCGTTGATCGGACCGCAGGGCACGCCCACAGCTTCAAGCTGGGCGATCCACTGGTCGCGCGTGCGCGTCCTGACCATGTCCGCCAGCAGCGGCACCAGCACGTCGCGGTGCTGCAGGCGCAGCGGATTGGTGGCGAAGCGCGCATCGCTTGCCAGGTCGGGGCGATTGCCCGCTTCGACAAACTTCTGGTACTGCCCGTCGTTGCCGGTGGCGACAATGATATGGCCGTCGGCGGCGGCGAAGGTCTGGTAGGGCACGATGTTGGCGTGCGCATTGCCCCAGCGCTTGGGCGGCTTGCCGCTATTGAGGTAGTTGCTGCCCATGTTGGCCAGCATGGCCACCTGGGTGTCGAGCAGCGCCATGTCGATGTGCTGGCCGACGCCGGTGCGGTCACGGTGGGTGAGGGCGGCCAGCACGGCCACGGTGGCGTACATGCCGGTCATGAGGTCGGTGATGGCGACGCCGGCTTTTTGCGGACCGCCGCCGGGCAGGTCGTCGCGCTCGCCCGTGATCGACATCAGCCCGCCCATGCCCTGGATCAGGAAGTCGTAGCCGGCGCGGTGCGCGTACGGACCGTCCTGGCCGAAGCCCGTGACCGAGCAGTAGACCAGGTCCGGCTTGATCGCCTTGAGCGAGTCGTAATCGAGGCCGTAGCGTTTCAGCTGGCCGACCTTGTAATTTTCAAGCACCACGTCCGACGACAGGGCCAGTTCGCGGATGATGGCCTGTCCTTCGGCGCTGGCGATATCGACGGTGACGGACCGCTTGCCGCGGTTGGCGGCCAGGTAGTAGGCCGCTTCGCTGGTGTTGTTGCCGTCGCCGTCTTTCGCATACGGCGGACCCCATGCGCGCGTGTCGTCGCCCACGCCGGGGCGTTCGATCTTGATCACGTCGGCGCCAAGGTCGGCCAGGTTCTGTGAACACCAGGGGCCGGCCAGCACGCGCGACAAATCGAGAACGCGGATATGGCCAAGTGCCTTGGGAAGAGCTTGAGTCATGGTGGGTATGCCTTGTTGCAAAACAGGCGGCAATTATAACGGGCTGGCCCCGCCGCGGGCGATCGTTTGCACGATGCGCGAGGTCGCGCCGAACGCTTGCGCGATCACTTCCAGCGCCAGTTGCGGCTGCGCGTTCCCGCACATGAAAATGTCGGCGGCGGCGAAGCCGAATTCGGGCCAGGTGTGGATCGAGATATGCGATTCGGCCAGCAGCACCACGCCGGTCACGCCCATGGCGTCGCCGAAGCTATGGAAGTGGCTGTGCAGGATGCGCGCGCCTGCCGCCTCGGCGCCGGCCCGCAGCAGCGCGTCGATGTCGCTGGTGGCGACCAGCTTGCCGGCGTCGATGCCGTAGAAATCGGCCAGCAGGTGGATGCCGGCCGGGCGGTGCGCGCTAGGGCTCATTTGTGGCCGCCGCCTCCGCCGCCACGATAGGTGCTGCCGGAACTGAAGCCGCTGCCGCGCCCCGAACTGTTCGACGACATATTGCTGAACATGGAAGCCCAGCTCATGACCGTGGAGATGGCCGTCACGGCGATCGCGTACCAGATGTATTTTCCGTTCATTTTTTCTCGGCCCCGTCTTTGAAGTAGCTGGACGGGAAATAGATCGCGATCAGCGCGATGATGGTGTACAAAAAGGTGTGCGAGAACGCGAACACCAGCGGTACCGCGTTCAAGCCCAGAATCCACCACAGGAATTTCGACTGGATCGAACCGGGTTTCGACGATCCGGCTTTTGCCGCCGGCGCGCTGCCCAGAATGCCGTCGCCGAACCATGCCTTGACCTGGCTCCATTCCACCGGCGTGGAACGCGACCAGGTCATTTCCTGCGCCGTCACCTCGGCCGCCAGCGTGGCGTCACCGCTCTCGAATTCATAGACCTGCACCGTGTCGCCGGCCGCCACGCGCCAGTTGAAGGCGCCGGCGGCATAGTTCACGGTGGCGGTGTAGTCATACAGCTTGGTGTACTTGACGTTGTCGAGCGTGGCGCTTTCCGACGCCAAAGATGCCCATTCCGGCCATTTGTGCTGCACCGTGGCGCGGAACCAGCCTTCGTCGGTTTCCACCAGCCAGAAAAAGCTGTTGCGGGTGCTGTAAAGAAGATACTCGTTCCACTCCGTGCCTTCCTCGTCGGCGCGGATCATGGCGCCGATGACAGTGTAGTCGGCATTCTGGATCTTGGCGGTGGCGCCCAGCTGCAGGGTGGTCAGGCGCTGGGCCACCGATTCACCGGCCGCCAGCACGGTCGCTTCCGGCCCGGCGGCGTCCAGCGCGGCGGCGCAGGCGGGGCACACCAGGTTCGACGTCACGCCCGGAATGTACTTGATCGAACTGCCGCAGGACGGGCAGTCGAGCGCGTCGAGCTTGCCGCGGAACTTGCCGGCGCTGGCCTTGATCTGGTCGTCCTCGCGCAGCAGCTGCATTTTCAGGTCGGCCAAGGTGACCGAGGTGCCGTTGTAGACGGCAGGCTGCTCGCCGTCGCTGTAGTCGAGCGTGACGAAGGATGCGCCGCTGCGGAAATCGGCGACCTTCGCTTCCCAGCCTTCCTCGACCTTGAACGGCAATTCCCCCTGGCCGCCTATGCATTGCGCGACCTGCTTTTCGGACGAGGTAAAACGCTGGCCGCCCATGTCGTACTGGCGCCCGGGCACGATCTGATCGAACGAAGGGAGCGTTTTTGTCGCCTCGCGCACCGTGGTGATGACGTACAGGCCGGAGGAGTCACCCAGCCAGCCGGTGGAGGCGTCGTCGAACACCAGGTACCACTCGTTCCACATGCCGTGCGCATAGCGCAGCTGGATGCGGCCCACCACATTGAAATTGCGGCTGCCGAAGGCGCCCGAGCTGCCGACCTGGATCGGCGAATAATCCTCGAGGACGGCCGACATCTTGCCGATGTACCTGACGGTATCGGCATCCTTAAGCATGGTCGCGTTGCAGTACTCGCACACCGCCATGACGGAGGCGTGCGAGCGGAAGTTGACCGGTGCCCCGCAGCTAAGGCAGGCGACAGTCTGCATTTATCCCAGCAGCTTCTTGAGCAGCTCCGCCTTGGTGCTGTCATAGTCGGCGGCCGAGATCAGGCCCTTGTCGAGCAGGCCTTTGAGCTTGGTCAGGCGGTCCTCGATCGATTCCTGCGCCGGTGCGGCCGGCTGCGCCGCGGCAGGCTGCGCCATCGCGCCGCTCATGCCCTGCGCCATGGCCTGGCCCAGCATGGCGCCCGCGCCCAGGCCGGCGCCGATGCCGGCCAGTCCGCCTTCGTTCTGGGCCGCCAGCGGAATGCTGGAAGCCACATTGAACTTGGTGAAGCCGGCCATCTTGTCGGCCGACAGGCTGCCCTTCATGCCGGCGCCGATGCGTTCGTCGAGCGCGGCCTGCAGTTCTTCCGGCAGGCTGACGCTGGCCACATTGAATTCGTCCAGCCCCAGGCCGTAGCGCGCGAACGCCAGCGCCAGGTCGCCCTTGACCTGCTGCGCCATCAGGCCCTGGTTGGCCGCCATGTCCAGGAAGGGGACTTTCGATCCGCCCAGCGAACTGGCCATGGTGGCGAGCAGGATGCCGCGCAGCTGTTCTTCGACGTCGTCGCGGGTATAGACTTCGCGCGTGCCGCTGATCTCGGTAAAGAATTTGCGGGCGTCGGCCACGCGGTAGGAATACATGCCGAAGGCGCGGATGCGGATCATGTCGAAATCGGCATCGCGGATCGTGATCGGCTGCGGCGTGCCCCATTTGCGGCCGGTCTGCACGCGCGTGCTGAAGTAGTAGACGTCCGACTTGAACGGGGAGTCGAAGAACTTGTCCCAGTTTTTCAGGTTGGTCAGGATAGGCAGGGTCTGGGTGGACAGCTTGTGGGTGCCCGGGCCGAACACGTCGGCGATGGTGCCTTCGTTGACGAACACCGCCAGCTGCGACTCGCGCACATTGAGGATCGCGCCGTTCTGGATTTCGAAGTCCTGCATCGGGAAGCGCCAGGCGAGCACGCCTTCGGTCTCCTCGTTCCACTGCAGGACATCGATAAATTGTTTTCTGATGAATGAGCCGATGGACATGTCATGTCTCCCTAAAGCGTGTCAGGAAATCGAGCCGGCGTTGACCAGGCCGATGGAAATGGAAATTGCGCCGAGCAGGCCGCCGAAGGCAGTGTTGTTCGATTCGATCGCGTCCTTGGACATGCTGAGCAGGCGCGTGGCGATGTTGTAGACCAGGATCTGGATCAGCATGGCGCCGCCCGCCCAACCCAGGAATTGAAAATAGTCCGGCGTATGCATGAGGGCCGACGCGATCGGCAGCGAAAAACCGATCAGGGTCCCGCCCAGCGACATGGCGGCGGCCTGGTTCCCCTCGCGGATCAGCTTGACCTCGTCGAACGGGGTGAGGCGCGTATAAATGACGAAAAACGCCATTACCATCGCGACTGCTGTTGCAAGGTGGAGCAGATAGTTTAGGATGGCGGGCACGCGTTCCTCCCCAGGAAAGATAGTCAAATTGACAGCACACGGGAATCTTAGATCAAAAGACGATACATGACCAAACGAATTCTTATACTTTCCGTGTTTGTGGTGGCCTCCTGTGGCCTGGCATATGAACTGATCGCCGCTGCGCTGTCGAGTTATTTGCTGGGCGACTCAATCCTGCAGTTTTCCACGATTATCGGCTGCTACCTGTTTGCCATGGGGGTGGGCGCCCACTTTTCGAAATATGTGCATGACGACGACGTGCTGGCGCGCTTCGTCGACATCGAACTGGCGGTAGGCCTGATCGGCGGCATTTCGGCGGCGATCCTGTTCATGACCTTCACCTGGATGACGGCGCCGTTCCGCACGCTGCTCTACACGATGGTCTTCATGATCGGCGCCATGGTGGGCATGGAAGTGCCGCTCGTGATGCGCGCGCTCAACGCGCGCGACACCGCCTTCAATGAACTGGTAAGCCGCGTGCTCACCTTCGACTACCTGGGCGCGCTGGCCGTGTCGCTGCTGTTCCCGCTGGTGCTCGCGCCTTACCTGGGCCTGGTGCGCACCGGTTTCCTGTTCGGGATGCTCAATGTGGCCGTGGGCATGTGGACCTTATATGTATTCCGCCAGGAGCTGACCAACCTTGGTGGGCGCGTGCTGCGCGCCAGCGCCGTGATGTTCGTGCTGGTGCTGGGCTTCGTGGCCTCGGACCGGCTGGTGCAGTGGGGCGAGCATGGCCTGTTCGGCGACCAGGTCGTGTATGCCACCAATACGCCTTACCAGCGCCTGGTCATCACGCAGTGGAAGGACGACACGCGCCTGTACATCAACGGCAACCTGCAATTCTCGTCGCGCGACGAATACCGCTACCACGAGGCGCTGGTCCATCCCGCGCTCGAAGCGCTGCCCTGGGCGCGCCGGGTGCTGGTGCTGGGCGGCGGCGATGGCCTGGCGATGCGCGAAGTCCTGCGCTACAAAAATATCACCCACGCGACCCT
This sequence comes from Pseudomonadota bacterium, assembly GCA_040388805.1. GTDB lineage: Bacteria > Pseudomonadota > Gammaproteobacteria > Burkholderiales > Burkholderiaceae_D > Telluria_A. The sequence continues at coordinate 25,672 of JAZKBE010000026.1, forward strand.
GGTCGACCTGGATCCTGCCATGACGGCGGCGTTCACCACCCGTCCCGACCTGGCGGCCCTGAATGCGCGCTCGCTCTCCGATCCGCGCGTGAAGGTGATCAATGCCGATGCGGCGATCTGGCTGCAGGCCACGACCGAGTTGTTCGACGCGGTCATCATCGACTTCCCCGATCCGTCCAGCTTCGCGCTGGGCAAGCTGTATTCGGTGCCGTTCTACGGCATGGTGAAAAAGCACGTGGCGGCCAACGGCCTGGTGGTGGTGCAGTCGACGTCGCCGTTCTTTGCGCCGAACGCCTTCTGGACCATCGATGCCACGCTGCGCGAAGTGGGCATGAAGACCTTCCCCTTCCATGCCTACGTGCCCTCGTTCGGCGAATGGGGCTTCATCATGGCCTCGCCCCAGCAGGAGTACAAGCCGCCCACCAGCTACCGCCTGCCGATGCGCTACCTGAACGAAGCGACCACGCGCGAGATGTTCGCCTTCCCGCCCGACATGCCGCGCCGCGACCTGCCGCCGAACCGCCTGAACACGCAGTCGCTGGTGCACGAATTCGAGCATGACTGGCGCCAGGTGATTCGCTGATGGACCGGCGTTCCTTCCTGGCCGTCGCCGGCGGCGCCGGCATGGGCGCGCTGACCGGGGCCGGCTTCTACAAGTGGCAGGAAATCACGCCCACGCTGCACTACCCGGGCCGGGCCGAAGGCCACTACCTGCGCGACCGCAAGCAGCTGCCGGCGCCGAAGCGCGTCATCGACACCGACGTCGCCATCCTCGGTTCCGGCATCGCAGGCTTGTCCGCTGCCTGGAAGCTGAAAAAGCTGGGGCACACGGACGCGCTCATGATCGACGGCCCCCAGCCTTTCGGCAACGCGGCCGGCGGCCATTTCGGCGAGCTGGCCTACCCGACGGGCGGCCACTACCTGCCGCTGCCGTCGCCGGAATCGGTGCACGTGCGTGAAATCCTGTTCGACCTGGGCATCATCGAACGCGACCCGCTGGGCGAAAAGCCCTACTACGACGAGCGCTACGTGCTGCACGGCCCCGAAGAACGGTTGCTGTTCAACGGCGTATGGCAGGACGGCTTCATTCCCACCGAAGGCGTGCCCGAAGCCGAACTGGCCGAACACAAGCGCTTTTTCGCCCAGGTGGAAAGCTTGCGCGCCGCGCGCGGCAAGGACGGCAAGCGCGTATTCGTGTTCCCGACCGTGCAGTCGTCGAGCGACCCGGCCTTCGATGGACTGGACAAGATCACGCTCAAGGACTGGATGGACCAGCAGGGCTACCGCTCGCCCACGCTGCACTGGTACCTGAACTACTGCTGCCGCGACGACTACGGCACCCGCTACGACAAGGTGTCGGCCTGGGCCGGCCTGCACTATTACTGCAGCCGCTGGGGGCAGGCGGCCAATGCCGGCAACGGCGCCTGGCTCACCTGGCCGGGCGGCATGCAGCCGGTAGCCGACAAGCTGGCCGCGTACTCCGGCATCAAGCGCCATGCCGGCACGGTGGTGTCGCTCAAGCGCACGGCGCAGGGCGTCGAGGCCCTGTGCTTCACCTTGAACGAAGGCGTGGCCGAGACCTACCTGGTCCGTGCCCGCAAGGCCATCTGCGCGATGCCGGTGTACGTGGCCGCGCGCGTGGTGGAAGGCATACGCGGCTTCGGCTTCGATCCGACACTGCACACGCCCGTGTATGCCCCCTGGATGGTGGCCAATTTCCTGATGAAGGACTTTCCGGCCGAACTGCCCGACGTGCCGCTGGCATGGGACAACGTGGTGTACCAGGAACCGGGACTGGGGTATGTGGTGTCGACCCACCAGGACATCCGCACCACGCCGCCCGCCAGGACCGTGTTCAGCGCCTACATCGCGCTGTCGGACCGCACGCCCGACCAGGCCCGCAAATGGATGATGGAAGCGACCCCCGCCCAGGTCGTGGACCTGGCCAGCGCCGACCTGAAGGCGGCCTACGGATGGAAGTTCGCGGCCTGCGTGGAACGGGTGGACATTACCCTGCGCGGGCATGCGATGGCCGCGCCCCTGCCTGGATTTCGCGGCAACGCCGGCATCAAGGCCCTGCGCGACGCCGACGGGCCCATCGTGTTCGCGCATGCCGACCTGTCGGGTTTTTCGGTATTCGAAGAAGCCGCCTGGTGGGGCTGCGAAGCCGCGCGCAAGGTGCTGGCGTAATTACTGCTGGCGTAATTGCTTATTCATAGCTGGCGACGATGCGTTTCCACTCGGGGTCGTTCCTGAGCTTCCTGATGACCGGCGCGATCCTGGCATGGGCCTTCGCCTGGCTGCGCGGCGCCAGGAAGCGCCTTTCGGTGCCCGGTCCCGGCATCGCCCTGACGCGCAGCTTGTCGCCAAGCTGGTGAGTGCGGATGAAGTTGCGCGCCATCGATTCGGCCACGATCACGCAGTCCACCCGTCCCAGCAGCAGTTTTTCGATGTTCTTCTCGTCGCTGACGCCGTCGCTGCGCTGCGCCCGCGCGCGCACGAACCAGTCGTCCAGGCCCGGATACACATAGCCGAGCGTGACGCCGACGGTTTTCCCGCGCAGGGTGTCCGACAGGGCGGGATCGATCGGGCCCGACGCCGGCGCCACCAGCGCGAAGCGGTCGGTGGCGAAGGGCGCGGTCCACAGGTATTTATTCTGCGCCGTGTCGTCGAACCACTCCGGCATCATGCCGATCACGATGCCGTCAAGGCTGCCGTCTTCGAGCTTGACCTGGAGGCGCTTGCGGGGAATGTAGAGCAGGCGGAATGTCACGCCATCGAGCTTGCGCCGGTTCAGGTAGGCGACCAGGTCGGGGTAGATGCCGCGCCCGTCGCCCAGCATCAGCGGCGCGAAATTGGCGCTGGTGTAGACATTGACGATGTCGGCGCGCGCGCCGGCGCCAAGCAGCAGCGCGCACAGCAGCGAAAAGGCGGACGCGATGTTTTTCATGCCGGGGGGCGCTCCGCCAGCGTGGCCAGGAACAGGTCGCGCTCGGTGTCGACGATGTCGTCGACCGTCTCCTCGTCCAGCCCCATGGCGCCGAGCACGAAGGCCGACAGCTGCAGGCTGGCCTCCAGCGTTTCGGGCACCACGATGGTGGCGCCTGCCAGTTTCAGCGCGCGCGCATGTTTTTCGTCGCGCGAGCGGGCATACAGGCGCACCTCGGGAAATTCGCGCCGGATGCCGCGCACCGCGTGCAGCGCGGACGCCGCGTGGTCCATGGTCAGCACGATCGCCGGCGCCGCGCCGGCGTCGACCCGGCGCAGCAGTTCGGCGCGCGAGGCATCGCCGAAATACACGGGAAAACCCTCGGCGCGCAGGCTGGCCACCAGGCGCGCGTCGGTTTCGAAGGCGACGTAGCCTATCCCCTGGGCCGTGAGCAGCTTGGCCAGCTGGCGGCCCACGCGCCCGAACCCGGCGATGATGATCAGGCCGCGCGCCGATTCCAGCAGGTGGCTGGTACGCTCGGCCATGGCCAGGTCGGCCGCGCGTTCGTGGCTCTCGCCGATGGCCAGCCCCAGCCTGGCCAGCGGCGGCGTGACGAACAGGCTGATGCCCACCCCCAGCATGACCAGCTGGCCGACGCCGGGATCGAGCAGCTTGCCGGCGACCGCGTAGCCGATCACGATGAAGGCGAATTCCCCGCCCTGGCCGAGCAGCAGCCCGCCTTGCACGGCGCGGCCCCACGGCAGCCCGCCGCCGCGGAACAGCAAGGCCACCACGGCAGCCTTGATGGCGATCAGGCCAAGCACGAAGCCGGCCAGCCAGAGCGGCGCGGCGGCCACCTGGCGCAAGTCCATGCCCATGCCGACGGTCATGAAGAACAGGCCCATCAGCAGCCCCTTGAAGGGTTCCACCATCAGCTCGACTTCATGCTTGAATTCGGTTTCCGCCAGCAGCACGCCGGCGATCAGGGCGCCCAGCGCCATCGACAGGCCGGCCGCCGCCGACAGGCCGGCGATGCCGAGCGTGGTCAGGAGGATGAGCGCCATGAACACGTCGGGCTGGCGATGGCGGGCGAAGGCGCGGAACAGGGGATGGACCACGCGTCCGCCCACCAGGTAGATCAGGGCGATGGCCAGGGTGGCCTTGGCCATGGCGATGGCGACCAGGCCGGCCAGGCTGCCGCCGGCGCCCGAACCGAGCGCCCCGACCAGGATCAGCAGGGGCACCACGGCCAGGTCTTGCAGCATCAGCACGGAAAAGCTGGCCCGGCCCAGGCGCGAGGTGGTGTTTTGCTGCGCCGTCATCAGCTGCATGACCACCGCGGTGGACGAGAGCGACAGCGCCAGGCCCAGGATGATCGCGCTTTCCATGCGCTGGCCCAGCAGCAGGGCGGCGCCGCCGATCAGCAGGGCGCTGACCAGGACCTGGGCCGTGCCGGCGCCGAATACCCAGCGCCGCAGCGACCACAGGCGGGCGGCGGACAGTTCCAGGCCGATCATGAACATCAGGAACATGACGCCCAGTTCGGCCAGCGCGACCACGCCTTCGGCGCGCGGGAAGGTCAGGTAGGACAGCCAGGCCACGTCGGCGGCGAACAGGCCCAGGCCGAAGGGGCCGAGGACCATGCCGACGGCCAGGAAGCCCAGCACCTGGTTGATGCGCAGCCTTTGCAGGGTGGGAATGAGGATGCCCGCCAGCGAGAGGAAGAGCAGGATTTCCCTGAGAAAGGGGAAGGCGTGTTGCTCTTGCACGGGGTCGGCCTTTGGGCATGGTTGAGATAGCCCCATTCTAGCCTGTTCGCGGCCCGCTGCCAGGTAGCGTAAAGTAATGCCGGGCGTGCCTGCTGGCGCGCCCGCGCATGCGCCGCTGGCATCCCGCCACGCGTACTGCCATCCTGTATTCTTTTTTGAAGGGGATAGACATGAGCAAGGGATTACGCCTTACCCAGAAGTGGATGCAGCGCGGATTGTGGATCGTCGCGTTTGTGTTCGCGGGTTTTCTGATCAGCCTCGGCTCCAAGCTGGTCGAGAACATGTGGGATGTTGAGCCGGAAACCACCATCGAGCAGTACATCGATCCGGTCCAGGGGCCCATCGTGCGCGAGGAAGCCCGGCGCGCCGACAAGGCGGCCGACGAGGCCGAAGCCCGGCTCGACCAGGCCAGGCAGAAACTGCAGGTCGCCAAGTCCAATTCCCGGCTGGCCCAGGATAAATTCGACAACTGGCTGGCCACGCGCCAGGTGACGGCCCGTCCCGACCAGGATCCCGAACTGCTGGCCCGGAACGAGGAACTCAATACCGTCAGGACGGCCGAACGCACGGCGCTGGCCGCCGTGGAAGCGGAGCAGCAAGTCCTGCTGGACGCCAGCCAGGCACGCGAGCGCGCCAATGCCCGCTGGACGGCGCTGGAATGGCCGGCCGCCAATGCCTTCCGGGCCGAACAGACGCGCCGCGAGCTGCGCATCTTCGGCTATCGCCTGGCCCTGACCTTGCCGCTGCTGCTGATCGCCGGCTGGCTGTTCGTCAAGCAGCGCCACAGCACGTCCTGGCCTTTCGTGTGGGGCTTCATCTTTTTTGCCCTGTTCGCATTTTTCGTCGAACTGGTGCCTTACCTGCCGAGCTACGGCGGCTATGTGCGCAATATCGTGGGGATCGTGCTGACGGTGGTCATTGGCCGCTATGCCATCGCGGCCTTGCAGCGTTACCTGGCGCGCCAGAAGGCGGCCGAAGCCTTGCCCGACGTGCAGCGGCGCGAAACGCTGCGCTATGACACGGCCTACGCGCGGCTGGCCAAGTCGGTATGCCCGGGCTGCGAACGGCCGGTGGACCTGAAGGATGCCTCGCTCGACTTCTGCCCGCACTGCGGCATCGGCCTGTTCGACCGCTGCGGCAAGTGCAATACGCGCAAGGGCGCCTTCGCGCGCTTCTGTTTTTCCTGCGGCACGCCGGGCAAGGCCGGCTTGCCGGATTGATGTAGCGCTAGTCGCGCAGGTCCGCCGGGACCTTGCCGCCGTTGGCCGCCAGCTTGTTCATGACCTGGCGGTGCAGCCAGACGTTCATCGAGGCCGAGTCGCCGGTGTCGCCCTTGTAGTCCAGTTCGGCGGCCAGCTCCTTGCGCGAGGCCAGGTCGCTGTCCAGGTTGAGCAGCTTGAGCAGGTCGACGATGGACGAACGCCAGTGCAGGGTTTGCGCCTGGGGCATTCCGCTGAGGATGGCTTCGACGTCGACCTGGTCCATTGGGGCTTGCGGCGGAGGCGCGCTGCGCTGCGGCGCGGCCTGGGAGGCCGTGGTCGACTGCATGGAAGCGGTGCTCGTTTGCGGCGTCTGGACGGCGGGGTGCGACGAGGGGAAGATCTTGCGGAAAATGTTACTGAGTATGCCCATGATGTTTTCTCCTTCGCGTGAGTGAACGGAGAAGGATAGTCTGCGGCGCCAGGATGATCTGTTCGCCACTTCACGTAAAAGAAAAGGCGCCGCAGCGCCTTTCCTGATTAGTCGCCGACCAGTTGGGCGGCGTCGACGGTCTTGTAACCCTTTTCGACGTTGTTGGCGATCGTGTATTTCACCGCCTTGACCTTGTACGGCGTTTTGTCGAAGGTCTTGACGAACCAGGTGCGGGGGCCGTTCTTTTCATCCTTCAGGTCCGACAGGCCGCTCCAGATGACGTTCCACTTGCCGTCCGTATCCTGCAGTTCGACCTTGGTCAGCGCTTGCGCGCCGTCGTTGATGACCAGCCGCACTTCGGTCGCCTGGACCGGGCGCGCATAGCCGAATTCGATCCAGTCGAAACCGATATCCTGGTGGTTGTTGGTCCAATCCTTGCCATCGACCGCGCCAATGGCATTCTTGCCCATGCTCGAGGTCGACGGGCTCGGATCGCCGAAGGTCGAGCTGACCTTGACCGTTTCGCCGTACTGCGCGCGCGGATCGTTCATGTACTTGTCTTCGCGCGTGGCGAAGTCGAGCAAGGCTTGCTTGCGCTGCTGTTCGCGCTGGGCGTCGCTCAGCTCGGCCGGTTCGGCCGCCGGCGCCGGCGCGGCCGGCGCGGCTGCAGGCGCGGCTACCACGACGGGCGCTGGCGCCACTTCCGCTTCCTTCTTGCCGCAGGCAATCAGGATCAGTGGCGAAACGAGGAGGGCAAGGCGGGTATATTTTTTCATGGCATCCTGGTCAAAATTGGCAGAAAGTTAAGGCGCTTATCTTCTCACAGAAGAGCGCCGACCCGCAATAATTCTTGGACAGGAAAAGTTTCTCGACGTAAGCTATATGTTTCCTCACGACAAAATTGCCATGCGTTACCTAGCCCTACTTGGTTTTGCCGCGCTGGTCGCCGCCGCCATCGATTTGTGGAGCGCACCGGCAATGCTGATCGCTTGCCTCTATGGCGCCGGCAGCCTGCTCAGTTTTGCCGTGTATGCCAAGGACAAGGCCGCCGCCAAGGCCGGGCGCTGGCGCACGCCGGAAAGCACCTTGCTGGTGCTGGCCCTCGCTTGCGGCTGGCCGGGCGCGATGCTGGCCCAGCAATGGCTGCGCCACAAGACCAACAAGGCGGGCTTTGCGGCCCGGTTCTGGCTGGTGGTGCTGCTCAACGTGGGCGTATTTGCCTATCTCACCGCCGGGCGGACTCTGCTGCCCCACTAAAAATGCTATGGTGGCGGCATGTGGATCTATCCTCGATACCTGGCGCACCGGGGCGGCGGCAAGCTGGCCCCTGAAAACACCATTGCAGGCCTGCGCTGCGGGTTGGCGCACGGCTTTCACGCCGTCGAATTCGACGTCATGCTGGCGCGCGACGGCGTGCCCGTGGTCATGCACGACCCTTTCCTGGGACGCACCGTGGCCGGCACCGGCCATGTGTACGACTACGACGCCACGGAACTGGTCGGCATGGATGCCGGCGACTGGTTCGGCGCCCGATTCAAGGGCGAGCCGGTGCCGCTGTTCACCCAGTTTGTCGACTTCTGCAAGGAAAACGGTATCTGGATGAATATCGAAATCAAGCCGGCGCCGGGCTTCGACGCGCAAACCGGGACCGTGGTCGCCAATCTCACGCGTGTGCTGTTCGGGCTCGAAATCGCCCGGGACGACCCGGCGCAGCTGCCTTTGCTGTCGTCATTTTCCAGCGTGGCGCTGGCGGCGGCCATGGCGGCCGCGCCCGACCTTCCCCGCGCGCTCCTGCTCGACGAATTGCCGCCCGACTGGCGTTCCCAGGCCGAGGCGCTCGCCGCCGTGGCCATCCATACCAACCAGAAGCACCTGACGCCGGCCCTGGCGCAGCAGGTCAAGGATGCCGGTTTCGGTCTGTTTTGCTATACCGTCAACGACCCGGCGCGCGCCCGGGAGATCGGCGCCTGGGGCGTGGACGGCATGTGCACCGACCGGCTCGACCTGATCGGCCCCGACGGCCCCCTATAAGCCCTCTACCGACTACGCTATAATCGATTTTTTTAGCATGCTGCTTTCTCACGCCCATACAACATGAAATCATCTGAAATCCGCGACAAATTCCTTAAATTCTTTGAATCGAAGGGCCACACCATTGTCCGTTCCAGCTCGCTGGTACCGGGTAACGATCCGACCTTGTTGTTGACGAACAGCGGAATGGTCCAGTTCAAGGATGTCTTCACCGGCACCGACAGCCGTCCGTATTCGCGCGCCACCTCGGTGCAGCGCTGCGTGCGCGCCGGCGGCAAGCACAACGACCTGGAAAACGTCGGCTACACCGCGCGCCACCACACTTTCTTCGAAATGCTGGGCAATTTCAGCTTCGGCGACTACTTCAAGCGCGACGCCATCCACTACGCCTGGGAGCTGCTGACCAAGGTTTACGGCCTGCCGGTCGACAAGCTCACCGTCACCGTCTACATGGAAGACGACGAAGCCTACGACATCTGGGCCAATGAAATCGGCGTGCCGACAGAGCGCATCATCCGCATCGGCGACAACAAGGGCGCGCGCTACGCGTCGGACAATTTCTGGCAGATGGCCGACACCGGCCCGTGCGGTCCGTGCACCGAGATCTTCTACGACCACGGCGCCGACATTCCCGGCGGCCCGCCCGGTTCGCCCGACGAAGACGGCGACCGCTTCATCGAAATCTGGAACCTGGTGTTCATGCAGTTCAACCGCGACGAAGCGGGCACCATGCACAAGCTGCCGAAACCGTGCGTCGACACCGGCATGGGCATGGAACGCCTGGCCGCCGTGCTGCAGCACGTCCACTCGAACTACGAGATCGACCTGTTCCAGGCATTGATCAAGGCAGCGGCGCGCGAAACAGGCGCCACCGACCTCGAAAACAAATCGCTGCGCGTGATCGCGGACCACATCCGCGCCGCCTCGTTCATGATCGTCGACGGCATCATCCCGGCGCCGGAAAGCCATGGCTACGTCCTGCGCCGCATCATCCGCCGCGCGCTGCGCCACGGCCACAAGCTGGGCCAGACCAGGCCATTCTTCTACAAGCTGGTCGAGGACCTGAACATCGAAATGGGCGGCGCCTACGCCGAACTGGCCGACGCCAAGGACCGCGTGGCCCAGGTGCTCAAGACCGAAGAAGAGCGTTTCGGCGAAACGCTGGAAAACGGCATGAAGATCCTCGAAGCGCAGCTGGCGAAGGATGGCAAGAAGCTTGACGGCGTCACCGCCTTCACGCTGTACAGCACCTACGGTTTTCCGCTCGACCTGACCGCCGACATCTGCCGCGAACGCGGCATCACGCTCGACGAAGCCGGCTTCAAGCTGGCCATGGAAGAAGACCAGAAGACGGCGCGCGCGGCCGGCAAGTTCAAGTCGATCGCCAAGGTCGAATACAGCGGCGAGAAGAACAAGTTCGTCGGCTACGACAAGCTGGTCCACGGCAGCCGTGTCATCGCGCTGTACGCCGACGGCGTCTCGGTGCAGGAACTGAAAGCCGGCCAGGCGGGCATGGTCGTCCTCGACACCACCCCGTTCTACGCCGAATCGGGCGGCCAGGTGGGCGACCAGGGCGTCATCGTGGCGGCCGGCGGCCAGTTCGAGGTCGAAGACACGCTCAAGGTCCAGGCCGACGTGTACGGCCACCACGGCGTGCTGCGTGCCGGTTCCCTGAAAGTGGGCGACGCCGTCGACGCGCAAGTGGACGAAGCGAAGCGCGCGCGCACCATCCGCAACCACTCCGCGACCCACCTGATGCACAAGGCACTGCGCGAAGTGCTGGGCAGCCACGTGGCGCAAAAAGGTTCGCTGGTCGACCCCGACAAAACCCGTTTCGACTTCTCGCACAACGCGCCGCTGACGGCCGACCAGATCGCCCAGGTCGAAGCCATCGTCAACCGCGAAATCCTGCACAACCAGGCCACGCAGGCGCACAACATGACGTTCGACGACGCGGTCAAGCATGGCGCGATGGCGCTGTTCGGCGAAAAATACGGCGACGAAGTGCGCGTGCTCGACATCGGTTCCTCGAAAGAGCTGTGCGGTGGCGTCCACGTGGGCCGCACCGGCGACATCGGCTTCTTCAAGATCACCGGCGAAGGCGGCGTTGCCGCCGGCGTGCGCCGGGTCGAAGCGGTGACCGGCGAAGGCGCGCTGGCCCTGGTGCAGTCCCTGAACCGCCGCCTGCAGGAAGCTGCCGGCGCCCTGAAAACCAATCCGGAAGAGCTGACGTCCCGCATCGCCCAGGTGCAGGACCACGTCAAGGCGCTGGAAAAGGAACTGGCCGCGCTCAAGTCGAAGCTGGCGGCAGGGCAGGGCGACGAACTGGTGACCCAGGCCGTGGACGTGAATGGCATCCAGGTGCTGGCGGCGACCCTGGAAGGGGCCGACGTGGCGCGCCTGCGCGAAACCATGGACAAGCTCAAGGACAAGCTGAAAACGGCAGCCATCGTGCTGGCCAGCGTGGCCGACGGCAAGGTGAGCCTGATCGCCGGCGTGACGGCGGACGCCACGTCCAGGGTCAAGGCGGGCGAACTGGTCAACTTTGTGGCCCAGCAGGTGGGCGGCAAGGGCGGCGGCCGTCCGGACATGGCGCAGGCCGGCGGCACCGATCCGAGCGGCCTGGCCGCCGCCCTGGCGGGCGTCCCGGCATGGGTGGGCGAGCGCGCCTAGCACAAACGCGGGAATGCGTGGTCATTGCGGCATGTGAATTGTCGTTGTGACCATGCAACAAAAAAACAAAATTTTTGTGCGGTGCGTCAAATTGAGAGAATTGGAGTATATTTGATTGTGTGAGTACGCTAACCAACCCAGCAGAGCATTCGATGAGCGACATTACTTTTGACAGCGACATCATGGAATATCAGAAGGAACTCGACGCGCGCGGTCTCAATTGCCCATTGCCGATCCTGAAGGCAAAAAAGGCATTGGCCGAGATGGCCACGGGCGAAGTCCTGAAGATCGTCGCGACCGATTCCGGTTCCGTGCGCGACTTCCAGGCCTTTGCCAAGCAGACCGGCAATGCCCTGATTTCGCACACCCAGAACGGTTATGAGTTCACGTTTTTGATGCGCCGCAAATAAGCTTTTCCCGTGGGGCAGGCAGCAGCAGCCCCTTGATTTTCCCAAAAATGTGACAAGAAGCTGATTTTAGGGTATTTCCTCTAGCAAGAAAACGCACGATCGTGCTTTAATTTAGTCATGAAACGGTTTATCTCTTATAATCTAGGCCACTTGAGTCACGTCACCTAATTCCATTTCCCAAAGGCATACCTATGAAAGTCCTGGTTCCCGTCAAACGCGTGGTCGACTACAACGTCAAAGTACGCGTCAAGTCCGATGGCAGCGGTGTCGACATCGCCAACGTCAAAATGTCGATGAATCCTTTCGACGAAATCGCGCTCGAAGAGGCCATGCGCCTGAAGGAAGCGGGCAAGGTCACCGAAGTGATCGCCGTGTCCTGCGGCGTGACCCAGTGCCAGGAAACCCTGCGCACCGGCATGGCGATCGGCGCCGACCGCGGCATCCTGGTTGAAACCACGGCCGACATCGAACCGCTGGCCGTGGCCAAGCTGCTCAAGGCCCTGGCCGACAAGGAACAGCCGCAGCTGATCATCCTGGGCAAGCAAGCCATCGACGACGACTCGAACCAGACCGGCCAGATGCTCGCTGCCCTGCTGGGCTGGCCGCAAGCTACCTTCGCGTCGAAAGTGGTGCTGGAAGACGGCAAGGTCACCGTGACGCGCGAAGTGGACGGCGGCCTGGAAACGCTGTCGCTCACGCTGCCGGCCATCGTCACCACCGACCTGCGCCTGAACGAGCCGCGCTACGTGACGCTGCCGAACATCATGAAGGCCAAGAAAAAGCAGCTCGACGTCGTCAAGCCGGAAGAACTGGGCGTGGACGTCACCGCGCGCCTGAAAACGCTGAAGGTTGTCGAGCCGGCCAAGCGCTCCGCGGGCATCAAGGTGCCGGACGCCGCCACCCTGGTCGCCAAGCTGCGTACCGAAGCCAAAGTCATTTAAGAAAAAAATAAGGACACATCATGGTCGCATTAGTCATTGCTGAACACGACAACGCATCCCTCAAGGGCAGCACCCACCACACCGTCACCGCTGCCGTGCAGTGCGGCGGCGAGGTTCACATCCTGGTCGCCGGCAGCAACTGCGGCGGCGCCGCGGAGCAGGCCGCGAAAATCGCCGGCGTGACGAAAGTCATCGTCGCCGATGCGGCCCACCACGCCGACGGCCTGGCCGAGAACGTGGCCGAACAGGTGCTGGCGATCGCCGCATCGTATTCGCACATCCTCGCTCCGGCTACCGCCTACGGCAAGAACATCCTGCCGCGCGTGGCCGCCAAGCTGGACGTGGCGCAGATCTCGGAAATCACCAAGGTCGATTCGCCCGACACCTTCGAGCGTCCCATCTACGCCGGCAACGCGATCGCCACCGTGCAGTCAATGGACAAGATCAAGGTCATCACCGTGCGTACCACCGGTTTCGATTCGGCCGCTTCCGAAGGCGGTTCGGCTGCCGTTGAAGCCGTTGGCGCGGTTGCCGATTCGGGCAAGTCGGCTTTCGTCGGCCGCGAACTGGCCAAGTCGGACCGTCCTGAACTGACGGCCGCCAAGGTCATCGTATCCGGCGGGCGCGGCATGGGCTCGGGCGACAACTTCAAGATCCTCGAGCCGCTGGCCGACAAGCTGGGCGCGGCCATGGGCGCATCGCGCGCCGCGGTCGACGCGGGCTTCGTGCCGAACGACTGGCAGGTTGGCCAGACCGGCAAGATCGTCGCGCCGTCGCTGTACATCGCGGTCGGTATTTCGGGCGCCATCCAGCATCTGGCCGGCATGAAGGATTCGAAAGTGATCGTCGCGATCAACAAGGATCCGGAAGCGCCGATTTTCTCGGTGGCCGACTACGGCATCGTAGGCGACCTGTTCGAAGTGGTCCCGGACCTCGTCAAGCAACTGGGTTAATCGCTCGCACAAAAGCGCATTCCGCCATGGTCGACAGACGCATGGCGGGATGCGCTTTTTTCATATCAGACTAGGAGATCAAGGTGAGCTACACAGCCCCACTGAAAGACATGCTGTTCGTGATGAACGAACTGGCCGGACTGGCCGACATCAACACGCTGCCAGGCTGCGAAGACGCAACCGCCGACACGGTTGAAGCGGTCCTCGAAGAAAACGCGAAATTCTGCAGCGCCATCGTGGCGCCCCTGAACGGCCCGAGCGACAAGGACCCGAGCTTCTGGCACGACGGCCAGGTCACCACCGCCAAGGGTTTCAAGGAAGCCTTCAAGGGCTTCGCCGAAGCCGGCTGGCAGGGCGTGCAGCACCCGACCGAATTCGGCGGCCAGGGCTTGCCCAAGCTGCTGGCCACGCCGTGCATCGAGATGCTCAACGCCTCGTCGATTTCCTTCGCCCTGGTGGCGCTGCTGTCGGACGGCGCGATCGAGGCGCTGCTGACCGCCGGATCAAGCGAGCAGAAGGCGACCTACCTCGAGCCCCTGATCTCCGGCAAATGGACCGGCACCATGAACCTGACCGAGCCGCAGGCCGGCTCCGACCTGGCCGCCGTGCGCACCCGCGCCGTGCCGCAGGGCGACGGTACCTTCAAGGTATTCGGCACCAAGATCTTCATCACCTACGGCGAGCATGACATGTCCGAGAACATCGTGCACCTGGTCCTGGCGCGCACGCCGGACGCGCCCGCGGGCGTGAAGGGCATCTCGCTGTTCATCGTGCCGAAGTTCCTGGTCAATGCCGACGGCACCCTGGGCGCGCGCAACGACGCGCACTGCGTCTCGATCGAACACAAGCTGGGCATCAAGGCCAGCCCGACCGCGGTGCTGCAGTTCGGCGA
>JAZKBE010000027.1:0-127966 GCA_040388805.1 Pseudomonadota bacterium
GGATACACGCGAATATATTATAAGTCTTGTTATTTGTGACGCACTACACTAGCAACGTTTTATGGATGCGTTAGGTATATATTGGGAGCACGGTGTCGAATGGCGTTCAGTCACGTGGAGGTACCCCATGACGCAGGAAAAAAATCCCCAGATTGGTGCAGCCGCGCCCGCGGAACTGCCTTTCCTGACGCTGTGGTACCGCTTCATGTTCTTCGACTGGCTGTTCGCGGACGCCAGCGCGGCGCGCAACCTGTTCGAGCGCCATGCGGCCCTGCAGCATAACCGCCGCATGTGCCGCTACATGCCGGTCTACCTGCGCCGCTGGTCCATGCTGACCGCCTTCGACTTCGGCCTGGGGCTGCTGTTCGAGCGCGCCATCCAGGCCAGCGTGCTGTCGGCCTGGTTCTTCACCTGGTCCTGCGTCACGCTCACCGGCATGGTGGTCATTTCCGTGGCCTGGCTGTTCCTGGCCAACGCCAAGCTGCATTAAGATCAGGCGCGCCGTTCCTGGTAAGGCTGCACCTCGAGCGGGACGCCGTCGTGGCCGAATTTCAGCGCCACCGACACTTGCTCGATGCCCAGGGTGGCCAGCGCATCGCAGATATCGTCGACTTCGCCCTGCAGGTCGGCCGCCAGGTCGAGCGGTTTTTCCGACGTCGCCAGGACGGTCCCGGCGGCGTCGCGCAATTGCACGCGCAGCACCATCTCGCCATCGATATCGGCCGGTCCGGCCAGTGCCTGCAGGGCGCCGGCGTCGGCGCCGTGCTGCAGCAGCGCCGCATTGATGTCGGCCATCATCTGCAGCATGGCCAGTTCCGCCATGCCCTGTTCGCGGGCGCCGAAAAACAGGTCCTGGTACAGAAAATGCACCTCCAGCGCCGCCGGATCGGGGCCCAGGCAACGCTTGATCAGCGGCGCGGCCTGCGCGGTCCAGGCGCGATAGCGCGCCATGCGGTCTTCGAAATAGATGTCGGCGGCTTCCTCGCCGGGCGGCGCCTGGTAGAAGGGATCGTCGGCACGCTTGAGGGCGAAGCCGAGCAGGAAGCGCAGTTCGACCGCCTTGTCGCCTGGCCCGAAGCTGGATGCTTCCCAGCCGACGATGCTCGCTTCGAGCGCCGGCGTGGCCACCAGCTTCTTGTCGCTCATCGAGGCGGCGGCGTCGCGCGCCATGTCGTTGAGCTGGGTGTAGGTGATGCGGCTCGCTTCTTCGGGATCGTAGGCATGGCTGATCAGCACCACCTTCGCCTTCGGGCTTTCCAGGCCGGCTTGCACGAAACTGTCGACCAGGGCGCTGAAGGCGTCGCCATCCTGGAAACCTTCCGCTTCCTTCAGGCCGCCCGTGCTGTGCACGAACAGCGGCACGGCGAAGGCATTGACTTCCATGGCCGGCGCGCCTTCGCGCCGCAGCATGAGCGTGGCGGCCGCTTCCTCGACCTGGGCGCGCAGGTACTGGTAGGCGCCCACGTCGGCATAGCGCGCCCGTTCGACCGCGTCGTACAGCAGCTCGTCGTTCTTCTTGCGGAAAGCGTTGCGCATCAGGCGCGCAAATTCTTCTTCCTTCGACGGCGCCGTGGCATCGCCATCGTCGAGGTGTTCCTGCTCGGCGATATCGAGGGCAAGGTCGGCCAGCTGCTGGGCCAGGACCTCGTCATCCTCCTGCGGCGCGCTGCTTGATTTGCGGGGGACGGGCTTCTTATTCTTGGGCATGGTGGTCGCTGGTGACGGACGGGAAGCTGCCATGGTAACAAATTGACGGGCATAATGTCATTTCCCCAACCTCTCCGCCCCGGCCATGCTGAACAGACTATTCAAGCTCGACGAGAACGGCAGCGACATCCGCACGGAAGTCCTGGCAGGACTGACCACTTTCCTGACGATGGCTTACATTATCTTCGTCAACCCCACCATCCTGGCCGACGCCGGCATGCCCAAGGATGCCGTGTTCGTGGCCACCTGCCTGGCGGCGGCGCTGGGCTCGCTCATCATGGGGCTGTACGCCAATTACCCGATCGGCATGGCACCGGGCATGGGCTTGAATGCCTATTTCGCCTATGCCGTGGTGCTGGGCATGGGCATTCCCTGGCAGCAGGCGCTGGGCGCGGTGTTCGTGTCGGGCTGCCTGTTCGTGCTGGTGAGCGTGCTGGGCCTGCGCGAAATGATCGTCAAGGGCATTCCGCCCTCGCTGCGCACCGCCATCACGGTCGGCATCGGCCTGTTCCTGGGCCTGATCGCCCTCAAGAGCGCCGGCATCGTCAGCGCCCATCCGGCCACCATGGTCACGGCCGGCGACCTGCACCAGCCGGCCGCCCTGATGGCCATCGCCGGTTTCCTGCTGATCGTCACGCTCGACCGCCTCAAGGTGCGCGGCGCCATCCTGATCGGCATCGTCACCGTCACGCTGCTCAGTTTTGTGTTTGGCGACAACCAGTTCAGGGGCCTGGTCGCGCTGCCGCCATCGCTGGCGCCGACCTTCCTCCAGCTCGACGTCCAGGGGGCACTGTCGACCGGGTTCATGAACGTGGTGCTGGTATTTTTCCTGGTCGAACTGTTCGACGCCACCGGCACCCTGATGGGCGTGGCCAACCGCGCCGGGCTGCTGGTCGAGGGCAAGATGGAACGCCTGAACAAGGCCTTGCTGGCCGACAGCGGCGCCATCGTGGCCGGCGCCGCGCTGGGCACGTCCAGCACCACCGCCTACATCGAAAGCGCGGCCGGGGTCCAGGCTGGCGGGCGCACCGGGCTGACGGCCGTGGTGGTGGCCCTGCTGTTCCTGGCCTGCCTGTTCATCGCGCCGCTGGCCGGCGCCGTTCCCGCGTACGCCACCGCACCGGCCCTGCTGTTTGTCGCCTGCCTGATGCTGCGCGAACTGGGCGAGATCGACTGGGCGGAAACCACCGAAAGCATTCCTGCCGCCATCACCGCGCTGGTGATTCCCTTCACCTACTCCATTGCGCACGGGATCGCGTTCGGCTTCATCACCTATGCCGCGCTGAAACTGCTGACCGGGCGCGCACGGGCCGTCGCGCCTGTCATCTGGCTCATCGCAGCAGCTTTCCTGCTGAAATTTTCCTTCGTCGGAGCATAAATGAAGACCCTCGACCTGAGCCGGCCATGGCGCGCGCTGCCGTTTGGCATAGGCACCATCAGCGTGCTGCTGTTCGCGCTGTTCCTGGGCTTGCGCGGCGTTTCCATGCTGGGGCCGACTGCCATGCGCCCGCTATTTCTGCTCATGTGCGTGGGCATGATCGTCCTGCCCTGGCTGCTGCTCACGCCCCATGGCCGCTACCAGATCGGCTTGAAGCGTCCCACCCAGCCCATGTTCCTGCTGCTGGCGCTGGCGGTAGGCCCCCTGTTCGCGGGCCTGTGCTTCATCATCGGCGTGCAGCTGTTCGGCACGGGCGCCGACAACTGGTTCGTCAGCGTCGCGGGCAACTACCGCGAGCAGCCCAGCAAGGGCTTGAGCATGCTGCAGCTGCACCTGATGTTTACCATCGTCGCCTGCACCTTCAGTCCTTTCGGCGAGGAATTCTTTTTCCGCGGCTACCTGCAGAAAGTCCTGGAGCAGCGCATGCCGGCCCGCGCGGCCACGCATGCGCAGGCGGCTGCTTTTTCGCTGGTGCATTTACTTAACCACGGCATCGTGATGGGCGCTGCAGGACTGGTCCTACAGCCTTTCTCGGGCGCGCTCTGGGTCTTGCTGCTGTGGTGCTTGTCGCTGGCCCTGTCATGGCTGCGGCGTGAAAGCGATTCCGTGTTTCCCGCCGTTGTAGGACATGCGGCATTCAACGCCACCATGAATGCCTGCATCTTTGCCTATCTCTGGGCGGGATAGCGTGTGGCACCGAACAGATAAGATGTGGCGAAACGCCGAGAATGAAGTCATACCTCATTCGGAGCAACATCATGAAACGCCACGCCGCCATCAGCACCTTCTTCTTCGTAGCACTTTTGTCCGGTTCCGGCGCCTCGGCCACATCGGGCATCAATAAATGCGTGGCAGAAGACGGGCAAGTCACCCTCACCGACGAACTGTGCCCTGCGGATACTCGCACCGTGCAGGAAGCGACCGACAACGCGCCTGCGGCCCAGCCGACTGTCCTTGCCCGCCACGTCGAACACTACGCACTGCCACCGAAGCCGCTGCGCCTCACCAAGCCGGTACGCGGCCTCGCTCCGGCGCGTGGCCTGGCGCTCGATGTCGCCACCCTGAAAACCGCGCGCGCCAACCTGATGCTGTTCGACAGCTCGCGCTCGCAACGTCTTGCCGGCCTGCCATAAGGCGCAAGCTGATCGAGAACCTGCTGCGCTAACACAAGCACTTGCCTGACTGCGGGAACAGTATCGTTACTACGAAATGCACACTTCGGAGAACGACATGGTCCCGATCCTCCCACATTCCTTGCGCCTGCTGCTGTTCACGTTTGTCCTGCTGGGCCTGCCGGTCACGCCCGCGCAGGCAGGCTGTACGCGGACCCCGGCCCACTGGTCGAACAAATCGGGCGTCGCCTGGCCTGCCCCCTACAGCCGCACTGCCCTCTTCTTTTCGAGCGGCCTGACCTGGCAGCAAGTACTCGACACGCCGCCCCATGCCGACAATGCCTACCTGATCCTGGCGCACCATGCGATCGCCGCCATGCTCAGCCGCGCCAGCGGCGCGTCGGCCCCGTTCGGCGTGCAGGCCGTGCTCGACCATGCAGGCGCCTGGTTTGCCGGAGGCACGACACCGGCCAGTTGCGGGCGCGCCTGTCCCACCCAGCGCGACTGGGCCGGCATCCTGGACCTGTACAACAGCGGCAACTATCCCGGCGCCCCGCCGCTCTGCAGTAGCTAGGGAACACGCGTTTGCGGGCGGAAAGTGTACTATTTCCCGCATGAACCAGCGAACCACGTCCGTGACAGTGCTCTGCCGCAGTATCGAAGCCCACATCCAGCGCCTGTGCGCGAAAGGCGACATGGATGCCGACCGCGGGCGCTATGCCGACGCACTGGCTTCCTACTGGACTGCCTGGGACTTGCTGCCCGAGCCCCAGGTGGATTACCAGGCCGCCACCTGGATACTGGCCGCCGTCGGCGACGCCAATTTCCTGGGCGGCAATTTCACTGCGGGCTGCGACAACTTGTCGACCGCGATGAATTGTCCGGGCGGCATAGACATCGCCTACCTGCACCTGCGCCTTGGCCAATGCCAGTTCGAACTCGGCCTGCTGGTCCAGGCGCGCAAGGAACTCGGCCGCGCCTGGCATGGCGAGGGGGCCGCCCTGTTCGACGAGGAAGACCCCAAGTACCTGCGCTTCCTGATGAAAGCCAACTAATGCTGGTAAGCGCCAATGTCGTAGCCCGCCTTGGCATTGCGCGGACGCCCTTCGAAATCGGTAGTTTCAGCATGATCCGACGTGGCGCGCCCGATGGCGGGCGAGCTGCGGCTCAGTTTCAGGTTCGGCTTGCTGGCGCGTGAATCGGCCACGAACAGCGGCGCCAAACTGACCGTGCCCGTGTGCTTCAATCCATTCCTGAGCTGCCAGTTGTAGGTCGAATTCTGGAACACCAGGTTGTTGCGGTAGCTATTGTTGGGCCCCGTCTTGCCTTGTTCCGAGATCCCCATCTTGTTGTCGTACACGATATTGCTGTAGACAGCCGTATTGTCATTCGGGCCCGATGTGCGGTAATTATTGCCACCGCCAACAATGATGCCCGTGTTCGACGCGGTGACGGTATTGTTGGTGATGATGACATCGCGCGCATCGTGCCACAGGTGGATGCCGCCTTCCGCGATCCGGTAGATCACATTGTTCTTGACGCGGCCGGACGTGCTGACATAAATGCCCTGCACGAAACGGCAACCGGCCGGCCCGATGTCATGCACCAGGTTCGATATCACGTCGGCCTGCACACCCCCATAGTAGCTGTCGACACCGATGCCCGCGCCACCGGCCCGGGTGCAGCTGGAAGCATGCGCGATATGGTGCACATGGTTGTTGCGGATCGAATCGTGGGAGCCGCCGTTGTAAATGCCATTGCTCCAGCGCGTGCCTTCCTGGTGCTGCGTGCCGTCGACATGGAAACCGACGATGTCGACATAGCTGCCGCGGTTGTCCCATGCGGTCTTGTTCGGCGAATTCTTGGGCGGCACAATGCGGGCGCCCCATTTTTCGGTCGATATATAGGAAATGCGCGCCTCGCGCGTGCCGCTGGCGGTGCTGCGAAAGCCACCGCTGTAGCTGCCTGGCGCCACCAGCACCTTGGTGCCTGCCCTGGCTGCTTTGGCCGCGCGCGCGATCGAGCGAAATGGCAGCGCTTGCGTGCCCGGATTGCTGTCGGCCCCCTTGGGCGACACGTAGAGCCGGGCCGATGCCGCGACCGAGCGCAATATGCCGTACACGTCGGTGCCGCCGGGCGCGTCCGCGGCCATGGGCGCATCGTCGCCGTCGGCGGGCGCCGCGGCGTAGCCCGCAATCGCGAAATCGCCTTCGGCGACCGTGCCGCCGACAATGTCATCGCCGCCATCGACGACCGGCACATCGTCCACCGGCGGCAGCAGGCCGGGATCGCCATCGCCATCATCGAGGGGCGGCGGCGGCACGACACCAATCGGCGGCGCGGGCGTGGCCGCGGCAACGGGGGCAGGCGCGCTCCCTTTGCCGCCACCGCAGGCGGCCAGTACTGACACAAGAAACAACAACAGCACATTCATCTTTTTCATGACAATCATCTCCAAAGCGGAAAACAGGCGTCACGGGGCCACCACCCCGAAGGCAAAGGCCCGGGACGCGTTCGATAGTGAGAAATGCGTTTGGCAACGCAACGGCTCGCCGGACCTGTGGGAATGGTCCGGGGGTGTGTACTACTCGTCCATGTCTAGACAGGCGAGCCGGTCATTTAGTTCGGATCAGTTTGCCCGGATGGGACTATCGCCGCAGTTCGATCCATGTCGGGGCATGGTCGCTCGGCTTCTCGCGACCCCGTACATCGCGGTCGACGCCGGCCGCTGCCAGTGCCGGCGCCAGCGCCGGACTGAGCAGCAAATGGTCGATGCGCAAGCCCGCATCGCGGCCGTAAGCGTCGCGGAAATAGTCCCAGAAGGTATAGATGCGCTCCTCGGGGTGCATGGTCCGGATCGCATCGGTCCAGCCCTGCGCGACCAGCCGGTGGAAGGCCGCCCGTGTTTCGGGCCGGAACAAGGCATCCTTGACCCAGCGCTCCGGCTTGTAGACGTCCAGCTCGGTGGGCATGACATTGAAGTCGCCCGCCAGCACCACCGGCGCGCCCGTCGCCAGCAAGTCACCGGCGTGGGCGATCAGCCGTTCGAACCAGCCCAGCTTGTAGTCGAACTTGGGCCCGGGCGCCGGGTTCCCGTTCGGCAGGTACAGGCAGGCAACCAGGATGCCATCGATGGCCGCTTCCAGGTAGCGGCTCTGCTCGTCGTCCGCGTCGCCCGGCAAGCCACGCCGCACTTCCTGGGGCGCAACGCCGCGCGCCAGGATGGCCACGCCGTTCCAGCTTTTCTGGCCGATCCAGACCGACTCGTAGCCGGCATCGCGGATCGCCGCTTCCGGAAATTTTTCCTGCGGCGCCTTCAGCTCCTGCAGGCAGGCCACGTCGGGCCGGGTTTCTTCCAGCCAGGCGAGCAAGGCCGGCAGGCGGCTGCCGATACCGTTGATGTTGAATGTTGCAATCCGCATGCTCTACCCCTGATCAATAGACAATTGAGAATAATGCAGCCACAATCGGCGCCATGAAAACACTTGCCCTGCTGCTCGCCTTGCCCCTGGCCGCCATGGCCGCCCCCCTCGACAAGACCCTCGACGCCATGCTGACCGCCCGCTTCAAGCCCACGCTGCCGGGCGTTGCGGCGCTGGTGCTCAAGGATGGCAGGCCGGTGCTGCGCACGGCGCACGGCATGGCCAGCCTGGAGCTCGGCGTGCCCTTGAAGCCGTCCCACGTATTCCGGATCGGCTCGACCACCAAGCTGTTCGCGGCCACGGCCCTGATGCTGCTGGTCGAAGAAGGCAAGGTCGCGCTCGATGCGCCGGTCTCGCGCTACCTGCCCGACACGCCCCCGCACTGGCAGGGCGTTACCATCGAACACTTGCTCACGCACACCAGCGGCATTCCCAACATGACGATGGTGTCGGGCTACTGGCGCACCACGGCGCGCCTGGATCATACGCTGGCCGAGCTGCTTGCGCCGGTGCGCGACCAGGCGCTCGAGTTCGATCCCGGCACCCGCTTTGTCTACAATAACAGCGGGTACGTCCTGCTGGCCATGGTGATCGAGAAAGTCTCGGGGCAGGAATTTTTCGACTTCGTGCACACGCGCATCAGCGCTCCGCTCGGCCTGGCCCACACGGGCTCGGGCAGCAGCAAGGCCATCACGCCCGGCCTGGTCACCGGCTACCAGCGCGGCCCCAGTCCCGAACGCTTCATCGCGGCGGTCAACCTGAGCGCTGCCGGCGGCATGGTCAGCACGGTCGACGACCTCGGCAAGTTCATGCTCGCCCTGCAACAGCACAAGCTACTCGGCAAGAAGAGCGTCGAGCGCATGAACACCCCCTACGTGCTGGCCAATGGCGAAGCGACCGAGTACGGCCTCGGCATGTGGATCCGCACCGTCAACGGCCACAAGCTGGTCGGGCATGGCGGCTATATCCACAACTTCTACAGCCAGCTGGAAATGGATATCGATGCCAGCATCGTGGCCATCACCCTGCACAATGGCGACCGCTTCGGCGGCGACAATGAATACCTGAGCAAGCGCATGATCGCCGCCGTGCAAGGCAAGCCGATCCCCGACCCGGTGCCGGCCACGCTGACGGCAGAACAGCTGGCGCGCCTGGCGGGCACCTACGGCGCCCAGGTCGTGCGGATCGAGGACGGCAAGCTCACGCGCCTGGCCGGTGGGCACAAGACTGTCCTCGTGCCGAGCTCGCCCACAACCTTCTTCGACCCCGATGGCGAACTGCGCCTGCGCTTTGTGCTCGCCGATGGCCGCGCCGCGTCGATCCAGCGCTATGAAGACGGCGGCAAGGCCGGCCCCGTGCTCACTCGTTCGGCAGAGTGAAGCCTTTCAACTTCTTCTTTTTCTTGACCGGGATGGACTCCTCCTGCCGTGCTTTCATGGCGGGCGGCGGCGCAATCGGGAGTGGAAACCCCAAAAAGACCATGATCAGGAAGATCGGCAGCAGCAGGTAGAACAGGGGCCGCTTCCAGTTGATTCGGAGTTTCATCATCGACAACAGATGAGGCCATCGTAATTGCTTTCAAGTCCAGTTCGCGTCTGTTACATTAATATCAATTGTGCCCAATGGAATTTATATGTCCCTCCTCTCGAAAAAAGCAATCACCGGACTCGTACTGGCGGCGGTCGTCGCGGCCACGGCCGGCGGCGTCTGGTGGGCCAAGAAGTCGCGCGACCAGCGCCCGGTGCAAGGCGACTCGGTGCTGGCCGCCGTGAACACGCCGTTCGCGGTGGGCAGTTGCGTGAGCCGCATCCATGACGACAAGCCGGCCCTGGCGCTGATGTTTTCCACCAGCGTGGACGGCGACCAGGCGCTCGACAAGCTGATCGAAGTGCGCGACCTGGGCCCGCACCAGGATGGCGCCGCGCCACCGGGGCCCGAGGCGACGGGCAGCGTCGTCAGCGGCGGCTGGGTGGTGGCCGACAATCCGCACGTGCTGCTGTTCCCCTTCGTCAAGGCGGGCAATACCTACCGCATCAAGGTCGGCCAGGCCCTCTCGGCCGTTTCCGGCCGCAAGCTCGCACAGGCGCATGCCTGCGACGTGCGCAGCGAAGCCATGTCCGAGTCCTACTTTTTCGCCAGCAAGGGCACGGTCCTGCCGGCCGGCCTGAACGGCGGGCTGCCTGTCGTGACCGTTAACATTCCGGAAGTCGATGTCGAATTCCTGCGCGTGGCGCCTGAAAAATTTCCGGAGTTCGTCAACTTCGTCACCGGCAAGCGCCGCGCCGAAGGCGACGACGGCGAAGACGGCGACTACTACGATTACGATAACAGCCGCAACAAGTTCAAGGGCCAGACCCATAGCTACCAGCTCAATGCGCTCAAGACCATGGCCCAGAGCGTCTACACCAACCGCTTCCTCACCAGCAAGGTGGAAAACAGCCGCAAGGTCACCTTCCTGCCCGTGGAAAAAATCATTGAACTGAAGGAGCCGGGCATCTATGTGGCCGTCATGCGCCGTCCCGGCCACTTCGAAGACGACTACCAGGTCACGTATTTCTACGTCAGCGATATCGGCCTGCACGCACGCCGCCAGGCCAAACAGACCGACGTGTTCACCACCTCGCTCACCAGCGGCAAGGCGCAAGGCAGCGTGGACATCGAAGTGCTCGGCGAAGCCGGCAAGGTACTGCTGAAGGGGAAGACCGACGGCGACGGCCACGCCGTGCTGCAAGGCATGCCCGACGCCGCGCGCCTGCTGCTGGCAAAGCGGGGCAATGAAACGTCGATGATTTCGCTGCAGGAACCGGGCCTGGACCTGGCCGAATTCGATATCGGCGGCCACCTGCCGCGCGACGTGAAGCTGTTTGCCTGGTCCGGGCGCGACCTGTACCGCCCCGGTGAAAAATTCAACCTGTCGGTCCTGGTGCGCAACGCCGACGGCACCGCCCTGGCCGCCATGCCGGTCAAGGCCGAACTGAAGAAGCCGAGCGGCGACGTGGTCAGTTCGACCGTGTGGCAGCCGAATCCGAAAATGCCGGGCTACCTGCAGCAAACCATCGACCTGCCGGCCGATGCGGCCACCGGCAAATGGAGCCTGGAACTGCGCGCCGATCCATCGTCCAAGCGCGCCGACGCCATCTTCAGCTTCCAGGTCGAAGAATTCCTGCCCGAGCGCATGAAGCTCACCCTCAAGACCGACACCAAGCCGCTCGCGGCGAACGGCGACTTCAGCCTGGATATCCAGGGCGACTACCTGTACGGCGCACCGGCCGCCGGCAACCGCCTGCTTGGCAGCGTGGCGCAGGAACGCGCGCGCAATCCCCTGCCCAAGCTGTGGCCCGGTTTTATATTTGGCGATTTCAATGACGACGCCGCCGCCAAGAAGCGCGCCGAGCTCGAAGAGACCGCGCTCGACGACGAAGGCAAGGCCACCATCGACGTCCCTTTCGACACCGCGGCCACGTCGCCGATGCGCGTGCGCGCCTCGCTTAGCCTGCTCGAATCGGGCGGCCGGCCCGTGGTGCGCTCGATCGAGCGTGTCTGGTGGCCCGCGCCGGCCATGATCGCGGTGCGTCCGCTGTTCGAGCGCGACGTCACGCGCGAAGGCAGCATGAGCGAATTCGAATTGATCCGCGTGGACCCGGAAGGCAAGTTCGCGCCCCTGAAACAGGCCACTTTCGCGCTGGTGCGCGAAGACCGCCAGTACTACTGGCGCTACGATGCCGGCCGCGGCTGGCACTCGGGCTATACGGAAGGCGCGGAAGTCGTGCAGGCCGGCGCACTGGAACTGAAGGCGCGCGCCAAATTGACGCTGCCCGTGGTGTGGGGCACCTACCGGCTCGAAATTACCGATACCGACACCCGTGTCATCACGCGCTACCGCTTCTATGCCGGCTGGAACGCGCAGGATGCCGAAAGCGTGGGCAACCGTCCCGACCGCGTGCGCCTGCAGTTGGAAGGCGCCCCGGCCAAGGCCGGTGGCGACGTCACCCTGAAGATCAATCCGCCGCACGACGGCGAAGCGCTGGTGCTGGTGGAAGCGGACAAGGTCCTGTGGAGCAAGCGTATCAGCGTCAGCACCGGCGGCACCAGCGTCACGATCCCGATCGACAAGGCATGGAACCGGTCCGATATGTATATTTCGACCGTGGTGTTCCGTCCGGGCAGCCAGGGCGACCGGGTTACGCCGGCCCGCGCCGTGGGCATGACCTGGCTGCCGATGGCGCGCGACACGCGCAAGCTCAAGGTCAGCGTCAGCGCGCCGGCCCAGGTGGAGCCCGAAAAACGCATGGTGGCCAAGGTCAAGGTCGACAACGCCGCCAACAAGCGCGTGATGGTGACCCTGTCCGCGGTCGACGTGGGCATCCTGAACATCACCAGCTTCCCCACGCCCGACCCGTTTGATTTCTTCTTCGGCAAGCACCGCTTCGGGCCGGAACTGTCCGACATCTACGGCAAGCTGATCGAGCGCATGGATGGCGCGCCGGGCACCCTGAAATGGGGCGGCGACGCCGGCAAGCGCGATACCAAGAGCATGCCGAAGAAGGTCAAGCTGGTGGACCTGTTCACCGGTCCCGTGGTCCTGGACGCCAAGGGCGAAGCCAATATTCCCCTCATGATCCCGGACTTCAACGGCACCCTGCGCCTGATGGTGGTGGCCTACAGCGACGATTCGTACGGCAGTGCCGACCGCGAAATGACCGTGTCGGCGCCCATCGTGGCCGAAATCGCCATGCCGCGCTTTATCGGTCCCGGCGACAGCGCGGCACTGGCGCTGGACGTGACGAACATGATGCAGGGCGAGCAGAACATCACCATCAAGCTCAGTACCGACAGGCTCTTGAAACTGGCCGACGGCGAACGCAAGCTGAAACTGGCCCCGCGCCAGCGCAATATCCTGCGCTTCAATGTCGAGGCCACCGAACCATACGGCCTGTCGCGCGTATCGCTGGACCTGTCGACGGGCGGACCGAAGCCGGTCGTGATCCACCGCGAATTCGCCCTGCAGATCCAGCCGCCGGTGGCGCGCGAACTCGATGCGCGCCGCATCCGCATCGAACCGGGCGCCTCGGCCGTGCTCGACACGAAAATGGTGGAACGCTTCTACCGTGGCTCGTCGACCCTGAACGTGACGCTGTCGAACAAGCCGCCGCTCAATGTGCGCAGCATCGTCAAGGGCTTGCTCGACTATCCGTACGGCTGCCTTGAGCAAACCACCAGCGCGGCCTACCCGCACGTGTTCATCGACGAGGAAGGCGCCAAGGCCGTGGGCCTGGAGCCGCGCACCCGCGAACAGCGCGCCAAGTTCATCGAAGGCGCGATCGGCCGCATCGCCGGCATGCAGGGTTCGGCCGGCGGCTTCCGCCTGTGGAACGGCGACAACGGCAATTACGAAAACTGGCTCACCCCGTACGTGACCGGCTTCCTGGCCGACGCGCGCGAAGCCGGCTTCAACGTCCCGGCCGACATGACGGCCAAGTCGCAAAAGTGGATGATAGAACGCCTCAACGATGCGCCCAACCAGTTCGCACCGCTGCCGGCGTCGACCAACGACAGCAATGGCCGGCGCGACTGGAACGACTACGAACAGATCCGCCTGAGCCACCAGCGCTTTTCCGAACTGGCGCACATCGGCTACATGCTGGCGCGCGAGCAGAAAGCGTCGCTGGCGTCGCTGCGCCTGCTGCACGACAAATACCGCGACCGCGCCAAGTCGCCGCTGCCGCTGGCGCACCTGGGCGCGGCCCTGGCCCTGATGGGCGACAGCAAGCGCAGCCAGGTAGCCGTGGGCGAAGCCATGACCAGGCCGTACGGCATCCGCGCCGACTGGGACTGGGACTGGCTGGGCGACTACGGCAGCGCCGTGCGTGACCAGGCCATGGCCTACGCCCTGCTGGTGCGCCACCAGATCGTCCATCCGCAGCGGGAGCTGTTGCTGACCAACCTGGCCGACCGCCTGGGCAAACCGCGCGGCTACTTCTCCACGCAGGAACGCATCGCGCTGTTCCTGGCCGCGCGCGCGGCCGGCGGCAGTTCGTCGGAACCGTGGCAGGCCACCTTCAAGTCGGGCGACACCAGCAACGCGCTGACGTCGAAGAACAACGAGGTGCGCGTGCTCGACCCGGCGCTGGCCGCGAAAGGCATCACCGTCGAAAACAAGGGCGCAACGCCGCTGTGGATCGAAACGGAAGCGAGCGGCTTCCCGATCAAGCCACCGGTGGCCAGTTCGGACAAGATCGACCTTGACCGCGACTGGTTCACCAAGGAAGGCAAACCCTGGAAAGGCGGCGCGCTGAAAACGGGCGACATGATCCTGGTGCGCATTACCGCGAAATCGAAACATGTGATCGAGGACGCGATGGTGGTCGACCATATTCCGGCGGGCCTGGAAGTGGAGAACATGAACCTGTCGAAGGGGCCCGAAGCGAGCGAATTTACCGTCGACGGCGTCAACCTCGAGACGGCCATGGCCGATCCGCGCATCAAGCACAAGGAATACCGCGACGACCGTTTCGTTGCCGCCGTCAGGCTCGATGGCAGCCCGGTGCACCTGTTCTACATGCTGCGCGTGGTCACGCCAGGCCGCTTCAATGTCCCGGCCACCTTCGCCGAAGACATGTACCGTCCTGAAATCCGCGCCTATGGCGCGGCGCAGGAAGCGATCAATGTCGTCGATCCGCGCAGTGCTGGAAAGTAGAGCCGTACGCTGGCTGCGGCGCCACCCGTGGCGCCGTGGCGTGGCGCTGGTCTTGACCGTCCTGCTTCTGCTTGACCTGTGCTTTCCGCCACCGATCCCGCATGACAGCGCGGGGCTGGTGGTGGTCGCGCGCGACGGTTCGCCCCTGCGCGGCTGGCCGGACGCGGACGGCGTGTGGCGCTTTCCGGTCACACCAAGCCAGGTGTCGCCGCTATATCTCGACGCCCTGCTCACTTACGAAGACCGCTGGTTCCGCTGGCATCCGGGCATCAACCCGGTTGCCATGCTGCGCGCCGCGTTTCAGTGGACCAGCAACGGGCGCATCGTCTCGGGCGGCTCGACCCTGAGCATGCAGGTGGCGCGGGCCCTGGAGCCGGTTCCGCGCAGCCTGCGCGGCAAGCTGCAGCAGGTGGCGCGCGCGATCCAGCTTGAACTGCGCCTGTCCAAGACCGAAATCCTCACCCTGTACCTGAACCACGCGCCCATGGGCGGCATCGTGGAAGGCGTGGAGATGGCCAGCCGCAGCTACCTGGGCAAGAGCGCGGCGCAGCTGTCGGCGGCCGAAGCGGCGCTGCTGGTGGTGCTGCCGCAAGCCCCCTCGCGCCTGCGCCCGGACCGCCATCCCGCACTGGCGCAGAAAGCACGCGACAAGGTCCTGCGCCGCATGGCCGAACTGAAGCGCTGGAGCGCGGCCGACGTGGAAGACGCGCTGATCGAGAAAGTGGGCGCCAATCCGCCGCGCCTGGCGTGGCTGGCGCCGCTGGCCGCCGAACGCCTGCACCAGGGGGCGAAACGGGGGCGCGCCGCGACCATCGTGCGTTCCACGCTGGACCGCGACATGCAGGTCACGCTCGAACGCATGCTGGCCGACCGCGTGTCGCAATTGCCGCGCTTTGTATCGATGGCGGCCCTGGTCATGGACAGCAAGACCATGGAGATCCTGGCCTATGCCGGTTCGGCCGATTTCAAGGATGCGCGCCGTTTCAGCCATGTGGACATGGTGCGCGGCATCCGCTCGCCCGGCTCGACCCTGAAGCCCTTCCTGTACGCGATGGCGCTCGACGACGGCATCATTCATTCCGAAAGCCTGCTGGCCGATACGCCGCAATCGTTCGGCGGCTACGACCCCGGCAACTTCCAGGCCAGTTTTTCGGGCCCCGTGAGCGCATCGGAAGCCTTGCAGCGATCGCTGAACGTGCCGGCGGTGGACCTGCTCGACCGCGTGGGGCCCGTGCGTTTCGCCGCGCGCCTGTCCAGCGCCGGACTGCGCCTGCGCCTGCCCAAGGATGCGTCGCCCAACCTGAGCATCATTCTCGGCGGCGCCGGCACCAGCCTGGAAGAACTGGTGGGCGCCTACCGTTCGCTGGCGGCCGACGGCATGGCCGGCACGCCGCGCATCACGGCCGACGCGCCGGTGCGCGAAGCGCGCATGATGAGCGCGGGCGCCGCCTTCATCATCCGCAGCATCCTCGAAGGGGGCGGCCATCCCGACCAGCCCTTCGTCGAGAACGACAACAGCGGCGTGCGGCTGGCATGGAAAACCGGCACCAGCTACGGCTTTCGCGATGCCTGGGCGGTCGGCGTGAGCGGGCGCTATACGATGGGCGTGTGGATCGGGCGGCCGGACGGCACGCCCAATCCCGGCTTCTTTGGCGCCAATATCGCCGCCCCCCTGCTGCAGCAGATCGCCCTGGCCATGCCGCGCAGCGCCCCGCTGTCGCGCGTGCGGCCCAAGGAAGTCACCAGCGCCCAGGTCTGCTGGCCGCTGGGGACTGTTGCCGGCGCCACGCCGCAGGCGCATTGCCACGTCAGGCGCAGCGCCTGGGTATTGAACGATACGATACCGCCCACCCTGCCCGACCGCCTGCGTGCGCGCGGCCTGGTGGAGACGGCCTGGTTCGATCCGCAAACGCAGTTGCGCACCACGCCGGCGTGCGCGCCGAAGGCGCAGCCGCGCGAAGTGGCGCGCTGGCCGGCCCTGCTCGAAGCCTGGCTGCCCGCGGCCCAGCGCCAGAGCGTGGGCCTGGCAGCATGGTCGCCCGACTGTCCGCAAACCGGCACCGTGGGCAGTATCAAGCTGATGGGATTGAAGCATGGCAGCCGCCTGAAGCCGGCGCCCGGCAAGCGGCAGATGATCGTCACGCTCGACGCGGTAGGCGGCAACGGCACCCACTACTGGCTGTTCGACGGCCAGCAGGTCGCCGGAGGAAAACCCCGGCAGATCTTCAGCGTCAACAGCGCCGGGCTGCACAGCATCGCCGTGGTGGACAGCGCCGGCCACTACGACAGCGTGCTGTTCGAAGTCGACCGCTTGTGAGGCCCGTGTTTACAGCCAGTATAATGAGCAAGAACAATTTCCCGAAACGAATTATGTCCACATTTATTCATCAGTTCACCATGTCCGCCGCCCTGGTTTTGCTGTGCGCGGCGCCTGCCGCGCATGCGGAGCTGTACAAATGGGTCGACTCGAAGGGCAAGGTCCATTATTCGAGCAGCAAGGAAGAGGCGGGCCAGGCCCAGGTGAAGGAGCTGCAATACAGTTCGGCGCCACCGCCATCGGCCGCGGCCGGCCCGGCCACGGTGCCCACCTGGAAGCTGCAGGAAGACGAATACAAGAAGCGCCAGGCGGCGCAACGACAGGCAGCGCCCCAGGTCGCGTCGACCGGTCCGAAATCGGCCGGCAGCTACGGTGGCAGCCAGCTGGAAACCGACGCCACCCGCTGCGCCCTTGCGCGCGACGTCAAGAGCGGCGCGGCGAAGCTGACCAATGGTTCCAAGACCGACGCCGCCGGCCGCGCCACTGCCGATAACGATATCAAGGCATTCTGCCGTTAATGATCAGTCTCTATCACTGCGTGGCGGCCCGTTCGTTCCGGCCTTTGTGGGCGCTGGAAGAACTCGGTTTGCCCTACCAGCTCAAGATGCTGGCATTTCCGCCTCGGGTGAGCGACAAGGCCTACTTGCAGGTCAATCCGCTTGGCACGGTGCCGGCCTTCTTCGATGGCGAGGTGAAGATGACCGAATCGGCGGCCATTTGCCACTATCTGGGCGCGACCAACGGCCCCTCGCCGCTGGTGGTCAATCCGGGCGAACCGGATTTTGGCGCCTACCTGAACTGGCTGCACTTCGGCGAATCCACCCTGACCTTCCCGCAGACGATCATCCTGCGCTATTCGCGCTTCGAAACGCCTGAACGCCGATTGCCGCAGGCAGCGGAAGACTACCGGCGCTGGTTCCTTGGCAGGCTGCGTACGCTCGCGCCGGACGGTTTCATGTGCGCGGGCCGTTTCACCATGGCCGACATCTCGGTTGGCTATGCCTTGCTGCTCGCCGAGTATCTCGGCCTTGAGCCCGACTTTCCCGAGCCCCTGCGGCACTACCTGCAGCGCCTGAAGGCACGCGACGGCTTCCAGCGCGCCGTGGCGGCGGAGCTTGCTGCGGCAGGCGAACAGGGCGTCAGCACGGTCGCGTCACCGCTGGGCGGATAAGGCGAAACAGCCATACGCGCCGAACCTGGCGTGCACGAACGCCGTCGCCGGCAAGGAAAACAGCATCGCGATCGTTGCCTCCGCCTCGCCCACCGGCGTCAGCCGCGCGTCGATGATCCGCTCGTCCTGAGAATAGGCGCGCAAGGCGAACATGGTGATGAAATAGGCCGCGGGCCAGACCGTGTGGTCGGCGTCTTCCGCATCGGCCAGAATGAAGATCGGACCGAACTCGCGGTATGGCCCCCGGACGGCAAATGGACTGTAGCTGGCCAGGATCAGCGGCTCGCCAGGGCGCGCCCTGCGCAGCGCATCGCGGCACGGTTCGCCGCCCTGTGCGGTGCAGCGTTCCACTGGCTGGTCGAGGTCGTCGAGCCCGTCAATCCGGGCGCGGGTGAGGAAGTTGTCGCGCAGGCGGGCGATGTGCATGGTGGTTACCTTCAGGAAGCGTGTCAGGAGCGTCCATTTTCGACGCCGCCCGCATTCCCGGCACCCCGTTTCTTGCTTTCAGCTGAATCGGTCCAGCTCCGCCTCGGTAAAACCTGCACGCCGGCGCGCTTCGAGATTGAAAGGCCCCTTGAGCACGGGCGCCTCGTAACGCAAGGCCAGTTCGTCGTACATCGCGCGCGGTTCGAATCCGCGCTGCTCGCACAGGTAGTTGTACCAGCGGTTGCCGATTTCGACATGGCCGACTTCTTCCTTCAGGATCAGGTCGAGGATGGTGGCCGCCGCATGGTCGCCAGCCTGCGCCAGCTTCGCGCGCAGTGGCGGGATCGCGTCGAGGCCGCGCGCTTCCAGCGTGCGCGGCACCAGCGCCATGCGCGCGACCACGTCGCCGCAAGTTTTTTCGACCATTTCCCACAGGCTGTCGTGGGCGGGGAAGTCGCCATACCGGAATCCCAGCACCTGCAGGTGCTCCGTCAGCAGGGCAAAGTGATTGGCTTCCTCTTTGGCCACGCGCAGCCAGTCGGTGTAATACTCCTCCGGCAAGTCGGGAAAGCGCCACAGGGCGTCCAGCGCCAGGTTGCAGGCATTGAATTCGATATGCGCCAGCGCGTGCACGAGCATGGCGCGCCCTTCAACCGTCACCATCGACCGGCGCCCCACCAGGCGTGGCGCCACCAGCTCGGGCCGTTCCGGACGCCCCGGAATGGCGCCAGTCACGACGGGCATGCCGCTTCGCTCGACGGTCCAGTTACCAGCCTCATGTTGAACGGCCAATGCGGCTATTGCGGCAATCTTGACGGTCGGGTCAGTTTGCAACAGGCAAGCGAGTGCACTTGCACGGAGTTCCTGGGACATGCACGCCTTTCTTCAGTGGAAGGCGCGAGTATACCGGATCAATAGTCCGTGACCGTGTCGATGTTCGCCAGGTCGCCGCCCGTGGAGCGCAGGCTGACCGTGTTGGCGGTACCGCTGTTGAGCGTAACCGTGACATCCCTGGTGATCCAGGTACTCCATGAACCGGATCGGCTGAAACTGATGCCGGTGGCCACGCCGTTGACCACCAGCCGGCCGCTGAGCGTGCCTGCCGCGCCATTGGCATAGCGGATACGCAGGGTGCGCGGCCCGCCATTTTTGCCGATTACATTCGTGAACGTCATGGCGCCGCCGCTGACAGGGAAGTTGACGTAGCCGCGCCCCTGCCAGCCGCTGTAATAGCGTTCGCGCACGGTACCTGTACCGCTCAGGACGCCTGCCTCGGCCGGGTAGGCAACGGCGCCTATCATGCCGCGCATGGGCAGGCGATTCTCTTCGACGCCCTGCACCACCAGGCGCGCCAGCTGGCCGGCGCCGTATTCCTGGAAATGGATGCCGTCGGCCAGGAACACGTCGCTCGTGGCCGCGACCCCGATGCCGTTGTAGAAGGCGATGCTCCTGGCGTTGAGGTCGATCAGCGGCACACCTTTTTCGGCCGCCAGCTGTCTCATGGCGGCGGCGCGGTCGGCGAAATCGTTCAGGAAGCGCCCGCTGCTGTCGTAGCGGCGCTTGCCCATGGGCGTCACCAGCACCGGGATGGCCCCGTACTGGCGCGACTGGTCGATATACATCGCGAGATAGGTTTTGTACGTGGTGTAAGGATCGGTGTGCAGCCTGGGGTCGCTATAGATGTCGTTGTGGCCGAACTGCACGAACAGGTAATCGCCCGGCTTGATGAGCCTGAGGATGGCCGCCAGGCGGCCTTCGTCGACAAAGCTTTTCGAGCTCCTGCCGCCGATGGCATGATTGCTGAAGCTGATACCGCTCGTGAACAGGTCGTGGATGCGCCCTCCCCAGCCCTGCTGCGGATAGTTACCCGAGCCGTAGCTCATGACGGTCGAGTCGCCTGCAAGGTAGACCACCGGGGCCGCGTAGGCGGAAACACCAACAGTCATGGCCAGCAGGAAGGCAAGGATGGGTCTCATGGCGCTTCTCCTCGTAATGGAACGTTCTTCGTCAGACCCGCCCCATGGCGAAACTGCTGCACCTGAAGTGAAACATGTTGAGTTTTCTCTATGACATGCGTAAAGTGAAATATTGACTAAAAAGTCACTTGCAGACTACTTCGCGGAGCCACAGCATGCGCAAGCCTCACCGTCAGTCCCTCCTGTTCGCCGTCGCCAGCGCCGGCCTGATGTCGTATGCCGGTGCGCAGCAGGCCGAGGCCCCGATGCCACGCGTGGAAATTACCGGTTCGGCCATCAAGCAGATCGCCAGCGAAACGCCGCTGCCGGTGCAGATCGTCACGCGCGAAGAGATCGACAAGGCCGGCGTCACCACGGCCGCCGAACTGATGGCGCGCATCTCTTCCAATGTGGGCGGCCTGACCGATGGCGCCAGCATCAATGTGGGCGGCGACCAGCGCGGCTTCAACAGCGCCAACCTGCGCGGCATCGGCACCTCGTCCACCCTGGTCCTGCTCAATGGCCGCCGCATGGCCAATTTCGCTTCCCCCGGCGACGATACCGGGGTCGACCTGAACAATATCCCGGCCGCCGCCATCGCCCGCGTGGAAGTCTTGCTCGATGGGGCATCGGCCCTGTACGGCACCGATGCGATCGGCGGCGTGATCAACTTCATCACCCGCAAGGATTTCCGCGGCGCGGCGCTCAGCGCCCACGTGCTGGGCACGCAGGAAGGTGGCGGCGGCAAGCGCGCGGCCACCGTCAGCCTGGGCACGGGTAAACTGCAATCGGATGGCTACAATGTATTCGCCGTGGCCGACCTGCAGCGCACCGACCGCCTCAGCACCAGTCAGCGCGACTTCATTGGCGACTTGCGCATTCCGCAGCGCCTGGGGCACCTGCTGTCGGGTTTCACCGGCCCGGCCAATATCCGCCTCACTTCCGCCCAGCGCGACCACCTGCAGGAGACGGGTTTCCTGCTCAACGGGCGGCCCATCACCAACCGCCTGATCAACCTGTCCATCCCCGGCTGCAATCGGCCCGCCAACCTCTACCTGCCGGCCGGCACCGGCGGCGTGGATGCCTGCACCTACGACTACATGGGCGATACCGAGCTCTATCCCGAGTCGAACAAGCAGAACCTGCTCGCCCGCGGCGTGCTCAAGCTTGGCGACAATGCCCAGGCCTACGCGGAAGCGGCGTGGAGCCGTTCGCGCACCAACTACGTCGGTTCCTCGGCCCGCGTGACCGGCTATATCGATTACCGCAAGGTGCCGGCCCTGGCCAATACCGGCCTGGACCAGCTGGACGACGATATCCCGGGCGAACTCGAACTGCGCATGCGCCTGTCGGAAGCGGGCCGCCGCACCAGCGAGCTGACCAGCGAAAGCCAGCGCTACGTGCTGGGGCTGTCCGGCACGGCCGCCGGCTGGGATTATGACCTGGGCTACAACCACAGCGTCAACACCGTCAAGGACAAGGATACCCACGGCTACCTGCTGTACGACGCGCTGCTCGAAGGCATTGACGACGGCCTGATCAATCCCTTCGGGCCTTCCGGCGCAGCCGGCGTGGCCCTGCTCGACAGCATCCAGGTCAATGACGTGGTGCGCCGCGCGCGCGGCACCATGGACAGCTTCGACTTCAAGGCCTCGCGCGCGCTGATGACGCTGGGCGGCGGCGACCTGGGCGTCGCTTTCGGCGGCGAAGTGCGGCGCGAGCGCACCGATTTCAATCCCTCGGCCTTGCTGATGAGCGACAACATCAATAACGACGGGGCGCCCGAAGGCGGCCGGGCCACCAGCGACCGGCGCAAGGTGCACGCCATGTTCGGCGAGTTGCTGGCGCCGTTCAGCAAGCAATGGCAGGCGCAATTGTCGGCGCGCTACGATCACTACCAGCAAGTGGGCGGCGCCCTGAGCCCGAAAGTGGGCGTGGCCTACACCCCGAATCCTTCGCTGATGCTGCGCGGCTCGGCCGGCAAGGGTTTCCGCGCGCCATCGATGTCCGAGCTGTTCCGACCCACGGTGTACAGCGCCACAGCCACCCTGCCCGACCCGGTGTATTGCGCCACGGTGGAGAACAATTATGCCGACTGCGCCAACAACTGGGACACGCGCCGCTACAGCAACCCGAACCTGAAGCCTGAACGCAGCCGCCAGTTCTCCGCCGGCCTGGTGATCGAACCGGGCAAGCACTGGAATGCGAGCCTGGACTACTGGCGCATCAAGCGCACCGACCTGATCAGCGAAATCGGCGACGACGTCATCCTGGGCAACCTGGCCAAGTACGGCAGCCTGGTGCACCGCGACGAGGACGACTATATCGAGTACATCGAGCTGCACAAGGAAAACCGGGGCGCCCAGCTGGCCAGCGGCCTGGACCTGGTGGTGGACCTGCACCGCATCGACACCGGCGCCGGCCGCTTCGGCGCGCGCCTGAACGGCACCTGGGTACTCGACTCGACGATCCAGACCAGCCCTGGCGACGCCTACATCAGCAACCTGGGCCGCTTCGTCACCGACAGCGTGGTCCAGCGCTGGCGCCATACGCTCACGGCCGACTGGGAACTGGGCGCGCTGTCGGCCAGCCTGTCGAATACCTTCTCGGCATCGTATGAAGACCAGAATTCCGCCATCAATGTCGATGACGGCAGCGTGGTCGCGCCCAACCGCGTGAAAGCGTATTCGCTGTGGGACCTGTCGCTCGCTTACGCCATGTCGAAAAACCTGAAGCTGCGCGCGGGCGTGCAGAATATGTTCGACGCGGCGCCGCCCTATTCGAACCAGGCCTACTACTTCATTTCCGGCTACGACCCGACCTACACGGACCCGCGCGGCCGGCGTTTCCATGCCAGCGTGAATTATTCATTCAAGTAAGCATCGCTACGCGTCTGCGCTAAGGAACTACAAGCAAATTCAAATTCCTTACAATTGTTGAATGATGCGGCGCGCCGGCGCGCGTCAGCGCACGCTTCCTCCATACACAACAGGCAAATGAATGAAGCACTGTAATCTACTGATGGTTGGCGCTGTTGCGTCAGCCGGTTTTCTCACCGCCTGCGGTGGCCACTCGCCGCTGCGCACACCGCAGATCGCCACCACGGTCAACATCGAGCGCGGCAACCAGGCCACGCCAGGCCCGGCATCGCAAGTACTGGGAAATGTCGCCAATACGGTGCCCGATTGCGCACCGCAAGTCTACCAAGTGAAGACCGTCAAAAGCCCCGCGCCGCTCACGGTGGCAAGCGACGCGCGTGGCGATATCTTGTTCTTCTTCGGGTTACAAGTCGGTGAAAGCAACCGTGGTACTGGCGCAGTAGTCATCCGAGGCGCACATTGCGAGCCAGGTTCCCACTTGCTTCGCTACTTTGGTTGAAAGAGCAATGGGTATCTTGTTCCGAAAACGTTGTCCAGAATTTTGTAGCGCGAGCGGGAGGGGCCTGGCAGCAGCACCAGTTCCGGGGTGCTGATGAAGGGCCATAACCTTAGTTATTAATCAGCTTACAGGTCTTAATGAATCTCAATTTGCCACTTGGCCCAGCCACACCTGCCCCTGCGCGCACGTGTCTTGCAGTTCAGCGCTTGCCTTATCGAACAGCAAGCGCGCATCGTTCGTATTTCCCTGTTTTAAAGCCGCTTCCAGTTCCAGGCAAACCTGCACGAACCGTTTTGCCCCCACCGTCCCGATGGCGCCCCTGAGCGTATGCAACTCCCTGGCGGCAGCGAGCCTGTCGCCGGCCAGGAAAGCGGCGCGCGCGGATTCCAGTTGTACCGGCGCCGCCAGCAGGGCGCGTTCAATGAGGCTGACCAGTTCCCCCTGGCGTGCCGGCTGGCGTGCATTCAGGCGCTCCAGGGCGGATACGTCAAACACGCCCTCGCCGCCTGCTTTGCCGCTCCAAAGCGCGGCGATGCCCGGCGCCGCCCGCCTGGTCCATTCCAGGATCTTGTCGAGCATCAGCTCGTGATCGAGCGGCTTGGCGATGAAGTCGTTCATCCCCGCGGCGCCGCACTGGGCGCGTTCGCTCGCCAGCACCCCGGCGCTCATGGCGATGACGGGCAAGGCCAGCTTCAGGCGGCCACGCAGTTCGCGCGTGGCCGACAGGCCATCCATCACCGGCATCTGCACATCCATCAGAATGATGTCGTAGCGGCCCGGCGTTTCCAGCATCGCCAGGGCCTGCGCCCCATCGCCGGCGATCGTCACTTGCGCACCCTCGCCTTCCAGGATGCCTTTGGCGACCACCTGGTTCAGCTCATTGTCTTCCACCACCAGGATGCGCAATCCGGCACAGCGCTGCGTGGCGCCGGCCGCGCGCGGCCCGGGTGCAACGGGCCGGATGGCGCCGGCCAGCGTGGCCTGCAAACTGTTCGGCGTAAACGGCTTGGCCAGGATCGCCAGCTTGCCGGGCGCGGCCAGCGACAACTGTTCGCGCGCATGCCCCATTGCCAGCACGATGAGCGGCAACTGCATGTCGGCGATCACGGACGCGATGGCGGCGCTGACCCGGGTCAGCTCGGACGGGCTTGCACCGGCGTTGACGATGACGGCGTCTATGCCGCCGGCCGCGCCGCGCATGGGCAGAGCGTCCGGGTCGCCCACCGTCACCTGCCAGCCGAGGCGCTGGGCGCAGGCGCGCAGCGATGCCACGCTGCTGGCATTGTCGTCAAGCACGAGCAGGCGGTAGGCATCCCTGCCCTGCGCGCTCTGCTGCGCCGCCGGACGTATCTCGAAAGGCAAGGTCACGGAAAACGCGCTGCCATGGCCGATGCGGCTGTCGATGCGGATGGTCCCTCCCATCAATTCCACCAGGCTCTTGCTGATGGTCAGGCCCAGGCCCGTGCCACCGAAGCGGCGCGTCATCGATGCATCGGCCTGGGTGAACGGGGCAAACAGCTTTTCGAGGTTGGCCTGTGCGATGCCGATGCCGGTGTCGCGCACGGTGAAGCACACGTCGACGACGTCGCCCCGCCGCGCCTGTTCTTCGACCAGCAGCGACACTTCGCCCGCATCGGTAAACTTGATCGCGTTCGACAGCAGGTTGGCCAGGATCTGCTGCAGGCGCAGCACATCGCCGTGCAGCGCATGCGGCAGGCCGGGCGCCGCCGTGATCACCAGTTCCAGGTTCTTGTCGCTGGCGTTGACGGCCATGATCGAGGCGCAGTGGTCGAGTATGCTGTCGAGCTCGAACGCTTCGGGCGACAAGTCCATGCGGCCGGCTTCGATCTTCGAAAAATCGAGCACGTCGT
The DNA here is from genome assembly GCA_040388805.1 of Pseudomonadota bacterium. GTDB lineage: Bacteria > Pseudomonadota > Gammaproteobacteria > Burkholderiales > Burkholderiaceae_D > Telluria_A. Next base: position 25,495 of record JAZKBE010000027.1, read on the forward strand.
TGATGATGCCCAGCAGGGATTTTCCGGCGCTGCTGATCATGTCCAGGTAGGTGCGCTGCTCGGGCGTGATATCGGACTTGCGCAGCAGGTGGGTCAGGCCGAGCACCGCGTTCATCGGGGTGCGGATTTCATGGCTCATATTGGCCACGAACTCGCTCTTCGCCGAACTTGCCGCCTCGGCCAGTTCCTTGGCGCGCACCAGGGAATCCTGCAGCTCGTGCTGCTTGCTGACATTGTGCGCGATGGCCAGGAAGCCCACGGTGCGCGCACCGGCGTCAACGATGGCCGTCACCACCACGCTGACCGGGATGCGCGTGCCGTCCTGCCTGACATAGGTCCATTCGCGCTGCTGCGAACCACGCTTGCGCGCGACGGCCACGAACACTTCGGGCCCCTCGGCGCGGATGCCTTCCTGGGCCAGGATCTCCAAGGCGTGCCGTTCGACTTCGTCCGGCAGGTGCAGCATGGCCAGGGTGGCATGGCCGACCATCTCGGCCGCGTGGTAGCCGAGCATGCGTTCGGCGCCGGCGGAAAATACCTGGATCACCCCCTCCAGGTCGGTGGCGATGATGGAGAACTCGAACGCGGCATCGACCAGCGATTCGAACTTGCGTTCCGAATGCGCCAGCGCCGCGCGCATCTGCTCGGCCTTGCCTGCCGCCGATTCTTCCCGTACCGCCATCGAACGCACCACGCCGAAAAAAAGCAGGCTGATCAAGGTGCCCGCCACCAGCACTATCTGCGCCTTCTGGCGGTCGATGGAATTCTCGAAGGCGGCGCGCGACGTGACCTGGATCATCCAACCATGCTGCTGCAGCGCGACCGGCATCGCCGCGCGGAAGGGATTGGGATAGTTCACCCGCTCGCTGGTGTCGCGCTCGACACTGGCATACATCAACGATTCCGGGCCGATGGCCGCGCCATCGAAAATTTCGAGCACCATGTCCGATTCCGAGGACGACAGGATGCCATTCATCAGGTCCTTGATCCGGAACGGGCTGTACACCACGCCCAGCAGGGCCGCGCTGCGCTGGGCGCTGCTGGCGACCGGCATGCCGTTCCGGTACACCGGCACGAACATCAAAAAGCCTGCCTGCGGGCCGACGGCTTCTTCCTGGCGCAGGGTCACGCGCGCGGTGAGCGCCGGCAGGCCGGACAGGACGGCCCTCTCCACGGCCACGCTGCGCGCGCCGTCGGACAGGAGGTCGTAGCCGAAAGCGCGGCGGCTCTTGGCGCTGAAGGGTTCGAGGTAGACCACCGCCATTGCCGCACGGCCTGGCCGGGCGGGCCAGATGCGAAAATCCGGAAAGCCTTGGGCGGCCACGTCGCGCTCGACCTGTTCGCGTTCGCCCGGCGCCACCGATTGGGCGAAACCGATGCCCTGCATGCCGGGAAAGTTATTCGCCACCCCCATGCGCTCGACGAATTTTTTCCATTCGCCGCGCGACACTGTTTCGGACGCGGCGAACAAGGCGGTACCGCTCAACAATGCCTGTTCATAGGTCCGCATGCGTTCGACGACGCGCTGCCCGATATTGCCCGCCGCATCATTGAAGCGCTCGCGGGCGCGCACTTCGGTGGCGCTGGACACAATGTGCCAGACGAACACGGTGACCGCCAGGCAGGCCATCAGCGTCGCCCACTGGCGCACCGGCCGGAAACGCAGGAGGCTGTCCGCATTGCGTTCGTGCAGCTCTTCCATGTCGGCGCACAGGACCAGGCCCACCAGGGTGCACAAGGCGATGAAGGTCTGGATCGCGAACAGCGAGTCGTTCAGGGTGCCGCTGGCGAACGGGCCCATGCCCTCGGTGGTGCCGGCAACGGCGGCGGCCGCGATCAGGGCGCAGGTGAGCGTGGCGCCCGGGACCCGGTAGCGCCAGGCCGACCAGCCGACTGCCACCAGCATCAGGTACGCGGTCCAGCGATAGCTGCCGTCCTGCGTGAAGCTGGTGCCGAAGATGGACCACAAGATGGCAAGCAGGATCGCCAGGAAGGGCAACGTTTCCCAATGAACAAGGGCGCGCAGCGTGGCAGGCGCTGCACTGCGCCACGCCATCAGCAGGGGCGCGATCACCATCACGCCCACCACGTCTCCCAGCCACCATGTGCCCAGCACGGTCCAGCGCACTTGCGGGCCGATGATGCCGGCGACGGACAGGGCCACGGTGCCGACGGCGGCACTGAGCAAGCATACAAGCGCGACAATGAAGGCAAAGCCGTACACGCCCTGCAGCCGCGACCAGGGGTGCGGGACGGCGCCGAAGCGCTGCAGCAGCCAGGCCCCGGCCAGCGCCTCGAGCGTGTTGCCGGCGGCGATGGCGCCCGAGACGAGCAAGGTCGGCAAGGCCGCGGCGGCGCTATTGGCCGAAAACACCACGATATTGGCCGCCAGGGCGCCGGCAAACACGCCCGGCCACAGCCAGCGTCCCCACAGCGCCAGCGCGGCAAAGGCAATCCCCGAAGGCGGCCAGACCGGGCTGGCATTGCTGTCGGCGAAGGCGAGCAGCAGTCCGAACCGCGCGGCCGCGTAGTACAGCACCGCGAGGGCCGCGATGCCGGCACAGCGGCGCAGGACGAGGGACATGGTCATTCCCGTTTCGATCGAGTAAAGGTAAGGCGTATCCTACCGGCCTCTCCCGCAAGCTGCAATGAAATCGTCCGGCAGCGCCCGAAATGGCACAAGGCGCCGCTGCAGCGCGTTCGCATTGCGAGGGCCGGGACACCCGTTCCGAAGCGGTATTGTTTCGTTTTGCGCAAGGCGGCATACTGGCGTCCGGGAATTCCTTTTACTTTTATAGAAAGAGAACCATGACGACACTCCTGTGCGCACCACGCAAACTGATCCTGGCAGCCGCCCTCGCCGCTTTTGCGGCCGCGCCTGCCACCGCCGCAGCGCCGATGGCCAAGACGGGCACACCCGGTTTTTTCCGCATGATGCTGGGCGACTTTGAAGTGACCGCGCTGAACGACGGCACGCTTGACCTCCCGGTCGAAAAACTGTTGAAAACCGACCCGGCCAAGACCGGCAAGGCGCTGGCCGCGTCGTTCCTGGCGAGCCCGGTGGAGACATCGGTCAATGCCTACCTGATCAATACCGGCAGCAAGCTGGTCCTGATCGATGCCGGCGCCGGCGGCCTGTTCGGTCCGACCTCGGACAAGCTGGTGGAGAACCTGAAAGCATCGGGCTACCAGCCGGAACAGGTAGACGAGATCTACATTACCCATATGCACGGCGACCACATCGGCGGCGTGACGAAAAATGGTGCGGCGCTCTACCCGAATGCGGTACTGCGGGCGAACAAGCACGAAGCCGATTTCTACCTGAGCCAGGCAAACCTGGACAAGGCGCCGGCTGCCGGCAAAGGCGGCTTCCAGGGCGCGATCAATTCGGTGGCGCCCTATGCCGCAGCGCAGCGCTTCAAGCCTTTTGACGGCGATGTCGAGCTGGTGCCGGGCGTGAAAACCTACACCAGCCACGGCCACACGCCGGGCCACACCAGCTATGTGGTCGAGAGCCGGGGCAAGAAACTGATCCTGACGGGCGACCTGATCCACGTGGGCGCGGTGCAATTCGGCGATCCTTCGGTGACGATTTCCTTCGACAAGGATGAAAAGGCGGCACTGGCGCAGCGCTTGAAAGTATTCGCCGCGGCCGAGAAGGAAGGTGCGCTGGTCGGTGCGTCGCATATCCAGTTCCCGGGCCTGGGCCACTTGCGCGCTGCCGGCAAGGGATACCGGTGGGTGCCGGTGAATTACACGCGCGCGCGCTGATGAAACAAGCCATTGTGCATATCGCATTGCTGGTCGGCGACTACGACGAGGCGATCGCGTTCTACACAGGCAAGCTTGGTTTCGACCTGGTGGACGATACCTACCAGCCGGCGCAGGACAAGCGCTGGGTGGTGGTGGCGCCGCCGGGCGGGGCCGGCACCACCATCCTGCTGGCAAAGGCATCGCAGGACGAACAGCTGCCTTTCATCGGCAACCAGGCGGGCGGGCGCGTTTTCCTGTTTCTCAACACGGATGATTTTTGGCGCGACTATGCGCGCATGCAGGAACGCGGCATTAGCTTCGTGCGCGAACCGAAGGAAATGGATTACGGGACGGTGGCGGTGTTCGCCGACCTGTATGGAAATCTCTGGGATCTGTTGCAGCTGCGCGAAGGGCATCCGGTCGGGAAACGCACTGGTTTCCAATAGTGTTGGCTCGACAGGTATCACGCCACTCGCGCCAGACACTTGGGGCATTTCACGAGTCCTGTATGGCCAATTCCCCAGCCAATGCGCTCCGCCTCCACTGCCGCCCGCTTCGACCAAGCCTCCATTGGGTCTTGTGCGACTTCGTCGAATTCGAAAAACTCGCGGCAATCGGACGATTCACACACCAGCATGAACTCGCAGAAAAGCATTTCCTGGATCAGGTTATTCATTGGTTTCAGCGCCGAATTGCAGTATCGAAGCGAGGAATTTTACAACGCCCCCGCCTCAGTGGTCCAAAAGCCCGCATCTTGTGCCGCTTCGTTGAAGAAGTTACAGTGGTCGCCTGGCTCTTGCCCATGACTTGGAAATCGGCTCATGAAATCGGTGGCGTGCGGATTGATACTTTCCTTGCTCGGCGTGACTGCGGCCAGCGCCCAAACCAATGCCATGAAGCCGGACTTCATGTCTGTCGCCGACAGCGGCGCATGGGCGATTACCCACGCCGATGCCAGCAAGCTGGAAACGGAAGGGAAGCGTGCCGTCCGGCTGGTCGCCGAAGGTGACTCGGCCAACGGCATCGTCGGCCTGGCGCTACCGCGCACAGTGTCCTTTTCAACCGGGACCATCGAGATCGACTTGAAGGGCAAAAACGTCAGGCAGAGAAGCTTCCTTGGCGTGGCATTCAACGTCGTCGACGAAAAGACCTTCGAGGCCGTGTACTTCCGCCCTTTCAACTTCAAGGCCGAGGAACCGTTCCGGCGCCGTGCCGTGCAGTACGTGGCATGGCCCGGGAATACCTGGGAATACCTGCGGACGAATTCACCGGGCCAGTACGAGAACGCGGTCAATCCCATCCCTGATGCGGATGGCTGGTTTCATGCGCGGATCGACGTGACGGATGAACAGGTACGCGTGTTCGTCAATCATGCAAAAGAGCCCAGCCCGGTGGTGCGCCGTTTGTCCAAAGGTGGCGTGGCGCGCCCGGCCGGGCTGTTTGTCGATTCATCCGATGGCCACTATGCCAACCTGGCGCTCACGCCGCTACACTGAGAATGCCAGCACCCTGGCGATCACCCGCTCGTCCTTGAGGAGCTTGCGGTGGCCCAGCCCGTCCGTGGCCAGCAGTTCCGCTCCCGTCACCGCATCGGCGTAGGCCTGGCCGTCGGCAAAGCGGTTGATCGTGTCGCCGCGGTCGTGCACCACCAGGGTCGGCACGGTAATCCCGGGGCCCACAGCGGCAGCTTCAAACTGCGGCATCAGGATCGCTTCGCGCGCTTCGATGCGGTGCTGCATGGCCGCACGGGTGCGTTCCGACAATCCGAACACCTGGGCAAACAAGTGCGTGTAAGCAGGCGGCGATGCGGCCGGCGCCAGCAAGACCAGCCGTTCGACGGGCAATGCCCGGCTCAGCGCATAGGCGCCGGCGCTGGCGCCCAGTGAATGGGCCACCAGCACGCGCACCGTATCGCCTTGCTGGCGCAGGCGCGCGCTGACATAGTCGATCGCGCGGGCAAACTGCGGCATCGTGCTTTGCCAGCCGGTGCTATGGCCATGGCCCGGCATTTCAATGATGACCGGACGCAAGCCTTGCGCAGCGAACGCCTGGGCCAGCGGACGCATCTGGCCTGCATGGCCGCCCCATCCGTGCACCAGCAGCGCAACCCCGCTATCGGATGCTCCCCACAGTGAATAGACAGTCAGCGTGGTGTTTTCAAACTGCCAGCTTTCCCTGCGCCAGCCGTGCGTCCAGGCCTTGCCGCGGTTGAGCCACTTTGGTGGAAGCGGCGTCAGGAACAGCCGGCTTGCGGCGCGCACCGCCAGCGCGGGCCACAGCCGGTCGATCGCACCCAGCGCCAGGCGCAACAGACCGACGCCGGGAATGGTGCGATAGTAGGCCGAGGTGGACTCGAAAGTGCTGCGGGTGACGGCGGGGTCCATCATACGAAGACCATGTCGTCATTGTTATGCGGCACGCCGTGCACCACGTCCAGCACGGGGCGTACCATGCGCCAGGCCGCAAAGGCGAGCGCTGCCAACACCAAAATTGTAGTCATGAGACACTCCAGTCGATAGCGGAAGGCTTCATTATGGGGACCCCCGCAACACCCAGCCAGTGGCGGAATAGACAAAAATATGATCTAATTCGCCAAATGAATCCATCCCTCCCCACCATCCGCATCGCCATCCTGGTCTTCCCCGACTGCCTGCAAAGCGGCGCGGTAGTGCCGGTCGATGTGTTCCGGATCGCGAACGCGATGGCCCTGTACCGCCCCGCCGCCGAGCACATTCGCTTCGAAGCCGAGTGGGTCGGCGCGCGCGGTGCGAGCATCACGAGCGAGAATGGTTTGCAGTTCCCCACCTGCCCGATCGAGGGCGCGATCGCGGACGTGCTCATCTTGCCGGGCATCGACCACGACACCCCGCAACAGATCGCCGGCCTGCTGGACAAGCTCGGCCCGGAGGTCGCGGCGGTGCGCGCCTTCGCTACTGGCGGCGGCATGATCGCGACCAATTGCTCCAGTACTTTCCTGCTGGCGCAAGCCGGGCTGCTCGACGGCAGGCGCGCCACCACCAGCTGGTGGCTCAGCCGCGAATTTATCAAACGCTATCCGCAAGTGCAGCTGGACACCGAGGAAATGATCGTCCACGACGGCCAGTTCGTCACCTCGGGCGGCTTCAGTTCGTATGTGGACCTGGCACTGAAGATCGTCGGGCAATTCGGCAGCGAGCAGTTGCGCCAGATTACCGCCAAGGTGCTGGTGACCGACAGCAACCGCGCCAGCCAGACCCCGTATATCGCCACCGGCTATGCCCAGGGCGACGGCCAGGCGATCATCGAACGTGCGCGTCGCTGGCTGAGCCGGCATATGGACCAGGAATGGAATATCGCCGACCTGGCCGAGCACTGCCACACCAGCCCGCGCACCTTGCTGCGTCGCTTCCAGAAAGCGGTCGGACTGAGCCCGGTGCAATATACCCAGCAATTGCGCGTGGAACGCGCCAAGTCGCTGCTCGAATCGACCACGCTGTCGCTCGAAGAGATCACCGGCCGCTGCGGCTACGAAAATGTATCGACCTTCAGCAAGGTGTTCAAGCGCTGGGCCAATGTCACGCCGCGCGAATACCGGGGCCGTTTCGGCCTGCGCATCTGAGCGCGGCGACCGTGGACTGTCTTTCGATGCGACGCGCGGCCAGTGTAGCGCTGCATTCTTCTTCGAACTGGCGAGCACACGGCATTCGGAAAAAATCGGCGCCAGGCACAAAACGTTGACCTGACAGCGTCGGCCCGCAGTCGGGCTGGGCCAGCGTAGTGCAGTCCTCCAGGATCGTATTCACGCTGCCCACGCCCAGGACGGTTCTGGTCACCATCGCTCACTTGCCGATGGATCGACACGGCGGCCCGGCCGCGATGCCGGCGGCGTCGGGCCAGGCGCGCAGCGCCGTCGCCGGGTAGCAATGGCCGTCGCTGTACGGGTTTGTCAGCGCGAACCGCCGAACCGTCCATCACCGTCACACCGGCCCGGCTAGACATCCTGGCTCGTCAACCGCCACTTCGCCCCCTCGTCGACACCATACAGCCAGGGCAGCGGTCCCGATATCGCGGGCAATGGCCCCCTTCCAATAGATACCGGAGAGTGATTTTTCATGCGGCCTCCAGCTTCGGGTATTGGCGCCCGGTTTCGCGACCGACTACCTGCTGGCCCCGTAAAGGCAAGCGCCAAGCCGGCGGCGTTGTTACCGGACAGTGCAAGCGCCGGTCCAAGCACCGCCTTGTTCAGCAAGTTGAAGCGCCTGGCTGAATGATAATTATTTGCATCCAGGCGCCGATTTTGATAGGCTGCAATTTTTCATCATGTCAGTGGATATCATCATGAGCACGAAGCAACTTGCAGCCTTCGCCTTTGCCTCCCTTGCCACATTGCCCGCATGGGCGCAAGAAAAGGTGCTGAACCTGTACTCCGCCCGTCACTACCAGACCGACGAAGCGCTGTACACCGACTTTACCAAGCAGACCGGAATCAAGATAAATCGCATTGAAGCAGGCGAGAACGAGCTGCTTGAGCGTTTGCGCAATGAAGGCGTACACAGTCCGGCCGACGTCTTTCTGACGGTTGACGCGGCGCGGCTGGGAAAAGCGGAGGAGCTCGGCCTGTTCGCGCCGGTAAGATCCCAGCTCTTAACGCAGCGTATTCCCGCCCCGTTTCGTACCGACACGTGGTTCTCATTTTCCAAGCGCGCTCGTGTCATCGTGGCCAACAAGGCCAGCGTCAATCCTGCCGACGTGCAGACCTACGAGGATCTGTCGAATCCGAAACTGAAGGGCAAGGTGTGTGTGCGTTCGGGCGCCCATCCGTATAACCTGTCGCTTGGCGCGGCACTGCTGGAGCATCATGGCGAGCAAAAGACCGAAGCGTGGGCCAAGGGACTGGTCGCCAATTTCGCCCGCGCACCGAAGGGCGGCGACACTGATCAGATCAAAGCCGTGGCGGCGGGCGAATGCGGGGTTGCAATTGCCAACTCATACTACGTTGCACGCATGCTGCGCTCGGAAAAACCGGAAGACAAAAAGATCATGGAAGGGGTCACCGTCATCTGGCCGAACCAGAAAACCACTGGCGCCCACATTAACATTTCTGGTGGCGGTATGCTCAAAACGGCACCAAATAAGGAGTCGGCGGTAAAGTTCCTGGAATATCTGGCATCTGACCAGGCACAAGTGTACTTTGCCGACGGCAACAACGAGTGGCCCGTCGTGGCCGGCGTAAAGACCAGCAATCCGGGCCTGAAGGCGATGGGCGATTTCAAAGCCGATACCGTCAAGGTGGGTGCACTGGCCGCCAAGCAGGCCTCCGTCCAGAAGATCTACGACCGCGCCGGCTGGCGCTGAGCGCACAACGAGGTGGCCCCCGCGGGGTAACAGGATCTTAGCGCTTGCGGCGACTGCGGGCGATCTCGCGGGTCAGCAGAATCAGCGGCAACACCCCCACAGCGACTATCGCCAGCGCGGCCGTCGAGGCTTCCGCTAGCCGTTCGTCCGACGCCAGTGTATGCGCTTGGGTGGCGAGTGTGTCGAAATTAAATGGGCGCATCACTAGCGTGGCCGGCAACTCCTTCATCACTTCCACAAACACGAGCAGTCCAGCCGTCAGCATACTGCCACGCAGGATAGGCAGGTGGACGTGCCACAGCGTGCTGGCCGCGCCATGCCCAAGCGAACGGGCTGCGTCGTCCATCGACATGGTGATCTTGCCCAGACTCGCTTCCACCGTGTGCAGGGAGACGGCGAGAAAGCGCACCAGATAGGCATACACCAGCGCGGCAATGCCACCGGTGAGCAGCAGTCCGGGGCTGCGGCCCGTCATATCCATGATGGCCGAGGCCAGCCAGGTATCAAGCCGGGTCACCGGGAGCAGGACGCCTACCGCGATCACCGTCCCCGAGAGCGCGTACCCCAGCCCGACCAGACGGTTGACGTGGCGCAGCAAACCGCCGCGCGCGGTGCGCGCCGCGTAGGCCAGCAGCACCGCGATGGCGACGGCCAGGATCGCCGCCAGAGCGGCGAGCACGAAGCTGTTACGGGAAAGCTCGATGAAGCGTTCCCCGAACTGCGCGTCGCCGCTGCTGATCGCCATGTGCAGCAACACGCCGGCTGGCACCAGAAATCCGCCGCTGAGCGGCACGATGCAGACCAGAACGGCGCCGACCGCACGCAGTCCGGTCAGGCGAACGTCGGGATGGCCGGCGTGACGGCTGCCGCCCACCTCAAAACGGGCGCGCCCGCGGCTGACGCGCTCGAGCAGCAGCAGCAGCCCCACAAAACCGAGCAGTGCCGCCGCCAGCTGCGACGCAGCCTCGCGATCACCCAGCGAGAACCAGGCGCGGTAGATGCCAGTGGTGAAAGTCTGAACACCGAAATACGATACCGCACCGTAGTCTGCCAGCGTTTCCATCAAGGCCAGCGCGGCACCCGTTGCGATAGCAGGACGAGCGAGCGGCAGGGCAATGCTATAAAAGCGCCGCCATGGCCCTAGTCCAAGCGAGCGCCCGACATCGAGCATGCCCGTTGCCCGCTCAAGAAACGCCGAGCGCGCCAGCAGATACACGTACGGGTACAGCACCAGCGTAAAGATCACTGCAGCGCCGCCCAGCGTGCGGATGTCGGGAAACCAGTAGCTGCCGGGGGACAGTGCGAAGCTAGCGCGCAGCCAAGACTGCACCGGTCCGACGAACTGCAACAGGTCGGTATAGGTGTATGCCATGACATAGGTGGGCACAGCCAGTGGCAGCACCAGCGCCCATTCGAACGCACGCCGCCCGGGAAAGTCGTGCATGGTGATCAGCCATGCTGCCGCCGTACCGATGATGACCGTGCCTGCTCCCACGCCCATACACAGGTAAATGGTGCTGACAATATACGATGGCAGGACGGTGTCGACCAGGTGAGCCCAGGTCAGGCTGGTCCCGCCCGGGAACACGGACCCGGCCACGGTGAGCAGGGGAATGGCGATCAGCCCCGCAGTCAAAAGCGCGGCCGCTTGCAGGATACTGAACGTCGATTTCGCCACGATGTGCCAATGAAATAAACAATTATAATTGTTCCTTTGCTCTATCGGAATCAAAATGGCGCTTCTCGAACTGCAGCAACTGTCCCACGCATATGGCGGCCACACCGTGGTGCACGACTTGTCGCTGCATCTGGCGCCCGGAACCATCGGCTGCCTGCTCGGTCCTTCCGGTTGCGGTAAGACGACCGTACTGCGCTGCATTGCCGGGTTCGAGCGGCCCGATGCCGGGGTGATCCGGGTTGGGAGCGCGTTGGTCAGCGGCCCGGGGCAGCATATGCCCACCGAACGGCGTCAGATTGGCATGGTGTTTCAGAACTATGCGCTGTTTCCGCACTTGAAGGTGGGGGCCAATATCGCTTTCGGCCTGCAGGCCATGCCGTCTGCCGCGCGCAACAAGCGCGTGGACGAGTTGCTGGACCTGGTTGGCTTGCCGACGCAATCGAACAAGTATCCGCACGAACTATCGGGTGGCCAGCAGCAGCGCGTTGCGCTGGCGCGCGCCTTGGCGCCTCGGCCGCGCCTGCTGTTGCTCGACGAACCATTTTCCAGCCTCGATGTGGATCTGCGCGAGCGCCTGGCGGCCGAAGTAAGAACCATCCTGCGGGCCGAGGGCACCACCGCGATTTTGGTCACGCACGATCAGCATGAAGCGTTCGCGATGGCGGACGAGGTGGGAGTCATGCAGCACGGCCGAATCGAACAATGGGACACGCCTTACAATCTGTATCACCTCCCAGCAAACCGTTTCGTCGCGGACTTTGTCGGACAGGGCGCGTTTGTTCCCGGCGAAGCGCTGGACGGGGGCGCGATCCGCATCGAACTCGGTATGCTGCGCCACCCTGCCGCGGTCGCCGCCACGCGATGGAAGAGCGGAAACCTGGTCACTGTGCTGCTGCGTCCGGATGACATCGTGCATGACGACGGCAGCCAGGTGACGGCAGAAGTCGTCGCCAAGGCCTTCCGGGGCGCCGAATTCCTTTACACCTTAAGGCTCGCCAGCGGGCAACTGGTGCTGTCGCTGGTGCCCAGCCACCATGACCACGCACCGGGCGAGCGCATCGGGATTCGCCTCGACGTCGACCACGTGATCGCATTTCCCCAATAGAGCGCGGCGTCCAAGGGGCGCCGTGCTCCCATCGTGGCACGCGTCAGAAACTGGCAAACAGCGACAACTTCACGCTGCGCGGCGCGCCTGGCGTGATGTTGTTGTCATTATGGGCTGATGCCCAGTATTGCTTGTCAAATAGATTTTCCACGTTCAGCTGCAGCCGATACTGCTTGCCGAGCCGGTAATACACGGCGCCATCGACCCGGGTGAACGACGGCAGCATCACCGTGTTCAAGGTGGAGGTGTACAGGCTGTCACGATAGACCAGGCCCAGGCCAGCGCCCAGTTGCTGGCTGAAATTGTAGCGATTCCACAGCGAGACGGTATGCTTCGGCACCATCGCCAGCTTGGCGCCGGACAATATCGTCCCGGACTGGTTGGCGGTCAACTCGGCGTCCTGATAGGCATACCCGCCCATCACGCTCCAGGCCGAGGTCAACTGGCCAGACAGTTCCAGCTCGACGCCTTTGCTGGTCTGACCGTCAACCAGAATGCTGGAGCCGGCGAGCGCGCCCGGCACGACGACATTGGAACGGTCCAGCTTGTAAATCGCGGCACTGGCCGACAGGTCCGGGGTCACATCCCACTTCATGCCCACTTCGAGGTTGTCGAATTTTTCAGGATCGAAAGCGCGGTTGTTGGCGGTCAGCGAGGTCAACTGCTCACCGGCGCGCGGCACATAAGCGCGGCTGAAGCTGGCGTACAGCGACATGGCGTCGACCGGCTTGTAGATCAGGCCCGCACGTGGCGACACCGGGGTGTCGGTGACGTCGAAGGCTGCGTTGGTGATGGCAAGCCGGTTCTTGAAGTCGATGCTGAAGCGGTCGTAGCGCAAACCGGCGACCGCCTGCCACTGCGGCGAGAACACGAGCTGATCCTGCACGTAGACTGACGCGACATTGGCAATGCTGGTGTTGCTGGTGGTCGGGAGCGGAAAGCCGAGGCCGCCGGTGTACACCGGATTGGTCGCTGGAACGCTGGCCGTGCTCGCGAACTTGCCAAGCCGACGGATGTTGTCGGTTTCCTGGCGGCCAAATTCCACGCCCGTGGCCAACTTGTGCTTGACGCCGCCGCTTGTGATCGAGAAGGTCAAGTCGGTTTGATTGAAACGGTTGGTGCGAACGGTGGCGTCGTGATAGGCGCCGACGACCACCTGCCCGGAGGTCGCGTCGACGGCGCCGTTGGCGTACACGTTCTGGTAAAACTTGTCGTAGTTGGCAATCCGGGTGCGGTTGCGCAGCACGAAGCTATTGCCAAAATCGTGCTCGATGTAGGCCGTCATGGCATTGACGCGCACGGCGGTCGGGCTCAATTGAGCGTTGCCGAAGAAAGTCGACTCATCGGTATTGTACGGACGCCCGTTCAGCGACGGCACGCCGCGATCGGCGATGCGCTCGTCACGGAAGTGCTCGTAACCTAGGCTGACGCTGGTGTTGTTGCCGGCGCGCAGAGTCAGCGTTGGGTTGATACCCTTGCGCTCGAGCGCCACGCCGTCGCGGTAGCTGTCTGACTGCTCGGCCATGGCATTGACGCGCATGGCCACGTCGGTGTTGACCGCGCCGCCGAGATCGACCGCGGCGCGCTTGTGGCCGTAGGATCCGAAGCTCGCTACTGCTTCGCGTACTGGCTGCCAGCCGGCCTGCTTGCTGACCCGATTGATGACGCCACCCGAACCGCCGCGTCCAAAAATCATGGCGTTGGCGCCCTTGATGGCTTCGACGCTGTCGATGTTGTAGAAGTCGCGGTAGTACTGCACGTCATCGCGGACTCCGTCGACGTAGAAGTCGCTGGTCGAGCTGTTGCCGCGGAAGACGGCAGTATCGCGATTGCCTTCGCCTTGGGCAGTAACGACGCCGGGCACATAGCGGATGGCGTCGGCGATGCTTTGCATCGCCTGATCCTGCATCAAGTCCTTGGTAATCACGGTCATCGCCTGCGGGGTGTCGCGCAGCAGCGTATCGGTCTTGCTGGCGGTCGAGCTGGATTTGACGCCGTAGCCCCGTTCCTGAGTGCCGGTGACCTTGACTTCCGGCAGTGTGACTTCTCTTTGCGCGGCCGGGGTCTGCGCCCATGCGTTACTGGAAAACGCGGCGAGGAGAGCTAAACGCACAGCGGCGGCGAGAGGTGTAGGACGGATAGTTGCAATCATGTTGGACACTGCGTCTTTCAAATAGGAATGAGAATGACTCGCATTATCATTCATTCCAAGTGCTTTTGCAACAGCGTCGCATTCCTGGCAGTTCAACACGCAGCATTAGCACCTGATCCTAGAAGCCAGGGAAAGACATTCCTATCAATACGGCAAGCAACATCTTGTCTGTCAACGATGCAAAACCCATCGGGGAACCCTATGGACACGCCAGAAGCGCTGCGCGAAGCGTACCGCCGCGTGCTTACCGATGCTTACAGATGAAACCGGGACTAAACACCTTGGCAAGATTGCGACATTTATAGTGCATCCAGGCGTCTGAACATTTGTTGCTTGCCAGACGCAGTTGGCCCCCCCAGATCGTTCCTACTATAAGGAGATTCACATGAAATCAGGCATTTTCTTACTCTCGGCTCTCGCCTTCTCCGCTCCGGCATTCGCTGCGGATGACATCTCTCTCGGGACTCCAGGTTACGGCGGCACCGGTTGCCCCGCCGGATCCGTTTCAGCCACCCTTAGTCCGGACGCGAAGTCCTTAAGTTTGCTATTCGACCAATACCAGGTGTCGGTCGGTGGAACCACGGGAAAAAGTTTTGATCGCAAGAGTTGCAACATTGCGATCCCTGTTCATGTGCCCCAGGGGATGAGCGTGGCCGTCATGAAAATCGACTACCGCGGTTTCAACCGTCTGCCCGCCATGGCGTCGTCCCAGTTTAATGTAGAGTACTTTTTTGCGGGAGCGAAGGGGCCAGCATTTCAGCGCAGCTTTCGCGGTGTGATTGATGAAGACTATCTGATCAACAATGAACTTGTTGCCGAGTCGATGGTGTGGTCTGGTTGCGGCGCGGACGTCAACTTGAGGACCAACTCAAGCATGAAAGTGAAAACCGTTGCCAATAAAGAGGCGCTTTCGTCGATCGACTCCCAGGACGTCAATGCCGGCATCATCTATCAGCTGCAATGGCGCAAGTGCGGCAGCTAACAAGCTGCCCGATCCGGTGGTTCACTGCCGGATCAGTTTTCCATAAGGGAGGTCGTGGTCATGAATTTTCACATGAAAATATTGCTCGCCTTTGGCGCCGCGTTTGCACTGCCGGCTCATGCGGCGCAGGATGGATGTCCGGAAGGGAGCTACACGGTAATTGTCTCGCCCGATCGCACAACGCTCAGCATATTGTTCGACAAATTTCATATCGACAGCAGCACCGTCACCGCATCTGCGCCAGGTGGGACAGCAGGCATGGTGTGCCGTATTTCGTACCCGTTGACACTGCCCGAGAATATGTCACTGGGTACGTACAAGGTCGATTACCGGGGATTCGCCAAACTCGCTCCGGCCCATGACGCTTCGCTTGAGGTCCAATACGCACTGGGGCCGCAAGGCAACGAACATGGCCGCCTATTTCGGCGGAAAGTCAAAGGCCCCCATGAGGGTGACTATTTATTCACCGAACACATCGGCGCAGGGCAAATGAAGCGCGTTGGATGCGGGGCAGACGCCAGACTCAACATCAGGATAGAACTTGCCCTTCGTGGTGGCGCCGTCGATATGATATCGCTCGATTCCAGTGACGGTAAAAGTCCCGCATTGGTCTATTATCTCAATTTGAAGAAATGTAATTAATATCGATGGCGATGCTTGGTTTGGCACTGACCAAGGACACTGCCGTCGCGTGCGCGGCATCGGCCGGCGTTTGCCGGGTTGTCATTTTTACGATCGCCTTGACCTTGCGTTCGGAAATCCGCGGCGCGCGTTCTGGCCGCGTTCCATCCTGCTCAATTCCCGCAAGGCCATCGTCGATGTAGCGACCACGCCAACCCGCCACCGTGACGCGCACGACAGCCAAACGGCGCCAATCTCTTTATGACAAGGATGCGGGCGACCATATTGTAAGTCTCATTATTTGTGACGCACCGCATTGGCGCCACGGCCGCCGCCGGCGGGGTGTCTCCCCCTGAGCCCCTCAGGCGTTCTGTCTCGTATCTATCTCGTCCTGTCTCGTTTTGAACTTCGGTTCAATATCATCGTCCAATTGGTATCGAAATAAAACAGGACGAGATAGATATGAGACAGAACGCCAGAGGGAGCCTGCAGTCCCTCTGGCGGCTAGCCTTGCCGAGCAGCTACGTCGCTCGGGAAAGAAGATGTCTCCAACGAAAGCACTCCCCGCCGCCACCGATACCTGGATCGCGCTGGAGCAGCAAGCGAAGCAAGCCGCGGGGCCAGCGCGCGCTATCAATGGAAGACGCTCTTTCTGCCGGAAGGTATGCAGGTGCGCATGCCGTGTGGCGACACCGCCCGCTAGTTCCTGGTGAACGCTTTTGGAAACAGGCACAGACCTGCCGCCGGCAAAGCGGGCGCACTCAGAACAAGCCGGATCCCACCGTCAGGGCGGCGATGGCGGAAACCGCCTCCGCAATGTCGAACGCCCTGCGCTCAGCCCTGTCGCTGGCAGGCCGCGCGCCAGAGCAATCCGCGCTGACGTCCGAACGCCGTGTTCAAGGACCTGCCTGTCCTGACGGCCAAGAAAGTGCGTGCCCGCCTGCATTGCCGTCATGCCGGCGAATAATGCTCGCTGCTGCTTGGGACTGCCGGGAAAAGAAAACGCCGCCGCATGGCCAACTGCATGTCGGCGGCGGGCATGGGGCGCGCGATGTGGTAACCCTGGACTTCGTTGCAAGCGAGCTGCTGCAGGATGGCGAGCTGGTTGGCCGTTTCCACGCCCTCGGCCACGACGTCCATGCCGAGCGCATGCGCCATCGACACGATGGCCTGGAAAAACACCTTGCCTTCGCGCGAGTTATCCAGCTCGCTCGTGAAGGCCCGGTCCACTTTCAGCACGTCCATCCGCAGTTTCTGCAACTGCGACAGCGATGAATAGCCGGTGCCGAAGTCGTCCACATGCAGCTTCACGCCCAGCGCCCTGATTGCGTCGAGCTGGGCAATGATGTGCTCCTGGTCGCCCATCATGGCCGATTCCGTGATCTCCACTTCCAGCAGCGCCGGCGCAATATTGTGGCGCGCCAGGCAAGCGGCAAGTTCGAGATGGACTTCACCGAGCGCGAACTGCTTGGGCGAGACATTGATCGACACCGGCACCAGGGGCAGGCCGGCGCCGCGCCAGGCACTGAGCTGGGCGCAGGCCTGGTCCATGACCAGGGCGCCGATCCGCAAAATCAAGCCGCTCGACTCGGCCAGCGGTATGAAGTCGAGCGGTGAAATGAGCCCTTGTACCGGATGCAGCCAGCGCAGCAAGGCTTCCATGCTGGCCAGTTCGCCCGTTTGCGCATTCACGCGGGGCTGGTAGTACAGCACAAACTGCTCCTGTTCGATGGCGTCGAGCAAGCCCTGCTTGAGCTGCAAACGGCTTTGCACCGAGCGCGCCAGCGACGCCGTGTACGCCCGGTATTGTCCCTTGCCTTCGGTCTTGGCCGATTCCATCGCGATGTCGGCATTCCTGATCAACTCTTCCGGTTCGCGTGCATCGCGCGGGTAGATGCTGATGCCGACCGATGCGCCAACCTGCGCCACGCTGCCGCCGACCGCGAACGAGGCGGCAAAGGCGCTCACGATGCGCGCGGCCACGCGTTCGCTGTGGATGCCGGTTTCCGACGGCATCAGCAAGGCCACGAATTCGTCGCTGCCGAAGCGCACCAGCACGTCGTCGGGCCGCAGCAGCGAGCGCAGGCGCTGGGCCGCGGCGCGCAGCAATTCGTCGCCGGCCGGGTGGCCGTGGGCATCGTTGAACGACTTGAAATCGTCCAGGTCGATGAACAAGAGCGCCGCCTCGCTGCGCGCCTGCGCCAGCGCCGATGGCAGGTAGTCGATCAGCCACTGGCGGTTGGGCAAGCCGGTGAGCACATCCTCGTTCGACAGCCGTTTCAGTTCGGCGGCATGGGCCTTGCGCTCGCTAATGTCGCGCAAGGTGATCGCCAGGCTGTTGCCGACCCGGACGATGCGCCGGTGGCCCCAGACGATGTTGCGCCGGTTTTGCTCCGGCATCTGGCGCTCGTCTTCGTACAGGCCATGCTCCATGGCCGCCAGGTAGGCATCGAACAGCTTGTCGCCGAATATCTTGCCGTCAATGCCGGAGATGCGCTTGCCGATCATGGCGGCGCGGCCGATGCCGTAAAAGCGGGCGCCCCGTTCATTGCAATCGACGATCTCGAAGTCGACGATGGCGCCATCGGGGCCATGCACCGGCGCCGCCATGTAAAAGCCATCGTTGGCGCCCTCGGTGGCGGTGCGGTAGGCTATCCGGATGTCTTCACGGGCCCGGTAGCGCAAGGTGGCGCGGCGCGCGACCAGCATGGCCAGCACGGTCATCGCCAGCAACACGACGGTGGCCGCCACGGCGGTGCGGCGGCTCGCTTGCCAGTTCGCTTCGGCCGGCGCCAGCGCCGCATCGCGCGCCATGGCGACCAGGCCCACGACCGGGTAAGCGGACGAATGGCGCCAGCCGAGCATGCGTGCCTGGCCGTCGGGAAAGCCGTCCTTGCCCGCCACCACGCGCGCGCCGGCGACCGAGGCATCCCACAGTTCCTGGCCGGCGGGAAACCGGGTGCGGCCCTGCTGCGGGCCGTCGCCGGCGCCGCGTTCGACGCGCAGGCTGGTGTCCGCGCCGGCCATGGCCACCATGCCGCCCTGGCCCGGGGCCGACAGGTAGAAGTCGGTAAAAAAGGAGGGGCGCACGCCGAGCAGGACCAGTCCGGCAAAGCTGCCGTCCGGTGTTTCCAGGCGCCGCGTGAACAGGACGAAGGCATGGGCGGCGCCGCGCGCCTGCGGCGGCGGGCCGATCCGCAGGGCGCTGGTGTTGTTGCCCTTGTGGTGAAGGAAGGCAAGCGAGCCCGCCAGCGAAGCCGGGCAAGCGTTGCGGTGGATCGCGGTGAGCGTGGCGCCGCTGGCGTCGACGATGGCTACGCAAGCGAAGGCACTGTCGAGAAACATGCCGCTGCGGCCAAGCGCGGCCAGATCGAGGCGGCCATCGGACTGTTCCCAGCTTTGCGCCAGCTGCATGGACACCTGGTCCATCTGCGCTACCGAACGCGTCAGGTACTGCTCGTATGCCTGCGCGGCCGCAGCCACGCTGGCCAGCGTGGTTTCCTCGGCACGCTGGCGTTCGTCGGCGGCGCGCCGCACGGCGCTGAACCAGACCACGCCGGTGAGGAGAACGCCCAGCAAAGCCCAGGCCAGCATCCTGGGGGCCGGTTTCCTCCACGCACTGGTCACCCGCCTGTCCCTCATGATGTGCCCTGTTCACCTTCAAATATTGCCCTACGTCAATGACATCCTAGCAGGGCGATATGTCACATTGATGACATGACTCACAGTTTCAGGGCACGCGCCACGTCTTCCCAGCTGACGTACTTGAAGTTCTGGGTGCCGTCGGGCAAGCGCTTGTAGCCATCCTGGATCACCAGCATGCCTTGCGGGAAGGCCGGACCCAGATTGTTGGCAGTGACGTCCAGGCCGTCCGTTTCGGCCGTGCCATCGATGCCTGCGGCGGCGTTGAAGCCCACCTTGAAGCGCCCGCGCACTTTGTAGGGCGCGCCCGCGTCCAGGACCACATAGCTGTTGTCGCCCTGGCTGGAGACCACCAGGTAGGCCGCCTGCGCGCCATGGTAGATGGCCATCCCTTCCACGTCAGGGCGCAAATGCTTGCCCACGCCCAGCACCAGCGTCAGGCGCGCCGCCTGGTCGGCCTGCGCCGCCAGGGTCCACACGCCGCGCTTTTCCTCGCCCACGAACAGGCGGCCATTGCGGTCGTCGGCCACGCAGCCCTCCGGCTGGCTGGCCACCTTGAATTCGCGCGCCAGGGTGCCGCTCCACTGCGCGCCGCTGCGGCCAATCCGGTATTGCCGGAAGGTGCCAGACTTGTCGTTGACGATCACGTCCAGCCCGCCTTCACGGGGGCGGTACAGGCAGATGCCGTACACCTCCGGCAGGCCGGTGGCGAAGCGGGCCAGTTCGGCCAGCACGCCGTCGGCATTGATGCCATACAGGACGACCGTGTTGTCGTCGCGCTGGGTGGCCACGGCCAGGTCGAAGGCCGCGCCGCCCAATTGCACGCCCTGGCGCAGGTCGACATTGTTCAGGCGGCCCGATTCGAGGAACTGGGTTTGCCTGCCCTGCATGTCATACACCAGCAAGCCCTGTTTCTTGTTGGTGCCCAGCACGCGCGAACGGGAAGGATCGGACGGATGGACCCAGATCGCGGGGTCGTCCGCCACATCGCCCATGCGCGCGACCGGCTCGGTTTGCACGACCGGCTGCACGACCGCCACCTGCGTCGCAGCAACTGCCTTGGCGCGCTGCCCGCGCTTGAGCAGGGTGCGCGCGGGGACCGCTTCGCTGTCCGCTTCATAGGCCCAGGTACCGACGCCCGCCTCGTCCACGTACAAGGCATGGGCGGCGTCGTCGACGCGGCACTGGCCGGATTCCGGCGGCAGACTCAGCTTGCGTACCAGGCGCGCCGTGTCGCCATGCAACAGCCACTGCTCCGCCTGTCCATCCTTGCCCGCCACAAACAGGAAATCGAGGCCCTGGCGGTCGCGGAACAGGCACAGGCTTTCGACGCCGAACGCTTGCACCGGCAAGGGCGCCAGCGGCGCCAGGGTGAGCGCGTCGAGGTCGACGCGGAACAGGCGCGCATGCTGGGTTGCCGCATCGAGCACCACGGCAATACCTGGACGGGAATCGAGCTGTTCGGCCCGCATGGGCAAGGAGGCGCGCGGTGCGCCCGTCCGGTCCAGCAGGACGAGCGATTTCTTGTCCAACTTGAGGCTGACCGGCTGCCCGGCACAGGCCTGGGCGCCCGGCAACAGGCACAGCGCGGCGGCGAAAATCAGGGATGTCTTCATTGAATTGATCATATTAGAAAAGATTGGCTTTGAGGCTGAGCTTGATGGTGCGGCCGTATTGTTCGTATTGCATGTTGTACGGTTTCGATCCCTGGAACACATAGTATTTTTCGTTGTTCAGGTTGATCCCTTCGAGCACCACTTGCAGCTGCTTGCTGATCTGGAAGCCGAACGACACGTCCATCTGGCGCTGGCCGTCGACATAGGCGTCGGCCTTGGGATCGAGGATGTCGCCGCCTACTTCCAGCAGGTAATCCGACTTGTGGTTGAGCGCGATGCGGGCGGTGACCGGCCCTTTTTCGTAGCCCAGCATCAGGTTGACGATCTGGCGCGACTGGCCCGGCAGGCGGATCTTGCGCGTCAGATAGCGCGCGCTGTCGATGTCGTGCCGGCCAATGGTGGCGCTGGCCGAGTTGAAGCTGGCGTTGACGCCCACCAGCAGCGCATTCCACGGCGCAGGCAAGCCGCGCAAGGCCTGGGAATACGACAGTTCGATGCCGCGCACGCGTCCCTGGTCGCCGTTGGCGTAACTGGTGGCCACCTCGTAGCCGGTCCAGGCGCCGGTGCCCGCCAGGTCAGTGGTGTAGGTGAAGTTGCGGATCTCCTTGGCATACACATAGGCCGACAGCGCGCCATCGGCGCCCAGCATGCGTTCGATGCCCAGGTCGAAGTTGGCCGACTTGAGCGGTTTCAAGTCCGGATTGCCGATGACCGCTTCGGTATCGCTGTCGAGACTGATGCCGGGTGCGAGCTGGCTGAAGTTGGCGCGCACCACGGAATTGGTCCATGCCGCGCGCACGCTGGTGTGCTTGTCGATGTCGTAGCGCAGCTGCAGATTGGGCAGCCAGTCCGAATACGACTTGCCGTGCGCCACTTGCGTGACGGCATCGCCATCGACCTTGTTGCCGCGCGCATCGAAGCTGGTACGCTCGTTGCGCAATCCTGCCAGCAGGCGCCAGTTACCGATATCGGCGCCGGCCTGCAGGTAGGCGGCGTTGATGTCTTCATTCATCAGGTAGTCGTCCAGGCTCGATCCGGCCAGCAGCCTGGCGGCGTCGCGGTTCAGGCTTGCCACGCGGGCGCGCACGGCGGCCGGATCAATGCCGGGTCCCAGCCTGAAAAAGGGATAGTCCAGCGGTCCCTGCACGAAGTCGCGCATGGCGGTGGAACCGGCGCCCCAGTAGTTGGCGGTACCGGCCTGCTTGTTCGTATAGCCCCATTGATCGGTATCGTTTTCCTTCTTGCGGCGGCTGAACTTGACGCCACCCTTGACGTCGAACTGCGTGTCGCCAGCCTGGAATTGGCGGCCAAGGTCGATGCGGGCATGGTGCTCGGCATCCCTGCTGTCGCGCGCTTGCAATACAAAGCCTTGCAGCTTGTAGTTCGCCGGGTCGGACAGGCTTGCAGGGCCGGACAGCAAAGGCACTTCCGTACCGCGAAAGCGCAGGCCCGCGAAGTTGGCGTTGCCGCGGAAACGCGCGTCGTTGATGCTCTCCGGCGTGATTTCGCTGGCCTTGCTGGCGCCAAGGCTTGCCGCCAGCTTCCAGTCGGCAAAGCGCGTGTCGCCGCCCAGCACCAGCGAGCGGATGTCCTGGGTGTACTTGCGCTGGCGCAGGCGGCGTTCGGCACGCGCGCTGAAAGGCGCATCCGGGGCGGCCTCGTCGCCGCTGATGTTGCTGATCGTCAGGCGGTCGCGCACTTCGTCGTCGCTGAAGCGGCTGGCAAAGCTGCGCAGGTACAGCGATTGCCCTGCCGCCGGCCGGTAGTCGACATTCAATGCCAGCGCCTGGCGTTCACGCTCCGGCAGGTAATTGCGCATTTCAAGGCCGGACAACTTGCCGCCGCTCCAGGCGCCGCCCGTTTCCACATTGTCCGAGCCGAATGCACGGCGCTCGGCGCTCAGGCCGGCCGCGATGCCCAGTTTGCCGTCCATGAAGCGATGCGCCACCAGCGCGCTGGCGTGCGGGCTGGTCTTGCCGGTGTTCTGGTCGTGGCTGGCGCCTGCCTGCACCGACACGGCGGTGCCCGGCAAGTCGAAGGCGGACAGGGACTTCACTTCCACCGAGCCGCCCAGGGAGCTGGCGTCCTGGTCCGGCATCAGGGTCTTGCTCACTTCGAGCGACCGGATCAGGCCGGCCGGCAGCACGTCGAGCGCGACCGCACGGCGTCCCGATTCGGGTGAAGGGACCTGGGCGCCGTTGATGCTGACAGCGTTGTAATCGGGACCGAGGCCGCGCACCGAAATATAGCGGCCCTCGCCCTGGTCGCGCTGGACGGCGACACCCGGCAAGCGCGCCAGCGCTTCGGCGGCGTTCTTGTCCGGCAAGCCGCCGATATCGTCGCTACTGACGACACTGACGATATTGTCGGCCTTCTGCTGGGCGGCCAGGGCGCGCCGCATGCTTGAACGCTGTCCGGAAACGAGCACGATATCGACAGCTTGCGCATTGTCGCCGGATGTTGCTTCGGCGGCGACGGCGCTGGCGGCGCATAGCTGCAAGACGCACAGCGCGATGAGGGTCAGTTGCAGGGGGGGATGATGGATAGTCATGTCTGGCCGTATGGTTGGATGAAAAACGGCACGAGTCTAGATTGCCAATATGTCCATCTCGTGACAGGAAAGCCGGTGGACGGCGCGCCCGCCCGGGATCAGGCCGCCGTGAGCTGAAATGACCCGCCCTTCTCCCCGGGCAAGCTGCATGGCGACGCCTGTTTGAGCCGATCCGACCGTTGCGCCTGCGCCGATCGCACCCGGCCTGTCATCGTCCCGTCATGCCACGTCCATACAATCGGGCGGCATTAACCTCACAGGCGAACCGCCCCATGCTTCGATCCCACCGCCCACTGATCTTTTTCACCTCGATGGCCGTCCTGGCCACCATGGCGGTCTACGCCACCGGCGGCAGCGCCAAGCCGCTGGCGCAATGGCGCTGGATCGACGTTGCCGGCGAGGCGAGCATCGCCGTCATGGCGTGCAGCTGGTTCCTGCTTGTGCTGAGCAGCCGGCCGCCGGGCCGTGTCACGACCCTGCTCGCGACCGGCCTGGCCGGACTGATGCTCGGCGCCGTGGCCGACTGCCTGGACGAATTCTTCAGCGTGCCCAAGGGGCAGCACTGGAACCACATCATTGAAAGCGGCATCACCCTGGCCGGCATGCTGAGCCTGACGTGGGGCCTGCTCTACTGGCGCCAGGAACAGCTGATCGTCACCGAGCACCTGCAAAAGCGCGAACGGGTATTTCGCGACCACCGCTCCTTCGACCAGCTGACCCAGGTGGCCGATGCCGACTACCTGCGCGCCCAGCTGTCCATCGAACACGCCAGGGCTGAAGGCGAAAGCTGCCTGCTGATGCTGGACATCGACAACTTCCACCTGGTCAACCGCGACTTTGGCCAGCGCGAAGGCGACCGGGTGCTGCAAGCGGTGACCCAGGTGCTGCTGCTGAACCTGCGCAATACCGACCTGCTGTGCCGCTATGCGGGCGACCGCTTTGCCGTGCTGCTGCCGTCGACCCAGGCCGATGCCGCCTATGCCCTGGCCGAACACTTGCGGCGCGCGGTGGCCAGCCTGCGCCACCATGCCCAGCGCAGCGGCCAGCCCATCGCGCCCACCATCCGCACCACCTTCCGCACCGTCGATGCCGACCCGCGCCAGTTGCTCAAGGAATTGAACCGCGCCCTGGAGCGCCGCATGCCCTACCCTGCTGCCGGATCGGAAGCGCCAGGCGGCGCCCCGGCGCACGCTTGAACCATTACTGGCAAGCAGGCGATGCCTGCATCCGCGCCCAGGACCAGCCGGCCCTGGTGCTCGACTACGCGCACCGGCGCGAGCTTGCCGAACGCCTGGTCTTTCCCGGCACCGGGCTCGACGGCTGGGACTTGCCCGATGCCGACCACACCTTGACGCCGGAGCAATATCTTCGCCTGCTGTCCAATGTCGCTGCCGGGCTCAAGAGCGCCGACACCAGTTTCCAGCTGGGCCAGCACATGCTGCCCGGGCACTTTGGCAACATCAGCCACGCGCTGACCCAGGCCCACAGCCTGCGCGACGCGATCGGCATGCTGCGGCGCTACCAGTTGCCGCTGAGCCCGCTCCTGGCGCCTCGCTTCGCCGAGGAAGGCGGCCTGGGCATCGTGTACTGGACGCCGGGTTTCGGCGTCACGCCCATGCAAGGCTTCGTGCTTGAAATGCAAATGACGGCGTTCAGCGCGATGTGCCGCTGGCTGAGCGGCGAAAAGCTGCCATGGCGCTTCTGTTTTAACCGTACCCAGCCGCGCTATATCGAACAGTTCGAAGTGCACCTGGGGCCGCGACTGCGCTTCAATTGCCAGCTCGACGCCATGCTGATCGACGCTGTCTGGCTCGACCACCCCTGGCCGCGCGGCAATGCCACGGCGGCCGCGATCGCGCTCAGGCATGCCCCGCCGAAAGCCGAACAGCGCGCGCTGCTCAGTGCCGTGCACGACTACCTGCTGGAGAACATCCGGCGTTCGCCGACGCTGGAGGAAACGGCCACCGCCTTCGCGGTCAGCCCGGCCACGCTCAAACGGCACCTGGCGCGGCATGGCAGCCATTTTCAGGCGGAACTGGACCAGGTGCGCGCGCACGTGGCGCTGATGCTCATGCATCGCGGCCACGACAATGACGCCGTGGCACGCCACCTGGGCTACCACGATGCAAACAATTTCCGGCGCTCGTTCAAGCGCTGGACCGGAATGACGCCCCTGCTGTCGCGGCAGGGAATACAAGCCTTCATGGCCTGACACGCCGGCCGGAAACTACGAACTTTCTGCCGGACAATCGCGCAGCGCCTGCCGTTTCGGCGGGAGAGTCGCGCGCTACGCCGACAAAAACCGCTGCACTCGCAATGATGCAGCAATGATTATTTCGTGACGTCCCCCGCGCCATCGCGCCAATCTTCGGGTTGTATTTATTTTCGGCGGACGAGCGTTTGACGCCCTCGCATCCCGGGACGACTATTGGCCCCGCTGTTCATCAACAATAAAAACTTTCGAGACAAACCGATCATGACCCAGAAAGGGTGCCAACGTGTTCACCAGAAACCCAACCTTGCACAATCTACTGGCCTTTCTCTGGCTCGTAATGCTCTCATCAACCCAGCTCGCTTCCGCGGCAACACATGAAGCGGAAACGGCCGCTTTGACGGGCGGCGCCGTGATCGCCACCGACCATGCCGGCTACGCAGGAAGCGGCTTCGTGGGCGGCTTCACCGACGCCAATATGGGCTTTGCCCAGGCTGCCATTCAAGCGACCGCGCCATCGCCCGGGACCTACAATCTGGCGCTGCGCTACGCCAACGGCACCGGCGTCACCAGGACCCTGAGCCTGTACATCAATGGCACCAGGATCAAGCAGTCGAGCTTGCCCGCGACGGCCAATTGGGATACCTGGGGCACCGTGTCCGAAACGGTGACGCTCCTCTCCGGCAATAACACGATCGCCTACAAATACGAGTCGACCGACAATGGCAACGTCAACCTGGACAACATCACGGTCGGCGCCATTGCCGGCGTCAACCTGGCCAGCGGCAAAGTTGCATCCGCAAATGGCAGTAACGGGAGCGGCAACTACGGCGCCGCGAATGTCAATGACGGCAACACGGGAAGCTATTGGGAAGGCACGTCCAACGCCTACCCCAATAATGTGACCGTGAACCTCGGGTCGTCCATGTCGGTAGGCCAGGTGGTCTTGAAGCTCGCGCCGAACTGGGGTACGCGGACCCAGACCTTTTCGGTCTCTGGAAGCACCGACAACACGAACTGGACCACCCTGGCCGCGTCGGCCAGCCATGCATTCAAGCCAGGCACCAGCAACGTCGTGACCGTCAACCTGACGACGGCCTCGGTGCGCTATGTACGGCTCAATTTCACGGCCAACACGGGCGCGCCTGCGGGACAGGTCGCCGAATTCGAAATCTATTCGGGCGGCGGCACTGTTCCACCGACCACCTTGCCGGACCTCATCGTCACCAACCTGAGTTGGGCGCCGTCCAATCCTGTCGGCGGCAATGAGATCACCTTCTCCGCCACCGTCCGCAACCAGGGCACCGTGGCAACCGCTGCCGGGACGAAGCTTGGCGTGGCCTTTTTTATCAATGGCACGCAGGTCAACTGGTCCGACACCTTTACGTCGTCCCTGCCGGCCGGCGGCGTGACGGTGCTGACGGCCAATGCGGGCAACGCCGGCAAGGCGACGTGGACCGCCACGGCGACCTCCG
This sequence comes from Pseudomonadota bacterium, assembly GCA_040388805.1. Classification (GTDB taxonomy): domain Bacteria; phylum Pseudomonadota; class Gammaproteobacteria; order Burkholderiales; family Burkholderiaceae_D; genus Telluria_A. The sequence goes on from JAZKBE010000027.1 coordinate 52,616, forward strand.
GAAGCGCGCATGCGGTCAAGGCCACTGTCAACGACCAGCAACTGATCGCCGAAACCGACACCACCAACAATACCCTGACCGGATCGATGTCGGTGGCCACCCCGCCCCCGCCGCCCGCGCTGACAAACGGCCTGTACCGAATCCGGAACTACTGGCAGGCAACCCAGTACCTGTACGAGTCCGGCGGCAAGGTCATGTACGGCACGTTAGCGGCCAGTTCCCTGTCGTCCCAATGGGCCCTGGTGGACCAGGCAGGCAAGAAAGTATTGTGGAATGCCGCGACCGGCAATTCGATCACGGTCACCGGCGTGGCTACGTCGGCCGATCCCTTGAAGAGCGCCTATACGGATGGATCGAACAACGCCCTGTGGACAGTCGCGGGCGCGTCGAACGCCGGCTATTACAACATCCAGAACGTCGCCCAGCCATCGTGGAACGTGACCGTGGAAGGCTTGAAGGGCTTCGCCCAGTGCTACGCCATCACGCCGACCTGGGGCAGCCCGCAGTGGGCCTTCGAATATGTGGGTCCGGTTCCGGCCAAGCCGGTTGCGAAACCCGACCTGGTGGTGAGCGACATGGGGTGGAGTCCGGAGAAACCGGCCATCGGACCGGCTGTCACGTTCAGGGCCACCATCAAGAATCAAGGCGATGGCGCAACGCCGGCCGGCACCACCAACAAAGTATCTTTCGCCGTGGACGGCACTGCCGTGACCTGGTCCGACAATTACAACACTTCCCTCGCTCCCGGCGCTTCCGTCACGCTCACCGCCAATGCTGGCGTTGCTGGCTCGACATGGAACATGGCTGGTCCGAACCAGACCATTACCGCCACCGTCAATGTGCCGAACCTGATTACAGAGAGCAACACCACAAACAATGCCTTCAGCACGGCGCTGACCAACAAGACTTACGGTGCTTCCCTGCCCTACACCAGCTTCGAGGCCGAAGCGGCGACGTACCAGGGCACGCTGATCTCGGGTAACAGGACCTGGGGCACCTTGTCGTCCGAGGCCTCGGGCCGGGCGGCGGTGCAACTTGCCGGCAACGGCCAGCATGTTCAGTTCACCCTGACTGCGCAGGCGCGCGGGCTGGTGGTGCGCTATTCCATCCCGAACACCAGCAATAGCGCGGTCTACAATGCGGGCCTGAGCCTGTATGTGAATGGCGTCAAGAAACCCGACCTGGTCCTGACCAACAAATTCAGCTGGCTGTACGGCCTGTATGGCACCGAAGGGGGCCAGATCCGCTGGTCCAAGAATCCGAACGCCACGCCCGCCAATCCGCATCGCTTCTTCGACGAAGTGGCGGTCATGCTCGACGCTGCCTACCCGGCCGGTACGACCATCAGGCTGGTGCGGGAAACGTCGAACCTCAACTTCGCCACCACGCCCACCGTCACGCTGGACTTCCTGGAAGCCGAGCCGATTCCCGACGCCCTGGTCAAGCCGGCCAACTACCGTTCGATCGCCGACTTTAGCGCCGCGGCCAACGACGGGGTCGACGACACCGCTGCCCTGAACAGCACCATTGCCGCAGTCAAGGCATCCGGCGGCGCTTTTGTCGGCGTCTGGGTTCCGGCAGGCACCTATCACCTCAATACTGGTACGCCCGGGCCTGGCTACAACGGGCAAGGCACCCGCATCTATCTCGATTCCGGCGTGTCCATCAAGGGCGCCGGCCCATGGTGGAGCGTGCTGGAAGGCGCTTACGCCGGCATCTATGCCAAGGGCGGCAACATCACCATCGCCGACCTGAAGATGAACTCGTACGACAATATCCGGGACGATGCCAACGGGGTGTCCGGCATTGAAGGAAACCTCTCCAACTCGACGGTGCGCAATGTCTGGATCGAGCATGCCAAGGTCGGGCTGTGGGCGACCCAGTCCTTCAGCCAGGCCGGAACGGTCGATCACGCCACGATCACCGGCAACCGCTTCCGCAATGTCTGGGCCGACGGACTCAATCTGCACTACGGCACCAGCAACAGCGTGGTATCGAACAACAGCATCCGCAATTCGGGCGACGATGCCATGGCCATGTGGTCGGACACCTACCTCGACACCAACAACTCCTTCGAGTTCAATACCGTCCAGATGCCGGGCCTGGCCAACGGCATCGCCATCTATGGCGGGCAGAACAATTCAGTCCTGTCCAACCTGATCACCGATACCATCGACAATGGGGCCGGCATTTCCTTCGGTACCAATTTCAACCCGCCATCCCTGACCGGCACCCTGAACATTTCGGGGAACATGCTGATCCGGACCGGGTCCTACCACCACGACTACCAGTACAACATCGGCGCGATCTGGGGGCTTTGGCTCAACAGCTCGGGACTGTTGAATAATCCGACGGTCACCGTGTCGAACAACCAGATCCAGGACAGCACCTACTCGGGTATTTTCATCGAGGAACCCTCGACCGGCCCGGCCATGACCTTCTCGGGAAACCAGATCACCAATGCCGGCACCTACGGGATTGAAATTCGCCAGTCCGCAGCAGGCACGGCGACTTTCACGAACAACACGGTCACTGGAGCGGCACTGGGGAACGTGAAAAACAACGCGACCAACTTCACGATCGTCGATGGCAACTGAATGAACGCGCTCCCGTAGCGCGGCCACACGCCAACAAAATGTCACCCGAAAAAGCCCTGTGGAAACAGGGCTTTTTTTTCGGAAAGTCCAACGCGCAGCGCAAAATGCGATAATTGTCCGTGAAATTTTCGTAAAGAGTAAAAAGACAAGCTATTGGAAATGTGAATGCTCAAGTTTTGGCCGCATGGGGAATATCAGCTTCGACTTGAAGGACGCGTACTCGTTTCCGAACTGGTCGGTCCCTGGAATCTGGAACTGGTCGACAACTGGATGAAGGCGGCGCATCCGATGGTCAAGGAACTTGCGGCCACGGGTCCTCATGTGCACATGACCATTGTCACCGGTTCGCTGCTGTGTACCCCGGAGTCTCTCGACAGGCTGGCCGACGTTATCATCTATACGACCGCCAAGATGCAATGCATCGGTAATCCGGTCGTCGCGGCGGCAAACGTCGAAGGTCGCGCGCTGTTTGAACAGATGTACGCGCGAATCTACGATGGCAGTCCGCCACGCGGCCTTTTTCTCGACTACGCCAGTGCCAAAGCATGGTCGCTTAAGCTATTGGCGGAAAAGGGCTTTTAGACACGGCTAGTCCTGAACGATGCTTCCGTCCGTCACCCGCCCGGCCGCACCGCGGGATGGGGCCTGCGCGTTGTGAGTCCAGCTGGGCGCACAAAAGAAAAGCTCGCCGAAGCGAGCTTTTGATCAATAATTAATTCACCTTCAACAAAAATCTCACTCCCATTCGATGGTCGCTGGCGGCTTTCCGGAAATGTCGTAGACCACGCGGTTGATGCCCCGCACTTCATTGATGATGCGGTTCGACACCTTGCCCAGCAAGCTGTGCGGCAAGTGCGCCCATTGCGCCGTCATGAAGTCCAGCGTCTGCACTGCGCGCAATGCCACCACGTACTCATAGGTGCGGCCATCGCCCATCACGCCCACCGATTTGACCGGCAGGAACACGGCAAACGCCTGGCTGGTCGCTTCATACCAGTTCTTCGGCGCTTCGCCGGCATCGATGCTTTCCAGCGCCGGCAGTTCGCACGGCGTGTTGCGCAGTTCTTCGATGAAGATGGCGTCGGCACGGCGCAGCAGGTCGGCGAAATCCTTCTTCACTTCACCCAGGATGCGCACGCCCAGGCCCGGGCCCGGGAATGGATGGCGATACACCATGTCGTGCGGCAGACCGAGCGCCACGCCCAGCTTGCGCACTTCGTCCTTGAACAGTTCGCGCAGCGGCTCGAGCAGCTTCAGGTTCAGCGTTTCCGGCAGGCCGCCCACATTGTGGTGGCTCTTGATGGTCTGGCCCTTCTTGCCCTTGCCCGCGCTTTCGATGACGTCCGGGTAAATGGTGCCCTGCGCCAGCCACTTGGCGTTCTTCAGTTTGCCCGCTTCGACCTGGAACACTTCGACGAATTCGCGGCCGATAATCTTGCGCTTGGCTTCCGGATCGGCAACGCCGGCCAGGTGGCCCAGGAACTGGTCTTCCGCGTCGATGCGCAGCACCTTCACGCCCAGGTTCTTGGCAAACATGTCCATGACCATCTTGCCTTCGTCCAGGCGCAACAGGCCGTGGTCGACGAATACGCAGGTCAGCTGGTCGCCGATGGCGCGGTGGATCAGCGCGGCCGCCACGCTGGAATCGACGCCGCCCGACAGGCCCAGGATCACTTCGTCGGTACCGACCTGTTCGCGGATCTTGGCGACGGCTTCGGAAATGTAGTCCGGCATGTTCCATTCGGATTTGCAGCCGCAGATTTCATGCACGAAACGGCCCAGGATGGCCTTGCCCTGCAGGGTGTGCGTGACTTCCGGGTGGAATTGCACCGCATAGTAGCGGCGCTCTTCGTCGGCCATGGCCGCGACCGGGCAGCTCGGCGTATCGCCCATCAGCTTGAAGCCTGGCGGCATGTCCAGAACCTTGTCGCCGTGGCTCATCCATACTTTCAACATGCCGTGGCCTTCGTCGGTGACGAAGTCGTTGATGCCTTTGAGCAGCGCCGTGTGGCTGCGCGCGCGAACTTCGGCGTAGCCGAATTCACGCACCTTGCCGTTTTCAACCTTGCCGCCCAGCTGGGCCGCCATGGTTTGCATGCCGTAGCAAATGCCCAATACCGGCACGCCCAGTTCGAACACGGCCTGCGGCGCGCGCGGCGATTCGCCGTCCAGCGTGGAATTGTGGCTGCCCGACAGGATCACGCCGGCGGCGCCATAGTTGCGGACGAATTCGTCGCTGACGTCGTAGGGGAAAACTTCCGAAAACACACCGGCGTCGCGGACGCGGCGGGCGATCAGCTGGGTAACCTGGGAACCGAAATCGAGGATGAGGATTTTAGAGTGCATGGAGGGCGCTATGAGTAGTAACTGGAATCTGGACGCTTGAAAAGCAACGCGGCGAACTGGTCGCCGCGTTGACTCTGCTGTTTACTCGGAACGGTAGTTCGGAGCTTCTTTGGTGATTTGCACGTCGTGCACATGCGATTCGCGCATGCCGGCCGAGGTGATCTCGACGAATTCGGCTTTTTCGCGCAGTTCGTCGATCGACGCGCAACCGCAGTAGCCCATCGACTGGCGCACGCCGCCGACCAGCTGGTAAATGATCGCCAGCACGCTGCCCTTGTAGGCAACGCGGCCTTCGATACCTTCCGGCACGAACTTGTCGGCCTTGGCCGACGCATCCTGGAAGTAGCGGTCGGCCGAACCGTCCGCCATGGCGCCCAGCGAACCCATGCCGCGGTACGACTTGTAGCTGCGGCCCTGGTACAGGATGACTTCGCCCGGTGCTTCTTCGGTGCCGGCGAACATGGAACCCATCATGACGGTCGAGGCGCCTGCTGCCAACGCCTTGGAAATGTCGCCCGAGAAGCGGATGCCGCCGTCGGCGATGCAGGGCACGCCGGTGCCGGCCAGTGCTTCGGCCACGTTCGAAATGGCGGTAATTTGCGGTACGCCCACGCCCGCGACGATGCGGGTGGTGCAGATGGAGCCAGGACCGATGCCGACCTTGACCGCGTCGGCGCCATGCTCGACCAGCGCCAGTGCGGCGGCAGCGGTAGCGATGTTGCCGCCGATGACGTCCACTTGCGGGTATTTGGTTTTGATCCACTTCACGCGGTCCAGGATGCCTTGCGAGTGGCCGTGGGCGGTGTCGACCACCAGCACGTCGACGCCGGCAGCGACCAGCAAGTCGATGCGCTCTTCGTCGCGCTGGCTCACGCCAACGGCAGCGCCAACCAGCAGCTTGCCCTGGGCATCTTTCGATGCGAACGGGTGCTCGTGCGACTTCTGGATGTCTTTCACGGTGATCAGGCCGCGCAGTTCGAATTCGTCGTTGACGACCAGCACGCGCTCGAGGCGGTACTTGTTCATCAGGCGCTTCGCTTCGATCGGGTCGGCGTCTTCCTTGACGTACACCAGTTTTTCGCGCGGGGTCATCTTGGCGCGGGCTTCGGCGTCGAGTTCTTCTTCGAAGCGCAAATCGCGGTTGGTGATGATACCGACAACCGTCTTGCCTTCGACGACAGGGAAACCGCTGATGCCGTATTGTTCCGTCAGTGCGATGACGTCGCGAATCTTCATGGTCGGCGGGATCGTGATCGGATCACGCAGGACACCGGCTTCGAAACGCTTGACGCGCGCTACCTCGCGAGCCTGGTCCTTGGGGGACAGGTTCTTGTGGATAATGCCGATTCCGCCTTCCTGGGCCATGGCGATTGCCAGGCGGGCTTCGGTGACCGTATCCATCGCTGCGGACAGCAAGGGAATATTGAGGGCAATATTGCGGGTCAGGCGAGTTTTGAGGGAGGTGTCGGCTGGCAGGACGTTCGAATAAGCCGGGACGAGCAGCACATCATCGAACGTGAGTGCTTTTTGAAGTAGACGCATAGCATTTTCCTATTGGCGCAAAATCGAATTATACAGAAGTTCGCGCTAGCCGTCTCGAAAGGGCCTCAAAATGGCCGGAATTGACGTATGCTCGTTGACAGGAAGCCCGATTCACGGTGAAATCGAGCCTCGGATTACGCACAAGAAAGATTCACATGAACAACTTTATCGGGAAACGGGGATCGCAGCTCCTCGTCGGCGGCTTGATGCTGGTCTTCGCCGGCCTGTCCCACGCACAATTTGTATGGATTAACGAGAAAGGTGTGCGGCAGTTTTCGGACCGCCCGCCTCCGGCCAATACGCCAGCCAGGAATATCCTGAAGGCGCCGGGCTTGATGCAGGGCGCTGCAGCCGAAGCGGCGCCGACGGCACCGGCCGCTGGTGCGGCAGTGGCCAAATCGGGCCCGCCTACCCTGGCCGACCGCGAAACGGATTACAAGAAGCGCCAGTCCGAGAAGGCCGAGGCAGACAAGAAATCGACGGAAGACAACGAAATGAAGGCGGCCAAGAAGGCCAATTGCGATTCTTCGCGCGCGTTCAAGCAGCAGCTCGATTCGGGACAGCGCCTGAGCACCACGGACAAGAATGGCGAGCGCAGCTATATGGATGATGCGCAGCGCAAGGAAAAACAGGCGCAGGCTGCGCGCAATCTGGAAGGTTGCAACGATTGAACTGAGGGCCGCCGCTCAAGCGGCCTTTTTCTCCGCCCGCTTGCGCCGCGAATCCTTGGGATCGGCCACCAGCGGCCGGTAGATTTCTATCCGGTCACGCTCGCGCAGCACCGTATCGAGCGGGCGCTTCTTCCCGAACAAGCCCACCGGCTGGGTCGCCAGGTCGATGCCCGGAATCTCCTGCAGGATCCCGCTCAGCCCGATAGCTTGTTCGATCGTGGTTCCCTGCTCCACCACCAGGTCGCGGAAATACTCGCGCAAGGGCGTGGCATAGCACACCTGGATGTGAATCGGATCAGCCATACACCGTCTCGGCTCGTTTGCAGAAGGAATCGACCATGCTGTTGGCAATCACGCCGAACACCGGGCCGATCAGCTGTTCCAGGATCATGCTGGAAAATTCGTAGTGCAGGTCGAACTCCACTTTGCAGGCATCGGCCCGCAAGGCCTTGAAGGTCCAGGTGCCGTCCATGGTCTTGAAAGGACCGTCCACCAGCTTCATCTTCATTTGCGTAGGCCGTGTGTTATGGTTGCGCGTGGTGAAGGTCTGGTTCACGCCGTGAAAATGAATGGCGAGGCAGGCAACGAGCGCATCGTCGGTCCTTTCGATGACCTTGACGCCGCCGCACCACGGCAAAAATTTTGGATAATCTTCCACTTTGGCCACCAGGTCGAACATTTGTTCCGCACTGTAGCCAAGAAAAACTGTTTTATGCACTACTGCCATTAATCAACCGTTTGTTATGATGTTGGATATGTTGCAGAGTTTAACTGAACCCCACATTTTAGCGATTTCATGAGTATTGTTGATAATAAAAAAGCCTTCCACGACTATTTCATCGAAGACCGATGGGAAGCCGGTGTCGTGCTCGAAGGCTGGGAAGTCAAGGCCATCCGCGATTCGCGCGTCCAGATCAAGGAAGCGTACGTTGTCGTGCGCGGCGACGAACTGTTCCTGTTCGGCGCCCACGTCAGCGCGCTGGCCACCGCCTCATCCTTCACCCATCCGGACGCCGTGCGCACGCGCAAGCTGCTGTTGCACCGCGCCGAACTGGACAAGCTGATCGGCAAAGTCGAACGTTCCGGCTACACCCTGGTGCCGCTCAACCTGCACTACAAGGGCGGACGCGTGAAATGCGAAATTGGCCTGGCCAAGGGCAAGAAACAGCACGACAAGCGCGCCACCGAGAAAGAACGCGACGGCAAGCGCGAAGTCGCCGCCGCCATGAAAACCCACTCGCGCTAAGCGGCCGGGCCTGCCATGCGCAGGCTCAGTCGCCAGCACAGGAAACTTCCCACCAGGCCCGCCAGCACCCCGCACGCCAGCTTGAGCGCGCTATCGAAGAGCATGGGCGCCAGCAAGCCCGACACCATCGCAAACAGCATCATCTGGATAAACGACAGCATCGACGATGCCAGCCCGCGGTTATCCGGAAACTTCGCCAGCGCGCTGACCTGGATGGCCGGCATGGCAATGGCCAGGCCGAAGGTGTACACCGCCAGCGGCAGCACCGCCCACGGCACGCTGGCAACGAAGGCATGGTTGTACGCCACGTTGACCAGCCCTGCCCCGCCCATGATGGCAAAACCGAGCCAGATCATCCTGCCCGGCGCAATGCGCGCGGCCGCCTTTCCGCCCCAGGCCGAACCGATGGTCATGCCGCCGATCATGGGAATGAACAGCCAGGCGAATGCCGTTTCCGTCAGTTTCAGGATTTCCATGATGAAGTTGGCGGCCGAGCCGATATACAGCGACAGCCCGCCAAAGGCCAGGCCGACCGCCACCGACAGCAGCAGGAACTGGGGATGCCGCAGCACCTTCAGGTAGTTGCGCGCGATGGCGATGCCGTGGAAGGCGTGGCGCTGGCTTTTGGGCAAGCTTTCAGGCAAACCCTTGTACACCAGCAGTATCATCAACGCGCCGAACGCGGCCAGGAACAGGAAGGTGGAACGCCAGCCGAAGTGCACGTGCAGGTAGCCGCCCAGGATAGGTGCGATGGCGGGCGCCAGGCCGAACACCATCATGATGTGCGACATGATGCGCTGCGCGTGGGCCTGGTCGTGCGAATAGCGGTCCTGGACGATGGCCTGGCCGATGACCGAGCCGGCGCCCGCGGCCAGTCCCTGCAGGGCGCGGCAGGCCAATAGCCAGCCGAAGGTGGGCGCGAACACGGCGCCCAGCGAGCCGACGGTGTACATGGCCAGCGCGATCAGGATCACGGGACGGCGGCCGAAGGAATCGGACAGCGTGCCGTAAAACAGCATCATGAAGGCGAAGGTGAACAGGAAGATGCTGAGGGTTTGCTGCACGGCCAGCGGGCCGACGCCAAATTCGCGGCCGATGGCAGGTATTGACGGCAGGTAGGTATCGATCGCCAGGGCGCCAACCATGCCGAGGCACGCAAGTATTACCGTCAACAGTCTCTGCATGCCATGGCGCTTTCGTCAAAAGACGAATTTTACCGTAACGTTGCAATGTCAGTTGAGCCCCCCCCATCGCCCTCGCGCAGGCGGGGGCCTATAGCACGCCGACCAACTTCGATAGCGTGCTATGGGCCCCCGCCTGCGCGAGGGCGATGTAGTGGGAGTTTATTTGGTGGCGCTGCCCAGCGGCATGCCGAAGCGCTCACCGCGCGGCATCCAGTTGCCCTCGATATCGGCCGACACCAGGATCCGCACCGCGCGCCCGATCAGCAGGTGGCGCGGCACCAGGCCGTAGTAGCGCGAATCGATGCTGTTGTCGCGGTTGTCGCCCAGCATCAGATACTGGTCGTCGGGTATGGTCATCGGTCCGAAATTGCGGCGCGCGCCAATTTGCGGCAGCACCTGGATACGCTGCGTTTGTTTGCCATAGGATTCATCGAAACGCTGTGCCGCCACCAGTTGGCCATCGCCGAAGTGCTCCAGCAATTCGCCCACCGGCACGTAGCTGGCCTGCTGGCCATTGATGGTCAGCCGCTCGTCGTGCATTTCGATCACGTCGCCAGGCACCGCCATGATGCGCTTGATCAGGCGCGTACCGTCGGCGGGTGACGAAAACGTCACCACGTCGCCGCGCTGCGGCTCGCCGGTCCTGGCGACCACCATGTCGGTCAGCGGCACCTTGACGTTGAAAGCCAGGCGGTTGACGAACACCACGTCGCCTTCCAGCAGCCCGGGGCGCATGGAGCCCGACGGAATCGGATTCCAGTCCGCCACCGCGGTGCGGAACACGCCGAACAGGCACAGGAAGACCAGGAAACCCTTGTTCGCGCGCAGCCAGCTTTTCATGCCCATCTCCCGACAGAATGTGTGATGACTCCTTATACCCTTGCAGACTTTGGCAATCCTTAAGAGCGCACGGCAGCTCAGTGCGGCTTCATTTCGTCGGCAACGGCGCGCAGGGCCATGTTTTCAATCAGGCCCGGCGCGAACAGCTTCAGGAAGCGCCCGATTTTCCCCTTGGCCGTCATCACCACGTCGCGCTTGCGGGCATTCATGCCGGCCACGATCAGGCCCGCGCATTCTTCCACCGGCATGGCCTTGTCTTCTTTCAGGCTGCTGCTACCGAGCGGCCTACCGTCGGCCCCGTAGCCGCGGTGGCGAATCCGGGTGGCCACCACGCCCGGATAGGCGATCGTCACGCTCACGCCCGCGCTCTTCATTTCGGCGCGCAGGGATTCGAAAAATCCGTTCATGGCGAACTTGGTGGCGCCGTAGGCATTGCGCCCGGGCACGCCCACCAGCCCCGCCAGCGACGATACGGCCACGATGCTGCCCCTGGCCGCCTTCAGGTGAGGCAGCGCCGCGTGGGTGCACCACACCGCGCCCCACAGGTTCACGCGCATCAGGTCTTCGTACCAGCCCAGATCCTGCACGTCTTCGAAATTGGCATGGGCCGAACGGCCCGCGTTATTGATCAGGGCGTCGATGCGCCCGAAGCGCCCGACTGCCTGGGCCACCAGTGCCTTGCATTGTTCCTGCACGCCCACGTCGGTCTGCACCGTCAGCGTCTGGGCGCCCAGTGCCGCGCATTCGCCGGCCACGGCGTCGAGCATGTCCACATTGCGCGCCGCCAGTACCAGGCCCACGCCTGCGCCGCCCGCCGCGGCAAGCTGGCGCGCGACTTCGGCGCCTATGCCGTCCGATGCACCGGTGATGATGATCACTCTCATTGTCAGCCTGTCATTCAATTGTGAAATCTGATACTACATCGAAAGGGCAGCCTTGGGGCTGCCCCACGCGCCTGCTTAATGGCTTGGCAGGTCGCCCGTGTCGTACTGGCGGATCTTGGCGATGATATGCGGCGGCAAGGGGCTGATCGCCTTGGCGTGGTTGGCGAACACAATCTGCTGGCGGCCGACGGACACCAGCACCCCGCCCGAATAGAACCGGAACTCGAGCCAGAACGAGCAACGGCGGATATCGTAGGCGTTCAGCTCGCAGGAAATCTCCTGGAACGGGAAGGTTTCATGGACATAGTCCTGGCGCGCATGCTTGGTGATGAACACGCCTTCGGCTTGCAGCATGTCGGGCGCGATGCATTCGAAGAACCAGCGTTCGCGCGCGATACCCTGCCATTCGAAATAGCGGGCGAAGTAGGTATTGCCGTAAGCGTTGGAATCCTTCAGGTAAATCGTCATCGCATTGATGAAGGTGCGGCCGGGGCTGCGCAAGGCGCGGGGCATCAGTGGCGCAGTGAACAGGGCGTTGGCTGCTGCTGGCGAATGGGTAGCGGTAAGTGTCGACATGATTGATTTCCCTATAAGTTATGGATCGCATCCGGCCGGACGCGACGCCCAAGAATCATTGCGGGCCATTAACCAATAGTTGGGGTTTTATGCTTGAAGTCTGATCTAGCGCAAACTTCGTTCAGAAACTTCCGGCATTCTCATGGACTATAACAAATGGAATTGCTACTGTTACAAGTCATCGCACCACGCTTGCTGCCGTGTGTCAGCCCAAGGGAACTATGTATTCGATCCTGCCCGCATTCGTCGCCCTGCTGTTCCTGGGGTATGGCGCCTATGTGCTTGGTTCGCGCGGCGCCAACCGGACGGCGCTGACCTTCTTTTTCCTGTGCTTTACCACCTTCGCCTTGCAATTCACCTGGGCTGTGCTGTTCCAGGTCCGGGACGAGGAACTGGCTGTCATGCTGGCACGCGGCGGCTATTTCCTGATCCTGTTCCTGCCCACCACGCTGTACCACTTCATTGCCGAATTGACGCGCCAGCGCAGCGAAGCGCGCGCGGTCAGGATGTCCTACGCCATCTCGGCCGTCATGGGCGCCAGCCTGTTTTTCAGCGACGCCATCGTCGCAGGCGCCTATCACACCTTTTTCGGCTATTACCCCAAGGCAGGCCCGCTGCATCCGCTGCATGTGCTGCAGACGTCGATCGTGGTGTGCCGCGCCGCATGGCTGCTGCTGCGCCAGCTCAAGGTCGCCGTGTCGACGGAAAGGCTGCGTCTGCGCTATTGCCTGGCCAGCCTGCTGATCTACTTCCTGGCGGCGATCGACTATATGTGCAATTACGGCCTTGAAATCTATCCGCCGGGCGTGATCTTCATCGCCATCAGCCTGGGCATCATTGCGCAGGCCATGGCGCGGCATAACCTGCTGGCCAATCCCATGGTGCTGGCCGCGACCGTGGCGCACGAACTGCGCACGCCGCTTGCCACCATCCGCAACCAGGCGCGCTTCATCAAGAGGGCGATGCCACAGCTGATCGCCGCCTACGAAAATTCGCAGCTGCAGGACGGGGCACAAGGCACCCTGCCGCCCGCGCACCTGGACTATTTGCGCGAGCTGGGCAGCGATATGGAGTCGGAAGTGTCACGGTCGAACTTTATCGCCGACATGGTGCTTGCCTCGGCCAATCCGGCGCTGCTGGGTACGCACGATTTCGAGTCGCATTCGATAGAAAAATGCGTTGCACAGGCGCTGGCGTCCTACCCCTTCGACAGCGCCACGCGGGCCAAGGTGGTCTTGCAGGAGACCGAGGATTTCCATTTCCACGGGTCCGATACCCTGCTCATTTATGTGCTCTACAACCTGATCAAAAATGCGCTGGCAGCTGTCGATGGCCTGGCGCACGGAAAGATCGAGATCGCCTTCTATCGCGACCAGGGAAGCAACAAGCTGATCATCAGCGATACCGGGCACGGCATACCCGAGCATGTGCTGCCGCACGTTTTCGATCCCTTCTACACGACCAAAAATACCAAGGGTACGGGGATGGGACTGGCGTTTTGCCGGCGCGTGATTACCTCGTTCGGAGGCAAGATCCGCTGCCGCTCGCGCGAGGGTGCGTTCACCATGATGGCGATGGAGTTTCCGGTGACCTGAGCGAGGCTAGTCATCATCCAGCATGTCCGTTATGGATCTGACGACGCCGGGCCTCTGAGTGCCGAAGTCGTCTCCTACCGGGTCACTTCCCGACCGATAGCGTCCCGACGCCTTTTCCGGTTTTCGGTGCACGGCAAGGACAAGCAGCGCTCCGAGGATGGGAACAAGCCACACCAGGAGGATCTGCAGGGCTTTCTGCAAGGGCTCCGAATATTCATCCCGCCTTACCGCGAGCGTGGCGATTATATTCAGGAGTCCTATTGCAACGAGCAGGAATACGAAAAGTGCGGTAGTCAATGCAGCCCCTCAATTCAGAGCGAACCTATTACTTCTGCGCTTTTACGATCTGCATCGCGCTGGCAATCAAGCCGCTCATCTCGCCCAGGTTGGCCGGCACGATGATCGAATTGTTGGTCTTGGCCAGTTCGCCGAAGGCATGCACATATTGCTCCGCCACTTTCAGGCTCACCGCATCCTGTCCACCCGGCGCATTGATGGCCGCGCCGATCTGGCGCAGTGCATCGGCATTCGCTTCGGCCAGCGCAATGATCGCCTTGGCCTGGCCTTCGGCGCGGTTGATCGATGCCTGCTTTTCGCCTTCGGAGCGCGCAATGGCGGCCTCGCGCTCGCCGGTGGCGATATTGATCTGTTCCTGCTTGCGCCCTTCCGAGGCAGCGATCAGCGCCCGCTTTTCGCGTTCCGCCGTGATTTGCGCCTGCATCGAATGCAGGATCGATTCCGGCGGCGTCAAGTCCTTGATCTCGTAACGCAGCACTTTCACGCCCCAGTTCGCGGCCGATTCGTCGATCGCATTGACGATGGTGGTGTTGATGTGGTCGCGCTCTTCGAAGGTTTTGTCGAGCTCCATCTTGCCGATGACCGAACGCAGCGTGGTTTGCGCCAGCTGGGTAATGGCTGCCAGGTAATTCGACGAACCATACGATGCGCGCATGGCATCGGTGATCTGGAAGTACAGGATGCCGTCGACCTGCAGCTGCGTGTTGTCGCGCGTAATGCAAACCTGCGGCGGCACGTCGAGCGGAATTTCTTTCAGGATGTGCTTGTAGGCGATGCGGTCGATGAAGGGGATGACGATGTTCAGTCCCGGCGCCAGCGTTGCATGGTATTTGCCGAGCCGTTCGACGACCCAGGCGTGCTGCTGCGGCACCACGTTGATGGTTTTGAAGACGAATACCAGTGCCACGATAAACAGCACCGTGGTGGCGATTCCGAGTGATTCCATGGCTTGCCCTCTTTCGTTTTGGTTGTTATGCGTTGGCCAGTACCAGGCGGCTGCCCTGGACTTCGACGATCTTGTATTGGCCGGCGCCGGGAATGGCGCCCGGCGCCAGGTTGACGTCCCACTGCGCGCCGCGGTACATCACGCGCGCCGTGCCCTCGGTCCAGGTATCGACTTTGACATGCTGGCCGATGTCCATGTTCACATTGGGATCGCGCGCGGGGTCCTGCTTGCTCGGACGGCCGAAGCGGCTGCGGTGCAGCAGGCCCGTCGCCACCACGCCGATGACGGCGGCGATCAGGATTTGCATCGGCAAGCTCATGCCCATCAAGGCGGCAGCAGCGCCGAATGCGGTGCCGATGGCAATCATCAGCACGTAGAAGGTACCGGTGAATAATTCAAACACCACCAGTACGCCGGCTGCGATCAGCCAGAACATCCATTCACTCATGACGCTTCCTTTCGAGACTAGACGAGGGCAGTCTATCGCGTCTGGACATTGTGTCAATCAATTTGTCGCGACCATGAAAAATGCCGTCATGCCCGGACGGGGATGACGGCATTCGCGAAGCCGAACCGAACTTACATCGCGGCCAGTTTCTGCCAGGTGTCGATCACGGAATCAGGATTGAGCGACATCGATTCGATGCCTTCGCTCATCAGCCATGCCGCAAAGTCAGGGTGGTCCGAAGGGCCCTGGCCGCAGATGCCGATGTACTTGCCTTGCGCGCGGCACGCCTTGATCGCCATCGACAGCAGCGCCTTGACCGCAGGGTCGCGCTCGTCGAAGTCGGCCGCCAGCAGCGCCATGCCCGAATCGCGGTCCAGGCCCAGCGTGAGCTGGGTCAGGTCGTTCGATCCGATCGAGAAGCCGTCGAAGTGTTCCAGGAATTCATTGGCCAGGATCGCGTTCGATGGCACTTCGCACATCATGATCAGGCGCAGGCCGTTTTCGCCGCGCTTCAAGCCATTCTTGCCCAGCAGGTTCACGACTTTTTCAGCCTGGCCCAGCGTGCGCACGAATGGCACCATGATCTCGACGTTGGTCAGGCCCATGTCGTTGCGCACCCGTTTCATGGCCGCGCATTCCATTTCGAAGGATTCGGCGAAGTCGGGCGACAAGTAACGCGCCGCGCCGCGGAAACCGAGCATCGGGTTTTCTTCGTCCGGTTCGTAGCGCGAACCGCCGATCAGCTTCTTGTACTCGTTCGACTTGAAGTCGGACAGGCGCACGATGACCGGCTTCGGCCAGAACGCGGCAGCGATGGTGGCGATGCCTTCGGCCAGCTTGTCGACGTAGAAGGCTTTCGGCGATGCATGGCCGCGCGCGACCGATTCCACGGCCTTCTTCAGGTCGGCATCGATGTTCGGATACTCGAGAATCGCTTTCGGGTGCACGCCGATATTGTTATTGATGATGAACTCGAGGCGGGCCAGGCCCACGCCGCCGTTCGGAATCGACTGGAAGTCGAATGCCAGCTGCGGGTTACCCACGTTCATCATGATCTTGGTGGCGATCGGCGGCAGTTCGCCGCGCGCCACTTCCGAAATCTCGGTCTCGAGCAAGCCGTCGTAGATCTTGCCTTCGTCGCCTTCCGCGCACGATACGGTGACGAAGGTGCCATCCTTGAGCAGTTCGGTCGCGTCGCCGCAGCCCACCACGGCGGGTACGCCCAGCTCACGCGCGATGATCGCGGCGTGGCAGGTACGGCCGCCACGGTTGGTGACGATGGCCGAGGCGCGCTTCATGACCGGTTCCCAATTCGGGTCGGTCATGTCGGCGACCAGCACGTCGCCCGGCTGGACGCGTTCCATGTCGGCCGGGTCGTGGATCACGCGCACGGGACCGGCGCCAATTTTCTGGCCGATCGCGCGGCCCGACGCGAGCACGGTGCCGCTGCCCTTGAGCTTGAAGCGCTGCTGGGCATCGGTGGCCTTCTGCTGCGACTTGACCGTCTCCGGACGCGCCTGCAGGATGTAGAGCTTGCCGTCGCGGCCATCCTTGCCCCACTCGATGTCCATCGGACGGCCATAGTGGTTTTCGATGATGACGGCGTACTTGGCCAGTTCCACCACTTCGGCGTCGGTCAGCGAATAGCGGTTGCGCAGTTCGATCGGCACGTCCACGGTCTTGACCGAACGGCCGGCCTTGGCTTCGTTGGTGAATTCCATCTTGAGCAGCTTGGAACCGATATTGCGGCGGATGACAGGCGACTTGCCCATTTCCAGCATCGGCTTGTGCACATAGAATTCGTCGGGATTGACCGCGCCCTGCACCACCGTCTCGCCCAGGCCATAGCTGGAGGTGACGAACACCACGTCCTTGAAGCCGGACTCGGTATCGATGGTGAACATCACGCCGGCCGCGCCCAGGTCGGAACGGACCATGCGCTGCACGCCAGCCGACAATGCCACTTCGGCGTGGGTAAAGCCCTTGTGCACGCGGTACGAGATGGCGCGGTCGTTGTACAGCGAGGCGAACACGTGCTTCATGGCTTCGAGCACGTTGTCGATGCCGACCACGTTCAGGAAGGTTTCCTGCTGGCCTGCGAACGATGCATCCGGCAAGTCTTCGGCGGTGGCCGACGAACGCACGGCGAACGACATTTCGGTTTCCGAATCGGCGACCAGGCGTTCGTAGAAGGTGCGGATTTCCGCTTCCAGTTTTGCCTGGAACGGTGTGTCGATGATCCATTGACGGATTTCGGCGCCGGCCTGGGCCAGCGAACGCACGTCGTCGATGTTCAAGCCTTCGAGGCGGGTGGCCACGCGGTCGGCCAGCGAAGGACCGCCGTCGATGCTGTGGGTGAGGAAATCGCGGAACGCTTCGGCCGTGGTGGCAAAGCCGCCAGGCACGCGCACGCCGGCTGCGGCCAGCTGGCTGATCATCTCGCCCAGGGACGCGTTCTTGCCGCCCACGGATTCGACATCGGTCATGCGTAACTGTTCGAACGGCGCAACGTACACGCCGGTACGGTCGGGCTCCTTCAGTGCTGCGTTGGTCATACTGGTCATAATAAACACCCTTGCTATTGATAGAAATCTTCGCGTACCGCAGGCTGGCGACTAGTTCTTGTTATTCTTGGTGTCGTACAGCACAATAAATCCATTGAAGAGCATTTTACAGCTTGCGCAGTAAATTAACACTGTACAACCTTGAAACATTGTCAGCTTAGGAACTTCCTGCCACATGAGTACAGAACCACGTCCACCGCTTCCGACTTCCGCCCGTACCGTCTTTTTTGTGTCGGACGGCACCGGCATTACCGCCGAAACCTTCGGCCACGCGGTCCTGACCCAGTTCGACCTGCGTTTCCGCCAGGTGCGCCTGCCCTTCATCGACACCGTTGACAAGGCGTACGAGGCAGCACGCCGCATCAACGAAGCCTTCGCGATCGACAACCAGCGCCCCATCGTCTTTTCCACCCTGGTCAAGCCCGACCTGTCGGACGTGATCCGCAAGGCCAATGGCATGCACATGGACTTGATCCAGACCTTCGTGGCCCCGTTGGAACAAGAACTGGGCGTCAAGTCGACCCATACCATCGGCCGTTCGCACAATATCGTGGACAGCGAGGAATACAAGAACCGCATCGAAGCGATCAATTTTTCGCTGGCGCACGACGACGGCCAGTCGCACAAGAACCTGTCGTCGGCCGATGTGATCCTGGTTGGCGTGTCGCGCTCGGGCAAGACGCCGACCAGCCTGTACCTGGCCATGCAGTACGGCATCAAGGCCGCCAACTACCCGCTGATCCCCGACGACTTTGAGCGGGGCAAGCTGCCCTCCTCGCTGCCGCCCTTCCGCGGCAAGATATTCGGCCTGTCGATCACGCCGGAACGCCTGTCGGAAATCCGCCATGAGCGGCGTGCGGGCAGCAAGTACGCCTCGATCGAGAATTGCCGCTACGAAGTCAACGAAGCCGAACTGATGATGAAGCGGGAAGGCATACGCTGGCTGTCGTCGACCACCAAGTCGATCGAGGAAATCGCGACGACGATCCTGCAAGAAATCAAGCCGGACAGGCGCGAGTACTGATGCCATGAAGCGCCGCCAGCTCCTGCAACTGGGTACCGCCCTGACAGGGCTGGCCAGCTGTGCGGGTGCATTTTCCCAAGCGGAAACCCGCAAGGTCCTGCGCATCGTCACGGCGCACTTGCCGCCCTGGGTGATCGAAGGCGGCCCCGAAGCCGGTGCGGCGCAAGCGCTGGTGGTCGAACTGCTGCGGCGCCTGCAAATGCAGCCGGACATAGAATACGTGCCCTGGCTGCGCGCCCAGCACCTGACGGCAACGCGGCCCAGGACGGCGATCTTTCCGCTGACCCGCCAACCCAAGCGCGAGACGCTGTTTCGCTGGCTGGCGCCCCTGTACGAGGAGAACTACGTCTTTCTCACCGGCCAGCACAGCCGCTTCGACATCAACCGGATCGGCGAAATGAAGAACAGCCGGATCGCCTTGCTGCGCGGTGGCGCGCAAATCTCGATGCTGCAGGAACTGGGTTTCAGGCGCCTGGTGGAAGCGTCGTCGATTGAAGAAGTCCACCGTTTCCTGCTGGGCGGTATGGCCGATGCCTCTTTCGGCGAGCGCAACATCATCGCCAATTCGCTCAGGACGCGCGGCCAGATCGACGACTTCGTTATCAGCGCGCCGGTGCGCACCACCACGGCCTGGCTGGCCGGATCGCGCGATTTCGATGACAGCCAGGTCAGCCAGTTCGAAGCCGCCATGGCGGACATGATGGCCGACGGTACCCAGAAGCGCATCCTCAAGAAGCACGGCCTTGCCTGAGTTTCAGCCGGCATCGTCCTTGGGCTTGAAAATGAGTTCCTCCGGTTTTTTGATCCTGCGCACGGTGCCGTTCAGCGCACGCTGAATGACCTGCTCGGGCACGCCCCGCTTCATCAGAAAGGCCCATGCCACGGCAGCGCCGACAGTCGCATCGAGAAACAGTGCCTGGTCGACCAGGTGGACGGTCCAGGCATCTTGCCGCTCGACCCATCGCACCTTGATAGTCTTGTCGTCCATTATGTCGCTCCCGGCCTGCGGCCCAATGGCGCTTGACTCGGGTGTGCGGCGCCGTCGCCGGGGCGAACTGGCAGCAGTTCGGGCGTGTTCAGCCCAGCCGGCAGACTGTGCTCGTCGATATTCTGTAGAGAGTTCTTCATCCGGTTCCCCAAACGAATCGCAATTGCCAGCCTGGGCGGACATTTGTTGATCTTGGAATTGGAATCGGCGGATGGGGCCGAAAGAAAGGAAAAACACCGGCTTCAGGGGCGGGGAAACCAGGAGATTCCAAATATATCCCAGAAAAGCGAAACAGTGAAGCGATGCTTCTTAGTAATAGGACTTGCTTGCACCGCAACACAAGGCGCTGGCGAAAAACGTATTCAACGCAATAACTTTGCTTCCCGGGGACACCTTGGCGTCAGGCATACTGTCGAGTCAGCATAAGGGCTAGAGGGATGAAGATGCAGAAATGGCTTATTGCGCTTGGCGTCGTGACATGGACAACGGCAAGCGCCAGCGCAGTGCTGTCCGGCCCCGAAAAAACGGAAGTCTGGACGCCGGCGCCACCGCTCGTGAAGCCGGGCAATGGCCAGCGTCCCCCTGCCGATGCGATCGTCTTGTTTGGCGGACAGGATCTGCGCGAATGGCGCATGGCGGCCGATCCGGGGAAGCCGGCGGCTTGGCCTGTGTCCAATGGGATACTTACGGTTGGTAAAGGAACGGGGAATATCCAGACCAGCCGGCATTTCACCGATTACCAGTTGCACCTGGAATGGCAGATTCCGGATGAATCCAGCGGCGCCGGGCAGCAACGCGGCAACAGCGGACTCTTTCTCGCCTCGACCGGCCGGGGCCATGAAGGATACGAACTCCAGATTCTTGCCTGTGAAGACAATCCGACCTACGTCAACGGCCAGGCCGGCAGCGTGTACAAACAGCTCATTCCGCTGGCCAACGCCTGCGCGTCGGGAAAAGAATGGCAGAGCTACGACGTCGTGTGGACGGCGCCACGCTTCCATGCCGACGGTTCGCTATTGTCGGCGGCGCATGTCACCATGCTGCACAACGGCGTACTGATCCAGAACCACGTCAAGCTGGCCGGCGAGACCGTCTACGAAGGCGCGCCTTCCTACCGTGCGCAAGGCGCGGCCCCGATCAAACTCCAAGACCACGGGGATGGGGTAAAGTTCCGGAATATCTGGATCAGGCCGCTTTGACGCCAGTAGTGCACCAGACTGCGGGCTAGTAGCGCAGGGGCTACGAAACCTGCCTGGCTTCAATACTGGTCCATTCTGAAAGCAGATCGGAAACGGAATCAAGGAATGCCTGCGCCTGATGCTGGGTCATAGTCATGTTTGCTCCATGAGCAATCCGATTTCGTTTGCCCATGAAATCCCGGAAGAAATCGATCTTCGTTACGGAGATTTCACCTTGCGAGTACATATGATTGAGAAGTGCAAGTGAAGCAAGCCGATCGACCGGAATAAGTTGTTCAATCGCCCTCTTTCGCATCGCTCCCTCGAAGACACTCCATAGATAAAGGACAGCCGGCTCCAACGCATCGTCGCCAATCAGACGTTCAACCTGCTTCAATTTCGTCAACAGTTGACTCCAGGTCGGGAACCCATCCGGTGTAAGCGGGATATTCAGCGTGTCGACGTCCTCCAGGGTGAGCAGCAAGAACCGCCATCCGGCGTGAGTTGAAATTTCCTGTGCCAGCCACTGCAGTCGATCAACAGAGATCCCGCTCGCGCTGGCCTTGACCTCGATAATCAATCCCGCATCATCTTTCATGGCGACCAGGTCCGGTGAGTAACCGTCCAGGTCAAAGGGAATGGCGCCGGCAGTTGGTGACTTCAGAACGACATAGCCTTCGTTCCGGTATGCGGATGCCAACGATTCCAGCTTGCGATCATGCAGATTTTTCTGTGAGGTGTTCATAAGTAATTCTCCAGATGCTGCGCATTGCAGATCTTTACGTACACACACTCATTGCCGTAGGCGACACCGCCTTGCAGCAGGGATGGCAAGAAAGTGACATCAATCGGTTCCGAAAGGAATCGGCGATGGCTATCGACATCCGACACCAAAAAATCGTCCTCAAATACCAGGCCGACAAGCGCATCTTGGATCGGTTTGATGATGTTGTCTATATCTGCGGGCGAATTGTCGCAGATGTACACGATTGAACACCGCAACGCCGTTGAGGAAATCGGCCGGCGATCCTGTGGCCATGCCTTTGCGGCTTCTGCGCGAACGTAACTCTTCCGCGCCTGCAGATTTTTCCGGTTCTTGGTCTGCAGCGATACAGGTCGCTTGGGAATCAAGAACTCGAAAGGTTCCATGTCTTCGCCTGGTGAAAGTGGACGTTGCTATCGCACGAACCCTTACTGCGGGATCAGAAAAACTGCATCCAGTCTTCCAGCCAGCCCGGGAAGGCATCGGCCTTCATCGGCTTGGCGATGTGATAGCCCTGCGCGTAGGTGCAGCCCAGGCCTTGCAGGAAGTCCCAGTCGTTGCGGGTTTCCACGCCCACCGCCACGGACTTGCGGTCCAGGCTGCGCGCTAGGCTCAGGCAGGAGCTGAGCACGGTGCCCAGCGGCCGGCGGCGCGAGGCGCCGTCGACGAAACTGCGGTCGATCTTCAGTTCGGAAAACGGTACGCGCGCCAGCAATTGCAAATTCGAGCGGCCGGTGCCGTAATCGTCGATGGCCAGGCCATAGCCCATGATGCGCAGGCGCACCAGGCGCTCCAGGAAGCTCGGGTCATTGGTCAGCACCGCTGTCTCGGGCATTTCAAAGGTCACGTACTGGGGCAGCACGCCGTGGCGCTCGGTGCAGGCCGTGATCTGCTGGATGAAGGCCGGATGGGCCAGCGTTTCCGCGGCCAGGTTGATGGAAATTTCCATCGGCAGGTTGCGGTCCTGGAATTCGCGGCAGCGCTCGACCGATTTTTCGATCATGCTCCAGTCGAGGAAATCGATGCGGCCGTTCTGTTCCAGCGCATCGATGAACGATGCCGGGCCCAGGATGCCATGCTCCGGATGGTCCCAGCGCGCGAACACTTCGAGACCGCGCACGATGCCGCTCTCGAGTTCGATCTTGGGCTGGAAATACGGTTCGAACTGGCGCGCCTGCAAGCCCATGCCCACTTCGGCGAAGCTGAAATTGGGGATCTTCTTGCGCGATACCGGCGCCGCCGGCGGCTGGTAATGCTCCAGCAGTTCCTGCAGCGGCATGCTGTGCACCGGCGTGCCGATCGTGCCCAGCAGGTCCAGGCCGTAGGCCTGGGCCATGGTTTCGACCGAGAACAGCAAATTATTGTCCAGCGCACCGACGATGATCACGCGCGCCCGGCAATTCATGGCCGCCAGGCTGCGGATCAGTTCCAGCCCGTCCATGCCGGGCAAGGCGATGTCGATGATGGCGACGTTGACGGTCGGCGTAAAGGTATCTTGGAAGCAGCGCAGCGCCGTGTGCCCGTCCGGCACTTCGGTAATCTGTGTGGCGCCGAGACCGCCGAGCATGTCGACCAGCGACTTGCGCAGTCCGGGATCTCCTTCAGCCACTAAAAAATGCAAATGCGCGATATCCATCTTTATCCCAAGAAAGTCACGCTTCTAGATTACCCCCGAATTGTTAATTCGTCTATAAATGTTTCTGCCGAACCTGCTCGAAGAAGCACACCGCCGCGCAGGCTGCAACATTTAACGATTCGATCTGTCCGAGATGGGGGATAACAAGCTGATTGCTCGACAATGCTAGCAGATCATCCGCCACTCCTTGCCCCTCGTGACCGAATAACCACGCGACTGGTTGACGGAGGTCAACTTCATATAAACGTTGCTTGGCGTAGCCGCTGGTGGCCAGCACGGGCACCCTGGCGCCGCGGATCAGGGCGGCCAGGTCCACGTTTTCGAAGATCTCCACCACGAAGTGCGCGCCCATCGCGGCGCGCAGCACTTTCGGCGACCAGCAGAAGGCGGTACCGGCGCTGCAGAACACCTGGGTGATGCCGGCGGCGGCGGCGCTGCGCAGGATGGAGCCGACATTGCCCGGATCCTGCAGGTTGTCGAGCAGGACCGCCGTGGTGGCCAGCGCCTGGGGCACCTCCAGGGCCGGGGTCTCGATCAGGAACATCAGGCCCACGCCATGCTCGACCTGGCTCAGGGCGTTGTAGAGCGCGTCCGGCATGACGGTGCAATGCGCATGCGCCGTTTCGCACCGGGCGACGATGTCGGCCACTTCCGGGTTCGCCAGCGCTGTCTCGGACAGCAGGCAGTGGCGCGGCGCGCCGCGCATGGCCAGGTAGGCCTGGCACAGGTGCACGCCGTCGAGCAGGGTCTGGCCGGCCTTGCGGCGCGCCTGCGAACTGCCCGCCAGGTGCTTCAGGTCCTTGTACAGCGGGTTATCGCGCGAGGTGATGGTCTTCATGCTGCGTCGTCCAGGGGGGAATCAAAATCGAAGGCCATCGAGGCGCTCATATACGCGTCGCCAGGTGCGGCCGGCAGTACCGCGCGCACCGGGGCAAACGAACGCCGGTGCACCGGGCTGGCGCCGAATTCGCGCAGGCGCGCCAGGTGCATGGCCGTGCCGTAGCCCTTGTGCTGGTCGAAGCCGTATTCGGGATACAGCTGGTGCAGCGTGACCAGCGCCGCGTCGCGCGCGGTCTTGGCCAGGATCGATGCGGCCGAAATGGCGTGCACCTTGTCGTCGCCTTCGATGATCGGATGGCAGCGGATCGCCATCTTGGGACTGCGGTTGCCGTCGATCAGCGCCACCGTGGGGATGGTCGCCAGGGCCTGCACGGCACGCGCCATGGCCATCATGGTCGCCTGCAGGATGTTGTATTTGTCGATTTCCTCGTGCGAGCATTCGGCGATGGCCCAGGCGACGGCGTGCATCTTGATCTGCGGCGCCAGCTCGTCGCGCCGTTCGGCGGTCAGCTTCTTGGAATCGCGCAGGCCGTCGATGGGACGGTCGGGATGCAGGATCACGGCGGCCGCGAACACGGGGCCGGCCAGCGGGCCGCGCCCTGCTTCGTCCACGCCGCAGACGATATCGTCGACCGTGAACGGCAGCGCGTTCTTCTTCAGGCCCGGATAGAAATCGACTTTTTTCGCTCTCATGGCCGGATCACTTTCATGACGGCGGCCGCGCTTTCTTCGGCGCTGTTGCGCAGCAGGCTGTGGTGCATGTCCGTGAAGCGCTGCACCAGCCTCAAACGGTTCGGCGCATCGTTCAATTGGGCCCAGGTGGCGTCGGCCAGCGCTTGCGGCGTGGCCGCGTGCTGCAGGAATTCCGGCACCACGAATTCGCGCGCCAGGATGTTCGGCAGGCCTATCCACGGCTGGTAGCCCATGTGGCGCATGATGTGCCACGATGCCGCCATCACCTTGTAGGCGATCACCATGGGCTTCTTGAACAGGGCCACTTCCAGGGTGGCGGTGCCTGACGCCACCAGCACGGCATCGGCAGCGGCGATCGCCGTATGCGACTGGCCGTCGACCAGGTCGATGCGCACGTCGGCCAGGCCGGCGCGGGCGACGAGCTCCTTGAAGTAAGCGCGCTGGGCCTCGCCCGCCATCGGCACCACGAAGCGCAGGTCCGGGTCGCGTTGCGCCAGCAGCTTGACCGCGCCGATGAAGGGCTCGGCCAGGTATTTGAGTTCGCCCATGCGGCTGCCCGGCATGACGGTAATCACACGTACGTCGTCCGGCAGGCCAAGCGTGCGGCGCGCGCCCGACTGGTCGGGCTGCAGGGGAATCATTTCGGCCAGCGGATGGCCGATGTAGGTGACGGGCACGCCAGCTTTCCTGTAAATCTCTTCCTCGAACGGGAAGATCACCAGCATGTGCGAAACGGCCTTGATGATTTTCTTGATGCGCCCGCCGCGCCAGGCCCAGATCTGCGGGCTGATGAAATGCATGGTGGGGATGCCCGCTTCGCGCAGCTGCAGTTCCAGGCCCAGGTTGAAACCCGGGTAGTCGGCGCCGATGAAGACGCTGGGCGGATCGGCCAGCAGCCGGTCGCGCAGCGCATTCTGGATGCCCTTGATTTCGCGGTAGCGGGGAATGACTTCGAACAGGCCGCGCACGGTCAGCGTATCCATCGGCACTTCCGACGTGAAGCCCTGCTCGATCATGCGCGGGCCGCCGATGCCGTGGAAGCGAGCCTCGGGAAGCTGCGGGCGCAGGCCGGCCATCAGGCGCGCGGCGAGCATGTCGCCGGACACCTCGCCGGCGACCATGGCCACCGACACCTTATCGGACGATGCCACGGGTCGCTGTGCCCAGGAATGCCAGCATTGCGCCGATCTGTTCAGCAGCTTCGGTCGATGCCGCCTGGTCTTTCGCCAGCTGGCCCTTCGCTTCTTCGAGCGTCAGGTTGGAACGGTAGATGGTCTTGTAGGCGGCGCGCACGGCGTCGATCTGCGGACGGGTAAAGCCGCGCCGCTTCATGCCTTCGATGTTCACGCCATGGGCGCCGGCCGGGTTGCCCGAGACGAGCACGAAGGGCGGCACGT
Organism: Pseudomonadota bacterium; assembly: GCA_040388805.1. Taxonomy (GTDB): domain Bacteria; phylum Pseudomonadota; class Gammaproteobacteria; order Burkholderiales; family Burkholderiaceae_D; genus Telluria_A. Next base: position 78,871 of record JAZKBE010000027.1, read on the forward strand.
CCTGGGTCAGGCTGGTGTACATGCCCACGAAGGCATGCGCGCCGATCTTGCAGAACTGGTGCACGCCGGCATAGCCCGACAGGATGCACCAGTCGCCCACTTCCACGTGGCCGGCCAGCTGCGCATTGTTCGAGAAGATCGTGTTGCTGCCAACCTGGCAGTCGTGCGCCAGGTGCACATAGGCCGAAATCCAGTTGTCGTTGCCCAGGCGCGTGACGCCCTTGTCCTGCACGGTGCCGGTGTTGAAGGTGCAAAATTCGCGCACCGTGTTGCGGTCGCCCACTTCCAGGCGGGTCGGCTCGCCGTCCCACTTCTTGTCCTGCGGCGCGGCGCCGATCGACGAGAACTGGAAGAACTTGTTGTCCTTGCCGATGGTGGTGTGGCCTTCGATGACCACGTGCGGGCCGACCACGGTACCGGCATCGATCGACACATTCGGGCCGACGATGGTGTAGGGGCCGATTTCGACGCTGCTGTCGAGCTGCGCCTTCGGGTCGACGATGGCTGTTGGATGGATCTTTGGCATTTACGCTCCCGCTGGCTGGCTCGCGTCGGCCGTGCTGCGAATGGTGCACATCAGTTCCGCTTCGAGCGCGGTGGCGCCGTCCACGGTGCCGATGGCCTTGTATTTCCAGATGCCGCGCGATACGCGCAGGATTTCGACGTCCATTTTCAGCTGGTCGCCAGGGCCCACCGGGCGCTTGAAGCGCGCGTTGTCGATGCCCACGAAGTAGACCACCGAATTTTCGTCCGGCTTGACGCCCATGGTCAGGAAGGACAGGATGGCGGCCGTTTGCGCCAGCGCTTCGATCATCAAGACGCCCGGCATGACCGGCTTGTGCGGGAAGTGGCCGTTGAAGAATTCTTCGTTGGCGGTCACGTTCTTGATGGCGGTGATCGACTTGTTCGCTTCCCAGGTCAGCACGCGGTCGACCAGCAGCATCGGATAGCGGTGCGGCAGCAGCGCCTTGATCTGGCAGATGTCGAGGGTCTTGTTTTCAACGGTGGTAGTGGTCATTTTTGTTCTGTCAGTGTCTTGATTGTTTTTTCCAGCGCGCGGATTTTATCCCGCATGGTCGCCAGATTGCGAACGATTGCCGCGCTTTTTTCCCACTCGGCGTTTTTGGCGAGTGGATAAAAACCTGTGTACTGCCCTGCTTCGTTGATCGAGCGCGACACCATGCTGCCCGAGCCGATGTGCACATGGTCGACGATGGTCAGGTGGCCCAGCACCATGGCGGCGCCGCCGAAGGTGCAGTACTTGCCGATTTTGGCGCTGCCGGCCACGCCCACGCAGCCCGCCATGGCGGTATGCGCGCCGATGTGGCAGTTGTGGCCGATCTGGATCTGGTTGTCGAGCTTGACGCCATCTTCGATGATGGTGTCGGCCAGCGCCCCACGGTCGATGGTGGTGTTGGCGCCGATATCGACGTCGTCACCGATGATCACGCGGCCGGTCTGCGGAATCTTGATGTAGACCCCGCCCTCGTTGGCGAACCCGAAGCCGTCGGTGCCGATGACGGCGCCCGAATGAATGATCCCGCGCGCGCCGATCCGGCAGCGTGCGTGGAAGGTGACGTTGGCGAACAGGTGGGTGCCCTCGCCGATGACGGCGTCGCGCCCGATAAAGCAGCCGGCGTCGATGACGGCGCCCTCGCCCACCACCGCGCCTTCGGCTATGGTGACTTGCGGGCCCACGTGGGCGCTGGCGGCAACCTGCGCACCGGCGGCCACGCTGGCCGAGGGGTCGATGCCGGGAACCGGCACGATCTCGTCCAGCGCGGCGAAATACTGCGCGGCGCGGGCAAAGTAGGCGTACGGGTTCTTGGTGACGATGCGCGCGCCGGCATAGCTGTCCCCCAGCGTTTCGTCGTCCGTGCTGTTGATGATCAGCGCCGCGGCGCCGCTCTGCGCGGCCTGGGCCCGCAGTTTGCTGTTGCTGAGAAAGCTGATGTGCGAAGCGCCTGCATCGGACAGCGGGGCAATCCCTGTTACTTCTATATTCGGGTCGCCCGCCAGTTGTCCTCCCAAGCGTTCGACCAATTCACCTAGCCGAATGCCCATCCTGGTCTTTCGAGTGTTGATTGATATGTGGTGCTGCGGTTTACTTGTCGAGCAGTTTCAAGATCTTGTCGGTCAGGTCGCTGCGCGGGCTGATCCAGAACGCGTCGGTGACGATGATGTCGATTTTTTCCTGCTCTGCCAGCTGTTCGGCCAGCTTGTATGCCTTGGTCGCGATCGCGGTCCGTTCTTCGCTCTTGCGCTGGATCAGGTCTTCCCGGAATTCGCGCTGGGTGCGCTGCACGTCCTTGTCCAGGTCGATCAGTTCGCGCGCGCGCTTGGTGCGTTCCGGTTCGGCCAGCCCCAGGGCTTCGGCATCGAACTTGTCCGACATGGCCTTGAAGCGCGAAATGGTTTCCTGGATCGCCTTCTGGCGCTTGGAAAATTCGGCCTCGATCTTGGCATCGGCCGCCTTGGCCAGCTTCGACTCGGTTACCAGGCGCTCGGCATTGATGTAACCGATCTTGCTCGTGGCGGTTTGCGCCTGTGCCAGGGAGCATGCGCACAGGGCCAGCACCAGGGCCAGCCGCCTGGGCAGGGAAGCAGTCACAGTGTTCAACATAGTTCTCCGCAATCTAGAAATCCTGATCAGAAACCGGTACCCATCTGGAACTGGAAGCGCTCGAGACGATCGCCTGGTTTCGCGTTCAAAGGCTTAGCATAACTCAACTTGAGCGGACCGACCGGCGAAATCCAGCTCACTCCCAGGCCGGCCGAGGCGCGCAGCTCGTTCATGCGGATTTTCTGGCCTTCCTGGTAGACCTGGCCGGCGTCGGCAAACGCGAACCAGCGCAGGCTGCGGTCGGTGCCGCTGCCAGGCACCGGCAGCTGCAGTTCGGCGTTCAGGACCACGCGCGTGGCGCCGCCCAGGGCGTCGCCCAGGCCGCCGGTATTCGGATCGACGATACCGAGCGACGAGCTTTCGTAGCCGCGCACCGAACCGATACCACCGGCGTAGAAGTTCTTGAAGACCGGGTAAGGATGCTCGCTCAGGCCGTGGCCGTAATCGAGTTCACCCTTGAGCGCCAGCGTGATCTTGCGCGTCAGGGGAATATACGACTGCTGCTCGTACACGGCGCGGTAGTATTTCGAATCGCCGAAGATGTCCAGTTCCAGGTTGGCGCGCTGGTAGCGGCCCACCGACGGCGTCAGCGCGCTGTCGCGCGTATCGCGGGCCCAGGCTGCGGTCAGCGGGAAGGCATTGGTGGTGGCGGTGCCGACACCGGCGATCGCCCGCTTGTCGAACTGGGTGACATAGTCCTTGAAGCGCTGCGGGCTGGTCGGGTCGGTGGCGATGCTGGTGCGTTCCAGGCCGGCGCCGAAGAACACGGTATCGCCTTCCGAGAACGGCACGCCGTACGACAGGCGGCCACCGGTCTGGCGCACCGTGTAGCTGCCGATATTGAGCGCAGGCGGACGCGTGGTGCGCAGGTACACTTCGAAGGCTTGCGAAATGCCGTCGTCGGTAAAGTAAGGATTGGTCTGCGAGAACGCGATCGTGCGGCTGTATTTACTGGTATTGAGTTCCAGGCCGACGGTATTGCCGCTGCCGCCGAAGTTGGCCTGCTGGATCGACGCCGTGAAGGTGAATTTCTCGGCCTGCGAGAACGCGCCGCCGATCAGGAAGTTGCCGGTCGGTTTTTCGACCACGGTCACGTTCACGTCAACCTGGTCGGACGTGCCCTGCGCTTCCGGCGTGTCGATGGTCACGTCCTTGAAGTAGCCAAGGCGGTCCACGCGGTCGCGCGAGAGCTTGATCTTGTTGCCGTCGTACCAGGAGCCTTCGAACTGGCGGAATTCGCGGCGAATGACTTCGTCGCGGGTGGTGGTATTGCCGGCGATGTTCATGTGGCGCACATAGGCGCGCTTGCCCGGATCGACGAAGAAGGTGAATTCGACTTCGCGCTTTTCGCGGTTGATGTTCGGGTCCGCATTCACGTTGGCGAAGGCATAGCCGAAGGTGCCCATGCGGTCGGAGATGCGCTTGTTGCTCTCGGTGAGCAGTTCGCCCGAATAGACGTCGCCCTGTTTCAACAGGATCAGCTGTCTGAGCTCGTCCTCGCGGCCGAAGGTTTCGCCTTCCAGCTTCACGCCCGAGATCTTGTATTGCTCGCCTTCGGTGATGTTGATCGTCAGGTAGATGTCTTTCTTGTCCGGCGTGATCGACACCTGGGTCGATTCCACGTTCGCTTCCAGGTAGCCGCGGTTCAGGTAGAAGGACTTGATCGACTCGATGTCGCCGGTCAGCTTGGTCTTCGAATACTGGTCGGACTTGGTGTACCAGCTGAACCAGCCGGAGGTATTGAGTTGCAGGACCGCGCGCAGGTCCTTGTCGGAGAAGGTCTTGTTGCCGACGATGTTGATCTGCTTGATGCGGGCGGTGTCGCCCTCGTCCACGTTGAACATGACCGTCACGCGATTGCGCTCGATCGGGGTCACGGTGGTGGTGATCTTGACGCCGTACAGGCCGTGCGACAGGTACTGGCGCTTGAGTTCCTGCTCGGCGCGGTCGACCGACGACTTGTCGAAGGTCTTGGTCTCGCCGACGCCGATTTCCTTGAGTGCCTTGATCAGCACGTCCTTCTCGAATTCCTTGGCGCCGGTGAAGTCCACCGTCGAAATGGCCGGACGCTCTTCGACCAGCACCACCAGCACGCCGTTTTCTTCTTCCAGGCGCACGTCCTTGAAAAAGCCCGTTGCGTACAGTGCCTTGATGGCGGTAATACTCTTGTTATCGTCGAACGTTTCGCCTACGCGGACCGGCAGGTAGCTGAACACGGTGCCCGCTTCGGTACGCTGGATGCCTTCAACGCGGATGTCCTTGACGACGAATGGGGATACTGCGAGCGCCTGGCCGGCGCACATGGCGAGAACGGCGGCACCGATTAAGCTACGGCGAAAGAATGGTACGGCATAACGTTCAGAGTGTAATTTCATTGGCTAAATCAATGGGTCAATCGTTTGAACAACGTACATATACAAATTCGGGGAAGCAGGCCGTTACAGGCGCCGCGCGACGTCGTTGAAGATGGCCAGCATCATCAGCATGACCAGGAGGCCAAAGCCGGCGCGCTGCGCAAAATCGACAATCCGTTCCGGCAAGGGGCGGCCGGTCAAAACTTCCAGCGAATAATACAGCAAATAGCCACCGTCCAGAACCGGAATTGGTAACAGATTCATCACGCCCAGACTGATGCTGATGAAGGCAATAAAGCGCAGGAAATCAACAGGGCCGAGGCGCGCCGTCTTTTCGGCATAGTCGGCGATGGTGAACGGCCCTGTTACATTTTTCCAGGATACCTGGCCGGTAATCATCTTTCCGATCATCCGGACCGTCATGCTGGACGTCTCCCAGGTGGTGCGCACGGCCTTGCCGACGGCGCTGATCGGCCCCACGGGCACCGTCACCATCTCGGGCACCGAGGCGAATTCGGCCTGGATGACGGCCACTTTGGTGGCAGGATCGACGTCCGGGGTGACCTCCAGGGTGAACGGCTGGCCGGCGCGCGTGCCGGAAAACGCCAGCGTGCTGCCTTTCGAGGCACGCACGACCCGGACCACGTCGATCACGTCGCGCACCGGTTTGCCGTCGATGCCGGTCACCAGGTCGCCCGTTTTCAGGCCGGCGCGATCGGCCGGACCGCCGGCGGGCAGCTTTCCCACCACGGCGGGCGGGCGTTCGACCATCAGGCCCAGGGCGCCCAGCACATCGCCTTCGAGGTCGATGCCGTCCAGGGTGGCGGCGGGAATGAGGGCCGAAAAACGCGCCCCGCCCTGCTGCGACACGGCCAGCCGGATCTCCGACTTGTCCAGGGCCGCCTGCAGCACTTCCCAGCGCAAATCGGTCCAGGTGGCGACCGGGGTGTCGTTGACGGCCAGAATCTGGTCGCCGCCGCGCAGGCCGGCCTGGTAGACGGCGCTGGTGTCGGCCATGTGGCGGATGCGCGTGGACGCGTCTTCCATGCCATGCATGTACAGGCCCGAAAACAGGGCAATGGCCACGATGAAGTTGGCCAGCGGGCCGGCGGCCAGGATGGCGATGCGGCGCCAGACGCTCTGGCGGGTAAATTCGCGCTTCGCTTCCTCGTCCGTCTTGGGGGCGGTCGCCGGGTCGCGGCTGTCGAGCATCTTGACGTAGCCGCCCAGAGGCAGGGCCGAAATCGCCCACTCGGTCTGGTCGCGGCCGAAGCGGCGCGACCAGACGACCTGGCCGAAGCCGAAGGAGAAACGCAGCACCTTGACGCCGCACAGGCGCGCCACGGCATAGTGGCCAAGCTCGTGGAAAATGACCAGCGGGCCGATGGCCAGCAGGAAGGCCAGCATCTGGTAAAAATAGCTCATGCGGCCAATCCGGCGACGATGCGCCCTGCCGCTTCACGGGCGCGGCTGTCCTGCGCCATCACCGCTTCAATGCTGCTGGCGGCGCCATGTTCGTTTTCGTGCATGACGCGCGCGATCACGCGGTCGATGTCGCGAAAGCCGATGCGCCGCTCCAGGAAGGCTTGCACCGCCACTTCATTGGCCGCGTTGAGCAGCGCCGGCGCGGTGCCGCCCGCCTCCAGGGCCTCGAAGGCCAGGGCCAGGCAGGGAAAGCGCTGGAAATCGGGTTTTTCGAACTGCAGCGTGCCGATCGCGGTCAGGTCCAGCTGCGCCACGCCGGACGCGATCCGCTCGGGGAAGGCCAGCGCATTGGCGATCGGGGTGCGCATGTCGGGGTTGCCCAGTTCGGCGATGACCGAACCGTCGACGTAGGACACCATCGAATGGATCACGCTTTGCGGATGGATCACCACTTCGATCAGGCTGGCCGGGGCGCCGAACAGCCAGTGCGCCTCGATCACCTCGAGGCCCTTGTTCATCATGGTGGCCGAATCGACCGAAATCTTGCGGCCCATTTCCCAGTTCGGGTGCTTGCAGGCTTCGTCGGGCGTGACATGCTCCAGCGTTTCCACGGCGCGCTTGAGGAAGGGGCCGCCGGACGCGGTCAGCAGGATCTTGGCCACGCCGGCGCCCTTGGGCGAGCGCGCGTAGGACTGCGGCAGCGACTGGAAAATGGCATTGTGTTCGCTGTCGATCGGCAGCAGGGTCGCACCATGTTCGTGCACGGCGTCCATGAACAACTGGCCGGACATGACCAGGGCTTCCTTGTTGGCCAGCAGGATCTTCTTGCCGGCGCGGGCCGCGGCCAGGGTCGGGGCCAGGCCGGCGGCGCCGACGATGGCGGCCATCACGGTATCGGTGTCGGGGCTGGAAGCGATGGCGCACAGGGCTTGTTCGCCGAAGTCGACTTCGGTGCCAAGGCCAAGGTCGCGCAGCAGGCCGGCCAGGCGCTGCGCCGCTTCGGCGGTGCCGACGACGGCACGGGCCGGCTTGAACACGGCGCATTGGGCGGCCAGTTCCTCGACCCGGCCATGGGCCGACAAGGCGTAGACGGTGTATTTTTCAGGGTGGCGCGCGAGCACGTCCAGGGTCGACACGCCGATCGAACCGGTCGCGCCCAAAATGGTGATGCGTTGCATTGGCGGTCCTTTAGAGCGACGCGTGAATCAGCGCCGCCAGCGGCAGTACGGGGATCAGGGCGTCGATCCGGTCGAGCACGCCGCCGTGGCCGGGCAGCAGGTTGCTGCTGTCCTTGACGCCGGCGCGGCGCTTGAGCTGCGATTCGAACAGGTCGCCCACCACGCTGGCGGCGCTGATCACGGCCAGGATGGCCAGGGTGGCGGCCCAGCCCCACGCGGCCTGCAGCTTGACGACGAAGGTGTCGGCCAGCCATGGCTGGCCGAACAGGATGGCCAGGGCCGAGATCAGCAGCACGGCGATGCCGCCGCCGATGGCGCCTTCCCACGACTTGCCGGGCGAGATGGACGGGGCCAGCTTGCGCTTGCCGAAGGCCTTGCCGGAGAAATAGGCGCCGATATCGGCGATCCAGACCAGGGCCAGGACCGACAGCAGGTACACTGCCGACTGCTTGAAGAACACCAGCATGGCGGCAAAGCAGCCGATGATGGTGACCGCGTACAGGGTGGCCAGCATGGTGTTGAGCGGCCCTTCGGGCGGCGGCAGGCCGGTGGCCAGCGAGGGCACGAAGCGGATCAGCCAGATCGCGCAGGACAGGCCGAACCAGAACTTGAGGGCGGCGTTATCCTGGTACAGGAAGGCGTAGCCGAAGGCGGCGGTCCAGAAGGCGGCGATGACGATAGACTGCTTTTTGGTGGACTTGAACAGCTGGAAGCATTCGGCGATGGCGGCCATGAAAAACGCCAGCAGCACCGCCACGAAGGCGGGATAGTAGCCGCCGAACAGGACCGCCAGCAGGATGAGCAGCAGGACCACGGCGGTAATGACACGGGTACGTAGCATCAGGAAGTCTTTTCGGCGAGTTGGTCGCCGGTGCGGCCGAAGCGGCGCTCGCGGCTCTGGTAAGACGCGATGGCTGCGTCCAGCGACTCGATCGAGAAATCGGGCCAGTAGGTGTCGGTGAAATACAGTTCCGAATAGGCCAGTTGCCACAGCAGAAAATTGGAGATGCGCTCTTCGCCGCCGGTGCGGATGAACAGGTCGGGCTCGGGCGCGTAGGCCATGGCCAGGTGCGCGGCCAGCTGGTCTTCGGTGAAGTCAAGCACGCCCGGATTGGCTGCCACCATCTTGCCGGTGGCCTGCATGATGTCCCAGCGCCCGCCGTAGTTGGCGCAGATGGAGACGGTCAGGCGGGTATTGTTGGCGGTGCGCCGTTCGGCCGCGGCGATCATGTCCTGCAGCTTGGCGTCGAAGCGCGACAGGTCGCCCACCACTTTCAGGCGGATGTTGTTGGCGTGCATCTTCGCCACTTCGCGCTCGAGGGCCGTGACGAACAGGCGCATGAGCAGCGACACTTCTTCTTCGGGACGGCGCCAGTTCTCGGACGAGAAGGCGAACAGGGTCAGGTATTCGACGCCGCGCAGCACGCAGGCTTCCACGACATCGCGCACCGCTTCGACACCCTTGACATGGCCGGCCACGCGCGGCAGGAAGCGTTTGGTCGCCCAGCGGCCATTGCCATCCATGATGATGGCGATATGGCGCGGCACGGCGGCCACTTCCGGTACAACTGTCGTCGAACTCTTAAATATCATAAATCCAGATTCAAAAAACCGCGGACTTCAACACATCGCCCCCGCCTGGACGGGGACGACGCTGGTGCATGCGCACCAGGGTCGATTCTATACCGTCAGCACTTCTTTTTCTTTTTCAGCAACCATCTTGTCGACATCGATGACAAACTTGTCGGTCAGCTTCTGGATTTCTTCCGACGCGCGGCGCTCGTCATCTTCCGAGCACGCCTTGTCCTTGGTCAGCTTTTTCAGCGATTCGTTGGCATCGCGGCGGATGTTGCGGATCGCGATCTTCGCGTCTTCGGCTTCGCCCTTGACCAGCTTGACCATTTCCTTGCGGCGTTCTTCGGTCAGGGCCGGGGTCGGCACGCGGATCATGTCGCCCTGGGACGAGGGGTTCAGGCCCAGGTCGGAATCGCGGATCGCCTTTTCGACGGCGCCCAGCATCTTCTTTTCCCACGGCTGCACACCGATGGTGCGCGCGTCGATCAGGGTGACGTTGGCGATCTGGGTCAGCGCGGTCGGGGCGCCATAGTAGTCGACGGTGATATGGTCGAGGATACCGGTGTGGGCGCGGCCGGTACGAACCTTGGCCAGGTCGCCCCGCAGGGTTTCGATCGACTTGATCATGCGGTCTTGCGCATTTTTCTTGACGTCAGCGATGGTCATGCTGCTCTCCTGTAACAAAAAATTAAACGTGTACCAGTGTTCCTTCGTCTTCGCCCATGACAACGCGCATCAGCGCGCCCGGCTTGACGATGGAAAACACCTTGATTGGCAGCTTCTGGTCGCGGCACAGGGCGAACGCGGTCGCATCCATCACCTGCAGGTGCTTCGAGATGGCTTCATCGAAGGTGATCGACTCGTAACGCGTGGCGTTCGGGTCTTTCTTCGGATCGGCGGTGTACACACCGTCGACCTTGGTGGCCTTGAGGACGATCTCGGCGGAAATTTCGGAACCGCGCAGCGCGGCGGCGGTGTCGGTGGTGAAGAATGGATTGCCGGTGCCGGCGGCAAAGACGACGACCTTGCCTTCTTCCAGGTATTGCAGCGCCTTGGGGCGTACATAAGGCTCGACCACCTGTTCGATGGCGATCGCCGACATCACGCGCGCGGTAATGCCCACGTGGCGCATGGCGTCGGCCAGGGCCAGCGCATTCATGACCGTGGCCAGCATGCCCATGTAGTCGGCGGTGGCGCGGTCCATGCCTTGCGCACCGGGCGCCACGCCGCGGAAAATGTTGCCGCCGCCGATGACGACCGCCAGCTCCACGCCAGCCTTGGCCACTTCCGCCACGTCGGCCACCATGCGCTCGATGGTCGCGCGGTTGATGCCGTAATTGTCGTCGCCCATCAGAGCTTCGCCAGACAATTTCAGAAGGACGCGTTTATAGGCTGGTTTCGACATTGTGAAGGCTCCAATAAATGACAGATTGTATTCGGGTGGTGCTGTAGGGATTCAAACGCAGCCCCATTTGAAAAACGGGCCTTCCGGCCCGCTTTCATCTTACTGCTTCGAAGCAGCCATTTGCGCAGCAACTTCAGCTGCGAAATCGTCTTGCTTCTTCTCAATGCCTTCGCCGACCACGTACATCGTGAATGCTTTCACGGTGGTGTTGGCCGCTTTGAGCATTTGCTCGATCGACTGCTTGTCGTTCTTTACGAACATCTGGTTCAGCAGCGATACTTCTTTCAGGTACTTCTGGATCGAACCTTCCAGGCGCTTGGCCAGGATTTCGGCCGATTGCACCGGCTTGCCTTCGGCAACGGCTTTGTCCGCATCTTCCTGTGCTTTCAGGGCAGCGACCGAACGCTCTTTTTCGATCAGTTCGGCAGGCACCTGGTCCGACGACAGCGATACCGGCTTCATGGCAGCGATGTGCATGGCCAGGTCTTTGCCGACTTGCTCGTCCGGGCCGTCGAATTCGACCAGCACGCCGATACGCGCATTGTGCGAGTAGGACGCCAGCTTGGCCGTGGTTTCGAAGCGCTTGAAGCGGCGGATCGTCATATTTTCGCCGATTTTACCGATCAGTGCGGTACGCACTTCTTCCAGGGTCTTGCCATCGAGCGGCAGGGCCATCAGGGCAGCGACGTCGGCCGGATTGTGTTCCGCGACCAGGCGGGCTGCATTGTTGCCCAGCGCCAGGAAGTCGTCATTCTTGGCGACGAAGTCGGTTTCGCTGTTGATTTCAACCAGCGCGCCCACGTTGCCGGCGATATAGATCGCGACCACGCCTTCGGCGGTGATGCGGGTAGCGGCGCCGGACGCCTTGGTACCCAGTTTAACGCGCAGGATTTCTTCCGCACGGGCCATGTCGCCGTCCGCTTCGGTCAGTGCTTTTTTGCACTGCATCATCGGTGCGTCGGTCTTCGCGCGCAATTCGCCTACCATCGCTGCTGTAATCGCTGCCATGTGTTTCTCCTAAATTGTTTCGTATTCTGTTTAAAAAAAAGGGGAGCAGCCGCTACCCCTTTTTATTGCCGTGGCAGGTTGCCCTGCCCTTGACTTATGCCTGCTCGGACACTTCGACGAAGTCGTCGCCCGATGCCTTGACCATTTCAACGACGTCGTTGGAGGCGTTTGCACGGCCTTCCAGGATCGCATCAGCGACGCCGCGGGCGTACAGCATGATCGCTTTCGACGAGTCGTCGTTACCCGGGATGATGTGGGTCACGCCTTCTGGCGAGTGGTTGGTATCGACGATGCCGATGACTGGAATGCCCAGCTTGCCGGCTTCGGTGATGGCGCCCTTGTGGTAGCCGACGTCAACGACGAAGATTGCGTCAGGAACGCCGCCCATTTCCTTGATGCCGCCGATGGCCTTCTGCAGCTTGATCATTTCGCGCTGGAACATCAGGTTTTCTTTTTTCGACAGCTTCTCCGCGGAACCGTCTTCGATGGCAGCTTCCATGTCCTTCAGGCGCTTGATCGAGGTCTTGATGGTCTTGAAGTTGGTCAGCATGCCGCCGAGCCAGCGCTGGTCGACGAAAGGAACGCCAGCACGTGCAGCTTCAGCGGCGATGATTTCGCGTGCCTGGCGCTTGGTGCCGACCATCAGGATGGTGCCGCGGTTCGAAGCGATCTGCTTGATCGTCTTCATGGCTTCCTGATACATACCCATCGTCTTTTCCAAGTTGATGATATGGATCTTGTTGCGGTGACCGAAGATGAACGGCGCCATCTTTGGGTTCCAAAAACGGGTTTGGTGACCGAAGTGGACACCGGCTTCCAGCATTTCACGCATTGTTACGGACATGTAATTCTCCAGGGTTGGGTCTGGAATCCGGTCAGCACCATTCAGGCACCCTTTGCGACCGGACTCGCGATTTAACAAAATATGTGGCCTACATCGCTCGAAGCGAATTCAAGCAACCCGAGATTCTAACCGCTTTCCGGGAATAATTCAAGCATGGCACCATAGCGGAACAATATCATTCTCACCACATCGCCCTCGCCAAGGCGGCACTCGGGGCGAGGACGATGTGGCTTGGATCACTTATAATGGCAAGATATACCGATTCCTACCGCCTTCCGATTGCTACCTATGCCGAATTCCATCTCCATCAAAACCCAGGCCGACATCGAAGGCATGCGCCTGGCCGGCCGCCTGGGCTCCGAAGTACTCGACTACATCACCCCCTTCGTCAAGGCGGGCGTCACCACGGGCGAACTGGACCGACTGTGCCATGACTACATGGTCAATGTGCAAGGCACGATCCCGGCGCCGCTCAACTATTGCCCGTCCGGCTACACGCCCTACCCGAAATCGATCTGCACCTCGGTCAACGACGTGATCTGCCACGGCATCCCGGGCGACAAGGTCTTGAAAAACGGCGACGTGGTCAACCTGGACATCACCGTCATCAAGCATGGCTACCACGGCGACAACAGCCGCATGTTTTTCATCGGCGAACCGTCGATCATGGCAAAGCGCCTGTCGGACGTGACCTATGAATGCATGTGGCTGGGCATCGCCAAGGTCAGGCCGGGCGCCCACCTGGGCGATATCGGCCACGTGATCCAGCAGCATGCCGAGAAAAACGGCTACAGCGTGGTGCGCGAATTCTGCGGCCACGGCATCGGCACCGTCTTCCACGAAGAACCGCAGGTCCTGCACTACGGCCGTCCGGGCACCCTGGAGCGGCTGGAAGCGGGCATGATCTTCACCATCGAACCGATGATCAACGCCGGCCGGCGCGACATCCGCCAGATGGTCGACGGCTGGACCATCAAAACCAAGGACCGCAGCCTGTCGGCGCAGTGGGAACACACGGTGCTGGTCACGGAAACCGGCTACGAAGTGCTGACCCTGTCGGCCGGCTCGCCGCCGCCGCCGGCCTTCATCGGGGCGCAGGCACAAGCCGTCGCCGCGTAACATGCCTGCCGCCGCCTTGAAAAAGCAGAACCGCGACCTGCTCAAGCAACAACTGAAGGCGGACCGGCTGGTCCTGATCTCGGCCTTCCGCGACGACGGCAAGCCCGAAAAACTGCTGCGCGGCCTGCGCCAGAGCGTGGACAATGTGCTCACCGAAGCCTGGGAAGCGGTCGGCCTGCCGCCCAACTCGGCCCTGGTGGGCGTGGGCGGCTACGGCCGCGGCGAGCTGTTTCCCTACTCCGACGTCGACCTCCTGATCCTGCTGGGCGAACCGGCCGACGCCATCACCACCGCCAAGCTCGAAGAACTGGTCCAGATGCTGTGGGACCTGGGCCTGGAAATCGGGCACAGCATCCGCACCGTCGACGAGTGCATGAGCGAATCGAAGGCCGACATCACCGTGCAAACGAGCCTGCTCGAAGCGCGCCTGGTGTTCGGCGACGCCGCCCTGTTCGAGCAGATGATGGAGCGCTACCACGCGGCGCTCGACCCGCAAGCCTTCTTCAACGCCAAGATGGCCGAGATGCGCCTGCGCCACGCCAAGTACGAAGACACCGCCTTCTCGCTCGAACCCAATTGCAAGGAAAGCCCGGGCGGCCTGCGCGACCTGCAGGTGATCCTGTGGGTGGCCAAGGCCGCCGGCCTGGCCAATTCCTGGGGCCAGCTGGCCGTGCGCGGCCTGATCACCCAGTCCGAAGCGCGCCAGCTGATGGAAAAGGAGCGCGCCTTCAAGGATATCCGCGTGCGCCTGCACCTGCATACGAACCGGCGCGAAGACCGCCTGGTATTCGACGTGCAGGGCCCGATCGCCGCCACCTTCGGCCTGAAGACCACCGGCGAAGGCCTGAACGCGCGCCGCGCCAGCGAATACCTGATGCAGCGCTACTACTGGGCCGCCAAGACGGTCACCCAGCTCAACACCATCATGCTGCAGAATATCGAAGCGCAGCTGTTCCCGCAGTCGAACGAGGCGGTGGCCATCAACGAGCGCTTCAACGACGTGAACGGCTTCATCGACATCGCGTTCGATGACACCTTCACCACGCGCCCCTCGTCGGTGCTGGAAGTATTCGTGCTCATGACCGAGCGCCCGCACCTCAAGGGCATGACGGCGCGCACCATGCGCGCCCTGTGGCATGCGCGCTTCGAGATCGACATCAAGTTCCGCGAAGACCCGGTCAACCGCGCCCTGTTCCTGCGCATCCTGCAAGCCAAGGTGGGCCTGGTGCACGCGCTGCGGCGCATGAACGACACCAGCATCCTGGGGCGCTACCTGCCCAACTTCCGCCGCATCGTGGGCCAGATGCAGCACGACCTGTTCCACGTGTACACGGTGGACCAGCACATCATGATGGTGGTGCGCAATATGCGCCGCTTCACCATGACCGAGCACGCGCACGAGTACCCCTTCTGCAGCCAGCTGATCGCCAACTTCCGCAAAGCGTGGCTGCTGTACGTGGCCGCGCTGTTCCACGACATCGCCAAGGGCCGTGGCGGCGACCATTCCAAGCTCGGCACCGTCGACGCCGCCCAGTTCTGCGAAGACCATGCCATCGGCTCGGAAGACTCGGAGCTGATCGTGTTCCTGGTCGAACACCACCTGACCATGTCGCAGGTGGCGCAGAAGCAGGACCTGTCGGACCCGGACGTGATCGCCGCTTTCGCCAAGCTGGTCAGGGACGAACGCCACCTGACCGCGCTGTACTTGCTGACGGTGGCCGACATCCGCGGCACCAGCCCGAAGGTATGGAATGCCTGGAAGGCCAAGCTGCTCGAAGACCTGTACCGCATCACCCTGCGCGTGCTGGGGGGCGAACCGCATTCGGCCGACCGCGAACTGAAAAACCGCCAGGAAGAAGCGCTGGCCACCCTGCGCCTGTACGGCCTGACGGGCGACGCCCACGAAGCCCTGTGGAAGCAGCTCGACGTGGCCTACTTCCTGCGCCACGACGCCTCCGACATCGCCTGGCAAACGCGTTCGCTGTGGGACCGCCTGGACAGCCCGACGCCGGTGGTCAAATGCCGCCTGGCGCCGATCGGCGAAGGCTTGCAGGTGGCGGTGTACACCAAAGACCAGAGCGACCTGTTCGCGCGCATCTGCAGCTATTTCGACCGCAAGAACTTCAGCATCCTGGACGCGAAAATCCACACCACGCGGCATGGCTACGCGCTCGACACCTTCCTGGTCACCGAGCAGAATTTCGCCAAGAGCTACCGCGACATCATCAGCCTGATCGAACACGAGATCGGCGCGCTGCTGGTGTCCACGGCGCCGCTGCCGGCGCCCACGCGCGGGCGCCTGTCGCGCCTGTCGCGCACCTTCCCGATCACGCCGACGGTGGACCTGCGGCCCGACGAGCGGGGCCAGTATTTCCTGCTCTCGATCGCCGCCAACGACCGCACCGGCCTGCTGTATTCGATCGCCAACGTCCTCACGCGCTACCACGTCAACCTGCACACGGCCAAGATCATGACCCTGGGCGAGCGCGTGGAAGATGTGTTCCTGGTCGACGGCGTCGCGCTTAACAATATGCGCAACCAGATCCAGTTCGAAACCGACCTGCTGGAAGCGCTCAAGGTTTAACCAAAAAAAAGAAGATCAACATGACTGAATTAGTACGCCTCTCCAAACGCATGTCCGAGCTGGGACTGTCATCGCGCCGCGAGGCCGACGAATGGATCGCGCGCGGCTGGGTGCGGGTCGACGGCGAAGTGATTTCCGAATTGGGCAGCAAGGTCTTCCCGCACCAGAAGATCAGCGTCGAACGCCAGGCCGCGGCCGAGCAATCGAAGCGCGTGACGGTCCTGATCAACAAGCCGATGGGCTTCGTCAGCGGCCAGGCCGAAGACGGCTACACGCCGGCCGTGGCCCTGATCAAGCCGGAGAACCACTGGCCGGACGACCCGTCGACCGAAACCTTTCACCCGACCCAGCTGCGCAGCCTGGTGCCGGCCGGCCGCCTGGACATCGATTCGGTGGGCTTGCTGGTGCTGACCCAGGACGGCCGCGTGGCCAAGACCCTGATCGGCGAAACCACGTCCATCGAAAAGGAATACCTGGTGCGCGTGGAGTACACCAAGGAAGGCAAGCTGCCCGAGTCCGACCTCAAGAAGCTGTGCTTCGGCCTGTGGATGGATGGGAAGCCGCTGCTGCCGGCCAAGGTGCGCTGGCAGAACGACGACCAGCTCAGCTTCACGCTCAAGGAAGGCAAGAAGCGCCAGATCCGCCGCATGTGCGACATGGTGGGCCTGAAGGTCGTGGGCCTCAAGCGTGTGCGCATCGGGAAGGTCAAGCTGGGCGACCTGCCGGTGGGCCAGTGGCGCTACCTGCGTCCCGAAGAACAGTTCTGACCACCCTTGTTCCAACTTCCCGCCTTCCTGGAGTAGCAATGCGCCTGTTTTCCCTGCTTGCCGCCGGCCTCGTGGCGGTGTGCGGCGCCGTATCGGCGCAACCCGTCGTCGCCGAAGGACCGCTGCGCGCGCACATGGCCTTCCTGGCCGACGACCTGCTCGAAGGGCGCGGCACCGGCCAGCGCGGGGGCGACCTGACGGTGCGCTACCTGGAAACGCAGGCGGCCATCATCGGCCTGAAACCGGGCAATGGCGCCAGCTACCGGCAATCGGTGAAAATGACGGGCGCCCAGACCCGCCCCACCAGCTACGTGAAGTTCGACGTGGGCGGCCAGACCATCACGCCGCAACTGGGGCGCGATATCCGCTTCGGCAACGCCAGCAGCACCGAGAAGGTGCGCTTCGATGCGCCGGTGGTGTTTGTCGGCTACGGCATCGACGGCCCGGACGAACAGTGGAACGACTACGCCGGCTTTGACGCCAAAGGCAAGCTGCTGATCATGATGGTCAACGATCCGAAGCCCACCGCGCAGGAACCGCGGCGTTTCGGCGGCAAGTCGCTGACCTATTACGGCCGCTGGATGTACAAGTATGAAGAAGCCTTGCGCAAGGGCGCGGCCGGGGTCCTGCTGATCCACACCACCGCGGGCGCCTCCTACCCCTGGAGCGTGGTG
This sequence comes from Pseudomonadota bacterium, assembly GCA_040388805.1. Taxonomy (GTDB): domain Bacteria; phylum Pseudomonadota; class Gammaproteobacteria; order Burkholderiales; family Burkholderiaceae_D; genus Telluria_A. The sequence continues at coordinate 96,427 of JAZKBE010000027.1, forward strand.
GCCAACAATGTCGAGCGCGAGCTGTTCAGCCCCGCAGGCAAGGGCAACGCCATGCAGGGCTGGATCGACGAAGACGCCGCGCGCGGCCTGTTTTCCGCGGCCGGCAAGGACCTGGACGCGCTGCGCGCGCAAGCCGAAGTGCGCGGCTTCAAGCCGGTGGAACTGGGCGCCGTCGCCCACGTCGCGCTCGACAGCACGCTGCGCAGCATCGAACAATTCAATATCATCGGCATCGTGCCCGGCAGCGATCCCAAGCTCAAGGACGAAGCGGTGATCTATTCGGCGCACTGGGACCACTTGGGCAAGGCGGCAGTGCCGGGCAAGCCGGATTACATCTGGAATGGCGCCATCGACAATGCATCGGGCACGGCGGCCCTGCTGGCCATGGCGCAAGTGGCCGTGCACAAGCCGGCGCGCCGCACCCAGATCTTCTTCTGGCCCTGCGCCGAAGAACAGCTCCTGATCGGCAGCCTGCATTACGCCAGCGCGCCGCTCTGGCCGCTGGCGAAAACGGTCGCCAACCTGAACCTGGAAAGCATGAATTTCGTCGGCCGCACGCGCGACATGGGCGTGGCGGGCGCAGAGCGCAGCAGCCTGCATGCCAGCGCGGCCAAGGTGGCCAAAGCGATGGGCATGCGGCTGGCGCCGGCGATTCCCGACCTCTCGGGCGCCTACTTCCGCTCCGACCATTTCAGCTTCGCCAAGGCTGGCGTGCCGGCCTTCACGGTGGGCTCGTCGGTGTTTTCCGGCGACGGCTCCTTCGATTTCGAGCAGGACAAGGCTGCCGGCAGCGCGCGCATCGTCGGCTTCAACCAGCACTACCACAAGGACAGCGACGACTACGATCCGCACTGGGACTTGTCGGGCATGGTGCAGCAAGCCCAGTTTGCCCTGAACCTGGGCTACCTGGTGGCCAACGGCCGGACCGTCCCGTCATGGACCAGGTCCGATCCCTTCGGCCGCGTCAAGCGCTAACAGTGCGAGCCTGATTCCCGCTTCGTGCCAGAATTGCCGGGCTGATCGGCGGGAACAATGGTGTTCGTGATTTCCTGATTATTGAACAACTGCAGTCACAGGAAAACGTCACGCCTCTGTTGCGCCAAGACACAGAATTTAGTTGCTCAACGGAAAAAAGTGACCTTCATCACGCCATTCGGGCGATCCGCAGCCGATAATACCCTCAGCGCTACAGCAAGCTATTTAGCCGAAGATATGAGGAATTAGAAGCATGATAAAACAGATAACAGGCATTGCCGTCTTGATCACGGCATTATCCGGCATCCCGGCCCTGGCCCAGTTCACCACCAGCACCGCCACCTACACGCCCGCCCAACTGACCGCCAACGCCACCGCGCTGGCGCCGCCGGCGCTGGGGGCGGCCATCGACAGCTTCGAGGCGGCGCCCCTGATGGGGCACCCGCGCCTGTTCAAGGGCCAGGCCGACTATGCCGGCACGATCGCCGCGACGCGCGCCGAACGGCTCAACTCCATCACCGCCCTGACCGGCTACCTGAAACGCAACAGCGTGGTCAACGTGACGGCGGCGCTGCGCGCCCAGATCAACTCGGCCGACAACAATACCCGCATGGCGAGCTGGTGGCAGCAGGACCGCATCCTGGAAGGCATGGCCGAAGCGGCGGTGGCCTGGTATGTCACGCGCGACGCCTGGTTCCTGACCGAGATGCGCGCTCGCATGAACCTGTTCGCGCCCGCCGTCCTGGCGCGCAACTGCAGCGGCGACGTCGCCGAAACGCGCGACTATGCCTGGTTCTTCGCCCTGAGCTACGACTTCGCGTATGCGGCCATGAACGCGACCGAACGCCAGACCGTCAAGAACATCATCAAGGCCTGCGGCAACGCGGGCCTGGTCAACGTGGCCAACACGGTGCGCACCTACCCCGAGAACGGGATCGCCTTCAACGCCCTCGGCAAATTTGTGGGCGCCCTGCTGATCGTGCACGGCGAGGTCCCCGAAATCAAGACCTGGCTGCGCACCTCGCTGCCGACCTATGTGGCCAGCGTCAGCCCGTGGGGCGGCGACGACGGCGGCTTCGCCAACGGCTCGAGCTATGCCGAATGGGACGCCGGCGAATCGCTGGTGATGTGGGACCTGATCGAGCGCGTGCTGGGCGTGCCCTTCTACCGCAAGCCCTGGCTGACCGAATTTTCGCGCTTCATCGCCTACGCCCTGCCCCCGGGCACGCCGGTGGGCGTGTTCGGCGACGGCGCCGAGACCAACCGCGGCGAAGAATGGGCGCGCTTCGGCAAGGCCATCATGAACCGCTCGGACTCGACCCTGTCGCGCTGGTACGTCAAGCAGCAGAGCGGCGAAGACTACGCGCGCCTGCACATCCTGCTCAGTCCGCGCGAATACGGCGCCGCCGTGACGCTGCCGTCCACCCAGCCCAACGGCGCCTACTTCCCGGCGATCGGCTGGTCGGCCATGCACAGCTCCCTGACGGACCGCCTGCGCACCTCGGTGTTCTTCAAGAGCAGCCCGTTCGGATCGGTGAACCATTCGCACGCGGACCAGAACAGCTTTGTCATGTACTCGAAAGGGAAAGTGCTGGCGATGGACAGCGGCGTGTACGACTACTACAACTCGCCGCACTGGCGCAATTACTACAAGCAGACAAAGGCGCACAACGCGATCACCTTCGACGGCGGCCAGGGGCAAAGCCTGGGGGCGACCGGCCTGGGCGAACGGGCGGCATCGGGGCGGCTGACCAAATTCCTGCAAGGCGCGGCCTACGACGTGACCACGGGCGACGCCAGCGCGGCCTATGGCGGCCTGCTGACCCAGGCCAAGCGCACCCTGGTCTTCATCCGGCCGTCGACACTGGTGGTGATCGACCAGCTCGACAGCGCGGTGGCCCGGCGCTACGAATACAACCTGCACACGGGCGTCTCGCTGACCGGCACCGCGGCCGCATTCCGCGCCACGGTGGCGCCGGCGGAAATGTGCGGCACGGTGGCCTCGCCGAACGCGATCGCGATGAGCAGCAGCGTGGGCTACTACCCGGCGCCGACGGTGGCCGCCGCGCCGCACTTCTGGAACAAGTTCGCGCAAAGCGCGGCGACCACGAAAGGCCTGTTCGTCTCGGTGCTGCGGGCCGACTGCCTGAGCCCCGTACCGGCGATCAGCTTCACCTCGGCCGGCGCCACGGTGCGCATCGGCACGCGCGTGATCACCGCCTCGCCCACCGACGTCAGCGTCCTCTGACGCCCTCTTCCATTTCTTCGGCGGGGACAGTCCCAGGTTGTTGGGAAAGTATTTCCCGCTCTTGAAGTGGGTCTGTCCCAGGTTATGGGGAAAGTATTTCCCGAAGCCTGAGACGCTTCCAGAGTCATGAGAAAACGTTTCCCAGAAACCCGGGACAGTCCCACAGGGGAATCAGGAAAGTATTGCCCAGAAACCTGGGACTGTCCCCACTAAAGGGGCGGAAGCGAAGCGGATTAGCGGGCTGGCGGGCTAGCGGGCGTGGTCCCAGAGCTTGAACTTGAACTGGACCGAGATGCCGCCGTGCAGGCGGTCCTTGTAGGTCGGCACGACCGCCAGGTTGATGCCCACGCGCTGGTACTCGAAGGTGGCCACCGGGATCGCGGCCAGGAACCAGCCGCCATTGCGCATCTTCGGGTAGCCGTCGAAGCCGCCAACCACCGCGCCCAGCTTGACGCCGCCGATGTTCCACGGCTGGTAGTACATGCCGGCGTATTTCGAGTGCTGGCGGTCGCTGTTGTAGAAGCGCCCCGCCGTCAGCGACGCGCTGTCCGAAAACCGGTATTCGATCCCGATGCCCGGATTGCGGCCATTGAGGTCCTTGTCGCTCTGGAAGTGGTAGGTCGCAAAGCCGCTGTCGATCCATAGTTCGTTGCGCGACGCGCTGTCGTCGGCCTGCACCGGGGCGCTGGCCAGCACGGCCAGCACGGCCAGCACGGCCAGCACAGGCGTTGTCTTAGTCGTCTTCATTGGGATCCATGTCAGGGAACATCACCGAGGTATAGCCGAATTTCGAGAAGTCCTCGATCCGCATCGGATACAGGATGCCCAGCAGGTGGTCGACTTCGTGCTGCACCACGCGCGCGTGAAAGCCGTCGACGTCGCGGCTGATCCGCTTGCCGAACTGGTCGACCCCTTCGTAGCGCAGCCTGGCGAAACGCGGCACCGAACCGCGCAGCCCGGGCACCGACAGGCAGCCTTCGAAGGCTTCCTCGCGCTCGTCCGACAAGGGCGTCAGCACGGGATTGATCAGCACCGTCTCGGGCACCATGGGCGCGTCCGGATAGCGTTCGTTCTGCTTGAAGCCGTAGATCACCAGCTGCAGGTTGACGCCTATCTGCGGTGCGGCCAGGCCGGCGCCGTTGGCGTCGTGCATGGTATCGAACATGTCTTCGATCAGCGCGTCCATTTCAGGGGTGCCGAATTCACGTACCGGTTCGGCCACGCGCAGCAATCGCGGGTCGCCCATTTTCAAAATTTCACGTACCGTCATTTGTTCTCCTGTGCCAGCTGGTCGAGGAATTCGCGGAACCCGGCGCCCGTCTCGGGATGCTTGAGCCCCATCGCGGTCATCGCCTTCAGGTAGCCAAGCTTGGATCCGCAGTCGTAGCGCTGCCCCTGGTAGCGGTAGGCCAGCACGCGCTCGTTCGCCATCAGCGCGGCGATGCCGTCGGTGAGCTGGATTTCTCCGCCGGCGCCGGCGCCGAGATGTTCGAGGAAGTTGAAGATGGTCGGGGTCAGGATGTAGCGCCCCACCACCGCCAGCGTGGACGGCGCGACGTCGGGCATCGGTTTTTCGACGATCTGCGACACCAGTTCCAGGTCTTCGCGGTAAGGCGCGGCCTTGACGATGCCGTACTGGCGCGTGTTCTCGCGCGGGACGTCCTGCACCGCCAGGATGCTGCAGCGCTCGTACTGGTATTTGGCCGTCATTTGCTGGAGCACCGGCAGTTCGTGCGCTGCCGTGTCCATGAAGTCGTCGGCCAGCATGACGGCGAACGGTTCGTCGCCCACCACGGGACGGGCGCACAGTACCGCGTGGCCCAGGCCCAGCGGCGCCGACTGGCGAATGTAGATGCAGTTGATGTTTTTCGGGATGACGTTGCGCACCAGTTCCAGCAGCTCGGCCTTGCCGTTCGCTTCAAGCTCCGATTCGAGCTCGTAGGCTTTGTCGAAATGGTCTTCGATGGCGCGCTTGTTACGGCCCGTGATGAAGATCATCTCGGTGATGCCGGCGGCGACGGCCTCCTCCACCGCGTACTGGATCAGCGGCTTGTCGACGATCGGCAGCATTTCCTTCGGCTGCGCCTTGGTCGCGGGCAGGAAGCGGCTGCCAAGGCCCGCGACGGGGAATACCGCTTTTCTAACTGGCTTCATCTGGGGCGCCTTCGGATGTGTTGATCGATGCGAGCAGCGCCAGCAGGCCTGCCTCGTCAAGAATGGTGATGCCCAGCTCCTGCGCCTTGGCCAGCTTGCTGCCGGCGTCGGATCCCGCCACCACGTAGCTCGTTTTCTTCGATACCGATCCCGACACCTTGCCCCCTGCCGCTTCCACCAGCGCAGCGGCGTCGTCGCGGCCCATGTTGGGCAGGGTGCCGGTGAGGACGAAGGTCTTGCCGGCCAGGCCGCCGGAGCCGGCCGCCATCGCATGCACGCCGTCCTTCCAGCGCAGCTGCGCACTGAGGATTTTCACCAGCGCCAGGTTGGCGGCATCGACCAGGAAATCGCTGATCGAACGCGCCACAACGGGGCCCACGTCGGCCACTTCCAGCAACTGGATGCCGCCTTCCCAGGTGGCCGCATGGAGCAAGGCGTCCAGGGTGCCGAAATGCTGGGCCAGCGCCTTGGCGGTCGATTCGCCCACGTTGCGGATGCCCAGCGCGTAGATGAAGCGGGCCAGCGTGGTCTCGCGCGACTTGTCGAGCGCGTCAAGCACGTTCTGCGCCGACTTGGCGGCCATCCGCTCCAGGCCAGCCAGCTTGGCATGGTCGAGCAGGTACAGGTCGGCCGCGTTGTGGATCAGGCCCTTGTCGACCAGTTGTTCGATCAGCTGGTCGCCCAGGCCTTCGACGTCGATCGCGCGGCGCGACACGAAGTGCATCAGGCCGCCCTTCTTCTGGGCGCTGCAGTGGGTCCAGCCGCCGGAGCAGCGCGCCACGGCTTCGTCTTCCATGCGCACGATGGGCGATCCGCATACCGGGCAGTTGGCGGGCATCACGAATTCGCGCGCGTCCGTCGGCCGCTTTTCAAGAACGAAGGCCAGCACTTCGGGTATTACGTCGCCGGCGCGGCGCACGATGACGGTGTCGCCGATGCGGATATCCTTGCGCCGCACCTCGCCTTCATTGTGCAATGTCGCGTTGGTGACGTTGACGCCGCCCACGAACACGGTGGCCAGGCGCGCCACGGGCGTGATCGCGCCGGTGCGGCCAACCTGCACTTCGATGTCCAGCACCTGGGTCAGCGCTTCTTCGGCGGGGAATTTGTGGGCGATGGCAAAGCGCGGCGCCCGGGAAACGAAGCCAAGCTGCTGCTGGTCTTCCAGGCGGTCGACCTTGTACACGACGCCGTCGATTTCGTACGGCAGGCTGCTGCGGCGCTGTCCGATATCGCGGTAGAACGCGAGCATGCCTTCGGCGCCGGCGACCACCTTGCGTTCGCCGCATACCGGCAAGCCGAGCGCTTCGTACCAGTCCAGCAGGGCCGAATGCGCGTTTGGCATGGCGGCGCATTCGAGCGCGCCCACGCCGTAGGCGAAGAAGCGCAGGCTGCGCTGCGAGGTGATGCGCGAATCGAGCTGGCGCAGGCTGCCGGCGGCGGCGTTGCGCGGATTGGCGAATTCCTTCTGGCCCGCGTCGCGCTGGCGTGCATTGAGCCTGGCGAAATCGGCCTTGTACATCAGCACTTCGCCGCGCACTTCCAGCACGGACGGCACGGACTCGCCGTGCAGGCGCAGCGGAATGGCGCGGATGGTGCGGATGTTGGCAGTGACGTCTTCGCCGGTGGCGCCGTCGCCGCGCGTGGCGGCCCGCACGAACACGCCCTGCTCGTAGCGCAGCGAAATGGCCAGGCCGTCGAACTTCAGTTCACAGGCATAGCGGGCCTGCGGCGCTCCCAGGCCTTCGCGCACGCGGCGGTCGAAGTTGTCGATGTCTTCGTCGGCGAACGCATTGTTCAGCGACAGCATCGGCACCGTGTGGGTGACCTGCGAAAATTCGGGCAGCGGCGCCGCGCCCACGCGGAAGGTGGGCGAATCGACCGACACCGCTTCGGGATGGGCCGCTTCGAGCTCCTGCAGTTCGCGGAACAGGCGGTCGTACTCCGCGTCCGGAATCGTGGGCGCGTCTTTTACATGATAGGCATAGATGTGACGGTTCAGTTCAGCCGTCAGCCAGGACATCCGCTCCAGGAAATCACTCACGACACCAGTTCCTTAGCTGAACAGGCGCATCGCGCGGGTTGAGCCGGCCGGGATATCGGCGATATCCATCTCCTGGTAGAACTCCAGGACCTGGTTGTTGATTTCGCCGATCGCTTCGTCCATCAGCGGCTGGTCGCCGTCGTCGACGATGACGGCGTCGAGCCGGCCCACCAGCGCCTTGGCGCATTGCACCATGGCGCCGAAGCCGTCTCGCGAAGGCGCCACGCAAGGCACGTCCAGCAGCAGCGTCAGGCGCGACGTGGTGTCCGCGCCCAGGGTGACGTTGGTCGAGAGCGTGAACAGCTGGCCGCCGTCGCCGTCGGGCATGATGTAGCGCCCGTCGGGACGCACGTCGAAGCCCTGCTTTTCGAGCGCGCCGATCAGGGTCGCGATCGACCATGGGGCGCCGTTCGAGATCAGGTTCACGCTCAGCTGGGCGTCGTGGCCCGACACGAAACGATGCAGCGTGCGCGCTTCGCCCATGACTTCAATCATGTCCGGAATTTCCGGTTCGGCGCCGATATCGTCGGACAGCGCGCGCAGGCGCGTGACCAGTTCGGAGTATTCCAGTTCGTTCAGCGCCGTGGTGCGGCTGGCCATCTGCACGCCGGCCTGCAGCTTGGTGTACACGCCGCCATGGGTGATCGGTTCCCAGTCGCCGTTCACGTGCAGGCCGATGAAGTGCACCGGCTTGTTGCCGACGTGGCGCAGGGTTTGCAGCACCGGCAGGATCTTGTCGCCGCGGACCGCGATTTCCAGGGCCAGGGGAATGAGGCAGTCGATCAGCGGGTCGACCAGGCTGATCGCCAGTTCGGCCGCCGGGGTGCCGGGATCGGTGCCCGGCAGGGCGGCCGCCGGCATGTCCTCGCCGCCGGCGTCGCCGCCGTTGCCTGGCTCGAAGCTGGGCTCCGCGCGCGCCTCGCCCGTGCGCATCAGCACATCGTCATGCTCCGACGAGAAGGCGCGCTCCACGCTTTTCTTGGCCTTGTGTTCCTGCCACTTGTTATATGCGAAGACGCCGGCGACGAAGACCGTCACGGCGGCGATCAGGCTGATTTGGAGTTCACTCATGCGGCTTGAGCCTCGGTAGAAAAATTCGCGGCGGACTCCATGTCCACCGCCACAATGCGCGACACACCCTGTTCCTGCATCGTCACACCGATTAGTTGATTGGCCATTTCCATCGCAATTTTATTGTGCGAGATGAAAAGGAATTGAGTATGGTCCGACATGCGCTTGACCATGCGGCAGAACCGCTCGGTGTTGGCGTCGTCGAGCGGCGCGTCGACCTCGTCGAGCAGGCAGAACGGCGCCGGATTGAGGCGGAACATCGAGAACACCAGCGCGGTGGCGGTGAGCGCTTTTTCGCCGCCCGACAGCAGGTGGATGGTGGCGTTCTTCTTGCCCGGCGGCTGGGCCATCACCTGCACGCCGGAGTCGAGGATCTCGTCGCCCGTCATGACCAGCTTGGCGTTGCCGCCGCCGAACAGGATCGGGAACAGTTCCGAGAAATGGTGGTTCACGCGGTCAAAGGTGTCCTGCAGCAGTTCGCGCGTTTCCTTGTCGATCCGGGAAATCGCATCCTGCAGCGTGTTGATCGCTTCGGTCAGGTCGGCGTTCTGGGCATCGAGGAAGTTCTTGCGTTCGGACGCCTGCGCCAGTTCGTCCAGCGCCGCCAGGTTGACCGCGCCCAGGCCCGCGATGGCATTGGTCAGGCGCGTCACTTCGCCCTGCAGGTAGGACGGTTTCATGTCCGCGTGCAGTTTTTCGGACAGCGCCGCTTCGTCGGCGTCGACCGCTTTCAGCGCTTCGGCGAACTGCTCCTGGTTCAGGCGCGCGGCCTGTTCCTTGAGCTGCATTTCCATGATCTTGTCGCGCTGCGGCTGCAGGCTGCGTTCGGCGCCCATGCGCGAGTCTTCGGCGTGGCGCAGCTGCTGCGTGATCTGGTCCAGCTCATGACGCGCGTCGGACAAGGCACGCTCCTGCGTGGAGCGACGGTCAAGCAGGTCCTGCAAGCCGTCGGCGGCGGCCGTCGTTTCCAGCGACTCGAGTTCCTGCTGGCCCGCTTCGATGCTTTCGCTCACCTGCGCGGCCTGCTGCGTGGCGGTGGCGATATTGCGGCGCAGTTCTTCGATCTTGCTGCGCTGTGATTTTTCGGCGAACTGCGCTTCCTGCGCCGCGCGTTCGAGTTCGCGCAGTTTTTCGCGCGCGTCGGCCAGCGCCTGTTCCTTGTTCAGGAAATCGGTCTGGCCATCTTCGTGCGCGCCCTGCAGGTCGCCCAGCGCGATGTCGAGCTGTTCGAACTTTTCCTCGGACTCCATGCGGATCTGGGTCTGCTCTTCTTCCTGCGCCGCGATCTCGGCCAGGTCGGCCAAAATCTGGCTGCTGCGCTGGTTGAAGCGCGCTTCGACCTCGGACTGCTTGACCACCTCGATCTGCAGCGCGTGCACCGATTGCGTGAGCAGGCTCACACGCTGGCGCGCATCCTGCAGGCGGCGCGTCAGCTCGGTCATGGCGGCGTCGGCGCGCACGGCGCGGGCGCGCGCTTCGTCGGCCAGCATGGTCTGCGCGCGCAGCTGCTTGGTGATGTTCTCGATTTCCTGCTGGCGGCCAAGCACGCCGTCCTGCTCGGAATCGGCGGCGTAGAAGCGCACGCTCGACTGCGTGACCACGTGGCCCTGGCGCGTGATGAAGGAGCCGCCCGGCGGCAGCTTGCTGCGCTCGGCCAGGGCGCTGTTCGCGTCGTCGGCGGCGAACACATTGTGCAGCCAGTCGTGCAGCAGGCCGCGCAGGCCCGATTCGTTCAGCTTGAGCAGGTTCACGAACGGTTTCAGGCCCGGCACCTCGGCCTGCACCGCCGCATTGGCCAGCGATGGCGAATACAGCGCCAGCTTGGCCGGCGGCGCATCGTTGAAGAAGGCCTTGGCCCAGTCGATATTCGACATTTCGAGCGCGGTGGTGCGTTCGCGCAGGATCGCTTCCATGGCCGTTTCCCAGCCCTGCTCGATATGCAGCTTTTGCCACAGGCGCGGCAGCGTATCGAGTTCGTGCTTTTGCAGCCAGGGCTGCACCTTGCCCTGGGTTTGCACGCGTTCCTGCAATTGCTTGAGGGCCGACAGGCGCGCTTCGAGCTGCGCATTGGCGGCCGTTTCGGCGTTGACCTGGGCCTGGGCGGCGGCGCGCTCTTCCTCGGTGCGCTGCTGCTGTTCGGTCGCTTCCTCGAGCAGCATGGTTTGTTCTTCCATGGACTGCTGCTTTTCCTCGAGCTGCATGCGCAGGTTGGCGAGGTGACTGCTGTCGGGGAGATTCAAGCTGCTCTTTTCCTGCTGCAGGCGCTCGCGCCGGGTCAGCAAGCCATTGATGATGTTCTGGGCATTGCGCTGGTGCGCCGATTCGAGTTCGATCTGCTGCTGCGCCTGCATGATCTTGGCGCGCGACTCGGTGGTGCTGTGCTGCGCCGCGCGCCAGGCCGCGTCCAGCGCCGGCAAGCGTTCGCCCTGGGCTTCGGCCGCCATCTGCGACTGCTCCACGCGCCCGCCCAGTTCTTCGAGCAGGTATTCGGCTTCTTCCAACTGCTGCCCGCTGTCCTGGGCCTGGGTTTGCCATTGCATGCGCTGCGCGGTCAATGCGGCGATCTGGTTCTGCAGGCGGCTGCGCGATTCCAGCACAAACTTGATCTGCGCTTCCAGGCTGCCGATTTCGGAATTGGTCTGGTATAGATGGCCCTGCGCCTGGTGCAGGCGGTCGCCCACGGCGAAGTGGGCCTGGCGCATGTGCTCCAGTTCCAGTTCCACGTGGCGCAGCTTGGCGGTCTGTTCTTCCAGGTCGGTCTGGGCTTGCTGCATGTCGCGCAGGTATTTTCCCTGCTCGGCCTGCGCTTCGTTCTTGCGCAGCAGCCAGAGCAGCTTCTGTTTTTCTTCCTGGTCGGCCTGCAGCGCGTGGAACTTGTTGGCCACCACGGCCTGCGCCTCGAGCTTTTCCAGGTTGGCGTTCAGTTCGCGCAGGATGTCTTCGACCCGCAGCAGGTTTTCGCGCGTGTCGCCCAGGCGGTTCTCGGTTTCGCGGCGGCGTTCCTTGTATTTCGAGACGCCGGCCGCTTCTTCCAGGAACACGCGCAGCTCTTCCGGGCGCGACTCGATGATGCGCGAGATCATGCCCTGGCCGATGATGGCGTAGGCGCGCGGACCGAGGCCCGTGCCCAGGAAGATGTCCTGGATGTCGCGCCGGCGCACCGGCTGGCCATTGATGTAATAGGTGGAGGTGCCGTCGCGTGTGAGCGTGCGCTTGACGGCGATCTCGGCGTACTGGCCCCACTGGCCGGCGGCCTTGCCGTCGTTATTGTCGAACACCAGTTCGACCGAAGCGCGCCCGGCCGGCTTGCGGTGGGTGGAACCGTTGAAGATGACGTCCTGCATCGATTCGCCGCGCAGTTCGGATGCTTTCGATTCGCCCAGCACCCAGCGTACGGCGTCGATGATATTCGACTTGCCGCAACCGTTAGGACCTACGACGCCCACAAGCTGACCCGGCACCTGGAAATTGGTGGGATCAACGAAAGACTTAAATCCCGACAATTTTATGGAGGATAGACGCACGTTGTGGAGCTGGCTCGGGAATCTGAAAGAGCCCCATCATACCATTTGTTGCTTTCATTCCGGTAGGGTGAGTGTGAGCAAAAACGCAGGATTATTACCTAGTAGCAACCTGAGAATGCAACGTCGCCCTCATGAGGGCGACGCGGCTTCAGTGTGCTAAGACGTCAGGCGACGTTACTCATGCTGCTGTCGTTGACAGCACCGCCACCCATCGCTTCGGACAGGGCCCGTTCCACCACCCCATCCATGCGCACGACCTTGATCTTGTCGTTGCGGAAGCCCAGCGTCAGCTTTTCGGCCGACAGGGAGAACGATTCCTGGCGTGCGCCCAGCGAGAAAATGAACAGGGTCTTGAGCGGACTGACCCAGGCCAGCTTGGCCTTGCGCATGCTGCCGTCGGTTTGCGGGAACTCCAGCCAGGCGCCGCGTTCCAGCGTTTCCACGGTCAGCGCCGCGTCGTCGATATCGACTTCCTCGTCGACTTTCTCGGCTTCCTTTTCCTTTTCCAGGCGGCGCATGGCGTCGGCCTGGGCCACTTCGACGGCAATTTCCAGCTGGCGTTCCGGCGTGATGTCGAGCGGCGCGCGCACGATCGACGCGTGGCACTCGGCCAGTTCGGCGAAGAACTGCAGGCGGTCGGCATCCTGCCACTTGATGATGTCGAGCCATTTGTTGAGCGTTGCCAGCAGGCCCGGCAGCTTGTTGATCAGCGCCTTGCGTTCGGCATGGGTGATCTTCGGCTTGACGCTCCAGATCAGGTCATCCATGGTCTTGGTGGCATTACCCACCGCACCCGGCTTCTCTTCTTCCACGCTGTAAGCGACCGTCAGCACCGAGGTCCACTTGTGCTCGAGGAAGGTTTCCAGCACGGCCACCACTTCGCCGCTGGAAACGCGCGCCGCCACGGCCGTCTTGGCCGAACGGGTTGCTGCATATACTTTTTCCTGCTTGAGGGCAGCCTTGATCGGCTCGGCAATGGCCGTCGTGGCCGCGGCCTCTTCCTCTTTGATCGATTCTTCGAGCTCGGCCACGGCCGCCTGGAACACGCTGACGCTGTCGTCGGCTTCGCGGCCGACCTTGTCGACGCTGCGCTGCATGGCCTGGAACACGGGATCGTCGACCTGGCGCTGCTCGAGCCCCATGCTCGAGAGCATGTTGATCATGCGGCGCGCCGGGTGCGCTTCTTCAAAGAAGAAATTCTTGTCGACCAGGGCCGCCTTCAGGACCGGGATCTGCAGGAACTGGATCAGGTCGCGGATATCCTTGGGAATGTTCGGATCCAGGAATACCGTTTCGAAAATCTTGGACAGCAGGTCGATGGTGCTTTCATCGCCGCGCGTCAGCGTTCCCTTGGGAATGCTTTCTTTCAGGCGCGGCAGGTAGAACACATCGGCGTTCTGGACCGGCGCACCGGCTTGCATGGACGACGGGGTCGCCGAAAACTGTTCCGGCATGCGCGCCTGCAGCGCCTTGAGCATGTCGATCAGCGGTGCGGGCGCCGCGCCGAAACCGGCCTGGCCGAGCGCCGCGCCGACCGAAGCCTGGTTGATGAAATGTCCGCCCGGCATGGCATGGCCGCCCTGCGGCGCCACCATGAAACCGCCCGCCGGCGCGGCATGGCCTGGGTGCCGGGTGGCGGCAAAACCGCCTTGCTGGGCGTGTGCCTGGGATTGCGGATGGCCCGAATGGGTCGGCTGCTTCGCTTGCATGACTTCGGCCATGGCGCCCTGGAAGGACGGTGCGCCGCTCGGGCGCCAGCCGCCGCCCGTGGACGGCATGTCCGGCAGGTCGGGAATCATCGGGATGTCGCCATCCATGCCATCGAGGCCGCCGCCGGCCATGAACTGGCGCAGCTTCTTGGCCAGGTCGGCCTGCTCCTTGGCGCGCGCGGCCTTGGCCGCTGCAGCGTTTTCGGTTTTCCTGATGCTGAAAGTGTCGCCGCGCTGGCCTTTGCCGATCAGCGCTTCGCACAAGGCATCGTACATGGGCGCGAAGTCCCACATCAGCGCCGGCTTGAGCATGGGCACGATCAAGCCGTGGGTTTCGACATCGGGTTCGAATTCCTGCCAAGCCTGGTGCAATGCCGACAGGAACATCTCGGGACGGAAAGGATTTTGCGGCAGGCGCAGGATGTCGCGGTTCAGCAGCGAGCCCAGGCGCACATTGAGCGTGGCGATCTGGCTGGCGTACTGCATTTCGAAAGGACGGCTGATGGCGTCGAAGGCCACCTTGCTGTCCATTTCTTCGAACGGCACCAGCGACAGCACGGCCGGCGAGCTGAGCGCCTTCTTCAAGCCGGGCGACAAAGCCTTGACCTCGCGCCGCATGGCCATTTCCAGGCTGTTCGACGCCAGATGGACATAGGCGTAATTGTTTTCCTTGAGCAGGTTGCCGGCCTTCACGTGCAGGAAGACCGTACGCGGCTCCATGCTGGTGTCGGTGACGTCGAGCAGCGCACTGATCAGGCGCGTTCCGACGCCGATCAACTGTTCGTTGGCATGCTTGGTGACGATGCCAACCAGCTTGTCCAATAGCTCATGCTGCGACAAGGCCGCCTTCTTTGCATCAACTGATTTGGATGAAACTGGAGCCATGATCTGGTCTTCCCCGAATGTTACTTTGACTACGATAAGCCCTATTCTGGCACAAAATTGCCGTATGGCAATAGCGAGAAAGAAAGAATTGAAGGTTTTTTCTGTTTTTTTTGCGTAAATATGATTTTGCGACAGTTAGTTCTTAGCAACAGGCCATCTTTACTCTTGATACGGCGCAAGGATGGGCAGAAGCGTCTCCCTAACATAACAGAACGCCCTCCCCGATCGCGCCCGCCTGACTTCTGCAAAGGAACCGTCATGAGATCCATACGCCAACTCGATACCAACCTGAAACTATACGCTGTGTTTGGCGTATTGACGAGTCTGACAACATTGCTGGTGCTGTGGATGCTGGGCCAACTATCCCAAATGCATGAGTTATCGGTCAATCCCGGGAAAAAATTGAGCCAGAGCGCGGCCGACATGCAAGCCAATTACGCCCTGGCCAGGATCTGGGTGGGCATCTCGATCAGCGCCATCCTTGGCGTGGCCGTGCTGCTGGCCCTGTGGATCAAGGCCGAAGTGGCGCGTCCGGTCGACCTGGCCGTGGCCATGGCCAGGCGCGTGGCCGAAGGCGACCTTTCCACCCGCGGCGGCGACGGCGGCCTGCTGCTGCGTACCATGCAGGACATGAACGACCGCCTGGTCAACATCATCGTCAAGGTGCGCGGCGGTACCGAAAGCATCGCCAGCGGGGCCGCCGACATCGCCAGCGGCAGCATGGACTTGTCGGCCCGCACCGAAGAACAGGCCGCCTCGCTGGAAGAGACGGCCACTTCCATGGAACAGCTCACCGCCACCGTCAAGCAGAATGCCGACCATGCGCACCAGGCCAGCAAGCTGGCGGTGTCGGCCTCGGAAGTGGCGGTAAAAGGAGGCGAAGTGGTGGCCGAGGTGGTGGGCACCATGGCGTCGATCAATGATTCCTCGACCCGCATCGCGGAAATCATCGGCGTCATCGACGGCATTGCCTTCCAGACCAATATCCTGGCGCTGAACGCCGCGGTCGAAGCGGCCCGGGCCGGCGAACAGGGGCGCGGTTTCGCGGTCGTGGCGGCCGAAGTGCGCAGCCTGGCCCGGCGCTCGGCGGCGGCGGCCAAGGAAATCAAGGTCCTGATCGACGATTCCGTGGAAAAAGTCAGCGCCGGCACCTTGCTGGCCGACAAGGCCGGCAAGACCATGCATGAGGTGGTCACCAGCGTGAAGCGGGTCACCGACATCATCGGCGAAATTGCCAATGCCAGCGCCGAGCAGACGGTGGGCATCGAACAGGTCAACAAGGCCATCGTGGCCATGGACCAGGCCACCCAGCACAATGCGGCGCTGGTGGAATCGTCGGCGGCGGCGGCCGCGGCGATGCGCGACCAGGCCGGCAGCCTGTCGCGCCTGCTGGGCGCCTTTTCGCTGGGACCGGACCATGCGAAGCCGGCCGCGCAGATCCACCTGGTGGCCAACAATCCCAACAAGCTCACCAAGCCGCGCGCCGATGCAAAGGCGCGCGCCAAAATCGCCCCAGTGCGCGCGGTTGCCGTCCGCACGGGCGGCACGGCCGCCAAGCCGGTCGATTGGGAAGAGTTTTAATCTGGCGACTTTAATTTCATTTCTGTAGGGGTTTCTCCTACACTGGTTTGAGCGATGTTCCGATACCGAACGAGCGGTGTGGCTCGCATCATTGTGTCTCCGAAACGCTGACGAGAAACATTTCCCGATCAGCCTTCGGCGAGCACGACATTTTCAAACTTCACAAAGGAATGAACATGAACTCGAATCAAAAAGGAAATCAGGGCGGCAAGCAGAACGAGAACGCCAACAAGCAGTCCGGCAACCAGGGCAGCGGTTCGCGTTCTGGCGGCAGCACCCAGGGCGGCACCCACGAGCAGCATGTCGAGGCTGGCCGTCAAAGCCACAAGAATGACGACGTCTCGCGCCAGTCGGACCAGGGCTCGGGCAGCAAGCAATCGGGGTCGCAGGGATCTTCATCGGGCAGCAAGAGCAGCAACAAGCCCTAATTGCTTGTATGCGAAAAAGCCTGTCAGCGGCCCGGCCGTTGACAGGCTATTTTTACACCGGCTCGCTTAAGGCTCCACCGTCAACCGAATCGGGAACAGGACTTCGCGCGCACCGGCAGGGGTCTTCAGGTAGTGTCGCACCTGCGCGGTATACACACCCGGCGTCAGACAATTGGCGGGGGTCGCATCGTTCACGCACGTATGCACCGAGCCGTAGGGGATGATAGACCACCAGCTCTTATAAGGCCCGCTTGTACCGGCTCCTGTCAAATACTCCGTTTTTTTCATGCTCCAGTCTTCCGTTGTTCCTGTATTCAATATCGAAGAGTACGTGAAGACGTGCGAATTCGTTGAACGGTTAACTGTAATGTCATGCCGCGCCGGGTAGAACACCTGATCCAATGCGGGATTCGGTTCCACCGTGTAGGTGAGTGAAATCACTTTTTCAGAAGTGAGCGTCCGCAAATCGGGCATGGCAGCGCGGGATTCCACCCGAAACGTGGACCGGTAGATGCCTGGTCGTCCGGCGCCCATGCGAACCTGGAGCACATGATCCGATACTGGCCGGCCCGAATAGGGAGCGATCCCTACCGACGGCGGCGTCGCATAAGGGTCGTAGAACGTCGTCTCCGTCGCAGTCCAGCCAGCGGAAAAGCTGGACCAGTCGACGTTCACCAATTCCGGAGGAGGCACGGTACCAAACGGAACCGACACGTTGATGTCGGTCCGACTCAGCGTGATGCCGTCCTGAACGGTGATGTCGTAGGGAACGCTGAACGGACTTCCGCCGTACTGCTTCGCACACGCGGCGTCAGGGCACACGGAAATACGCATACTGCCCTTGAAATTTCCCGCTTTTGCTAGCACGTTGCGGCGGGGATAAATCTGGAAACTCACCCCTCCCGTACTGGAACGCGTAAAGGCGATATCCGCTTCAACGCCAAACAAGCCATTCGCATCGTCCACCCGTCCGAAGAATGTTCTTTCTTGGAGACTATCCGCGTCGACATTGGCCGTTCCGCTGATCGCGAAGCGCGGGACATACTGGCCGGTAATGGTGTTGTGTATGACCGGAGACTGATTTCCAGGCACCAGTACGAGCGCGTCTGACCCGCCACCGCCACAGGCACCCACAAGCGCCATCACGACGAGCGCCCCCATTCGATACAAGTTTGTTACGCTAACGGCCATTTTTTCCTCACGAAGTCTGTCATTGCAGGCAATTCCGGCGCCGCACGGGGAATGAAGTCGACTTGGAGGGACAAATGGGGCAGGCAACGATCTCCTCAAGAAAAATCTTCAGCGATCCGCGATGCCAACGCTGGAATTAGTGACCAACATTATAGATGACGCAAGGGACTAAGTGTTAATTTCTAAATAATCAAAAAGCAGATTCGCCCACCTGTTCGATGACGACCGCTCGGCCAGCACCAGGGTCTCCCTTGCTGGTACTACCCTACTTTTTCCTGACCACCACGACCGAGCCGCCCATCTTGTCGTGCCAGCCTTGCTTGCGCCGGTCGAACCCGATCCAGATGAAGCCCAGGAACAGAAATAAGGCGGACACAAATAAGCCGAGGTAGCGCACGATGGCACGCACGACGCCGAGCGAGTTGCCGGTGACGGCATCGACCACGCGCAGCGATAACAACATTTTTCCTGGAGTTGCCTGGAAGCGAACCCACATTGTCATGACGACGATCGGCGGAATAATATAGCAAATCACCACTTCCGCAGGGCCGGCGATTAAGGACTCGCCATCGAAATAGCGCGGTCCGTAGATGGCGTACATCAGCGGCAGCGTGACGGTCGCGTTCAGAAGGCTGTCGATCACGGTGGCGAGCAGGCGGATCCAGAATCCTGCGTATTCAATCTCAGTTTCCTGCATGTGCGGGTCCCGGGTTTGGTAATGTCGTTGGATTGCCCAGGCTAAGGTTCAGCCGCGCGGCTTCGGCGGCCAGCCGGATCGCCATCTCGCGTTCCAATGGCGTGCCGTCTTGTAGCACAAGGGTCGCCATCTCGTATTTTCCGCCGGGTTTCAGGCGCGGTTCAATGCCTCGCAAGCGCTGGCCGCGCCAGAAGCCGAACAGCACCCGCTCGTCTTCGGCGCGGATGAGCAGGACCGGACCGTGTGCGTAGTACACCAGGTGGCCCCACTTGATGACTTCCTCGAATACTGCCGCGCCCAGCACCGCCTCGCGCAGCGCGGCAACATATTTCTGCTGCCAGCCGCCGAGCGCGGCAACGTAGGCGTCGGGATCGGCCGCGGGTAGGGATTTGCGCATAGGGATAGACAGACTCGTGTCTGAGAGCAATTTATGGAGAGAAAGGCGTACGGTACAACGAAACTTGCCTTCCCGGTGCTTTCGGAAAAAATTCCTGAAAAACCGGGTCTATCCCCAAGGCCGAGGAAACATTTCCTGAAAACCTGGGACAGTCCCCGCGGGAGGTATGCGGGCGGATCAGATGTTGCGCATGTGTACGCCACGCGGCGGGGCGAAATCGGCCACGTCGGTGATCATGCGCGCCGTCCTGGCGTCGCGCGAGGTCAGGTGCAGGTCGGAATACTGGTGAATGGCCCACTGTTCGGGCGTGAGTTCGATATGCTTGCGCAGAATCGATTCGGTGCGCGCGTCGTCCGCCCGCAAGCCTTCGACGATGATGTTGAGCGCGTCGGGCCGCGCCCCGGGCGAGGCCGTGGCGTGCGACTTGTGCACCATGAAGCGCGCCGTTTCGCTGGCGTAGCGGCGCGCGCCGGCCAGGTACAGGATGACGGCGATCGATGCCACCGCGCCGCCGTTGTACATGACGAACTTGACCGGGGCATTGGCCAGGAAGTTGTACAGGCACAGGCCGTCGCTGACATAGCCGCCGTTCGACTGCAGCAGGATATGCGCCGTCTCCACGCCGTTGTCGGTCATGCCGGAGACGGCTTCGAACACGCGGTGCACCATGTCGCTGTTGACGTCGCCCGACAGGGTGAACCAGGCATCGGTGTCTTGCTTTTCCAGGTCTTCGCTCATGGCTGTTCTCTCGGCAAAGTAGAAGCTTCATTCTAGCAAATTGTGCCCGTGGAAGGCGTCGCCACAACCCCATTCGTGCGCACCCCGAGGTTGACATAAATGCCCTGCTGGCATATCCTCTGCACTCTTGATCGGGAGAGGGTAGCCACGCGCTGCCGCCGAAGGGGCATCACCCAAAAACTCTCAGGCAAAAGGACCGGTCAGGGGTCGGCAGCGCACAGCGCGGTCGGTCAAACTCTGGAGAGCGGCCGCGGCATTGCCGGCGGCCCACCGAAGGGGCAGGCGGATCACCATCCGCTATCTCTCAGGTACAAAGGACAGAGGGGCGCATTTCAAACGTGGACGGCCATGGTGGCTATTCGTGTCTGTTTGGCGTTCCCTTTTCACCTGCCTCGAGGATTCCATGACGCTTCAAGTCACCCCGCTCAATTCCGCACACCGCGCCGCCGGCGCCAAAATGGTCGATTTCGGCGGTTGGGACATGCCCGTCAACTACGGTTCGCAGATCGAAGAACACCACGCCGTGCGCAGCGACGTCGGCATGTTCGACGTCTCGCACATGTGCGTGGTCGACCTCGAAGGCGACAATGTGCGCCCTTTCCTGCGCGGCCTGCTGGCCAATAACGTCGACAAGCTGCAGGTCGCGGGCAAGGCACTGTATTCGTGCATGCTCAATCCGCAGGGCTTCGTCATCGACGACCTGATCGTCTACTACTTCAGCGAATCCTGGTTCCGCCTTGTCGTCAACGCCGGCACCGCCGAAAAGGACGTGGCCTGGATCTCTGCGCAAAACACGGCCACCGCCAGCGGCGTCACCATCACGCAGCGCCGCGACGGCGCCGATCCGATGGCGCTGATCGCCGTCCAGGGCCCGAACGCCCGCGCCAAGGTGTGGGAAGTGCTGCCGACCACCAAGGACGCATCCGAGCCGCTCAAGCCCTTCAACGCCGTCATCGTCAAGGACACCGCGTTCGGCGAAGTGATGGTGGCGCGTACCGGCTACACCGGCGAAGACGGTTTCGAGCTGGCCTTCCCTGCGTCGCAGGCCGACGCCCTGTGGAACGCGCTGGTCGCCGCCGGCGTCAAGCCGGCCGGCCTGGGTGCGCGCGACACGCTGCGCCTGGAAGCGGGCATGAACCTGTACGGCCAGGACATGGACGAAACGGTCAATCCGCTCGACGCCGGCCTGGCATGGACCATCGACCTGGCCTCCGAGCGCGACTTCATCGGCAAGGCCGCGCTGGTGGCCATGGGCCGCAACGCCAGCTTCGTGGGCCTGATCCTGCGCGAAAAAGGCGGCATCCTGCGCGCCCACCAGAAAGTGGTCAGCGCGGCCGGGACCTTTGGCGAAATCACCAGCGGCACCTTCAGCCCGACCATGCAGCAGGCGATCGCACTGGCGCGCGTGCCGAACGACGTGGCCATCGGCGACACCGTGCACGTCGAAATCCGCGACAAAAAGCTCGCCGCGACGGTCGTCAAGCTTCCCTTCGTGCGAAACGGTAAAATCCTCGTTGCGTGACCCGGCCCTTCAAAATTCAAACATCTCACTGGAGCTATAAACCATGAACATCCCTGCCGACCTGAAATACACCGAGTCCCACGAGTGGGTGCGCGCCGAAGCTGACGGCACCGTTACCGTCGGCATCACCGAATACGCGCAGGATGCCCTGGGCGACATCGTGTTCGTCGAATTGCCGAAAGTGGGCAAGGCCTACACCGCCGGCGACGACGCCGCCGTGGTCGAATCGGTCAAGGCCGCCAGCGACATCTACGCGCCGGTATCGGGCGAAGTCGTGGCCGTCAATACCGCCGTTTCCGACGCGCCGGACTCGATCAATGCCGACGCCTATTCGGCCTGGCTGTTCAAGATCATGCCGAGCGACGCCAATGCCATCAACGGCCTGCTCGACGCGGCCGCCTACGGCAAAGCCACCGCGGAATAATCTTCTTCCACATCGTTCCCGCCGGTGCGGGAACGATGTTGTGCAGCTCCCCTCTCCTCCTCTCGACTCCCAGATCATGACCCGCTCCAGCCTGACCCAACTCGAAGCACGCGACTCCTTCATTCCGCGCCACATCGGCCCATCCGACACCGAACAGGCAGCCATGCTGGCTACCCTGGGCTACGCATCGCGCGCGGCGCTGATCGACGCCATCGTCCCGCCGCACATCCGCAAAAAGAGCAAGCTCGAACTGGGCCAGTTCTTCGATCCGATGCCGGAACAAGCCGCGCTGACGACACTGAAGGCCATCGCGAACAAGAACAAGGTCATGAAGTCGGTCATCGGCCAGGGTTACTACAACACCCTGACGCCTACCGTCATCCTGCGCAACATCTTTGAAAATCCATCCTGGTACACGGCCTACACGCCTTACCAGCCGGAGATTTCGCAAGGCCGCCTGGAAGCGATCCTGAACTTCCAGCAAATGATCACCGACCTGACCGGCATGGGCATCGCCAATTCGTCGATGCTCGACGAAGGCACCGCCGCCGCCGAAGCCATGACGCTGATCCAGCGCGTGGGCAAGTCGGCGTCGAACATTTTCTACGTGGCCGACGACGTGCTGCCGCAAACCCTGGAAGTGGTGCGCACCCGCGCCGAGCCGATCGGCGTTGAAGTGCGCGTCATCGCAGCCGACGCCATCGCCACCCTGTCCGAGCCATGCTTCGGCGTGCTGGTGCAGTATCCGGGCGTGAACGGCGACGTGCGCGACTACCGCGCCGCCGTCGAAAAACTGCATGCAGCAGGCGCCATGGTGGTGGCCGCGGCCGACCTGCTGGCCCTGACGCTGCTCACGCCGCCGGGCGAATGGGGTGCCGACGTCGTCGTCGGTAACAGCCAGCGCTTCGGCGTGCCGCTCGGTTTCGGCGGCCCGCACGCCGGCTACCTGGCAACGCGCGACGAATTCAAGCGCAGCATGGCCGGCCGCCTGGTCGGCGTCACCATCGACGCCCAGGGCAACAAGGCCTATCGCCTGGCGCTGCAAACGCGCGAACAGCACATCCGCCGCGAAAAAGCGACGTCCAACATTTGCACCGCGCAGGTGCTGCTGGCCGTCATGGCATCCATGTACGCCGTCTACCACGGCCCGAAAGGCCTGGAACGCATCGCCCAGCGCGTGCACCGCTACACCAATGTGCTGGCCGCCAAACTGGGCCAGCTGGGCTATGAACTGGCCAACACCAGCTACTTCGACACCCTGACCATCAAGACCGACCGCGCCGAGCAGCTGCACGCCACGGCCCAGGAAAAAGGCGTGAACCTGCGCCGCGTCGATGCCGGCCACGTGGGCGTGTCGCTCGACGAAACCACCACCCGCGACGACGTCGCGCTGCTGTGGTCCATCTTCGCCCAGAGCGGCGCTGCCACGCCCGACTTCGACGCCATCGAAGCGTCGGCGCAGACTGCCTTCCCGGAAAACCTGTGCCGCACCAGTGCTTTCCTGACCCACCCGACTTTCAACCGCTACCACGCGGAACACGAAATGCTGCGCTACCTGCGTTCGCTGGCAGACAAGGACCTGGCGCTGGACCGCACCATGATCCCGCTCGGCTCGTGCACCATGAAGCTGAATGCAACGAGCGAAATGATCCCGGTCACCTGGCCTGAATTTTCGAACATCCACCCGTTCGCACCGGACGCGCAAACCGTCGGCTACCGCGAAATGATCGGCCAGCTCGAAGACATGCTGTGCGCGCTGACCGGCTACGCCGCGATCTCGCTGCAGCCCAACGCCGGCTCGCAGGGCGAATACGCCGGCCTGCTGGTGATCCAGGCTTACCATGAATCGCGCGGCGAAGGCCATCGCAACATCTGCCTGATCCCGTCGTCGGCGCACGGCACCAACCCGGCGTCGGCCAATATGGTCGGCATGAAGGTGGTCGTCACCGCCTGCGACAGCAATGGCAACGTCGACCTGGCGGACCTGAAAGCGAAGGCCGAGCAGCACAGCGCCAACCTGGCCTGCGTCATGGTCACCTACCCGTCCACCCACGGCGTGTTCGAGGAAGGCATCACAGAACTGTGCGAGATCATCCATTCGCACGGCGGCCAGGTCTACATCGACGGCGCCAACATGAACGCGCTGGTCGGCGTGGCCGCGCCAGGCAGTTTCGGCGGCGACGTCAGCCACCTGAACCTGCACAAGACCTTCTGCATTCCGCACGGCGGCGGCGGACCGGGCGTGGGCCCGATCGGCGTTGGCGCCCACCTTGCCAAGTTTCTGCCGAACCAGCGTTCGACCGGCTACCTGCGCGACGAAGCGGGCATCGGCGCGGTCAGCGCGGCGCCGTACGGCTCGGCCAGCATCCTGCCGATCTCGTGGATGTACATCGCCATGATGGGCGGCGAAGGCCTGACGGCGGCGACCGAAACCGCGATCCTGGCGGCCAACTACATCGCGCGCCGCCTGGCGCCGCACTACCCGGTGCTGTACACGGGCCATGACGGCCTGGTCGCGCACGAATGCATCCTGGACCTGCGCCCGATCACCGACGCCACCGGCATCAGCAATGAAGACGTGGCCAAGCGCCTGATGGACTTCGGCTTCCACGCCCCGACCATGAGCTTCCCGGTACCGGGCACGCTGATGATCGAGCCGACCGAGAGCGAATCGAAGGTCGAGATCGACCGTTTCATCGACGCCATGATTGCCATCCACGCCGAGATCGTCAAGGTCGAGCGCGGCGAGTACGACAAGATGGACAATCCCTTGAAGGGTGCGCCGCACACGGCCGAAGTAGTGACCGCCGACGTGTGGGAGCACAAGTACAGCCGCGAAGTGGCTGCCTTCCCGGTAGCGTCGCTGCGCAAGCAGAAGTACTGGCCGCCGGTCGGCCGCGCCGACAACGTCTATGGCGACCGTAACCTGTTCTGCGGCTGCGCCCCGATCAGCGACTACGAATAATCCTGACCGACAAAAAAAGCCGCCATGCCCGCACCCGCGGCCATGGCGGCTTTTTTATTGTCATTCCGGATCCTTTGACGACGCCAGCCGCAATCGCGGCCTGGCCCCTTTCACCTGCGGAGGCGCTGCCTGCACGTTTTCGTCGAGCTTGAAGCTGGCCACCGCCTTCGACAGGTTCAGCGCCTGGTCCTGCAAGCTCTCCGCCGCCGCTGCCGCCTGCTCCACCAGCGCCGAATTCTGCTGCGTCATCTGGTCCATCTGCACGATCGCATGGTTGACGTCCACGATGCCGCTGGCCTGCTCCGCGCTGGCGCTGCTGATGGCGTCGATCATGTCGCCCACCTGCCGCACCGAACTGACCACGTGCGCCATGCTGTGCCCTGCCGCTTCCGCCGCCGCGCTGCCGCCGTCGATTTCCGCCACCGAATGGGCGATCAGTTCCTTGATCTCGCGCGCCGCCGTGGCCGAACGCTGGGCCAGCACCCGCACTTCGCTGGCCACCACCGCGAAGCCGATCCCGTTCTCGCCGGCGCGCGCCGCTTCCACCGCCGCATTCAGGGCCAGCACATTGACCTGGCAGGCGATATCGTCGATCACCCCCACGATCTCGGCCACCTTGCGCGAACTGCCCCGGATCGACGCCATGGTCAGCACCAGCCGCTCCACCACGCCCCCGCCCTGCTGCGCGATGCTCGTGGCATTGGCCGCCAGCAGGTTGGCCGCCTGCGCGCTGTCGGCCGTCTGGCTCACGGTGGCCGTCAGCTCCTCCATCGTGGCCGAGGTCTGCTCCAGCGAACTGGCCTGCCGCTCGGTGCGCACCGACAGGTCGGCATTGCCCAGCGCGATCTCGCGCGAGGCCGTGTCGATCGACTGGGCCGAATCGAGGATGTTCTTGAGCGTGACGTTCAGGTTGCGGATGCTGGTGTCGAGCGCGCGCGACGTTTCGGAAATCTCGTCGTAGCCGTACACGCGCCGGCGCACCGTCAGGTTGCCGCTGGCCAGGTCCAGCGCGGCCTCGCCGATTTCCTGCACTTCGGCCAGCAGCGCGCGCCGCACCGCCATCGTGATGGCCAGCGACAGGATGATCGAGAGCGCCACCAGCACCGGCATCAGGGTCGAGATCAGGCTGAAATCGTCGGCCGCCCGCTGCGCGGCGCGCTGCGCCAGTTCCTGCTCCAGGTGCGACAGTTCCTGCAGCCGCAGGGCCACCATGTCGAACGCGCGCTCGGCCTTGATCATGGCGTTGGCGCCGATCGACTGGTCCACCTGCGCCAGTTCGATCACGTCCAGGATGGCCTTCACGTAGACCGCGTGCGCGACCTCGGACTGTTCCAGGAAGCGCCTCTCGGCGCTGCCCGGGGCCGTATTGCGGGTCAGGCTGGCGAAGCGGCGGTCGATGGCGCTGTGGCGCTGGTGCAGGTCGGCCAGCAGCGCCTCGATGCGCGCCGCCGAAAAGCTGCCGCTGATCCAGGTCAGCAGCTGGTACATGCGCGCGTGCGCGCTCTGGGCGTCGGCCACCAGGTCGGTGGCGTCCTTGATGCGCGCCGCCCGCTCCTGGACGATGCTCTCGAGCGACTGGTTCTGGCGCACCATGGCATAGTAGGCGCCGCAGGATGAAATGATCAGCAGGATCAACACCAGCCCCGGCGCCAGCAGCAACTTGGGGCCGATGCGCAGCCGCGCCAGCATGCCTGGGGTTCCGCCTGTCGCCATCGCTCTCTCCCGTGTGCGCCACACTCGCGCGCAGCGCTGCGCACAGGTATGATGCTTCGTTCACGTTCTGCCGCCTGGAAATGTTTCCGGCGTGCACGGATTAATGTACGCCGACCGGGATTGTCGGGTTTGTTCTGGATCAAGGCCCAACCAAGGAAGCATGCAATGAACCGTTCCATGAAAGCGGCCCTCCTGTCGGGCCTGGTGTTTCCCGGTGCCGGCCAGCTCTACCTCGGCTTGCGCTGGCGCGGCCTGCTGTTCATGCTGCCGGCGGCCGCGGCCGCCACCCACTTCCTGTACACCGCCTGGGACCTCAGCCAGCTCATCCTGGCCGAACTGCGCAGCGGCCGCATGGTCCCCGATCCCCTGACCATCGCCATGCGCCTGGAGCAGCAGGGCCAGCAAGTATCCCCCCTGGTCTCGGTGGCTGCTCTGGTGATGATCGTGTGCTGGATCGCCAGCACCATCGATGCCTGGTACCTGGGCCGCCAGCCCGCCTGAAAGTATGCATTCTGACAAGATGTGCTGCATTTGAGGCAAAATCGTTGATGGCGCTATACAAGCTTGGCGCATAGTGTCAATATCTTGATGCAAGTCACTATTCGTCCCGCTGTCTCTCCGTCACGGCAGGAACATGACCGCCTCGTCCAGGATTGGCCCGTCCGACTTTCTTCGCGCACACGTGCTTGCACTTGCGGTGGGGACGCTTGCGGCGCCCGCCCTGGCCGCGCCCCAGGACCTGACCGCCGTCCCCTTCGAGCAGTTGCTGACCATGGAAGTCTATAGCGCCTCGAAATTTGTCCAGCAAGCGAACCAGGCGCCGGCGATGGTCACCGTCATCAGCGCGGCCGAGATCCGCGACTACGGCTGGCGCACCCTGGCCGAGGTGGCGCGCAGCGTGCGCGGCCTGTACGTCAGCAACGACCGCAACTACAGCTACCTGGGCGAACGCGGTTTCCTGCGGCCCGGCGACTTCAACACCCGCTTCCTGCTGCTGGTGGACGGCAACCGCGTCAACGACAGCCTCTACGACCAGGCGCCGCTTGGCGGCGAATTCCCGCTCGACCTCGACCTGATCGAGCGGATCGAGTTCGTGCCCGGCCCCGGTTCCTCGATCTACGGCTCGAATGCCTTTTTCGGTGTCATCAATGTGATCACCCGCCAGGGGGGCGACCTGGCGGGCCGGCGCGTGCTGCTCGAAGCGGGCAGCGGCGGCGCGCGCAAGGCCAGTGTGCGCGCCGGCTGGCGCGGCGCGGGCGGTACCGAATTGCTGCTCGCCGCCAGCAGCCGTCGCAGCGCCGGCGAAGACCTGTACTATCCCGAATACGATACCCCGGACCAGCACCATGGCGTGGCCAGCGGCATCGACTACGAACGCGGTCAGCGCCTGCTGGCCTCCATCGCCGACGGCCCGCTCAGCGTCACCCTGATGCATGCCAGCCGCACCAAGGGCGTGCCGACCGGCGCGTATGCGCAGCGCTTCAACGATCCGCGCTCGCGCACCGTCGACCGCGCAACCCTGGTCAATGCCCTCTGGCGCGGCAGCGCCGGCGACAAGGAACAACTGAGCGCGCGCATGTTTTCGGGCCTCTACAATTTCCTGGGCGATTACCCGGACAGCGATGGCCTGTCCGTCAATCGCGATGCCAGCCATGCGCGCTGGTGGGGCGCCGAACTGTCGGTGATCAGCACGCGCCTGGCAGGCCACACCCTGCTCGCGGGGCTCGACTACCAGCGCGACGCGCGCCTCGAACAGCGCAACTTCGACGATCCCGGCGCGTACAACCTGGACGACCGGCGCCAGGCGCGCCGCGTCGGCCTGTATGTGCAGGACGAGCTGACCGTGGGCGCGGCCACGCGCCTGAACCTGGGCCTGCGCTATGACCGCAACAGCGGCCTGCCCGGGATCGTCAGTCCGCGCGCGGCCCTGATCCACGCGCTCACGGCCGACACGACCTTCAAGGCCATTTACGGCACCGCTTTCCGCGCGCCGAACGCATTCGAGCGCTTCTACCACTTCGCCGGCGAAGGCGGCCAGCTGCCCAATCCCGGCCTGGCCCGCGAAACCATCGACTCGGCCGAACTGGCGCTGGTCCACCGCCCGGGCGAGAATACCCGCCTGACGGCCACCGCGTTCCGCAATGTCGTCGATGGCCTGATCACCCAGCGCGCCTACGCCGGGATACCGGAAACGCGCTTCGAGAATGCCGCGCGGGTGCACGCAAGCGGCATCGAGCTCGAATACGAACGGCGCTGGCAGCGCGGCGCGTCAATGCGCGCCAGCTACAGCTACAGCCGGACTGGCGACGGCCAGCTGGTCAACGCGCCGGCCCACCTGGCCAAGCTGAACCTGGCGGCGCCGCTGGGCGCGGGCAGCTGCCGCGGGGCACTGGAAGTGCAGTACGTGGGCGCGCGCCAGGGTCTGGCCGGCACCACGCCCGGCTATGTGCTGGCGAACGCCAACATCGTCCATGCGCGCCTGTTCCCCAATACCGAAGCATCGCTCGGCATCTACAACCTGTTCGGCCGCCGCTATGCCGACCCCGGCGCCGCCGAACACCGGCAAGCGTCGATCGCCCAGGATGGCCGGCGCCTGCTGGCCAGGATCAGCCATGCGTTCTGAGCGCGCCCGCCGCCTTGGCGCGCTGGCGGCGCTGCTGGGGGCGCTGTGCGCGCCCGGCGCCGCCCAGCCGGTGCAGGAAAACGACATGAAGGCGGCCTACGTATTCAACTTCGCCGTGTTCACCGAGTGGCCGCAGGAAGTTCTGGCCGGGGGCGCGCCCATCAGCCTGTGCGCCAGCGCCGCCAATCCCCTGTTCCATGCGCTCAGCCAGCTCAATGACAAGGTGGTCAACGGCCACCGCATCGCGGTGCGCAATACGGTCACGCCGGTGCGCGGCTGCCACGTGCTGGTGCTCGACAAGAACGACCGCGAGCGCTGGGCCCAGCTCAAGCGCGAGCTGGCCGGCGCCCATGTGCTCACGGTCTCGGACGACCGCAGCATCAGCGCCGACGGCGCCGTGATCGGCCTGTCGGTCGACGAGCGCCGGATCGCCTTCGTGGTCGACATGGCGGCCGCGCGCAGCGCGCGCCTGAACCTCAGTTCGAAGCTGCTGCGCCTTGCCAGGAGCGTCCAATGAGCACCAAGAGTCCCCGCCTGCTGGGCAAGAAGATGGCCCTGACGAATATCCTGACGGCGGCGGCGGCCCTGTGCGTGGCCAGCATCGCCCTGATCGTGGTGCAGTTCCTGGCCCTGCGCGGCGCGCTGGCCGACGACCTGCGGGTGCAGGTCCAGATCATCGGCAACAACAGCAGCGCGGCGCTGATGTTCCGCGATGCCAAGGCCGGCGAGGAAACCCTGGCCGGACTGGCCGTCTCGCCCAGCGTGACGGCGGCCAGCATCTTCGACGCGGCCGGCAATACCCTGGCCAGCTACCAGCGCAACACCGAGCCGCAGCTGGCGCCGCCCTCGCCGGCGCTGGTGGGGGCCGGCTACGACTACGGCGTCGACCATGTCGACGTGGTGGAGGCGGTCCACGCGAATGGCCAGCAAATCGGCTTCGTGCGGATCCGCGCCACGCTCGACCAGTTGCTCTCGCGCCTGGCCGCCTACGCCGGCCTGACCCTGGCCGTGGCCCTGTGTTCGCTGGCGCTGGCGTATGCCCTGGTGTCGTCCATGCGGCGCGCGGTACGGCGCGCCGAAGCCCACCTGCATTTCCTGGCCCACGTCGACGCCGTGACCGCCCTGCCGAATCGCCACGAATTCAACGAGCGGCTCGGCTTCGCCCTCGAAAAGGCCGACCGCGCCGAAACCGCGGTCGGCCTGCTGCTGCTGGACCTGGACAACTTCAAGGTCGTCAACGACACCCTGGGCCACGATGCCGG
Organism: Pseudomonadota bacterium; assembly: GCA_040388805.1. Taxonomy (GTDB): domain Bacteria; phylum Pseudomonadota; class Gammaproteobacteria; order Burkholderiales; family Burkholderiaceae_D; genus Telluria_A. The sequence goes on from JAZKBE010000027.1 coordinate 126,578, forward strand.
CGACGCCCTGCTCAAGCTGGTCGCCGACCGCCTGCTGCAGACCCTGCGCAGCAACGACATCATCTGCCGCATCGGCGGCGACGAATTCGTCATCATCGTCGAACCGGGCGACGACACCCAGGAGCTCGACAGCGTGGCGCGCAAGATCCTGGCGGCCCTGGCCAGCCCGTTCGCGGTGCACGGGCACCAGCTGTACATCAGCGCCAGTATCGGCGTCTCGGTCTATCCGCGCGACGCACGCGACGCGCGCACCCTCACGCGCAGCGCCGACACGGCCATGTACCACGCCAAGAACCGCGGCAAGAACGGCTTCGAGGTGTTCCAGATGGCGATGGAGGAAAGGGCCCAGAAGCGCCTCAAGATCGAGGCCAACCTGCGCCGCGCGCTCGAGAACAACGAGCTGCAGCTGCATTACCAGCCGCAAATCGACTTGCGCACTGCGCGCGTGGTCGGGGTGGAAGCCCTGCTGCGCTGGCATTGCCACGAACTGGGGCATGTGAGCCCGGCCGAATTCATTCCGGTGGCCGAAGAAAGCGGCATCATCGTCGCGCTCGGGCGCTGGGTGCTGCAAAGCGCCTGCCGCCAGGCGGCCGTGTGGCGCGACCAGGGGCTGCTCGACACGATCGAACACGTGGCGGTCAACATGTCGGCGCGCCAGACCCGCGACAGCGGCCTGATGGACGATATCGAGGCCATCCTGGCCGAAACCGGCCTGCCCGCGCGCCTGCTGGAACTGGAAATCACCGAGGGCGTGCTGATGGAGAACGTGAACGCCAATATCGACCTGCTGCACCGTTTCCAGGGCGCCGGCATCCACCTGTCGATCGACGATTTCGGCACCGGCTATTCGTCCATGTCCTACCTGAAGCGCTTCCCCATCGACCAGCTCAAGATCGACCGCAGCTTCGTGCACGACGTGCCGGGCGACGGCGAGGCGATCGCCACGGCCATCATCGCGATGGCGCACAGCCTGGACCTGACCGTGGTGGCCGAGGGCGTGGAAACGGCCGAACAGCTCGCGTTCCTGCAGCAGACAGGCTGCGACATCATGCAGGGTTTCTATTTCGCGCGCCCGATGCCGGTGCCCGAGCTGACCGAACTGCTGCGCCAGCGGCGCGCCTGCTGGCATGCGGAGGCGTTGCAGAAAGCATAGCCGCCCTGCCGCCGCGCGCCAGAACCGGCTACACTAGCGCGATGCTCCGCCCCGACTCGCGATCCTCCCTGCGTCTGCCTTTCCTGGTGGCGTTGTCGGCGCTGGTCCACGCCGGCGCCATCGCCCTGATCGCCCGCCACGACACGCGGCCGGCGGCGGCGGTGGCCGCCATCAAAGTACGCCTGGCCCACGCCGCCACGCCGGCCGCCCCCGTCCCGGACCAGGGACAGGCCGCC
>JAZKBE010000028.1:0-42155 GCA_040388805.1 Pseudomonadota bacterium
GTGGCGAGTCGGACGGCAACGTCCGGCACTGCATCTGGCAAGAAGCCACATGCAGTCGGGAAAGTCACGCCTGTCAGAGACGAATACGGTCAGCAGGACGGTTCGGGGCAGGAAGTGAAGAGTGGTCACATTTGTTCACTTTTCCGATAGCAGCAAGCCTGATCTTGTGGCCAACTAGCATTGGGATTCCTCGACCGCCTGACGCACGCCGCTAAGCTGTGCTACCGTACCAATTGAGAAAAATGTTAATTGTAGATAAGACCGCTAAAGGATGAATAAGTTCATGAGAAACTGTTCAAACCCCGGTTGCAAAGTGACGGCGCCCGAACCGATGTACCTGCCGGCGCCGGTGACGTAGTCCTTGTCCGTCAGATCATAGCGTACAGCCTTTACTTCTTCAGGTAGACCTGGTCAAACACGCCGCCATCGGCAAAGTGGGTCTTCTGCGCCTTGGTCCAGCCGCCTGCCACTTCGTCGATGGTGAACAGCTTCACCTTCGGATACTGCGCCGCAAACTTCCTGGCGATTTTTTCGTCGATCGGACGGTAGTAGTTTTTCGCCGCGATTTCCTGGCCTTCTTCGCTGTACAGGTACTGCAGATAGGCTTCGGCCACTTTGCGGGTGCCGCGCTTGTCGGCCACCTTGTCCACCAGGGCCACTGGCGGCTCGGCCAGGATGCTCACCGAGGGCGCCACGATTTCCACCTTGTCCGGGCCCAGTTCCCTGATGGCCAGCAGGGCTTCGTTTTCCCACGCCAGCAAAACGTCGCCGATGCCGCGTTCAACGAAGGTGGTGGTGGCGCCGCGCGCGCCGGAGTCGAGCACCGGCACGTTTTTGTACAGTTTGTTGATGAAGGCGGTGGCCGTCGCTTCCGTGCCGCCCGGCTGGCGGATGGCGTAGCCCCAGGCTGCCAGGTGGTTCCAGCGTGCGCCGCCCGACGTTTTCGGATTCGGCGTGATCACGGAAATGCCCGGCTTGACCAGGTCGCCCCAATCCTTGATGCCTTTCGGATTGCCCTTGCGGACCAGGAACACGATGGTCGAGGTGTACGGCGAGCTGTTGTGCTTCAAGCGCTTCTGCCAGCTTGGTGCGAGCAGGCCGCGTTCGCCGATGGCGTCGATATCGTAGGCCAGGGCGAGCGTGACGACGTCGGCTTCGAGCCCGTCGATCACGGTGCGCGCCTGCTTGCCGGAGCCGCCGTGGGATTGCTTGACCGTGACGTTGTCGCCGGTCCTGGCTTTCCACTGCCTGGCGAAGGCCGTGTTGAAATCCTGGTACAGCTCGCGGGTCGGATCGTAGGACACGTTGAGCAGGGTAATGTCTGCAGCGCTCACCGACTGGGATGCCAGCAAGGCTACTGCGAACAGCGACTGACTAATTTTCTTGAACAGCATGATGGCTCTTTCTTTTCAGGTTCGGGCAGGAAAATCATAAGTTCCGAACGCAAGAAAGAACACGAATTTAATCAGGTTTGCATATGCGCTTTTTAGTGCGCCTTCGACAGGATGAGCAGCCAGCGGCGCATGAGCAGCACTTCGATATGACCTGGCTCAACGCCGGTATCGCATTCCATGATGGGGTTGACCGGGTAGAAGCGCTTGCGGAAGTCACGCGTGACCAGCACTTCCCGGCGGCCGAGGCGCATGAGGAAAGGGGTTGGAGCGTATTGCATGCCGAAATTGCTGTTCAATGTGGTCATGACACTTCCTTTGAAGAGTACTGCGTTGTCGAGAGATTCCAGAATACCACAACTACTGTATGAATCCACAGTTACTGTACGAATAAACAGTAAATATTTTTTCTGTGGCGTTTTTGCCATGTTCCCGGGGCCGGATGGGCAAATTGGCGCCTGACTCCAGCGCATTTGATCTTTGTCATGGCCCGTATCTGGACGGGGTTGATCATTGGTAACTACTGATCTTTCCCATTTCGAGGCGACATCATGGCCCTGCCCAAGGCGCTCAGTCCTGAACTCTTCAATACGGTCCGGAAAGACGTGTCGCGCTATATCAAAAAGAAGCTGCGCGGCATGGAAATCGAGGTCAGCGACATGGAGCTGCACAATTCCTCGCTCACCAAGACCCTGCGCGTGTACGCCACGCTGGGCCGCACCACCAACCTGAAGGCGCTGTACCTGGCCGAGCAAATGGTGTGCAAGGAGCTCAAGCACGAATTCGGTGTCCAGCTGCACGCCTTCTACTGGCGCTACCTGCCCGGTGAAAAGCCGGACACCGCCTCCGCCAAGCCCGCAACCCCCACTTGAAAGCATCGCCATGGCCAGCCAAAAAATCCTCGTGGTCGACGATTCCGCAACCCAGCGCATGATCGTTGGCGCGCTGCTGTCCAAGGAAGGGCACCAGGTCATCCTGGCGTGCGACGGTGAAGAAGCCATCAAGATGGCCAAGAGCGAATTGCCCGACCTCATCATCATGGACATCGTCATGCCCGGCCTGAACGGTTTCCAGGCCACGCGCGCCATCACCAATGACGAAACCACCTGGCACATCCCGGTGATCCTGCTCACCAGCAAGGACATGGATTCGGACCGCATCTGGGCCTTGCGCCAGGGCGCCACCGCCTTCATCAACAAGCCGCTCAACCACGTGGAACTGCTGAACCTGGTCGATACCCTGGCCTGATCCGCTTTAGAATGCGGGATGCACAAGCGCTTCCCCCGCCTCTACCGCCATCTCGCCGCACGCTTTAGCCCCACCGAGGTCTTCGGACTGCACCTGACGCTGGGGCTGGCCGTGCTGGCCGCGGCCGCCTGGATCTTCGGGCGGATTGCGGGCGACGTCTTCAGCGGGGCCCCCATCGCCGCGCTCGACCTGGCGCTGGCCAGCCACTTCCATTCCTACAAGAACAGCAGCTGGACGCCGCTATTCCTGTTCCTCACGCACTGGCACAACAGCATCGGCTTGCTGGCCATGGCCAGCCTGTGCGCCTGCTACCTGGCGCGCCGGCGTGCCTGGTACTGGCTGCTGGCCCTGGTGCTGGCGGTACCGGGCGGCATGCTGTTGAATGTTTTGCTAAAGTACATCTACCAGAGGGCGCGTCCGCATTTCGACGAACCCCTGCTGAGCCTGGCCACGTATAGCTTCCCGAGCGGCCATGCGCTGGGCGCGACCGTGTTCTACGGCATGCTGGCCGCGTGGGCGGTGTGCCACACCAGGCGCCTGCCGCTGCGCATGCTGGCCGTGCTGGCCGCCGCGTCGATGATCGCGCTGGTGGCCCTGAGCCGCGTCTATCTGGGCGTACACTACCTGAGCGACGTGCTGGCCGGTTTCACCGAAGGCTGCGCCTGGCTCGCCATTTGCATTACGGCGGTGTCCACCTTGCGCCGCCGACGAAACACTGGAGAATGAGCTGATCACCATTGCAGTCATCATTAACGGCAGCGCCGGCAGCGGCCATGACGACGAGCTCGCGGTCGACCTGCGCCACAAATTTGCCGCGCGCGGGGTCGATGCGCGCGTGACGCTGGCGCAAAGCGGCGCCGCCATGACCGCGGCCGCCAGGGCCGCCATCGAAAGCGGCATGACGATCGTGGTGGCGGGCGGCGGCGACGGCACCATCAATGCCGTGGCGTCCGTCGTGGTGGACAGCGGCGCGGCATTTGGCGTGCTACCGCTGGGAACGCTGAACCATTTCGCCAAGGACGCCGGCATTCCGCTGGCGCTCGACGAGGCGATCGCCAATGTGGTGGACGGGCGGCGCAAGCGGGTCGATGTGGGGGAAGTGAACGAGCAGATTTTCCTGAACAATTCGAGCCTGGGCCTGTATCCGGACATCGTGCGCGACCGCGAGAAGCAGCAGCAAAGGCTGGGACGCAGCAAGTGGGTGGCTGCCATGTGGGCGACGTTTGGGGCGCTGCGGCGCTACCCTTTCCTCAGCCTGCGCCTGCGGCTGGACGAGGGCGACATCGCGCGGCGTACGCCGTTTGTCTTCATCGGCAACAATGAATACACGATGGAAGGCTTTTCCATCGGCGCGCGTTCGGCCCTCGATGGCGGCAAGCTGAGCCTGTATGTGGCGCAGCGTCCCGGCCGCCTGGGCTTGATCCGGCTGGCCTGGCGCGCGCTGTCGGGCCGGCTGGCGCAGGAAAAGGATTTCGACGTCCTGCTGGCCGATACGATGGAAATCGCCACCCGCCACAAGCGGATCCGGGTGGCGACCGATGGCGAAGTGACCGTGATGGCGACGCCGCTGCGCTACCGGATACGTCCGGGGGCATTGAGCGTTATCGTTCCACATTAAAAAGGAGCACACATGCGCACGCTGGTTCATTTGTCCGATCTTCATTTCGGCAAGGTCGACGCCACCTTGCTGGCTCCCCTGCGCGACCTGATCCACAGAATCGCGCCCGACGTGGTGGTGGTGTCGGGAGACCTGACCCAGCGCGCCAAGAGCGAACAGTTCGAAGAGGCGAAAGCCTGGCTGGACACCTTGCCGGGGCCGCAGATCATCGTGCCCGGCAACCACGATATTTCCCTGTACAACGTGTTCCGGCGCTTCCTGCAGCCGCTGACGCGCTACAAGCGCTACATTACCGACGACCTCGACCCCATGTTCGTCGACGCCGAAATCGCGGTGCTGGGCGTGAACACGGCGCGCTCGCTCACGTTCAAGGATGGCCGCGTCAACAAGGAACAGATCGCCACGATCAAGGCGCAACTGGCCGGGCTGGCGCCGGGCATCACGCGCATCATCGTTACCCACCATCCCTTCGATTTGCCCGTGACCAAGGACGAGGACGACCTGGTCGACCGGGCGCCGATGGCCATGAAAGCCTTCGCCGAATGCGGGGTGGATATTTTGCTGTCCGGGCACATGCACACCAGCCATGCGGGCAATACCGCCGAGCGCTACCAGATGTCCGAGTACGCGGCGCTGGTCGTGCAAGCGGGCACGGCAACGTCGACGCGGGGGCGGGGCGAGGTCAATTCCTTCAACGTCGTGCGGGTGGAACATGCACGGGTGGAAGTGGACCGCTACGGATGGGATGAAGTCGGGCTGCAGTTTTCATTGATGAAAACCGAGCCCTTCCTGCGCAGTGGAAATGTGTGGGCGGCGCACACCGAAGGGCTGTACGCCACCGGGCTGTGAAGCTGACGTATTAGATCCAGTACTCGGTCAGCCTGGCGGCAAATTCCTTGATCCGGTCAATGACCGAACGCTTGCGCCATTCTTCCCGCGTGACTTCTTTCGAATCGCGCAAGTCTTCCGCGAACGCGCTTTCCATGTCGCGCCCGAAACCCGCATCGAGCACCACCACATTGAGTTCGTAGTTGTGTAGGAAACTGCGGCGGTCGATATTGGCCGAACCCACCGTCGACCAGGTGCCGTCGATCACCGCGGTCTTGGCATGCAGCACCGCCACTTGCAGCTGGTAGATCTTGACTCCGCTGGCCAGCAGTTGATCGTAGAAGGAACGGCCGGCCTGGAACACCAGGCCATGGTCGGTCACGCCCGGCAGCACCAGTTTCACGTCCACGCCGCGCTTGGCCGCATCGCGCAGCGCATCGATGAACTGGCGGTCCGGCACGAAGTAGGCCATGGTGATATGCACCGATGTCTTGGCTTCCTGGATTGCCAGGATGAAGGATTTGTAGATCTCCGAATCGCGCTCCGGTTCGGTGGCCAGCACGCGTACGATCTTGTCGCCCTGCGGCGCCAGCGCGGGGAAGTATTCGCGCTCCGGCAATTCGCCGGCATCCTGGTTGACCCAGGCATCGATGAAATGCCATTGCAGCGCGGCCACGGCCGGGCCTTCGATCTTGATATGGGTGTCGCGCCAGCCGACGGACTTGTCATCCGTGCCCGTGTTCTTGCGCTTGGAACGGAAGAAGGAACTGTTGGCATAGGTGCTGCTGATGTTGATGCCGCCCGTAAACGCTACCTTGCCATCGACCACCATCAGCTTGCGGTGGTCGCGGTTGTTCAGTTCCCACTTGCCCTTGGCCTTGGCCGGATTGACCGGGTTGAACGCCAGCACCGTCACGCCCGCCGCCTTCATGCGCCCAAAAAATTCCGCCGGCGTTCCCATCGCGCCCACGCTGTCGTACATGACATTGACGGTGACGCCCTGTTTCTGCTTCTGGATCAGCAAGTCGGCAAATTGCAGGCCCACCGCATCCTGGTCGAAGATATAGGTTTCCAGATTAATGCTGGTTTTCGCTGCACTGACGGCAGCCATCATTTCGCGCATGGTGGCCGGGCCGTCGAACAGCAAGGTCACCTTGTTGCCGGCGATCAGGGGCACGCCGGTGGCCGCTTCCTCGAGCACGGCCAGGGCCTTCATGTCGGGCGTGGCCTTGGCCCAGCGGCGCGCCAGCAGTGCGGCTGCCTGGCGTTTTGCCAGCCTGCCCTGGGCGCTTGCTACCGTCGGCTGCTCGCGCATGGTCACTTTTTCGCTGCTGGAATTGACCTCTGGCAGCGACGCACAGGCAGGCAGGATGAGCGTGGCGGCCATGACGATGGACCAGGCTGCTGTACGGAATGCGCTCATGATGTTCCCCTTGTAGAAAGGTCTTTCGGGCCAATCAGAAAATCGATCGGGGCGGCCGCGATGCGCCGTCCCATGGTCTTGAACAATTCCAATCCCTGCTTGAAGTGCACCTTGCGTGCCCGCAAGGCCACCCACAGGGCCAGCGCAAAGCTGACCGTCAGGTTGACGCTGCCGATGGCCAGGAAGCCGACGATCGAGGTGGCTGCCAGTTCCCAGCTGATGGCGTGGTCCAGCGCGACGAAGGCGGTGGCGAAGTTGGCCGCCGAAAAGGTGACGTGGCGGATGTCGAGCGGCAAACCCAGCAGGTAGCCCAGGGTACCCAGGGTGCCGAGCAGGATGCCGAAGTAGAAATTGCCCATCAGCCCGCCCAGGTTGTTTTCGATATACAGGGCCAGACGCGCCAGCCTGGCGTCGCCCAGCAGGCTGCGCAGGCGCCGCAGTTGCGATACGCGCTGCGCCATCTGCGTGTACAGAGCCTTGTTGTCATAGTAGCCGGAGATCAGGCCCGCCACGAACAGGCATACGCCGGCAATGGCGGCGTAGAACAGGGCAGGGCTGTGCAGGGGATCTATATCGTGCAGCAAGTGCATGGCCTTGGCCTTGTCGACCAGGTGCTGCCCGGTCAGGTGAGCGTAGCCCATGGCGATCAGGTAGGCGGTCGGCAAGACCGTGGCCAGGTTGCCCAGCACGGCCACGCATTGGGTGCGGAAGACCTTGTTGATGAGTTCGGCCATGCTGTCGAGGTCGATGGTGCGCCCATCCTGGCTCGACAGGCCGCTGGCGATGTGCGATGCCGTCATCGCCGGCTGCTTGGTGGCAATGGTGAAGTGCAGCATGTGGATCATCAGGAAGCCGGCCGAATAGTTCACGCTGAACAGGAAGGCTTCGACCAGGGGCGCGGTGCGCAGCGTACCCATGAGAATCTTGATCAGCGCCATGAAGCCGATGACCACGCCCGCCCCGGACGAGGACAGGAACATGCCGAACAGCTGGCCGCGCGTATCGGCAATATAGTGTTCGCCGGTGCGGCCGGCGTTTTCGGTGACGTTGCGGGCCAGCAGGTCGATATTGTCGGCAAACAGGTCGCGGACGGTGTACTTGTTGTTGTGGGCTTCCACCAGTTCCTGCACCAGCGCAATGCCGGCCGCGCGCCGCAGGTCGGCCGGTGGCGCGCTGTCGGCCACGATGTCCATGTCGACCAGGAACAGCAGCTTGCGCAGGCGCTCGATGCTCTGGCTCAGCGCCACCAGCAGGTAGGTCAGCGCGATGCTGGTGCCCTGGGTTGCCGCGTTCTTGCGCACCTTGTCGACCACGGTTGCGCACTGGTCCAGCATCACCAGCAGGTGGCGCGCATCTTCCGGCGCGGCATTGTCGCCGGCGAGCATGTTGGCGTAGCCGTCGAGGTAGTCGTTGACCTCGATGTTTTGCATCAGGAAAGGCGAATCGAAATTTTCGATGTCGGCGTGGCTGCGGATCAGGCGCGGTTCCAGGCCCAGGGCGCAGATGCGGCAGGACAGGGTGCGGATCGCTTCGAGCATGCCGAGCAGGGTGGTGTGCCCGGGCGTGGCCGGCGCTGCGTCGGCGATCACGTCATACAGGGTCAGCCAGTCGGCCGTCGGTACGGCGTTGATCCACGCGTGGTCGCTGTCCACGTACAGCACCTGGTCGATGGCATCGTTCAGGTAGACGTCACCCAGCGCGGGCGGCAGGAAACGGTAGGCGATGCGGCGCTTCAGTTCCGTCATGAAACCGTCGTTCGACAGGATGCCGATGTCGGTGTACAGGCTGGCATGGCGGCGGCTGTCGAGCAGGCGGCTGAGGTAGCCGTTCAGGGCCGCGGCATGGCCGGCATTGCCCTTGAGCAGTTGGCATAGGGTACGGACACGGGCCGTCGCGCCTTCGGCGTCCGGCATGCGGCGGGGACGCAGGTGTTCCACCAGTTCGACCAGGAGGTCGATGCGGTCGCTGAGTGGATCGATGCGTTCTAAAGTGGCAAGCATGACAATAACTAGTGCTGGAGGCTAAAAGCACAGTGTACGTCTGCGGTATGCGGGAACTTTGTTCGCTAGCGAACAGAGCCGCTTAGAAGTTGCCCGGGCAATTGCCGAATGTGGGCTTGGTCTTCTCCCCGTTCAGACCGTCGAGCGAATGGTTGGGCTTGACGAACGCGCAAAACACGCCGGCTGCGCTGCGGATGCGGTAAACACGGGTGCCGCTGCCGGTGTTGTCGGCGATTTCCTCCAATTCGGCCTTCTCATACCATTTTGGCAGAACCCGGGCCGCGTCGATAGCGCGCGCGAGCCGTTTTTCGGGCGTGTCGTCAGGGCGCGCGTACTTGTTTAACGACGCCTTGCGCATCTCGAGGTCGATCTTGCCCAGGTCGCGCATGGCCTGGCGGCGCACGGCATCGGGGCTGTGCGGATCGGGGCGGGTGTCGGCGAAAGGATCGTCGCGCACGACCAGCGCGGGCGGTTCCGGTTCGGCGACAGTGGCGTTTGGCGCGCGCGCCGGCGTTACCGCTGCCGCTGCCGGCGCGGCGCGTTCGACCGGTTTGCGGATGGACGGGAGCGGTGCGGGCGGCTTGATGAGCGGGCGCAGCCACTGGATATGTTCGCCCGAGTCGGCCAGGTGCCGCGGCGCTTCCTGGCGCGCCAGTTGCCAAGCCAGCAGCAGGAGTATATGTATGCCGACCGTCGCCGCGATGCCCGGCAAGCGGGAAGGGGGACGGTGGAAGGGATGCATGGCGTGAATATAACGCGGCCTGCGGCCGAGGGCGAAAAAAGTGACATTTGATTACAACATTTTTCGATTCTTCACTTCGGTTAAACTTGAAGGGCTCACACCACCAAGGAACGCTATGTACCTGACTTATTTCAACGGCCAGTGGAACGAAGGAAATGTCCCCCTGTTTGGCGCGATGGACCACAGCGTCTGGCTTGGCTCGTCCGTGTTCGACGGCGCGCGCGCCATTCGCGGCCACATGGCCGATTTGCGGCTGCACCTGCAGCGCGTGATCCGGTCGGCCAGGGCACTGGGCCTGGAATGCCCGCTGACGGTGGAAGAGATGGAAGCGCTGGTGCGCGAAGGCGTGGCCAAGTTCCCGGCCGATGCCGAGCTCTACATCCGCCCGCTCGTGTTTGGACGGGAAGGTTTCCTGATGCCGATGCCCGAGCACAGCGGCTTTGCCCTGACCCTGTTCGACGCGCCCATGCCGGCGTTCACCGGGTTTACCGCCTGCCTGTCGACGTTGCGCCGTCCCGACGCGAACATGGCGCCGACCGACGCCAAGGCATCGGCCCTGTATGCCAATTCCACCCGCGTGATGCGCGAAGCGATGGAGCGCGGCTTCGACAATGGCGTCGTGCTCGACAGCGACGGCAACGTGGCCGAGTTTGCGACCTCGAACCTGTTCTTCGTCACGGCCGAGGGCAAGGTCGTGACGCCGGTGGCGAATGGCACTTTCCTGGCCGGCATCACGCGGGCGCGGGTGATTGCCCTGCTGGCAGAGGCGGGCGTGGTTGTGGAAGAGCGCAGCGTCAAGCCGGCGGAACTGGATACGGCGCTGGAGATTTTCAATACCGGGAACTACGGCAAGGTGACGCCGTGCGTGAACTACCAGGGGCGCGCGCTGCCGATCGGGCCGATGGCTACCCTGGCGCGTGACAGGTATTTTGCCTACAGCGACAGCAACTGACGGACTTTGGTTTCTTGCCTGGTACTTGTTTTTCTCTTCGAGGAGATTTGAACCATGACGAAGTATCTTATCTCTTTCCCTGCACCAGCGATGGACGTTCCCGCCGAGGAAATGGCCGCCGTCGCCGAAGCCGCACGCGGCGTCGTCCGCGAGGCGAAGAAAGCTGGCGTCTATGTGTTTGGTGGGGGCATCAACGCAGAAGCTTCTCCACTCATGGTCGCCGCCAATGGCACAGTGACAAACGCGACCTATACACAGACCAGGGAGTTCGACGGCGGATTTTGTGTCCTGGAACTCCCGTCTCGCGAAGCAGCCATCCAATGGGCCGCGAAACTCTCACAAGCCTGCCGTTGCGCGCAGGAACTCCGCGAGTTCTACTATGACCCCGAGAGTTGATGCGGCGGCAGGGTCTCGGTGAAATAAGACCGACTATGGAAATTTACGAATTTCGATACTTCTTCGATGCAGGTTCTGGAACTTGCCTTTGGTCTGCCAATGATCCAGCGCGCGAAAAATACGCCTGATGGGCTCCCGCCTGCGCGAGAGCGATGTGGGGATTATTTTGCAGGTACGGGCATTTTCAAAGGCTTGATGGTGCCGCAGTCAGCCCCCAGCCAGGTGCCGGTGGCGTCCATCCCCATTTTTTCCTGCTTGCCCTTGACCACGTGCGTCATGGTCATTTTCATGTTGTAGCCGGTGTCGCCCTTGAAGGTAATCTCGCCTTCGCCGCTCGACTGGGTCTTGGGGCAATGAAAGCTCATCTTCATGGTGCCGCCCAGCGACGGCGTGCGGGTCTGGGTGCAATCGCCTTGCTGCTGCACCGGCATCTGCCCCTGCGCCACCATCTCTTTGCTCATGCACACTTTCATGACCATGCCGCCATCCTTCATGGTCGGCATGGCGGTGCCGTGCTTGGCCATCATTTCTTCCATCATCTTGCGCTGTTCAGCCGGCATCGATGCCATCTGTTTCTGCGCCTCCGCCATTTGCTTGGCCAATGCCGAATTCTCGGAACCGATCTTGTTATTGATTTCCCAGAGCCCCGCCTTCATGGTTTGTGCGGAAGCGGGCAGGGCGAACATTGCTGTAGTAACAACGACTGCGGCGGCGGACAGGCGGATCGACATGGGAGCTCCCGGAAAAGGTGGCTTTCGGCACGACATACATACGCGAAAAATTTCCAACAATGATGTCGCGATGGCATACTTTACAACTTAACTAATCCGATTGGAACCAGAAACGTGAAACTACTTACCGCCTTGATGCTCAGCGCCGGGATTTTGTCCCCGGGAATCGTTTTCGCGGCCGCGGCTGCGCCCGCACCTGCCGCCAAGGCGGGCGCCATGGCCGGACCGGTCAAGGTTACCAGCGTTGAAGGCCTGACCGAATATCGCCTTGCCAACGGCATGCGCGTACTGCTGTTCCCGGATGCCAGCAAGCCGACCCTGACCACCAACATCGTCTACATGGTCGGTTCGCGCCACGAAAACTACGGCGAAACCGGCATGGCCCACTTGCTGGAACACCTGCTGTTCAAGCCGACCAAAAATTTCGGCATCAAGAAGGGAACCAAGACCCCGGTTGAAGTCCTGAATGCCTTCGGCGCCGAATTCAACGGCACCACCTGGTACGACCGCACCAATTACTATTCCACCTTCCCGGCCAACGACGACAACCTGCGCCAGATGCTGGCGCTGGAAGCGGACCGCATGATCAATTCGCCGATCGACCAGAACGACCTGTGGAACACCAAGACCAACAAGGGCGAAATGACGGTCGTGCGCAACGAGTTCGAGTCCGGCGAAAGCGATCCGATCTCGGTCACCAGCGAACGCCTGCAGGCGGTCGCTTTCGACTGGCACAATTACGGCAAGTCGACTATCGGCGCGCGTTCCGATATCGAACAAGTGAACATTCCGCGCCTGCGCGCCTTCTACAAGAACTTCTACCAGCCGGACAACGCCATGCTGATGGTGGCCGGCCGCTTCGACGAAGCCAAGGTCCTCAAGCAGATCAGCGAAACCTTCGGGCGCATTCCGAAGCCTGCGCGCGTGCTGCAGCCAACCTACACCCGCGAACCGACCCAGGACGGCGAACGTTCGGTCACCGTGCGCCGCGTGGGCGGCACCCAGTTCGTGGGCGCCGGCTACCACGTGGCCTCGTCGGGCCATGAAGATGCCGCCGCGCTGTCGGTCCTGAACCGCATCATGGTCGACGCGCCTTCGGGCCGCCTGCACAAGGCGCTGGTGGAATCGAAACTGGCCGCCTCGATCGACGGCGACGCAGTGAGCAATCTGGAACCGGGCTACCGCATGTTCTCCGCGGTGGTGCCGAAGGAGCTGCCGCTGGACGTTACCCAGGACGCCATGCTCAAGGTGCTGGAAGGCGTGAAAGCGCAGCCGGTGACGGACGCTGAAGTGGCGCGCGCCAAGGTGTCGCTGCTCAAGGCGATCGACCTGGCGGCCAACGACACCGCCCAGCTGACCATCGCCCTGACCGAATCGATGGCAGCCGGCGACTGGCGCCTGTTCTTCCTGCAGCGCGACCGCATCGAAAAACTCGACGCCAAGACCGTGCAGGCCGCCGCCGAGAAGTACCTGAAGGCGACCAACCGCACCGTCGGCCGCTTCATTCCAACCGATACGCCGGACCGCGCCGAAGTACCGGACGTGCCGAACATCGCCGGCCTGGTCAAGGATTACAAGGGCCGCGCAGTACTGGCCCAGGGCGAAGCCTTCGATTCGAGCCCGGCCAACATCGAGAAGCGCACCGAGCGCTTCTCGCTCCCGAACGGCATGAAGGGCGCGCTGGTGGCCAAGACCACCAAGGGCGGCATCGTGAACGTGACGATCCAGCTGCGCACGGGCACCGCCGATGCGCTCAAGGGCAAGGCGGACGCCGGTTCGTTTGCGGCCGGCCTGCTGAACAAGGGCACCAAGCGCATGACGCGCCAGGAAATCAAGGACGAATTCGACCGCCTGAAAACGCGCGTCGGCTTCGGCGGCGGTCCTGAAGGCGTGAGCGTGACCATCATGAGCACCCGCGACAACATGCCTGCGTCGCTGGCACTGGTGGCCGAGATCCTCAAGACCCCGGTGTATCCGGAAGCGGAATTCGGTGAAATGCAGCGCGAGCAGGTCAACGGCATCGAGCAGCAGATTCCCGAGCCACAGCCGATTGCGGTCAATGCCTTCCAGCGCATGCTCGATCCGACCCCGGTTGGCCACGTGAAGCACGTGGACACGCTGCCGGAAAAACTGGCGTCCCTGCGCGCATTGAAAGTAGAAGAAGTGCGCGCCTTTCACAGCGCCTTCTACGGCGCCAACAACGGCACTTTCGCGGCCGTCGGCGACTTTGACGTTGCGGCCATGAAGGCGCAGGTAACGAGCCTGTTCGGGAACTGGAATTCGGCGCAGCCTTACGTGCGTATTCCGCAGGCCATGAAGAACGTGGGCGGCCAGAAGCTGGCGCTGGAAACGCCGGACAAGGCCAACAGCGTGCTGCTGGCGATTCAGCCAATGCCGCTCAAGGACGATGCGCAGGCCTATCCCGCGCTCCTGATGGCCAACCACATGCTGGGCGGCGGAGCGCTGCGCAGCCGCCTGGCCGACCGTATCCGCCAGAAGGAAGGCCTGTCGTACGGCGTTGGTTCGCAACTGGTCATTCCGGCGCGCGACCCGGCCGGCATGTGGCTGGCGTATGCAATCAGCGCACCGCAGAACACCCAGAAAGTGGAAGCGGCGATGCGCGAAGAAATCGACCTGGCGCTCAAGGATGGTTTCACCGAGGCCGAACTGGCCGAAGCGAAAAAAGGCTGGCGCCAGGGCGAAGAAGTTGCGCGCACCGACGACGCCGCGCTGGCAGGGCGCCTGTCTGGCTACCTGACCATCGACCGCACGCTGGCCTATGACAAGGACCTGGAGGCGAAGATCGCAGCGCTGACGGTGGCACAGGTGAATGACGCGCTGCGCCAGAACCTGAAGCCGGCCAGCATGAACGTCGTCATGGCTGGTGACTTTGCAAAAGCGGGCAAGGACGCCGCCGCCGGCGCGAAGAAGTAAGCCCTACCACCACAGCGTCCTCGCTCAGGCGAGGGCCCGTAGCGCCTGCGAACAGCAGCGCCATGGGTCCTCGCCTGTTCCATTTTAGATAACCAAAGCTATGCCGCTCAAGGACTGGATCTGCCGCGCATGTGGAAAAATGACCACCGCAAATAGCGATGTTTGCAGCTGGTGTGGCGTGCGCACGTTTGTCCATGGCGCAGAACTTGATGCTCTCCCTAGTGACAATGCCGCACTGGCCGTCCGTGAGGGAAACCTCGCGGCTCGACAGCCTCCCGTATCTCCTCCCAGAACGCTGGTCCAGACTTTTCTTGATTCTCATCCTTGGATACGGCGCGTCATTTTCATAGTGCTGTATGTGGTAGTGGGATGCGGAGGAATCATATTCTGGATCGCCAGGGACTTCGCCTGGATTGGACTTGGCGTCGCCACAATGGTCATTCCATTTTTGGTAGCAGCTGCATTGGGAATCGACCTGACCAGATGATGAGTGAGCCTGCCGAGAAAATAGCAATGCCGTTCAGTTGTCACTGAACGGCATTTTTTTCGTGGGTAGTTCGAATGTGCTTACGGATTGCGGCGGCGACGCATCCTGGCCAGGCAGCCAGCCAGGCCAAGCGCAACGAGCGCGATGCTCGATGGCTCGGGCACTCCCTGGGTTGGCTCGGCGTACAGGAAGTCGTCCATCACCACCACATCGTCATTCGGGTTGCCGAGCACCCCATTGGACACAATGGTATTCAAGCCCGACGTCAGCCGAACTCGGCTGATCCGCTCGTCCGCATTGGCAACACCGCCCACAAAGCTCAGGCCCTGGTTTCCTGCGACCAGTGCATCGCGCGTAAAGATGAGCGCGTTATTCTGGTCGAAGAACTCGATTTTCGTCAGGCCGGCTACTTCGGCGTCGACGAAGACTGCCGCGAAGGCACTGGTGGTCGCCGCCAGCATCGTGCCCGGAATGTAAAAGGTCACGTCCGTAATGTTGCTGTTGACCGCCGTGAACACGCGCTGCGCGCTGAAGGCTTGGAAATCGTTGGGAAAGCCGAACAGGGCAGGTGTGGGCTGACCGGCGTTGGCGCTGACCATGAAGCCCGTTCCCGGGGTGCTGAAGACCACGCCGCGCGGCGAATTGACGTTGAAGAAATTGCCGGGCAGGGGATTGGGGTCGGCGAAGCCGTTCGGCACGCCGTCCCAGTTGATTTCGCGGCGCAGGCCGCCAAAGGAACCGTTGGCGCCGGCGACGGCGCCGCCACCGACCGCGGCACGGAAGGCATCGCGCGCCGGTGTGATCGCAGCGGCGGAATTGCCGGCGGATTCGAACGTGATGAAGCCAGCCCAAGCCGATGGGACCGTCAACAATGCGGCCAGGAATGCAGATGCGACAGGTAATTTCATGGAATGTCCTCGTTTCATTTAAGCAGGACTCAGCGCGTGGCCGAATAGTATTTACGCGCCTGCTGAGCGCCACAGTTCATAGCATCATCCATGCCAGCAGCGTAACCGTGGCGCTAAGGAGCTGTATTTATTGTGGTTTTTTTCTGCGGCCTGAAACGGTGATGGTGCATCACAAAACGGTGTAATTTTTTTCGACATTGGTCAAAAAATCAGATCCCGTTACGCTCCCCATGAATAGTTGCTGTGCGAAAAAATGTCAGGCGCCTGGCGCGGTTACCAAGCGATTTCCTTGCGCTTCAACGCCATCCAGGTCTTCCCGCCGTCGCTGCTACGCAAGATGGCCTTTCGCGTGACCATATACAAGCTTCCATCGGGCGCGCTTTGAAAATCCACTGCGCCGTATTTGGGATCGATAGCGAATTTTTCTGCCGTTTTCCCATCGAAGCTGCGATAGAAACGTGCGCCTTTTTCTGCAAACATATACGAATAGCCCATGAGATTTTCGTCGAAGATTTGAAAATAGATGGTGTTTCCGCGTACTGAAAAACTTGAAATGGCGCGCAATTTCTTGGGCAGTCCGAATGTATGGCGCTGCCAGCTTCTCCCATCATCGCGGCTTGAAAACATCTGGCGAGCGATCAGTACGTAGAGAATGCCGCGTGCATCAATGCGGAAATTGTCGATACTTTCGTTTGACAGAGTCCGTGTCAGGTCGCGTGCAACGATGCGCCAATGTGCGCCTTGATCGGTGCTCTTGTAGAGGATACCTTCACCCCAGAACACGTAGATCGCCTTGCCGTGGACTGCCATTGCGCCGAAATCCATTCCGGGCAGTGGAGCCGTTTTCCGCCACGTGAAGCCGGCATCCCTGCTGATTTCCAGCTGCTCATTCTTGGCATACATTGCACCAGTGCTATCCACGGCCTGCAAGCCGTCGACGCGACCGCACTTCCAATGCAGGCCAGTATCGCGCGACTGGCACACCGGCGTGGTGACGCCATGGGTACTGTCATCGATTGCCTGGCCATTCACAATGAACAAACTGTTTCCGCTGAACGTCCTGGTCCAATGGCGTCCGCCATCCGTGCTGCGGTATGCGCCGTTCGAGGTGCTGACTACCAATACACCGCTTTGTCCAATATGGAGTCCGTAAAACTCCTGGCGCTCCGGCATGGGCGGCGGCGTGGCGTTTGCGTTTGCCAGCGCCGATAGCAAGATCAGCATTGCGCTTGCTGCTCTCATGGCAGACGGGCTTCGGCTGGCAGCGAAACATTCGAAAGAAACAGCGAGTCGTGGTTGGCGAAGTGGATCGTCACGCCGTCGACACTGAAATTGCCTGTCAAATCGAGCGTGAAGAAAATCTGCGCCCCGGCCTCGAAGCGCGCGCCTAGCAGGACGATCATGAGCTTGCTGCCCGCAGTCTCCAGTACTGCCTTCTCCGGTTCCAGGGACGTAATCCGGCAGTGGCCGGTTTGCATCAAACCGCCCAGCGACCGGGTGTACACAAAGGCCAGCATGACTTCGTGGCGCTGCCAGTCCAGCAGTTGCTGCCATCCAGTATCGGGCAAGGCCACGTTCATGATTTCATGAGGTGAAGCTGCAGATACTGCAACAGCAGCACCGTCTTCCCATCCATGATCTCGCCGCTGGTCATCTTGGCCAGCGCTTCATCGAAGCTGAATTCCAGCACTTCGATGTCTTCACCTTCCTCGGCAATGCCGCCGCCGTCGCCTTTGCGCTGGTCCGGCGTGTATTCGGCCACGAAAAAGTGCAGCCGCTCCGTCACCGATCCGGGACTCATGAACAGGTCGTAGATCTTCTTCACGTCGCCGATCTGGTAACCCGTTTCCTCCTGCACCTCCTCGCGAATGCGCTGCTCGGGGATGGCGTTGTCCAGCAGCCCGGCCGCCGCTTCGATCAGGAAGCCCGAGTGCCCGTTGACGTGCGCCGGAATGCGGAACTGGCGTGTCAGCAGCACCGTGCGCTGTTCACGGTTGTACAGCAGGATGACCGCGCCATTGCCACGGTTGTACACTTCGCGCGTCTGCTTTTGCCAGCTGCCGTCGCGCCGGCGCAGCTCGAAGGTGAAGCGCTTCAGGATGTACCAGTTATCGGACAACAGTTCTTCATCGGTGATGCGTACGCGTTCCTCACTCATGTTCACTTTTCCCTTTTTTCACTTGCGATTCATGCACGTGCTCAGGAGAAAGAGGGTAACACCGATGGGGGTGACAAATGTCATCCCAATGTCATGTTCTTTGCTCCTTGTTCAGTCCGTATGGACGCCGTAGAATCCGTTCAACTCAACCACGGAGGAAACATGAAACTGCCTACCTTGAAACTGCTTGTCCTGCTTACCGGCCTCGGCTGCTCGATGTCCGCGCTGGCCGCCGCCACCCTGGTCAAGGATGTGCGCGTGTTCGACGGCGAACGTATGCATGCCAAGCGTTCGGTGCTGTTTGACGGCGCCAGGATCGTCAATGCCGATTTCAAGGGTACGGCGCCGGCCGGCACCATCATCGTCGACGGCGCGGGCCGCACCCTGATGCCGGGCCTGATCGATTCCCACGTGCATGCCTACCGCCACCTCGAGCTGCCGCTCTTGTTCGGCGTGACCACCCAGGTCGACATGTTCACGGGCGTGCAAGTCATGCAGGACGTCACGAAGAAAATGCGCGAAGGGAGCAACAGCACCCAGGCCGACCTGTTCTCGGCCGGCACCCTGGCCACCGCGCCGGGCGGCCATGGCACCGAATACGGCATGACCATTCCCACGCTGACCACGCCGGCCGAAGCGCAAGCCTGGGTCGACGCCCGCATCGCCGAGGGTTCGCACTTCATCAAGATCGTCATGGAGGAGGGCGGTTCCTACCGCAACTTCAAGACCCTGGACGTGCCGACCGTGACGGCGCTGATCAATGCGGCTCACCTGCGCGGCAAGCAGGCCGTGGTGCATATCAGCACCCTGAAGGATGCCCGCCTCGCGCTGGAAGCAGGTGCCGATGGCCTGGTGCACCTGTTCATGGGCAAGGACATCGACGCCGCCGACATGGCGTCGCTGGTCAAGCTGGCCAAGGCGCGCAAGGCCTTTGTCGTGCCAACCTTCAGCGTGCTGGAAAGCATCGCCGGCTTGAAAGAGGCCGACGTGATGGGCGACGCCAGCCTGACAGCGCTGCTCGACAAGGACCAGGCCGCGCCGCTCGATACCACTTACGGCAAGCAGCCCAACCCCGCCAACCTGGCCGCCCCGAAGGCGCTGACAGCAGCCTTGCGCAAGGCGGGTGTGACGGTGCTGGCAGGTACCGATGCGGGCAACGCGGGCACCCAGCACGGCATCAGCCTGCACCATGAACTCGCCTCGCTGGTACACGCCGGCCTGACCCCGCTGCAAGCGCTGGCCGCGGCCACGGCGGAACCGGCGCGCGTGTTCAAGCTGGGCCAGCGCGGCCGCATTGCCAAGGATTACAAGGCCGACTTGCTGCTGGTGGAAGGCGACCCGTCCAAGGATATCGCCGCCACCCGCCGCATCGTGACGGTGTGGAAGGATGGCGCCGACGCCACGCCATTGCGCGCCGCCCAACTGGCCAAGGTGGTCGAGGAACGCAAGCCGAAGGCATCGGTGGCGCTGGTGCTGCCGGCCGACGGGCGCATCAGCCTGTTCAGCAAGGAAAAACTGGCCAGCCCGATCGGCATCGGCTGGATGCCTGCCAGCGACAATTTCATGGGCGGAAAGTCGACCGTCAAGCTGGACTTGCAAGCTCCCGAGGGCGACGCCCAGCCGGCGCTGGCGGTCAATGCCAACGTCGTGGAAGGCTTTGCCTACCCATGGGCGGGCCTGTCCTTCATGCCGGGCAAGCAGCCGATGGCGGCGGCCGACCTGTCGAACGCCAAAGTGATCCGCTTCAAGGTGCGCGGCGACGGCCAGCAGTATTCGGTGAACCTGATGGCCAAGGGCTCGAACATGCCGGCCACGGTGCCGTTCGTAGCGGAAACGGCGTGGCGCGAGGTGGCGATTCCGTTCTCGGCCTTCAAGGGCATCGACGCGAGCATGATTACCATGATAGCGTTCAATGCCGGGCCGAAACCCGGGGCCTACGCCTTCCAGATCGCCGATGTGCGCCTGCTGAACGAATAACACCGACGGGAACGAGGGCATGAACATCATCGAACGCATCGTCAAGCAACCCTGGGTTCCGCCCTGGGCCGGCAAGGCGCCATACCTGTGGGTGTTCTCGCTCTCCTTCCTGCTGTGGAAGTATTTTTATGTCGCGCCAGGCGCGCTGGAACTGCTGTTGCTGGTGCTGACCATACTCGCTTTCGTGCCCGTGTACTTCGCCAGTTTCTGGGCCACGCAGGACCGCTCGGTGCTGTTCGTGGTGGTGATCTGCCTGTTTGGCGTGCTATGGGCGCCGCACAATTTCGGCGCGAGCTGCTTCTTCGTCTTCGCGGCCGGCACCTGCGCCGGCATCCAGCCGGTCCGCAAGGCCTATGCCGCGGTGGCGGGGGTGGTCGGCCTGGCCGTCCTGGTGGCGCTGACCAGCGACAAGCTGCCGCTGACCTTCCTGCTGCCGTCGGTCGCGGTGGGCTTGCCGGTGGGCGTGGCGGCCGTCATGGATGCAACCCTGCGCCGTTCACGCGAACAATTGCTGCGCAAGCAGGAAGAGGTCGAGCACATGGCCACCATCGCCGAGCGCGAACGCATTTCGCGTGATTTGCACGACTTGCTGGGCCATACCCTGTCGCTGATCACGCTCAAGGCCGAACTGGCCGGCAAGCTGCTGGGACGCGACGAGGCGGCCTGCCGCCAGGAAATCGGCGACATCGAACGCAGCGCCCGCAATGCCCTGTCGGAGGTACGGTCCGCCGTGAGCGGCTATCGCCAAAGCGGGCTGGTGCATGAACTGGCCACTGCCCGGGCCAGCCTGGCCTCGGCCGGGATCACGTTCACGGCCAAGGTGCAACCGTTCAGCATGCCGCCGGCGGCCGAAAATGTGATGTCGCTGGCGCTGCGCGAAGCGGTCACCAATATCCTGCGCCATGCCAGGGCCACCGAATGCGCGGTGGATCTGGCCTGCGAGGATGGCAAGATTCGTTTCCGGATCGCCGACAACGGCGCCCAGGTCGCCGCCATCGTGCATGGCAACGGCCTGGCCGGCATGCAGGAACGGGTCAGTTCGATCGGCGGACGGCTCGATATCGTGGCGGGGCGTGGCCTCGCGCTGGAAATGACTTTGCCCGTGGGAGCGTGCTGATGATCAAAGTTTTGATAGCGGAAGACCAGGCGCTGCTGCTGGGCGCGCTGGCCGCCCTGTTGCGGCTGGAAGATGATATCGATGTGGTGGGGACGGCCCGCAACGGCCAGGAAGCGCTGGCGCTGTGCGCGTCGGCCATGCCCGACATCGTGCTCACGGATATAGAAATGCCGCTGATGACGGGCCTGGAACTGGCGACCGCGCTGGGCGAGTCCGGCTCGGCATGCAAGGTGGTGATCGTGACCACCTTTGCCCGCGCCGGGTATTTGCGGCGCGCCATGGCGGCCGGCGTGCGCGGTTACCTGCTCAAGGATGCGCCGGCCGACCATCTGGCGGCGGCGATTCGCACCGTGCACGGTGGCGGACGCGCGATCGCGCCGGAACTGGCGCTGGAAAGCTGGGGCGGCGGGGAAGATCCCTTGTCCGAGCGCGAGCGCCAGGTGCTGCGGCTGGCGGGCGAAGGCAAGAGTGGAGCGGAAATTGCGAAGCTGATTCATTTGTCCGAAGGGACGGTGCGCAATTACCTGTCGGAAGCGATCAGCAAACTGAACGCCGGCAATCGCGTGGAAGCCTTCCGGCTGGCACGCGATGCCGGCTGGTTGTAATTAGCCCTGGCGTTCGGCCACGTAGATTTCCACGCGGCGATTGCGGGCACGGCCTGCATCGTTGTCGTTCGAGGCGATCGGTTCGCGTTCGCCGCGGCCGTCGATCATGACGCGGTTCGGCGATACGCCGCGCTGGGCCAGGTAGTCGCGGGTGCGCGCCGCGCGGTCCACCGACAGGGGATCGTTGACGGCGTCGCCGCCGGTGCTGTCGGTATGGCCGATGATGGACACGGTCGATGCCGGGTTCTCGTTCAGGGTCTGGGCAAAGCGCTCCAGTACCGGACGGAAGTTCGACTTGATGTCGGAACGGCCGGTGTCGAAGGAGACGTCGGCGGGAATTTCCAGTTTCAGGCGGTTATCCGAGGTCTGGCTGACCTGGATGCCGGTGCCGCGGGTGGCAGCTTCCATTTCCTGCTTTTGCTTTTCCATGCGGTTCGACCAGATGTTGCCGACGATCGCGCCGGCTATGCCGCCGATGGCCGCGCCCTTGGCCGCACGGTTGCCGCCGCCACCGCTGGTGGTGCCGCCGATGATGGCGCCCAGGCCCGCACCGACGCCGGCGCCGGTTGCCGTGCCGCGCTGGGTAGGGCTCATGTCCGCACAGCCAGTGGCCAGTGCCAGGACGGTAACGCCAATCAGGGTAGTCGCAATATTCTTATTCATGTACTTCTCCTTAAAAAATGAAAATCCGTTTCGCTGTCGCGCCGGCTGTTCTCGGACGCGACCGCGAAACGGATCGGTCATCGGGTGATGGCCGGGCCGTGCAATTGCTAAATGCCTCGTCCGCTGATCAGGCGAACCAGAACCATGATGACCGCGACAACCAGCAGGATGTGGATGAAGCCGCCAACGGTATAGGATGTGACCAAGCCGAGCAGCCACAGGATCAAAAGTACGACAGCGATTGTATAAAGCATGATTTTGTCCTCAGTGGGTTAGGTAGACGACGGTGAGGTCGTTGAACCCAGTATGCTGACTCGTCCAGTTTCAATCCGTACGTTAGCGTACATTCAATGAGAAATTTCTGTTCGAATCGCAATAGATTGTTACAAGTGAAACACCGGGCTTACCCGGCCGAACGCAGCTGGCCATCGACGATTTTCACGCGGTCGCCCGTGCTCCAGTTGGCGTTGTCCTGGGTGAAGGTACGCGAGCTGCCATCGTCCAGGCGGACCCGGATTTCGTAGCTGTGGGTCGCTTTCATATTGCCTTCGACCCGGTTGCCGACCACGGCGCCGCCGACGACACCGGCCACGGTCGCGATTTTTTTGCCGCTGCCGTCGCCGATCTGGTTGCCCAGCAAGCCGCCCAGCACCGCGCCGCCTGCCGCGCCCAGGCCGCTGCCTTTGGCGCGGGTGGTGATTTCACGCACCGATTCCACATTGCCGCAGTTGTTGCACCAGTTGCGGGCGGGCGCCGCCTGGGCCACGCGCACCGGTTCGTCGCGCACCACCTTGCGTGGCGCCGCCGGCCGTTTTGCGGGTTCGGCCACGGGTTCGGCAATTTTGGCGGCCAGGGCCGCGCGGTCGCTGGCGCTCAGTTCGCTTTCGCTGGTGGCGCTGCCGGACGTGGTCGGGATCCAGCCCATGATGGCGGCCGTGCCTGCCAGGCAGAACAGGACAATGGCGACGGCCGCCGCGATCATCATCGGGTGGGTGTTGGATTTGTTGGATACAGGGGAGTTCATGGTGATGTTCCTTTTATTGTAAGAATCAAGGCTATTCTCCCCGCAAGACTGCTCTCCTTCCGTGCGTCACCGTACATACCATGGCTATTATTCCCGTTACCCTGATTGTATGTGCCCAGGCCGTCCCCTCTCAGAAGAAGTTCGCCAATGATTGCTATCCGTTCCGATTCAAGCCGCTTGCAGCGATGTCCCCGCGGGAGAGTGCCATGAGCCTGCTTTCGCCTGCCGAACTCGCCAACCCGCAAGGCAACCAGTTGCTGGGCGCCTTGCCCGCGGCCGACCTCGCGCGCCTGGCGCCCATGCTCGATACCGTCCAGGTCGACGTGGGCGAAGTGCTGTGCGAACCGTCGGCGCCTACCCGCCATATCTATTTCCCGCACGACAGCCTGATTTCCCTGCTGGGCGTCGCCGAAGGGCGCATGACGCTCGAAGTGGGCCTGGTGGGGCGCGAGGGCATGCTGGGCGCCACGGTGGCGCTGGGGCATGCCGTGTCGCAGGTGCGCGGCATCGTCCAGCGCGCCGGCCGCGCCAGCCGCATGGAGAGCGGGGCCTTCCGTACCGAATTCGCGCGCAATCCTTCGCTGCAGCGCGTGCTCTACCGCTACACCGATACCCTGCTGGCGCAAGCCATCCAGATTGCCGTGTGCAGCCGCTTCCATGTGCTCGAAGCGCGCCTGGCGCGTTCGCTGCTGGTCACCCGCGACCGCCTGCAGTCCGACAAGTTCCATCTCACCCACGAATTCCTGGCCCACGCGCTCGGCGTGCGCCGGGTCGGCGTGACCAAGGCCGCCAGCGCCCTGCAGCAGCAGGGCTTGATCATCTATAGCCGCGGCAATATCGAGATCCTCGACGTGGCCGGCCTGGCGGCGGCTTCCTGCAAATGCTACGAAATCGTCAAGGAAGCGGGCGCGAGCGCGCTGTCGACCGCCTTCGTCTGAGCTTGCCGCGCCCGCCGCGGCGCCGCGCATAGCACGCTCGTCGTCCAACTCACATAAATTCTGCGACCTTGTCGCAATGCCATACAATCATGGTTGTCAACCGAGTAACTGATTAGGATAAAGGCCTTTCAACTCGGAGATGCCCGCGTGTTCAATCCCACTACCATCCGCAGGTCCGTCCTGCTGGGCGTGATCCTGGTCGGCTCGCGCCGCGTGCAGAGTTCCTCGGCCACCGAAACGGCCGTGCCGGTCGACTTCATTCCGATGACCAAGATGGCCGAAACCGGCGGCCAGTTCGACCTGGCCCAGACCCTGACCTACCTCTCGCCCTCGTTCAACTCGACGCGCCAGACCGGCGCCGACATGAACGCCATCCCGATGCTGGCGGTGAAGAACATCCAGGTGCTGCGCGACGGTGCCGCGGCCCAGTACGGCTCGGACGCGATCGCCGGCGTGATCAACATCGAACTGAAGAAATCGCTCGGCTTCGGCGGCTCGAATATCTTCAACGTCAAGCCGACCACGCAGGACGAGAACGAAACCGACAATGGCTTCAAGTACGAATCGGTGCAGTTCGGCCTGAACGGCGCGGCTTACTTCGCGCGCCTGTGGCACAAGTTCTAAGCCACCAGACGACAAAAAACGCGCCGAGGCGCGTTTTTTTCGTCCGGGGGACGGCTTACTTCATGCGGATGTCGTTCTTGACCGACTTCACGCCACGGATGCCACGTGCGACATTGCCGGCAGCAGCGATGTCTTGCTGTTGGGCTACGAAGCCGCTCAGCTGAACCACGCCCTTGAAGGTTTCCACATTGATTTCGGTGGCTTTCAGGGTGGTGTCGGCGACGAAGGCTGCTTTCACCGAGGTGGTGATGGCGGTGTCGTCAATGTATTCGCCGACGCTTTCCTGTTTGGCGGTACCGCAGCCAACAACGGTGGTAAGCATCAGGGCAGCCAGCAGGGTCGATACGATGCGCAGGTTTTTCATGTTGATTTCCTCTATGGTGGTAAGCGTTGATGTTCTTGCTTCCGGCAAGCATGTGCTTTACCGATGTGCCTAGAATAGTGCCCGTTTGAATCGTGGTCTGTTCGTTAACGCACATACGACAGCGATCTCATCAACGCCGCTTCAGGGTCTTGCCCGGCGGCGGCGCCACCGGCTTCACGGCGGCGTCCGCCAGCAGGCTGGCGCAGGGGCTCTCCTGGCCCGGGCCCGCATTGACCAGGGGCAGCAGGGCGGCGAAGGGGGCCGCCAGGCCGAGCGCGATCGCGCCGCCCGCCTTGAGCGCCAGCACGCGCTTGTCGACGCTCACCTCGGGGGCGCTGAAGGCGCCGCGCACGTGCAGCGGGGCCCGCAGCGAAATGATGCGCAAGCCCTTGGTGCGGGGACGCAGGGTCAGGTCCATCTGTTCATTGGCCAGGTTGATGGTGCCGTCGGCCGTGATGACGGCTTCATCGGTATCGACCACGAATACCCGGGTTTGCATCAGGCCGCGGGTCACGCTGAAATCGGTGGCCATGCAATTGAGGCGGACCGGCTTGTCGCCGAACAGGGTGGTCAGCACGATATTGCCGATATTTAAGCCCAACTTTTCCAGCAATAACTTACTGACCGTTCCCTGGTTGATCATGGTCTTGATTTCGCCATTCGAGTCGGCCAGCAGCGAGGCCACCGAATTGCCCACCGCCGACAGTTGCGCATCGCCATTGATTTCGCCGATGGTCGCCTGCAAGTCGGGAATGCTGGGGAATAAGTCCTTGACCTTCAGGTGGCGCGCCGTGATCCTGGCGGTGGCGCGGATGGCATTTTTTCCTTCGCGCCCGCTGCCGTCGAGCCGGATGGTCGAACTGAGATTGCCGCTGGCCAAGTCGAAATTGAGGGGCGCCAGCGTCACCACGCCATCTTTCAGGATCAGATGGGTGCTCAGCTTCTTGATTTGCAGCTGCTCGGTGCGGATGATCCGTTCGGCCGCGTAATGGACGTCGGCATCGATCGCGGTCCAGCGTTCGGTGCGGAAGGGTTCCACCGGCAGCAGCTTGCCGTCGGGCTGGACCGTTGCCACGCCGCGCGCGCTCTTGCTGGCGTTCGAGTCGGCCCCGATCACCGGTCCCAGGTCCTTGAAGTGCAGCAGTTTCGAGACGACCTTGCCGGTCAGCGTGCCGCGTGGTTTTCCGGTCTTGAATTCCAGGTGGCCGCCGATGTCGCTGGCGCCGACCGTGCCGGTGAATTTGTCATACGTCCAGTGGCTGCCGTGGCGGTCGAAGGTGCCGAGCAGGCGGCCTTCGGTGCGGAAGGCCGGCGTTTCGGGCAGCACCAGGCCGGTGTAGGGATACAGGCGCGCCATGCTGGGGCCGGACAGCTTGAGCCGCATCTCGGTGGCCGCCAGTTGCGTGGGCCGCGTGATGCTGCCTTCCACCGCGATCCGGACGCTGCCCAGGCGCATGTCGGCCTGGACCGGGTAGGGCGTGGTTTGCTGCTTGAGAGACAGGACCGCGCCAGCCTTGCCGCTGCCGCTGACGGGCGCGCCATTGACGGTGCCGCTCAGCTTCCAGCCCACGCCGTAGGCCGGGTCGGCATTGATGACGTCGACGTCGGCCCGGATGTCGGCTTTCTCGATGGCATCCTTGAAGTGCACCGTGCCCTTGGTAAAGATGACCCGTTCCAGGTCGAGCACCCAGGGCGATTGCTTGTCGGGCTGCTTGAAGGTCCAGTTGTTTTTATTGTCGGCATGGCGCACCAGGGCGACCGCCGGGGCCTGGAAACGCAGCACGGGAATATTGATGCGCTGGTCCAGCAGGGCCAGCGGGTTCATCGAAAACGAGAATTGCTTCACGCTGCCCAGTTCGCCCGCCATGCCGGCCGGATTGCCCACATGAACGTCATCGGCGACCAGGTGCGGCCAGGGCAGCAGGTCGCGCCAGGTGCGGTCGTGGTCGGGCATGGCGGCGGCCGGCTTTTCCCAGGTCAGCGCCAGGTCGCCGCGGATCTCGAAGGGGCGGCCGATGGCGTCGCTGGTCCTGGCATTGAGCCAGGGGCGCGCCTTGTTCCAGTCGTAGGTGAGCAGCAGGGCGAGCGCGATCGCGGGGAGCGCGATCAGCAGGCCGGCGATGGCAAGGATGATCCTGGTGCGGCGCGACATGGCAGTCCAATGAAGGGGTGGGAAGGCCCCAGCTTAGCGGAATGGGTGGCCATTCTATGTGCGGTGACGCACTAAGGCAACACGGGTCGCAGTCTATGTGCGTCAGCGAACCGAACTTGCCAATGAATCAGCATATAACGTTACCACGAGATCATTAACACCCACGGAGAATGACAATGAACCAGCCTAGCAAAACCCCACTGACCAGCATGCTGATCGCAGCTGCCGTCCTGTCCCTGTCGGCCTGCACCAGCCCGCAGAAAGCCCCCGCAACGGCCGATGTGGCCGTGACGAAAAACGCAGTCGAGAATGCTGTCAGTGCCGGCGCTGCCGACCTGGCACCGGTCGAAATCAATCTGGCCCGCGAAAAAATGATGCGCGCCAACCAGGCCCTGGCCGCCAAGGACTATGCCCTGGCGCGCGACCTGGCTGCCCAGGCGCAAGCCGATGCCAAGCTGGCGCAAAGCAAGGCCAGCTCGGCCAAGGCCACCGCCGCGGCCCAGGCCCTGGACGCCGACTTGCGCGTGCTGCGCGAAGAAGTCGACCGCGCCAACAAGTAAGTCCGTCCATCCCATCCGCTTTCGAAAAACAAAAAAGGAAATGCCATGAAAACCATGCTGTTCAAATCGACCATCCTCGCCGCAGCGATCGCGCTGGCGGCCTGCAGCACCACGCCGACCACCACCCCGATGCTGGACCAGGCGCGCGGCGACTTCATCTCCGCCAATAACAACCCGGCCGTGTCGAGCTACGCACCGCTCGAATTCAAGCAGGCCAGCGATGCGCTGGACGCGGCCAATGCCGCCGCCGCCCGCAAGGACAGCCTCGACCAGATCGACAAGCTGGCCTACATCGCCAAGCAGAAAATCGCCACCGCCCAGGCCATCGCCACCCAGAAAGGCGCGGAAGCCGACATCGCCAATGCCGGCAAGGTGCGCGACCAGGTGCGCCTGGAAGCGCGCACCAACGAAGCGAACCGCGCCATGAACGCGGCCGAACGCGCCAAGTGGGAAGCGGCCCAGGCCCAGGCCCAGGCCCAGGCAGCCCAGGGCCAGGCGGAGAACGCCCAGCGCGCCGCCGCCGATGCCGAAGCGCGCACCCGCGAAGCCCAGGCCAGGGCCGCCCAGCTCGAGTCCATGATGGCCGACCTGCAAGCGAAAAAAACCGAACGCGGCATGATCATCACCATTGGCGATGTGCTGTTCGCGACCGGCCAGGCCACCCTGACCGAGGCTGGCATGAACAATCTGCGCAAGCTCGCCGAAGTTCTGGCCAGCAATCCGGAACGCACGGTCCTGGTCGAAGGCTTCACCGACAGCGTGGGCGGCACCGCCTACAACCAGCAATTGTCGGAACGGCGCGCCGCTGCCGTGCGCAGCGCCCTGCTGGGCATGGGCGTGACGGCCGACCGGGTGGCCATGCGCGGCTACGGCGAATCCTATCCGGTCGCCGCGAATGACACCTCCGGCAACAAGCAACTGAACCGCCGCGTCGAGATCGTGCTGTCGAATGACGGCAACGCCATCCCGGCCCGTCGCTAATTAACGAGGACACATTATGCAAACAACAAAGTCGCCACTGGCGCACGGGTTCGACGTGGCGGCCATCCGCGCCGCCGCGGCCAACCTCGACGATGGCGCGGTCACGGGCGGCTACCAGGCCGACCGTGAAGCCGTCATCGCCATGCTCAACGACGCACTCGCCACCGAACTGGTGTGCGTGCTGCGCTACAAGCGCCACTATTACACCGTCGCCGGCGTGAACAATGCACCGATCAAGGCCGAATTCCTCGAGCACGCCCGGCAGGAACAAGACCATGCCGACGCCCTGGCCGAACGCATCGTCCAGCTCAATGGTTCGCCCAATTTCAATCCGGCCACCCTGGTCGCGCGCAGCCATGCCGAATATGACGATGCGGACAATGTGCAAGCCATGATCCGCGCCAACCTGATCGCCGAACGCGTGGCCATCGAATCGTATCGCCAGATGATCGCGGCGATCGGCGATACCGACCCGACCACCAAGCATTTACTGATCGGCATCATGGCGGTCGAAGAAGAACACGCGGACGACATGCGCGATCTTCTGGTCAAATAAACCTTCTTTTTCACCCACCACCTGGAGTACATCATGTTAGATACCACCCCCCGCAGCAGCAACGGCGCTGCCAGCACCACCCTGAACGGCAACATGAACGCAGTCCAAACCGATGTCAAGACCCTGGTCAAGGATGCCCAGGCCCTGCTGAGCGCCGCCGCCGCGCTGACGGGCGAAAAAGCCGACGAGATGCGCGCGCGCGGCATGCAGCTGCTCGACGTGGCGCTGGGCAAGGCTTCGCAAGTGCAAGGCCAGGCTCTGGTCAAAGGCAAGGAACTGGCGCATTCGGCCGATGTCTATGTAAGGGACAACCCATGGCGCACCATCGCCGCGGCAGCCGGCGTCGGCCTGCTGGTGGGTGTCATTCTGGGCCGCAAATAATCCACCGACGGGGAACGCCATGGACAATACATCGACTGCAGTGCATGGCCCCGGCCTCATGGGCGGCGTGACCGGCCTGGCCAAGAATATCTTCGGACTGGTCGTGTCGCGCGTGGAACTGGCGGCGCTCGAATTGTCCGAAGTACGCAACCATGCGCTGGCCTTGCTGGCGGTGTTCGCGCTGGCGGTCATCTGCATGTGGTTCGCCCTTGCTTTCGGCAGCGCCATCATTGTCGCGCTGGCCTGGGAAAGCATGGGATGGTCGATCCTGCTGGTCTTGTTTATCGTGTTTATCGCGGCCACCGCCGCACTCGCTTTGAAAGCCCGGGCCATGCTCAGGGAAGGCAAGCTGGCCTTTCCCGAAACCATGAACGAGCTGAAGAACGATCGCGACATGCTGTTGTAAACCAGGGGAGACGCACATGGAAGAACATCACATCATCAAGCACGAGGCCCCGCCCACGGCGGAAGACAGCCTGGCAGAACGCAAGGCCAGGCTCTTGCGCCAGGCCGAGTTTTACCGGGTCGGCATCGTGCACGCCAGGCACAGCATCCGGGAAGGCGCCCGGCCGGAAGCCATGTTCCATTCGGCTCTCGACCATGCCACCTGGGCGGTGCGTTCGCGCGTCGACAAGGTGCTGCACCCGACGGGCGTGACCGTATCGTCCATCATGCCGTACGCGGCCACCATTCTCGGCTTCCTGAACCGGCGCCGGCTCATCAAGCCTGCGCTCGCCATCGTGGCCGTGGTCGCCGGCGTGGCCTACTTCATCGAACGTCGGCGCGCCCGGCTGGCACACTGATCTCACAGCATATGGTGGGGCTTGAGCGGCGCCGCAATCGATGATTCGGCGCCGTTTTTTTTCGCGTGAACGAGTGAGTGTCCATGACTGCCAATCTGCTGAACCCCGTGCTGAACCCCGTGCTGAACCCCGTGCTGAACCCCGACCGCATGCGTATCGTGCTTGTGCTGCAAGGCGGCGGCGCCCTGGGCGCCTACCAGGCCGGCGTGTACCAGGCGCTGCACGAACACCAGCTGGCGCCCGACTGGATCGTCGGCACCTCGATCGGCGCCATCAATGCCGCCCTGATCGCCGGCAACCGCGAAGCGCAGCGCTTGCCGCAACTGCGCGCGTTCTGGGACCGCGTCTCGCACCCCGACGGGGTGGACATGCAGCGCATCAGCGACAGCGAACGGCGCTCGGCCATCGCCTTCAACACGGCCGACACCGTGCTGCGCGGCGTGCCGGGCTTTTTTTCGCCGCGCCTGTTCAGCGGCTTTGCCTTCAACCTGCCGGTGGCGCCGGAACAGGCATCGTTCTACGACACCAGCGAACTGGAAGCCACGCTGGCCGAGCTGGTCGATTTTTCCTACCTGAACGAAGATGGCGGGATCCGCCTGACCGTCAATGCCGTCAATGTGCTGACGGGCGAACTGGCCCATTTCGACAGCATCAATGGCGACCTGTGCGCGGCCCATGTGCGCGCCAGCGGCAGCCTGCCGCCCGCGTTTCCGCCGGTGCGCATCGATGGCCAGCTGTTCTGGGATGGCGGCCTGTATTCGAACACGCCGCTCGAATCCGTGCTGGCCGAACTGCCGACCGGAAATACCCTGTGCTTCATGGTCGACCTGTGGAGCGCCGAAGGGCCAGAGCCGGGCACCCTCGATGAAGTGAGCACGCGCCAGAAGGACGTCACCTTCGCCTCGCGCTCGCAGCGCCATATCGACGACTATGCCCAAACCCATACCATGCAGCGCAAATTGCGCGAGCTCTACGCGCGCCTGCCGGCGGGCAAGCGCAGCGCCCAGGATGAACAGCAATTGCTGGCGCTGGGCTGCGATTCAACGCTGCATATCGTGCGCCTGGCGTACAGCGGACGCGACTGGCACATGGCGGCGAAGGATGTCAATTTTTCCAAGGGATCGATCGCATGGCGCTGGGACCAGGGCTACCGCGATGCCTTGCGCGCCATCGCGCATGCGGGCTGGCTGCTGAAAGTGTCCCAGGATACGGCGGTCGTGGTGCACGAATTGCCACCACGGGACGCTTGAAGCGGGCCTGCTACGGTTGTTCGCTCATGGCGCGCGCCTTGGCGCCGGCCATTTCCTGCTGATAAATCGCCTTCGCTTCCCTGTTGCAGGCGGGCCGTTCGCCGACCGGCAAGCCCTTGCAGGCGCCCAGCGATTCCTGCAGGCCGGCTGCGATTTCCTTGTGGATGGTCTTGAGGCGCGCCGCCGCCGTCGTGTCTTGCGCGAACCAGCGCTGGGGGTCGCCTTTCGCCAGTTCGGCCTTTTGCTGGCGCAGCGTTTCCGGCGGCAGGTTCAGGTCGCTGGAAGTCTTGGGCACGGTCTGGGCCTGGGCCGACAGGGCCAGCAGCGCGGCGCCCAGGGCCAGGGCGGCGAGGGGAATCGAAAACTTAGGCTGGTCCATGGCAGCTCCTTCTTCTTGTGGTGGGGACATCAGGATAGCGCAAAAAAAACCGGCGCACAGGGCGCCGGCGATTCGCTTCGATTACAGCCGCCCGGTGAGCAGCAGGACGATCAGGACCACGACAAGCAGGCCGGTGATGCCGGTGGGGCCATATCCCCAATTTCGGCTGTGGTTCCAGGAAGGCAGGACGCCGATCAGCGCGAGGATGAGGATTACAAGCAGTATGGTACCCATGGTGGGCTCCTTCTAAGTGGTCGATCTGGTGAAATGGAATTGCTGTTTTTGTTTCCGGACCGATTAATAGCGGTAGGCGCGGCCGTCCACGACGCGGACGCGGTTGCCCACGCGCAGGTCATACACGCTGTCCTGCACGATGGTGCGATAGTCGCCATTGTCGAGACGGATCCCGATCTGGTACATATCGCGGCCGGCGGCACGGTTGCCTTCGACATTGTTGCCGATCACGGCGCCACCGACGGCGCCGGCGACGGTGGCCGCGGTACGGCCGCTGCCGCTGCCGACCTGGTTACCGACCAGGGCGCCAACCAGGCCACCCACGACAGCGCCGGTGCCGTTGGTCTGGCCGGTGCCGCTGCGGGTCACCTGGATCGTGTCGATGGTGCCGTAGCCCATCGAGTTCGATACGGGGCTGTTGTAAGCGCCGTTGTTGTTGACGGGCGTCGATGAGGTGCTTGCACAACCGCTCAAAAGGGCGGTGCTGGCGACGACGAGTGCGGCGATGGTGTGAGTCGATTTCATGTTGTTCTCCTGACAAAGTGTAGGGTCAGAATAATCAAGCGGAAATACTTGGTCTGTGCGGTGCCACACCCAGTGCATGCCGATCAGTTCGCCTGCATTCAGGTGCCGCACGGCATTCTTCGCGCTGTGTACGGCAGCGTACAGAAAGTGCCTGGCCGCTCGCGTACAACGGTAGGCAGTCGCAATGCAAACGGAGAAAAACAATGAAAATGCCACTGCTGTCTGTCTTCCTGGGAATGGCGCTGGGCGCCTGGCTGGGCAATGCCATCGCCGCACCCGGCCCCGAGGCCAAGGCCATCTACGCCCAGGCCAAGGACAAGGCGCAAGCCGACTTCAAGGCGGCGCGCGAACGCTGCAAGGCCATCACCGGCAACCCGAAAGACGTGTGCATCGCCGAAGCGCAGGCTGCGCGCGTGCGCACCGAGGAAGAGGCGAGCGCCCTGTACCGCAACACGCTCAAGGCTTACACCCAGTCGCGCATGAAAATCGCGTCGGCCAATTATGCGCTCGACAAGGTCAAGTGCGCCGCGCTGACGGGCAACGACAAGGACGTCTGCATCAAGCAGGCCAAGGCCACGCTGATCTCGGCCCAGGCCGACGCCAAGGCCGACAAGAAAGCCATCGAAGCGCGCAGCGATGCGCGCGACGACAAGCGCCAGGCCGAATACAAGGTCGCCCTTGAAAAGTGCGACGCCTTCGCCGGCACGGCCAAGGATAGCTGTGTCACGGCCGCCAAATCGCAATACGGAAAATAAGTCTTTCAAACCCACAAGGAGTCCATCATGAACATCGCACAACGCTTCGCCACCATGCTGTTTGCCGCCGCCCTTGCCGCCACCATGGCCGGCTGCGCCTCCACCCCGACCAGCACCGGTACCGGCGAATACATCGACGACACGGTGATCACGGCCAAGGTCAAGGCATCCATCTTCAACGAGCCTACCCTGAAAGCGGGCGAAATCAACGTGGAAACCTTCAAGGGCGACGTCCAGCTGTCGGGCTTTGTGGCCCAGCCAGGCGACGCCGACAAGGCTGTGGAAATTGCGCGCGGCGTCAAGGGCGTGACCTCGGTCAAGAACGATATCCGGATCAAGTAATTCAGCGGCAAGCACTTGCCAGGGCCGGCGCAGGTAGCCGGCCATTTTTTTAGTACTGGACCATTTCATGCAACGCGCAGACCAGGCTTCCTTGCCGCCGCCATCCGATACCCCCCCTGTCAGCGAGGGCGCCGCCGCGCCTGCCGCCTTGCCGGAATTCCATACCCAGGATGCGCTGGCGGGCGAACCGGGCGCGATCCGCCTGCCCCTGCACGTGAACGCGCGCGGCCTGGCGCTGGGCGTCATTGCCACCGTCGCCTTCATCTTCGCGCTGCAATGGGCCCAGGATTTCCTGGTGCCGCTGTTGCTGGGCATACTCATTGCCTACACGCTCAATCCGCTCGTTATGTGGCTCGAGCGCTGCCATATCAAGCGCGTGTTCGGCGCCACCCTGGTCACGGTCGTGATCCTGCTGCTGATGGCGGGCCTGGTGTCGCGCCTGCAGGATGAATTTTTCAATATCGTCGACGATTTGCCGCGCATTACGCAAAAGATCACCAAGGTGCTGCGCAAGACCAATGACGGCACGCCCAGCACCATTGCACAGGTGCAGGCGGCCGCCACCCAGATCGAGCAAGCCACGGCCAGCGTGGGGGCCGACGGCAAGCCGCTGCGGCGGCCGGTCCCGGCGCCGCAAGCAGGCCCGGCCATCAAGATCATGGATTGGGTGCTGGCCGGCTCGATGAGCCTGATCGGCTTCGTCACCCAGGCCACCATGGTGGTGTTCCTGGTGTTCTTCCTGCTGCTGGCGGGCGACACCTTCAAGCGCAAGCTGGTCAAGCTGACCGGGCCCTCGCTGAGCCGGAAAAAGGTCACGGTCCACATCCTGGACGACATCAATACCTCGATCCAGAATTATATGTTCATGCTGCTGGTGACCAATACCCTGCTGGCCTTGCTGATGTGGGTGGCCCTGCGCGCGATCGGCCTCGAGAATGCGGGCGCCTGGGCCATCGTGGCCGGCCTGCTGCACCTGATGCCGTATTTCGGCCCCATGCTGATCACGGTGGCCACCGGGGTGGTGGCCTTCATGCAATTCGAATCGCTGCAGATGGTGCTGCTGGTGGCGGGCACCTCGCTCGGCATCGCCACCCTGGTCGGCACCGTGATCGCCACCTGGATGACGGGCCGCATCGCCAAGATGAACCCGGCGGCCGTATTCGTCAGCCTGCTGTTCTGGGGCTGGCTGTGGGGCATGTGGGGCTTGCTGCTCGGCGTGCCGGTGGTGGTGATGGTGAAAGTGGTGGCCGAGCGGGTGGAAGGCATGGAAGTGCTGGCCGAACTGCTGGGCGAATAAGTTCAGCGTTCGCGCAGGCTGCCCAGGTTCAGGGCGTACTGGCGGGTGAATTCCGCGCCCAGGAAAAAGATTTGCGCCGAGTAGTACACCCACAGCAAGAGGGCCACCATGGACCCTGCCGCGCCGAAACTGCTGGCCACGCCGCTATTGCCGATATACAAGCCGATCAGGAATTTCCCCAGCGAAAACAGGAGCGCGGTGCCGAGGGCGCCGATGGTGACGTCGCGCCAGGACAGGCGACTGCGCGGCAGCATCTTGTAAATGACGCCGAACAGCAGGGCGATCACGCAGAAACCGAGCAGCGACGCCAGCCAGGACAGCAGCACGGTGGCGTCTTTCCACAGGCCGCCGACATAGCTTTCGACCACCGCCAGCGCGGCGCTGAGCACCAGCGACACCATCAGCAGGAAGGCCAGCACCAGGACCAGGCTGAAGGAGAGCAGGCGGGTGCGCAGCATTTCCCACCAGCTCGCGCCCGTCGGGGGCGGCACTTGCCAGATTTCATCGAGGCTGTTCTTGAGTTCGGCGAACACGGTGGTGGCGCCCACCACCAGCAGCACGGTGGCGATCGCGGTGGCCAGCAGGCCGCTTTCCTTGTCGCGCGCGCCGGCCAGCACCAACTGGATGGCTTCGGCGCCTTGCGGGCCTATCAGGCCCTTGAGTTCGGTGAGCAACTGGCCCTGCGCCGCTTCGGCGCCATAGAAAAACCCTGCCACGGCAATGACCAGCACCAGGATGGGCGCGATGGAAAACGCGGTATAGAAGGCCAGGGCGGCACCCTTGCTCGAGGCGCGGTGGCGCAGCCATTCGCTGGCCGCGCAGCGCAGCACATGGCCGAGCTGGCGTGAAAAGGGATTCCAGTCCGGCTTGCTTGTTTCCATGCGGATTTCCAATTCCTCGGTACCAAAGCACATCGCGCCGCCGCACCCTGGAAAGGGCGGGGCGGCGCGACGGGGGCGCGAAACCGGTTTAGTTGGTTTTTTCCGGCACCACGATCACGGTGTCGCCGGGCTTGCCGTCAGCACCTTTTTCACCTGCCTGGCCCGCAGGACCTGGCTGGCCGGCCGGGCCTGGAACAGGCACGGCGACGGCAGGGCCGGGAACGGCAACCGGCACTTCAACGGTCGGGGTGATCACGGTCGGCGCCGGGTTCACGGTGGTTTTTTCGCATGCGGTCAGGCCGGCAACGGCCAGCAGTGCTGCCAAAAGGGTAAGTTTCATGGTGGTTCCTCTTTATGTAGTGTCGTGTCGAACGAATCGATGCACACGCGACAATCGCGCGAACGAAGCAAGGATAAGCGTTTCCGTGTTGACAATCTGTTCGGCAACGCACATATGGATACGCGAGATGAAAGATGACGGAAATCATTAAATTGCGCGAAACGTTCGATGGCGCACAGACCTCTTGATCCAGCGCAGGCAATCTTAGCCTCAGAAGTACGGAACCCATGTGTTGTCAAGCTGTCAAACGATACGTGCCGGGTCCGGACAAATGACTATCTCTTTCAGGAGTACTCACTATGCAAGCATCATCCAACCAGCGTAACGCAGCCCAGGGCGACATGGCGGTTCACTCGTCTGCGAACTCCTCCCTGATCGAACGCGTCGCGCCACAGCCAGCTGAACGTCCGCCCATTTCCATGGCCCCGATCGAACGCGTGCGTTCCACGTCGGCCACCCAGCGCCGCATCGAAAACATGCAAAAGCTCATAGGCGAGCTGTCCACCCACGAAATGCTGGCCGACGAAATCGCCTGGTTCCTGAAGTTTTCGCCGTCCGGCGCCCGCAAGTACATCCGCGACCTGCGCGAAGCCGGTGTCATCGAACTGGCGCGCTATATCGAAGGCACGGCCACCTACCTGGGCAAGGCCGTGTACCAGATCTCGCCCGATCCGGAACGCGTCAAAGCTTTCTTGGCGGCAATCGTCCAGCCGAAGCGCGAAGGCGCCGCCCCGCGCAAGGAACGTCCCGGCCTGCGCGAGCAGAGCATGGCGGGCACCGGCCGTCATTTCCACATCCTGGCCGACGATACCCACTATGCCATCCGCGTCAACCGCAGCCCGGTGGCGCGCGACCCGCTGGTCGCCGCCCTGTTCGGTGCCGCGCCATCGTCCACCAAGGACGGCGTGTAATCGTCTTGACCCCGGGGCCGGCCCGTCCGGCCCCGGGCGCTTTCCGCCTTTTCCGCGTTTTCCGCTTGCACTTCCAATTGAAAAGTCATTAACTAGCCCCATGTGTGTGCCAGTGCGGCGCCATTGCGCCTGTCGACAACCAAGGAAACGCCATGCTCCCGACCCCGGAATCCCTCGAAGGCAAACCCGTACCGAACGTGACCTTCAAGGCCCGTCCCAACGACCAGTGGAAGGACCTCACGAGCGATGAATTGTTCAAGGGGAAGACCGTCGTCGTGTTTTCCCTGCCCGGCGCCTACACGCCGACCTGTTCCTCCACCCATTTGCCGCGCTATAACGAACTGGCGCCCGTGTTCCGCCAGAACGGGGTCGACGACATCATTTGCCTGTCGGTCAACGATGCCTTCGTCATGAACGAATGGAAAGCGGGGCAGGATGCCGACAACATTACCGTGATCCCGGACGGGAATGGCGATTTCACCGAGGGCATGGGCATGCTTGTCGACAAGCGCCAGCTCGGTTTCGGCATGCGCTCCTGGCGTTACGCCATGCTGGTCAAGGATGGCATCATCGCCAAGGCCTTCGTCGAGCCGGACAAGGAAGGCGACCCCTTCGAGGTCTCCGATGCGGAAACCATGCTGCACTACATCAATCCCCAGGCAGAGATTCCCGAGCCGGTGGTGGTGTTCGCCAAGCCCGGCTGCCCGCATTGCGCGCGCGCCAAGGCCACGCTCAAGGCGAACGGCGTCGCCTACACGGAAATCACCCAGGACAAGCGCATCAATGCCAGCGTGCTGCGGGCCGTGAGCGGGCAGATGACCTGGCCGCAAGTGTTCATCGGCGGCAAATTGATCGGCAATGCCGATGCCGTCGACCAGTACTTCGGCGCCGCGACCTGAGGCGAGCGGCATGGACGTTTTCCTGTGGATGACCGGGCTGGCCGCGGCCCTGGCGTTCGCGCTGGGCTACCCCGGCTGGCGCCTCAAGCGGGCGCTGGCGAAACCGATGCCGCCCGCCTGGCGCGACATCTTGCTGCGCAATATACCGATTTACCAGCATATGTCGGGCGACCTGCAGCAGCAATTGCATCGCCTGGTCCAGCAATTTCTGTTCGAGAAAAAATTCGTCGGCTGTGCCGGGCTCGAGATCGACGACGAGATGCGCGTGACCATCGCCGGCCAGGCTTGCCTGCTGCTGCTGAACCGCCCGACGCGCGTGTATCCTTCGCTGCATACCATCCTGGTCTATCCCAGCGCCTTCCTGGTGCCGCGCAAGCAGGTGGACGCGGCCGGCGTGGTGACCGAAGCGCGCCAGGACTTGCTGGGCGAATCCTGGGGCGACGGCCGCGTGATCCTGTCCTGGGACCACGTGCGGCGCGGCGCCCATGACTGGACCGATGGCCAGAACGTGGTGCTGCATGAATTCGCGCACCAGCTCGACAGCGAATCGGGCAGCAACAATGGCGCGCCCTACCTGGGCAGTTCATCGAATTACCGCAGCTGGTCCGAAGTGCTGTCGCGCGACTTCGCCAGCCTGCAAACCGACGCCATGTACCGCCAGCAGAGTGTGATGGACCATTACGGCGCCACCAATCCGGCCGAATTTTTCGCGGTGGCCACCGAAACCTTTTTCGAGAAACCCTACCAGCTGGCCGAGCGCCATCCCGACCTGTATTCGGAATTTTTCAAATATTACCGGGTCGATCCGCGCGCCTGGCTGCCGCCCCCGCCGGCACCCGAGCAGCACTACGGCAATGGCTATGGAATGTGGCAATAATGCAATCTTGATGTGCGTTAGCGAACGGAGTAAGCTGAAGGGGAGGCGCATGCTACAGGCTTATTCACGCAGGAGGTAAGCACCATGTCGACCATTGTTGCAGGACACTTTCAACTTCAAGCCGAGATCGATCACGCTCGGGAAGAACTCATGCGGGCCGGCTTCGCGGAAGAGCGCATCAGCGCCTTTTTCCTGAACCAGCCGGGCCAGCATGACATGACGCCGATCGGCGGCGACCATGCGCTCTCGCCGGGCGCGAAGGAAACGCCGACCGGCCTGGTCGAAGGCGCCGCCACGGGCGGCGTGGTCGGCGCGGCCATCGGCGCCGCCACCGCCATGGTCACCGGTCCGCTGGGTCCGGTCGTCGGCGGCCTGGTCGGCGCCCACGTCGGATCCCTGTACAGCTTCGCCAAGATGAAGGAGCAGGGCGAAGGCGAAGAAGGCGGCGTCAGCGAAAACGAGTTCGAGCCACGCAAGTCCGGCATGCTGGTGGCCGTGGCCCTGGACAAGCCCGATGACGAGCATATCGCGCTCGAAGTGCTGAACCGCCTCGGTTCGCACCACATCGAACGCGCCAGCGGCACCATCGAACATGGCGACTGGACCGACTTCGACCCCAACAGCATGCCCCAGCTGATTCACTGAGCACGCGCCCGTCCTCAAGATAGCGCTTCCCATGGAGGCGTTTTTCGGTATTATGGCCGTTACACTCTTGCATTCGAGCGCTAACGGGTATCGATAGGAGGACGCGTCCATGACACAGGCCTGGGTCACCCTCACGAGCGTGGATGGGCGCGATATCGCGGCGCCCACCGAAGAGCAGCTCGCGGCGGCGCTCGCCGAGCTCTATGCGCAGCGCAAGAAGGCCGGGGCGCAAGCCGAACCGGCCACGGCATCGTTGCGTTTTGGATACGACGACGGCTTGATGTATGTGGCCGAAGTGTCCAGCAACGGCGAAGTCAGCTTCGAAGAGTGGTCGGACAGCGATTGCGAAATCGCGCTCGCGTCGCCGCGCCGCATGACGGCCAGCCAGCAGCAAGCCCTGCAATTGTGGTCGCTGATGGCCAGGCGCCAGGTGTCCAAGATCCGCGACATGGCCTGGCAGTCCGGGGCTTAACGCCCTTAGTGCGCCATCAGCACCGGCACCGTCATCGTCGCCAGCATGGTGCGGGTGACGCCGCCGAGTATCGATTCGCGGAAGCGCGAATGCCCGTAGGCCCCCATCACCAGCAGGTCGGCCGACAGCGCGGCCACCCGCCCCAGCAGCGCTTCTCCCACTTCATGCTTGCGTTGCGGCCCGAAACGGCGCTGCACCGGATGCACGGCGAGGGTGGCCGTCACGCCATGGCGCGCCAGCCAGGGCAGCGGGTCGGCGGCCAGCGCATCGGCCACCGCATGCTCGCCCGAGGCCACGTCGAACACCGCCAGCTCGACCAGTTCGGCATCGCGCAACAATGGCAAGGCCAGCTGCAGGGCGCGCGCCGCTTCGCGGCTGCCATCCCAGGACACCAGGATGCGCCGGCCCGCGCTGGCGGCGCCGCCGGCCACCGGCACCAGCAGCACCGGCCGCCCGGAATGGGTGATCACATAGGGCGGCAAGTCCGCTTCCAGGGCGCGGGCGTCGGGGCCGGCCTGGCTGATGACCACCAGGTCGGCCGCGCGCGCCTGCAGGCTGAGGCCGGCGCCGGCTTCATCGTCCAGGATGCGCGCCTCGTACGAGGGCAGTTCCGCTGCCGCGCACTGTGCGCTGAAGGCGTCCAGCGCGCCGCGTGCCTGGGCGCGCAGCATGTCCAGGTGCAAGGCCAGCGTGGGATCGCTGTTTTCCGGCGGCATGCTCTCGTACAGGAAACGCGAGATCCCGGTGGGCGCCATGCCGACCAGGTGGGCGCCCGTGCTGCGCGCGAGGGACGCGGCGACGGCCATGCGTTGCACGGCATGGGCGCTGTCATCGACGTGGACAAGAATGGTGTGGAATGTCATGGGGCACCGCCTTCGGCCTTGATATAAATCATCTTCTCGCAGTCGCTTGAAGCTTTGATATCGCTCAATATTGCGTACGGTAAGCCCTCCTAGACTTGTGCCTCGGACTAACCAGACCAGAGGATGACACATGGAAGATAAACGCGTAGCCCTTGTGACCGGGGGCATGGGCGGACTGGGCACGGCGATCTGCCGCCGCCTGCATGATGCGGGCTTTAAAGTTGCCGCGGCGTACTCGCCGCACAACAAATCGCCGGAAGGCTGGCTGTCGGCCCAGCGCGACGACGGCTACCGTTTCAGCGCCTACAAGGTCGACGTCGGCGACTTTGCCGATGCCGAATGGATGATGCAAAAACTGCTGTCCGAGCACGGCCGCCTCGACGTGCTGGTCAATAACGCCGGCATCACGCGCGACACCACCCTGGCCAAGATGCGCCAGGCCGATTGGAGCGAGGTCATGCGTACCAATCTCGACAGCGTGTTCAACATGTGCAAGCACGCCATCGATCCCATGATGGCGCGCCAGTGGGGGCGCATCATCAATATTTCCTCGGTCAACGGGCAGAAGGGCGCCTTCGGCCAGGCCAACTATGCGGCGGCCAAGGCCGGCATGCACGGTTTCACCAAGGCGGCGGCGCTGGAACTGGCGCGCCACGGCATCACGGTCAACACCGTCTCGCCCGGCTACCTGAAAACCAGGATGCTGACCCTGGTGCCGGCGGAGATACTGGAAGGGAAAATCCTGCCGCAAATTCCCATGGGGCGCCTGGGCGAACCGGCCGAAGTGGCAGCCATGATCGCCTACCTGGCGTCGGAGGAAGCCGGTTTCGTGACGGGCGCCAACCTGGCCATCAATGGCGGCCAGCACATGAGCTAGTGTAGTGCGTCACAAATAACAAGACTTATAATATATTCGCGTGTATC
>JAZKBE010000029.1:0-41974 GCA_040388805.1 Pseudomonadota bacterium
AGCTCAGCTGCCTAGCAGCTGAGCTCGTGTCCGGATGTCAGGCCTGGCCCCCGCCGGGTGCCGCTTATTTGTAGAAGCGCCAGCCGGGCTTGAAGTCGCGCGCGACCTTTTCGCCCTTCAGGCGCGCGCGGATCAGTTCGGCCGGCAGCATGCCGCCCGCCAGCACGCCGTCGTGGAAGTCCAGCAGGCTCATCTTGCCGCCGTCGACCAGTTCGCGCTTGAGCGACTGCAGCTGCAACGCGCCGATCATGTAGCCGGCCTGGTACAGCGGCGGATAGTCGCCGTTGAAGGAGCGCCGCACTTCGGCGCGCGCATTGTCCGGCTCGTGGCCCACGCGCTGCACCAGCATGTCGACCGCCTGCTCGGGCGTGATTTTGCCGAGGTGAAAACCAAGCGAGAACAGGATGCGCGCGGCGCGATGGTTGCGCCAGAACATCATGCCGATCCGGTCTTCCGGCTTCACCGCGAACTTGCGGTCGTACAGCAGCATTTCCCAGTACACGGCCCAGCCTTCGACAAAGAAGGGCGAATCGAACATGCGCCGCTGGCCCTGGTAGCGGTCGGCCATGAACATTTGCAGGTGGTGGCCCGGTATCAGTTCGTGGTGCACCACGGCGCGCGAAAAGTGCGGGTTGTTGCCGCGCATGGTCATCAGCTTTTGCTCGTGCGTCATGTCGTCGGTCGGGTAGGACACCAGGATCGTGTGCCCGCCCAGGAAGAAGGGGCTCACCATCTGGCGCTCCGGCGACAGCATGTCCATGCGCCAGGCGCGGCGCGCCACTTCCGGCACCGTCACCAGCTTGTGCTGGTCGACATAGGCGATCGCTTCCTCGGCCAGCCTGCGCACCATGGCGGTCTGCTCGCCCGGCGCCACGTACAGGGTCTTCACTTTTTCCATGGCGGCGTGCCAGTCGCCGCCGAAGCCCATCTCGGCGGCGGCGGCGCGCAGTTCGGCTTCGCCCCAGGCCAGCTCCTTCTCGGCCAGGGCCATCAGTTCTTCCGGCGTGTACGGCACCATGTCGCGCTGCAGGGCGCTGACCAGGCCGTCGCGCCCGATCGGGTCGCCCGCCACATTGAGCAGCTTGGGCGAGGACTTGCCCACCAGGCGTTCGTTCAGGCTGGCCGCATAGTCGGCCAGCGCCTTGTCCAGCTCCGCATAGGGGCGCTTGACCCACCAGCTCAGCGTCGGATCGAAGCCGTTGTAGTAGCTGTTCCACTCCTTCATGTCCTTGGCGGTGGACGCCAGGATCTGCGCCGCGCGGTTGGCCACGCTGCGCGACGCCATCGGCCTGGCCGACTTGATGTCGCCACCCGCCAGCAGCGCT
The DNA here is from genome assembly GCA_040388805.1 of Pseudomonadota bacterium. GTDB lineage: Bacteria > Pseudomonadota > Gammaproteobacteria > Burkholderiales > Burkholderiaceae_D > Telluria_A. The sequence goes on from JAZKBE010000029.1 coordinate 1,326, forward strand.
TCCTGCTGCGCGCGCACGGCCACCAGGGTTTTCTGGAGCAGGGCGGCGGTGGCGGCGCCGTCCTGCGCCTGCATCATGCGGCGCGCCTCGAGCATGTCGATCAGCGGACGCAGGAAGGGGATCAGTGGCTCGGCTTCGGCATAGCGTTTCGATTGGGCGGCCAGTTCGCGCAGTTCGAAGTCCAGCTGGTTGCGCATCATGACCACGTCGATGCGGTCTTCCACGCCGAAGGTGTCGAAGGGCATGGCGTCGAGCGCGGTGCGCCATTGCTGGTAGAAGTCGCGCATTTGCGCCGTGCGCGCATGGCCGTGGTTGACGGTGTACTTGCGGTCCAGGCTTTCGAAGTCGAGTTGGTAGCGGTGGATGAATGCCGGCATGGCCTGCTGCGGCATGGCGAAATGCGACAGCGGCGGCGTCAGGGGCGCAGCCGCGCTGGCGCAGGAAAATGCCGCCGCGGCCAGGATCAGTGCGGCCCGCATCAGTAGCTGGCCAGTGGCGTCGGCACGCCGTTCTTGAAGGTATACACGGTCACGGCCGACTGCTTCATGTTCCCGGCCGCGTCGTAGGCGTAATTGCCCACGATGCCCTTGTAGCTGCTCGCGTGCAGCGCCGTGCCCACCACCGAAGGATCGATCGAGTTGGTCGCCTTCATGGCCTGCGCGATGAACATGGCCTGGTCGTAGAACGAGGCCGCATACACGTCCGGCGCCTGCTTGAAGCGCTCAAGATAGCGCTTCTGGAAGGCCGGGCCGTTGGCGCGTTTTTCGAGGATCGCGCCACCCTGGGCGCACAGCACGTTTTCGCCGACGGCGTCGCCGCCCAGCTTGGCCATCTCGGGGCTGCACAGGGTGTCGCCACCGAGCAGCTTGACGTCCTTCAGGCCCAGCGCGCGCATCTGGCGCGCCATCGGCGCACCTTGCGGCGCGTAGCCGCCGAAGAAAATCGCGTCCACTTTCTTGGCCTTCAGGGCGGTCAGGATGGCGGCGAAGTCGCTCGCCTTTTCGTTGGTGAATTCGTGCCCGGCCACCTTCATGCCCGACGCCTTTGCCTGCTTGACGAATTCGGCGGCCACGCCCTGGCCGAAGGCGGTGCGGTCGTCGATCACGCCCACCGTCTTCACCTTCAGTTCCCTGGCCGCGTACGCCGCCATCGAGGAGCCCACCTGGTTGTCGCTGGCCACCATGCGGAACACGGTCTTGTAGCCGCTCTGCGTGACCTTCGGATTGGTGCCCACGGTCGACATCAGGATGCCGGCGTCGTTGTAGATGCGCGAAGCGGGAATGGCCACCCCCGAGTTGTACGGGCCAAGCACGAAGCGCACGCCCGCATCGACAAATTTCTGCGCCACGATGACGCCCGCTTTCGGGTCGCCCTGGTCGTCGTCGGACAGCAGTTCGAATTTGATGACCTTGCCGCCGATGGTGAGCTTTTTCGCGTTCAGTTCTTCAAGCGCCAGCCGCGCGCCGTTCTCGTTATCCTTGCCGGCGAAGGCGTTCGATCCGGACAGCGGTCCGGTCACGCCAACCTTGACGACGGTCTCCGCTGCGGCGGCGCCTTGGGATGCCAGCAGGGCAGCTGCGGCGAGGGTCAATACATACTTGCAAGACGACATGCGATTCACTCCTGGGATCTGGACCAGCGGCAATCATCGCACGATTTACGCAATCACTTGTGTGGTTTTAGGTGGGCAAGCCGTGCGAAATCAGCTCAAGCGGCAGGGCCGTGGTGAACTTTATTTGTTCCATGGAGAAGGCCGACGAAACGCCGGTCAGGTGCGCCGCCTTGATCAGCTTCTTGTAGAAGCGGTCGTAGCCGCCGATGTCGGTGGTGACCACTTTGAGCAGGTAGTCGACATTGCCGCTCATGCGGTGAAATTCCAGCACTTCGGGCAGGGCAACCACGGCGGCGGCGAACTGGTTCAGCCATTTTTCGTCGTGCTCGCTGGTCTTGATGCTGACGAAGACCGTGACCGGCAAGCCGATTTTCTGGCGGTTGACGATGGCCACCCGGCTTTCGATATAGCCCTCTTCCTCGAGCCGCTTGACGCGTTTCCAGCACGGCGTGCTCGACAGCCCGACCTTCTCGCTGAGCCCGGCAATCGAGAGGGTGCCATCGGTCTGCAAGGCCGCCAGTATCGCGCAATCGTAGTTGTCGAGATTATTCATGCTGTTTTTGTCGAAAAAGTGGAATATACATGCTGAATCATAGCGCTTATACGGAAAATGGAGAATACTTTCTCGTGTGCATTTCGCTAACATATGCCCCATGCATACGGAAATATACCTCGACGCCAACGCCACCTCGCCGGTCCTGCCGGCCGCCATCGCCGCCGCCACCCTGGCCATGGCCGACGGCTTCGGCAATCCCAGCAGCAGCCACGCCACCGGCATGAAGGCCAGGGCCATGCTCGACGCGGTCCGCGCGCGCGCCTGCCGCCTGCTGGGCGTGGGCGCGGGCAGCCTCATTTTCACCAGCGGCGCCACCGAAGGCATCCAGACCGCCGTGCTGTCGGCGCTGTGCGCGATTCGCGAACGGCGCGCGCGGGGCGAAGCCACAGGCGACCTGCTGCTGTACGGCGCCACCGAACACAAGGCCGTGCCCGAAAGCCTGGCGCACTGGAACCGACTGCTGGGCATGGACCTCGAACTGCGTGCGCTGCCGGTCGACGCCAGCGGCCGCCACCGGCTCGATGTGCTGCGCGAACTGGCGCCCCGCGCCGCGCTGGTATGCACCATGGCCGCCAACAACGAGACCGGCGTGGTGTCCGACCTGGACGGCATCGCCGCGGCGCTGGACGGCAGCCACGCCTACTGGATGGTCGACAGCGTGCAGGCGCTTGGCAAGCTGGCCCTGGACCTGGCCGCCACCCGCATCGATTACGCGCCGTTTTCCGGCCACAAGCTGTACGCCCCGAAAGGCATCGGCATGCTGTACGTGCGCGCGGGCGCGCCTTACACGCCGCTGATGTGCGGCGGCGGCCAGGAAGCCGGCCAGCGCGCCGGCACTGAAAACATGGCCGGCGTGGCCGCCCTGGGCGCCGTGCTCGAGGCGCTGGAGCAGGGCGCCGCTTTCCGCACCCATGCGCAGCTGGCCCGGTACCGCGAACGCCTGGCCGGCGCGCTGCGAAGTGCTTTGCCTGGCGTGGTCTTCAACGCCGGTGTCGATGTGTCGCTGCCCACCACGCTCAATTTCTCCGTGCCCGGCTTTTCGAGCAAGGAATTGCTCGACCTGTTCGACGCGGGCGGGGTGCGCGTTTCCGCCGGCTCGGCCTGTTCGGCGGCCAAGGCCGGGTCCAGCTACGTGCTGGTGGCCATGCAGCTGCCGGACTGGCGCTGCGCCGCCGCGGTACGCATGTCCTTCGGGCCGATGGCCGACGAGGCTTTCATCGACGCCGCCTGCGCGCGCATCGCCCATTGCGGCGAGGCGCTGCGCGCCAGCTGCCTGATTCCATCGAGCGTGCCGTCGGAAAGCCGCGACGGCGTGATCCAGCTGGGCGTGGACGGCGCCTGTACCTGGCTGCTGCTCGACGCGGCCAGCCGCAGCTGCGCCATCATCGATCCTCTGGCGCCCCTGGCCGAACGCATCGCCGACTTCGTGCGCTGCCAGGGCTACCGCGTGCGCGCCATCGTCGACACCCATGCGCATGGCGCGGGCCGTGCCGCCCTGCTGGCGCTGCTGGAAGGACAGCTCGAGCGGGCTGCCTCGCGCGATCGGCTGGGCTGGCCCGCCGACAGCGAATGCATCGCCCTGGCCAACGGCATGCTGGTCAACGCGGTCACGCTGGGCGGCAAGGTCCTGGCGCGCCTGCCGCAGGCCGACGGCGACTTCGGCCGCGCGACGTATCTGACCGGCGCCGCGCCGCAGGAAAAAAACCTGGCCGCGGCCGAGGTGCGCTTTGCCTTCACCGGCGTGGCGCTGGCGCCGCGCCTGGCCGCGCTGATCGGGCCGCAAACCATTTTGTGTCCGGCGCAGGAGCAGGGCAGCATGTCGTGCACCACGCTGGCGGCCGAGGAAACGCAGGCCGCCGCCGGTCCCGTCCAGGAACTCGACCCGCCCGCACTGGAGCGCTTCCTGCACAGCCATCCCGACGCCCTGCTGATCGACGTGCGCGAAGCCTACGAGCATGCGGCCGGCGCCGGCGGATGGCAGGGCCGGGCCGCCCACAGCGTGCCTTTGTCGCGCCTGGCCGACCGCCTGGCCGTGTGGCTGCGCGCCGAACAGCGGCCCCTGGTGTTCTTTTGCCGCAGCGGCGGGCGCAGCGCCCGCGCGGCGGCCTGCCTGCAACGCCTGGGCTACCGCAATGCCTGGCATGTCAGCGGGGGCTTGAACCTCGCGCGCTAGTTTTCCGTCTTCCTGTTTTCCGTTTGCGGCCTGCCTTATCAGCAGGTCGTTTTTTTTTGGTAAATGCAGCAGGGCATTGCTTCTTGCCGTAGGTGAAGGTCCACCTTGTGTACGGTGGCGCACAGTGATTTTTCTGCTCCCGCCTTAGCATGTCAGCAGCCGTACGACCCGGCCGCAACTCGCTGTTTCGCAGCGTGTTGGCTTCTCATGCCCACGCGAGGTCTCTGTTGAACCAAGAAAACACCATCCTGGCGGATACTCTCTCATCCTGGCGCAAGACGCTCGATGGCCAGACCGATCCGACCGACGAATTCCCCCTCCGCTCCGAACTGTTCAGTGCAGCCCAGATGGCGGCGCACGGCAAGAATGTCGCCGGCCGCCATGTGCTGAGCAACAAGGGCGGCGCCGACCGTCTGCTGCCGCGCCTGTCCGACAATGCCAGCGTCATTTCCGACACCTGCACCGAGCTGACCGCCGCCATCAAGGCCGGGCGCCAGATCACGCCGGCTTCCGAATGGCTGCTCGACAATTTCTACCTGGTCGAAGAGCAGATCCGCATTGCCCGCCGTCACTTGCCGAAGGATTACAGCAAGGAGTTGCCGCGCCTGTCCAACGCGGACGCCGACGGCACGCCGCGCGTGTACCAGATTGCGCTCGAAATCATTTCGCATGGCGACGGCCGGGTCGACCCCGAAAGCCTGTCGCGCTTTGTCGCCGCCTACCAGGACGTGGCCACGCTCAAGCTCGGCGAACTGTGGGCCATTCCCATCATGCTGCGCATCGCGCTCATCGAAAACCTGCGCCGGGTAGCGGCGCGCGTCTACGACAACCGCAGCCAGCGCGACCGCGCCAATATCTGGGCCGATCAAATGAGCGAGACGGCCGAAAAAAACCCGAGCGACCTGATCCTGCTGGTGGCCGACATGGCCCGTTCAGGCCAGCCCATGAACAGCGCCTTCGTGGCCGAGCTGGCGCGCCGCCTGCAAGGGCAGAGCCCGTCGCTGACGCTGGCCTTGCAATGGGTCACCACGCGCCTGGCCGATGCCGGCCTGACCATCGAACAGCAAATCCAGGCCGAGATCGGCCAGCAGGCGGCCGACCAGGTATCGATCAGCAACAGCATCGGCAGCTTGCGTTTCCTTGGCACCATGGACTGGCAGGAATTCGTCGAAACCATGAGCGCGGTCGAGCAAACCCTGCGCATGGATCCGTCCGGCACCTACGGCAAGATGGATTTTTCCACGCGCGACAATTACCGCCACGTCATCGAAAAGCTGGCCAAGCAGTGCCGCCACACGGAAGTGGAAGTCGCCGAACAGGCGCTGGCGCTGGCGCTGGAAAACCGCGACCCTGCCGCCGGCGGGCTGGACGAACGGCGGCGCCACATCGGCTACTACCTGGTCGGGCGCGGCTTGCATGCGCTCGAACGGCGCCTCGGCGTCCACCTGGGCCCGAATGAAGCGCTGCGCAAGAATGCGCGCAATGCGCCGCTGTCGACCTACCTGGGTGCTATCGTCATCTTCACGGCCCTGTTTACCGCCGCCGTGGTGCGCCATGCCATGCTCGCCGGGGTGGACGGAGCGCTGCTGTTCGTGGCCGGCTTCCTGGCCGCGCTCGGCTCAAGCCAGCTGGCGCTGGCGCTGGTGAACCTGATGGCCAGCCAGCTGACCCGGCCGCATCCGCTGCCGCGCATGGATTTCAAGGACGGCATTCCGCCGGACGCGCGCAGCATCGTGGTGGTGCCCACCCTGCTGTACAGCCGCGACAATGTCGCCTCCCTGGTCGAGGCCCTGGAAGTGCGCTACCTTGCCAACCGCGATCCCCAGCTGCGCTTTTGCCTGCTGACCGATTTCGCCGACGCCGACAAGGAACACCTGCCCGGCGACGCCGAGCTGGTGGGGCAGGTGCGCGAGCTGATCGACGAGCTCAATGTCCGCTACGCTAGCGACGCCGACCTGGCCCGCCTGGACGAGCATGGCCAGCCCTGCGTGACCCGGCAGCGCGTGCAGCCTTTCCTGCTGCTGCACCGTCCGCGCCTGTGGAACAGCAGCGAAAACGCCTGGATCGGCTTCGAGCGCAAGCGCGGCAAGCTGGCCGACCTGAACGCCTTCCTGCGCGGCGGCGCGCGCGACAAGTTTTCGGTGGTCGCGGGCGACCTCGACGGCCTGTCCGAAATCCGCTACGTGATCACGCTCGACACCGACACCCAGCTGCCGCGCGACGCCGCGCGCCAGTTCATCGCCACCATGGTCCATCCGCTGAACCGGCCGCAGCTCGACCCGGCGGGGCGCTGCGTGGTCGAAGGCTACGGCATCCTGCAGCCGCGCGTGGCGGCGGCGCTGCCCGGCGAAAACGCCTCGCTCTACGAAACCCTGTGCGGCGGCGAGCCCGGCATCGACCCGTATACCCGCACCGTGTCCGACGTCTACCAGGACGTGTTCTACGAAGGTTCCTTCGTGGGCAAGGGCATTTACGACATCGATACCTTCGAAACCGTGCTCGGCAACCGCCTGCCCGACAACCAGATCCTCAGCCACGATTTGCTGGAAGGCTGCTACCTGCGCGCCGGCCTGCTCTCCGACGCCCAGCTGTACGAAGAATACCCGGCCCGCTACAGCGACGACGTCAGCCGCCGCCACCGCTGGACCCGCGGCGACTGGCAGCTGGCCGGCTGGCTGCTGCCCAGCGTGCCGTCGGCCGGCGGCAAGCGCGAACCGAATCCCCTGTCGGCGCTGTCGCGCTGGAAGCTGTTCGACAACCTGCGCCGCAGCGTGGTGCCGGCCGTGCTCACCACCCTCATGCTGCTGGGCTGGTTCGCGCTGCCAGCGCCCCTGTTCTGGACCGGCGCCGTGCTGGCCGCGATCTTCCTGCCGACCTGCATTACCGTGCTGTTCGACCTGGTCGAAAAATCGCACGACGTGCTCTGGCGCCAGCATATTTCCAGCGCCATGAAGGGCGCGCGCCTGATGTTCGGCCACGCGCTGCTCACGCTCGCCTTCCTGCCCTACGAAGCCTGGTTCAGCGCGGACGCCATCCTGCGCGCCTGCTGGCGCATGGCCGTGTCGCGCCGCCACCTGCTCGAGTGGCGCGCGTCCAGCCTGGCCCGTTCCAGCACCGACATGGAAAGCAACTGGCAAAGCATGTGGTTCGCGCCCACGCTGGCGCTGGCCACCGGCCTGCTGCTGGGCTACTTCCGGCCCGAGGCGCTGCCGTTCGCGCTGCCGGTCCTGCTGCTGTGGTTTTTTTCGCCGGTGCTGGCATGGTGGATCAGCCGCCCGGTGCCGCGCGACCTGGCCCAGCTCGATTCCCCGCAAACCGTGTTCCTGCAAACCCTGGCGCGCAAGACCTGGAGCTTCTTCGAAACCTTCGCCGGCGCCGAGGACAACTGGCTCGCGCCCGACAATATGCAGGAGCACCCCACCCGCGTGGTGGCGCACCGCACCTCGCCCACCAATATCGGCATGTCGCTGCTGGCCAACCTCACGGCCTGGGACTTCGGCTTCGTCACGGCCGGCCAGGTCTTGCAGCGCACCACCGACACCTTCAATACCATGGCCCGCATGGACCGCTACCAGGGCCACTTTTATAACTGGTACGACACCCGCAGCCTGGCGCCGCTGCATCCCATGTATGTGTCGGCGGTCGACAGCGGCAACCTGGCCGGCCATTTGCTCACGCTCGCGCCCGGCCTGGCCGGGCTGGCCGACCAGCCGCTCATCGGCAAGCAGACGCTCGACGGCGTCGCCATCACGCTGCGCGTGGTGCAGGAACACGCGGCCGAAGCCGGGCCCGGCGTCAAGGAAGCCATCGTGGCCATGCAGAACGCCGTGTCGCCGGACCGCGTGCGCGAAGCCGAGACCCTGCCCGGCATGGTCAGCGTGCTCGAACGCATGGCCGCCTGCGCCGACGACATCCTGGTCGCCATGCAGCCGGTGGCCGAACCGTCCCTGCAATGGTGGGCCGACAAGCTGGCCGAACAATGCCATGCGGCCCGCGACGAGCTGCTGTTCTTCACGCCCTGGATGCAGTCGGCCCAGGAATACGTGGTCGATTCGAGCCTGGCGCGCATCCCGACGCTGCGCGAACTGGCCGGCTTTGCCCTGACCGGCAGCCCGAGCAGCGACCTGGCGCCGAGCGAACGCGAACGCCAGCAAACCCTGACCGCCCTGGTCGGCCAGGGCAGCGAACGGGCCGCGCGCCGCATGGAAAAAATCGCCACCCTGGTGGCCGAGGCGCGCGCCTTCGCCAACATGGATTTCGGCTTCCTGTACAACAGCGTCACCGACCTGCTGGCGATCGGCTACAACGTGTCCGACCGCCGCCTGGACGCGGCCCACTACGACCTGCTCGCGTCCGAAGTGCGGCTGTGCAGTTTCGTGGGCATCGCCCAGGGCCAGTTCCCGCAGGAGCACTGGTTCGCCCTGGGCCGCCAGCTGTGCATCATCGAAGGCGAACAGCTGCTGCTCTCGTGGAGCGGTTCCATGTTCGAATACCTGATGCCGCTGCTGGTCATGCCGACCTATGCCAATACCCTGCTCGACCAGACCTTCCGCTCGGTGGTCAGGGTGCAGATGGCCTACGGGCGCCAGCGCGACATTCCCTGGGGTATATCGGAATCGGGCTACAACATCGTCGACGCCAGCATGAATTACCAGTACCGCGCGTTCGGCGTGCCCGGCACGGGCCTCAAGCGCGGCCTGGCCGACGACCTGGTCATCGCGCCTTACGCCACCATGCTCAGCCTGATGGTCGATCCGGATAGCGCGGTGCAGAACCTGCAGCGCATGGCCGAGCTGGGCTTCATGGGCAAGTACGGCTTTTACGAAGCGATCGACTACACCACGGCGCGCCTGCCGCGCGGCCAGAACTTCGCCGTGGTGCGCTCCTTCATGGCCCACCACCAGGGCATGGGTTTCCTGGCCATGAGCTATCTGCTGCACGACCGCCCCATGCAGCGCCGCTTCGAATCCGATCCGCTGTTCCAGGCCACGCTGCTGGTGCTGCAGGAAAGGGTGCCGCGCGCCGGCGCCTTCTATTCGAATACGGCCGAACTGGCCGCCCTGCGCGCGCCCACCCTGGAAACGGTGATGCCGATGCGCATCGTGACCCAGACCACCACCACCCAGCCGGAAGTGCAACTGCTGTCGAACGGGCGCTATCACGTCATGGTCACCAGCGCCGGCGGCAGCTACAGCCGCTGGAAGGACCTGGCCGTGACGCGCTGGCGCGAAGACGCCACGTCCGACAACTGGGGCAACTTCTGCTATGTGCGCGACGTCGACAGCGGCCATTTCTGGTCGACCGCCTTCCAGCCCACGCTGGTCGAGCCGAAGAAGTACGAAGTCATCTTCTCGGAAGGACGCGCCGAATTCCGCCGCCACGACCGCGGCATCGACCTGCATACCGAGATCGTGGTGTCGCCCGAAGACGATATCGAAATGCGGCGCACCCGCATCACCAACAAGTCGTCGGTACGGCGCGTGATCGAGTTCACCAGCTATGCCGAAGTGGTGATGGCGCCAGCCGCCGCCGATGCCGCGCATCCGGCCTTCAACAAGCTGTTCGTGCAGACCGAGATCCTGCCGCACGAAAACGCCATCCTGTGCACGCGCCGTCCGCGCAGCAAGGGCGAACACATGCCCTGGCTGCTGAACCTGATGACGGTGCACGACGGCGAATTGCTGGACGTGTCCTTCGAGACCAGCCGCAGCGAATTCATCGGCCGCGCCAACAGCACGGTCGCGCCGCGCGCCATGCTCGAGGCGGACGCCCTGGGCGGCAGCGAAGGCTCGGTGCTCGACCCCATCGTCGCGATCCGCTACAAGGTCACGCTCGAACCGGACCAGGTGGTCACGCTCGACGTGGTGACCGGCATGACGGAAACGCGCGAAGCGGCCCTGCACCTGATCGACAAATACCAGGACCGCCACCTGGCCGACCGCGTGTTCGAACTGGCCTGGACCCACAGCCAGGTGGTGCTGCGCCAGCTGAACGCGTCCGAGTCCGACGCCCAGCTGTACAGCCGCCTGGCCAGCACCGTCATCTACCCGAACGCGTCGCTGCGGGCCGAAGCGTCCATCCTGACGCGCAACCAGCGCGGCCAGTCGGGGCTGTGGGCCTACGCCATTTCGGGCGACCTGCCGATCGTGCTCATGCAGATCAAGGAGCCGGCCAATATCGAGCTGGCGCGCCAGATGGTGCAGGCGCATGCCTACTGGCGCCTGAAGGGGCTGGTGGTGGACCTGGTCATCTGGTACGAAGACCAGTCGGGCTACCGCCAGCTGCTGCACGACCAGATCATGGGCTTGATCGCCTCGGGCATCGACGCCCAGGCCATCGACCGCCCGGGCGGCATCTTCGTGCGCCTGCTGGACCAGATTTCGGGCGAAGACCGGGTGCTGATGCAGTCGGTGGCGCGCGCCATCATTTCCGACAGCCGCGGCACGCTGGCCGACCAGGTCAAGCGCGCCACGCCGGTGGCGCCGAAACTGGCGCTGCTGGCCGTCGATCCGCGCCCTGAACCGGTGCAGATGCGCGCCGGCGTTCCACGCCTGGCGCGCGAGCTGATCCTGCACAACGGCCTGGGCGGCTTCACCGAGGACGGACGCGAATACGTGATCCGCAGCAGCGGCGAAACGCGCACCCCGGCGCCGTGGGTGAACGTGCTGGCCAACCCCAGCTTCGGCAGCGTGGTGTCGGAAAGCGGCCAGGCCTACACCTGGAGCGAGAACGCGCACGAATTCCGCCTTACGCCGTGGGACAACGATCCCGTGGCCGACAGCAGCGGCGAAGCTTTCTACATCCGCGACGAGCAAAGCGGCAAGTTCTGGTCGCCCACCGCGCTGCCGGTGCGCGCCGCTGGCGAATACATCGCGCGCCACGGCTTCGGCTACAGCGTGTTCGAGCACAGCGACGAAGGCATCCACAGCGAGCTGACCACCTTCGTGGTGCTCGACGCGTCGATCAAGTATTCCGTCATTGTGCTGCGCAACGACAGCACGGTGCCGCGCAAGCTCTCCTGCACCGGCTACGTGGAATGGGTGCTGGGCGACCTGCGCGCCAAGTCGTCGATGCATGTCACCACCGAGCTCGATCCCCTGAGCGGCGCGCTGTTCGCGCGCAATGCCTACAACACGGAGTTTTCGGGCCGGGTGGGCTTCTTCCACGTGAACGCGGTCAACCGCACGGTGACCGCCGACCGCACCGAATTCATCGGCCGCAACCGCACCCTGGCCAGCCCCGCTGCCATGGCGCGGGCGCGCCTGTCGGGCAAGGTGGGCGCGGCGCTCGACCCCTGCGCCGCGCTGCAGGTCAGCATGGAACTGCAGCCGGGCGAAACGCGCGAGCTGGTGTTCATGCTGGGCGTGGGCGGGCGCCGCAATGCGGACGCCAGCGGCATCATCCAGGCCTACAACGGCAGCGAAGCTGCAGCCGCCGCCTTCGCGAAGGTGCGCGCGCACTGGGAACACACGCTGGGCGCGGTGCGCATCGAGACGCCCGATCCTTCGCTCGACGTGATCGCCAACGGCTGGCTGATGTACCAGACCATCGCCTGCCGCATGTGGGCGCGCAGCGGCTACTACCAGTCGGGCGGCGCCTATGGCTTCCGCGACCAGCTGCAGGATGCGATGGCCATGATCCACACCGAACCGCATTTGCTGCGCGAGCACCTGCTGCTGTGCGCCGCGCACCAGTTCCTGGAAGGCGACGTGCAGCACTGGTGGCATCCGCCGTCGGACCGCGGCGTGCGCACCCATTGTTCGGACGATTACCTGTGGCTGCCGCTGGCCGCGCACCGCTACGTGATCGGCACGGGCGACCGCAGCGTGCTGGGCGAGCAGGCGCCGTTCCTGGAAGGGCGCCTGCTCAAGCAGGAAGAAGAGTCCTATTACGACATGCCGGTCCGTTCAGGCCAGAGCGCCGACCTGTACGAACACTGCGTGCGCGCCATCAAGCGCGGCCTGCGCTTCGGCGAGCACGGCTTGCCGCTGATCGGCACCTGCGACTGGAACGACGGCATGGACCGGGTGGGCAACGAGGGCAAGGGCGAAAGCGTGTGGCTGGCCTTCTTCCTGTTCGACGTGCTGCAAAAATTCGCCGAGGTGGCCACCGTCTACGGCGACCATGCCTTCTCCGACACCTGCCGCGAAGAAGCGCGCAAGCTGGCCGCCAATGTCGAGGAACATGCCTGGGACGGCCGCTGGTACCGGCGCGCCTACTTCGACGACGGCACGCCGCTCGGTTCGCACACCAACGACGAATGCCAGATCGATTCGATCTCGCAAAGCTGGGGCGTGCTGTCGGGCGCGGCCGATCCGGTGCGCACCCTGTCGGCCATGAAGGCGGTCGACGAGCGCCTGGTGCGGCGCGACTACGGGCTGGTGCAGCTGCTCGATCCGCCCTTCGACGACGGCGTGCTCGATCCGGGCTATATCCGCGGCTATGTGCCGGGCGTGCGCGAGAACGGCGGGCAGTACACCCATGCCGCCATCTGGACCGCCATGGCCTTCGCCAAGATGGGCGACACCGAGCGGGCCTGGGAGCTGCTGCGCATGATCAATCCGGTGCGGCACGGCGCCACCGCGAAGGGCGCGGCGCTGTACAAGGTGGAACCTTATGTGGTGGCGGCCGACGTGTACGCCGTGTCGCCGCACATCGGGCGCGGCGGCTGGACCTGGTACACGGGGTCGTCGGGCTGGATGTACCGTCTGATCGTGGAGTCGCTGCTGGGCGTCCACCTGGCGCAGGACCGTCTGACGCTAGCCCCGAAATTGCCCGCCGACTGGCCCGGTTTCGCGCTGTCCTACCGCTACCGCAGCGCCGTGTATTCGATCGCCGTGTCGACCGGTGCGACGGACGCGATGACGGTCGATGGCGTGCCGCAGGACGGGCGCGTGATCATCATGAAAGATGACGGCAATGTCCACATCGTGAAGCTGCAGTTGCGACCTTAAGCGTCTATTTTCGTGCGATCGGCGGTGATAATGTTCATATCTGGACATTTTCAACATTTTCGCCACAAGGGCCCGTGTTAATTTTCACGGGCTTTTTTTTATCCCGCGCCCATGCACTTTTCTGTTCTCCCAGCAAGGTCATTTCTCACGAGAAAAACAAAACCGGTTTTGCTTGATTTATATCATTTCACTCTCAATACGCAAGCTTATTCGAATTTGTAGGTCATATTGACGTCATGCATAGTTGGGACAATTCAGTTGTGACAATTCATAAGTTTTTAAAAATCAACGAACGGGAAAACAAATGCGTCAGTTCAGTAAACCGAAGTTCTTGCCCCACCTTGCAATGGCCCTGGCCCTGTGCGCCAGCAACATGGTCCTCGCTTCCGAAGCCGACCACCGCGAATTCGAAGCCACGCTGCACGTGCCCTACAAGGCCGCGGCGTCCGCGAAAAAAGAAGCGCGCGTGTTCACGCTCAATTTCGAATACCCGTATGTGGAAAAGGCGCAGGACATCCACTGGCGCGTGGAACTGGTCGGCCCGGCCGGCCAGGTGGTCGAGAACTGGCATGGCGTACAGCGGCTGTTCAAGAAGTCGGCCGAAGTGAAAGTGAAATGGCATGGCCGCAGCGACGCCATCAGCGTACCGGACGGCCTGTACACCGTGCGCATGCAAGCCGTCTCGCGCGATGCGCCGGCCCAGGGCACGGCCGTCGACCAGTCGGAAGCGGCGGTCGAGCGCCAGCTGGCAGCCGGCGGCGATGAATTGATCGAGCAGGCGTGGGAGATTTCGGTCGGCAAGACCGCGGCTCTGCAGATGCCGCATTTCGCGCCGATGCAGACCACCAAGGCTGCCGCGACGGACATGAAGACCATGGACATGGCCAAGGCGTCGGACAACTTCTCGATCCAGGCCGCGGCGCCGGCGGTCGGCTCGCTGCCGTACACCGTGTATTTCGCCAACCTGCACAGCCAGACCAACCACAGCGATGGCGGCGGCGCCGTCGGCAGCTGCTCCGGTTCGCAGCAGCCGCTGGCCGCACCGTTCGGCCCGAGCGACGCCTACGCCTACGCCAAGGGCAAGGGCCTCGACATCCTGATGACGTCCGAGCACAACCACATGTACGACGGTTCCTCGGGCACCAATACGTCGGCCACCCCGGCCGCCGCCAAGGCCCTGTACCAGTCGGGCCTGACGGCGGCGGCCGACTTCAATGCGGCCAATCCGAACTTCCTGGGCGTGTACGGCCTGGAGTGGGGCGTCATCAACAATGGCGGCCACCTGAACATCTTCAATTCGAACGAACTGCTGGCCTGGGAAGTGAACAGCAGCGGCCAGCTGCTGGGCGACACCCTGACCGACAAGACCGACTACGCCGGCCTGTACACCCTGATGCGCCAGCGTGGCTGGGTTGGCCAGTTCAACCATCCATCGACCAGCGGCCAGTTCCTGGTCAATGGCGTACCGCTCGGCTACACCGCCGACGGCGACCAGGCCATGGTCCTGTGCGAAATCCTGAACACCTCGGCGTTCTCGGTCAACACCACCGAAACCGAAACCGGCCGCAGCAGCTACGAAAGCGCCTGCAAGAAGGCGCTCGAGTCGGGCTTCCACGTGGCCTTCGCCACCAACCAGGATAACCATTGCGCCAACTGGGGCGCGTCGTACACCAACCGTACCGGCGTGCTGATCCCGAACGGCACGGCGCTGACCCAGGCCAGCTTCGTCGACGCCCTGAAGGCGCGCCGCCTGTTCGCCACCATGGACAAGACCTCGCAGCTGGTACTGACCGCGAACGGCAACATCATGGGTTCGCGCATCACCAACAGCGGCACGCTGAACCTGGTGGCCAACTACGCCAGCACCTCCGGCCAGACCGTGTCGACGGTATCGATCGTGGAAGGCGTACCGGGCCGCAATGGCACCGCCACCGAATTGTCGACCACCGCCAACACTACCATCACCCCGTCGGTGGGCGATCACTATTACTACGCCAAGATCACCCAGGCTGACGGCAAGATCCTGTGGTCGGCCCCGATCTGGGTTTCCCAGACCGCCGGCGGCGACACCACCAAGCCGGTCGTGTCGGCCAGCGAATCTGGCACCAGCGGCAATATCACCGTTTCGGCCAGCGCCACCGACAATGTGGGCGTGACGATGGTGGAGTTCTATGTCGATGGCGTGCTCAAGGCCAGCAGCAACCTGGCCCCGTACAGCGCCGTCATCAACTCGACCACGCTGAGCAATGGCAGCCACGTCCTGGTCGCCAAGGCCTATGACGCGGCCGGCAATGTGGGCGATTCGAGCGCGGTATCGTTTTCCGTCAACAATGTGGTGCCGGACACCAGCGCCCCTGTGGTGTCGGCCAGCGAAAGCGGCAGCAGCGGCACCATCACCCTGAATGCGACCGCCAGCGACAATGTGGGCGTGACCCGCGTGGAGTTCTATGTCGATAACGTCCTGCAGGGCACGGACACCGCATCGCCCTACACGATGACGATGAATTCGGCCACGCTGACCAACGGCAGCCACGCGTTGACGGCCAAGGCCTTCGACGCGGCCGGCAACAACCAGCTGTCGGCGCCGGTAAGCTTCAGCGTGAGCAACACGACGTCGGCGCAGCTGGTTCTCAACAGCAGCTTCGAATCGGGCGCCAGCTCGTGGACGGCCAGCAGCGGCGTGATCACCAGCGATTCCACCCAGGCCGCCCGCACCGGTACCTGGAAGGCATGGATGAATGGCTACGGCGCGGCGCACACCGATACGCTGTACCAGCAGGTCGCCATTCCCGCCACGGTGACCAGCGCCACGCTCAAGTTCTGGCTGAAGATCGCCTCGAGCGAAACGACGACCACCAATGCCTACGATACGCTCAAGGTCCAGGTACGCAGCACCAGCGGCGCTGTGCTGGCCACGCTGGCGACGTATTCGAACCTGAACAAGGGCACGACGTTCCTCGAGAAGTCGTTCAGCCTGGCCGCCTACAAGGGCCAGACCGTGCGCATCTACTTCGAAGGCATTGAGGGTTCGACCGTGGCCACGTCCTTCGTCATCGATGACGTGACCCTGACCACGCAATAAACACCTTAGGTAGTGCTCCGGCCCACCCTGCGGGGTGGGTTTTTTTATGTCTGCGCTGTGCGGGTTGCTCCCTCGTTCCGCCGTCAATCACCGACCTGGTGATGTTTTTTGACACATTCTGGTTGCGCTTCCACAAAAAAGGCATTAGTCTTGTTTTTTGGTAACTATCAGTTTCATTCCTGGTGCCCAAACCCCGCACCCATTCCAGTCTGGCGCTGCGACCCGCTGCGCCAACAGCATAGGGAGCTTGCATGACTATTTCAAACATTCGAATTGGCACGCGCATGGGGGGGCCTTTGGCATCGTGCTGCTGATGATGGGCGTCGTCATCCTGATCGGCATGCTCAGGCTGGCCCATATCGGCAGCACCAATGACCGGATGATCGAAAAAGACCTGGTCAAGGCAGACGCCGCCAACATCATCAACGCGACGACCCGTGCCAATGCGCGCCGCACCATGGAATTGTTCCTGGCGGCCGATGCCGGCGACATGGCGCCCACCTTCGAGAAAATCGCCGCCAACAAGAAGGCGATCGACGAGGCCCTCGCCACGCTCGACCGCTTGATCTACCTGCCCGAAGGGCGCGCGCTGCTGACCGAGCTCACCGCCAGGCGCGCCGCCTATGTGAAGTCATTCACCAGGGTTGGCGCCCTGCTCAGGGAAGGCAGCAAGGACGAGGCGTCCCGGCTCTTGAAAGGCGAAACCTTGCCGGCCCTGGACGCGATGCAGCAACCGATCGATACCCTGGCGGCGCTGCAGAAGAAGATCGTCCTCGAGGGCAGCGCCGCCATCAAGGACGACATCCGGATCGCCCGCAGCGTGATGCTGATCGTGGGCGCCTGCGCCGGCATGGTGGGCGCCGTGCTGGCCTGGTGGATCACGCACTCGATCACGGTGCCACTGAACCTGGCCGTGCGCGTCGCCAACACCGTCGCCCGCGGCGACCTGACCAGCCAGGTCGGCGCCACCACGGCCGACGAAACCGGCCAGTTGCTGGCCTCGCTCAAACTCATGAACACCAGCCTGCTCGACATTGTCGGGCGCGTGCGCAGCGGCACCGAAACCATTGCGACCGCGTCCAGCCAGATCGCAACGGGCAACCTCGACCTGTCGTCGCGCACCGAAGAGCAGGCCAGCGCCCTCGAGGAGACGGCCTCCTCGATGGAGGAGCTGACCAGTACCGTCAAACAGAATGCGGATAATGCGCGCCAGGCCAATGTCCTGGCCGTGTCGGCGTCGGAAACGGCCAGCCAGGGCGGCGCCGTGGTCGCCGACGTGGTGCGGACGATGGGAGAAATCAACGAATCCTCGCGCAAGATCGTCGACATCATCGGCGTCATCGACGGCATCGCCTTCCAGACCAATATCCTGGCGCTCAATGCCGCGGTCGAGGCGGCCCGGGCGGGCGAACAGGGACGCGGCTTTGCCGTCGTTGCGTCCGAAGTGCGCAACCTTGCGCAGCGCTCCGCTGCCGCGGCCAGGGAAATCAAGGCCCTGATCAGCACCTCGGTCGAGCGGGTCGGCGAGGGCAGCGAGCTGGTCGACCGGGCCGGGGCCACCATGGCGGCCGTGGTCGAGAGCGTGCGCCGTGTGACCGACGTGATTGCCGAGATCAGCGCGGCTAGCGCCGAACAGACGGCGGGCATCGACCAGATCAACCAGGCCATCATCCAGATGGACACCGTTACCCAGCAAAATGCGGCATTGGTGGAAGAAGCGGCCGCCGCGGCGGCGCAGATGCAGGAACAGGCGGGCGAGCTGGCCGCCGTGGTCGGCAACTTCCAGACCGGGACGCACACGGTGGCCAGCGTGTCGCGCCTGCGGCCGGGCCATGGCGCGCGCCCGGCGCCGAAACGGCTGGGCCGGGATGGCGCCGAACCCGTATTGAGCTATCACGACTGAATCCTGGGAGCGATTGCGGCGCCTGCGATTTGCTAAGATGGCCTATCGCTCATTTCAGGAGGCGTCGCATGTTGTCGTTTCGCGCATTGCTGCTGCTCGCCCTGCCCATGGCCAGTGCCCATGGGGCAGCCGGTTCGCTCGAATGCTTTTGGGTCGACAACGCGAAAATCCATATCGGCAGGTCGGTGTCGCGCCAGTTCGCGTACGCGAATGAAGGCCATCAGGTCGTGCCGGGGAAATTCGCCGTGATCGCCTTTCGCCAGTACGACGATGACGGGACGCCCGGCGCCCAGAGTTTCGTGAAGACGACCGTGGAAATCAAGGCCATGCCGGCCGGCCTGGCTGCGGGGCAGGGTGTCGAGGTCAAGGCCAGGCGCAGCTATCACTCGATCGGAAAATCGGCATCCGTGGCGCAGGGCCAGTATCTCTGGTCCGCCGATGCCCTGCGCGCGGTGTATGTGCGCCGCCAGGCAGGCGGCCTGTCGCTGACGATGTCCGGCAGTGTCGGCGCGCGTGGCGGCGGTCAGCTGCGGCCCGAAACCCTGCACATCGACGTCAATTGCCCGCTCGTGAAAATGCCGGTCGACGGCCTGAACCCGTGGCAGGGGCGCAAAGGAAGCGAAGCGTCGTCCTTCTACGGACCGCGCTAGAAACCGAAACGCGCGCCGGCGCCGAGCAGGGTGGCAATGCCCAGCGCTGCGAAGATGGCCGCGGCGATCCCGTGCACCAGCTTGAGCGGCACCTTGCCCGCGATCCGTTCGCCAAAATACACCGCCGGCACGTTCGCCAGCATCATGCCCAGGGTGGTACCCGCCACCACCGCCAGCATCGCTTCATAGCGCGCCGCCAGCGCCACGGTGGCCACCTGCGTCTTGTCGCCCATCTCGGCGATGAAGAAGGCCACCACGGTGGTCAGGAATACGCCGTAGCCGGCCAGGCTGGTGTCGCCGTCATCGAGTTTGTCCGGGACCATGGTCCAGGCGGCCATGGCCAGGAAGGAGACGCCCAGGATCCACCGCATCGCCTCCGGACCGAGCAAGGTGCTGATCCACGCGCCGACGGCCGCCGCGATGGCGTGGTTGGCGACCGTCGCCACCAGGATGCCGAGCACGATGGGCGCAGGACGCCGGAACCTGGCGGCCAGCAGGAATGCGAGCAATTGCGTCTTGTCGCCGATTTCGGCGAGCGCCACGATGCCCATCGATACAAGGAAGGCGTCCATACACGGGTGTTTGAGGAAAGTGGGCGCATGATAGCAGGGTCCGCACTTTCGCTCCGCTACCGTAAGTGCTATTCTGGCCGCGCCCTTTTTGGAGAAACCATGCAGACATCGACCTTCCTGCGCACGGCGACGTGCGCTTTCCTTGCCCAGTTCAGCGTATTCGCCTTCGCGCTTGACCCATTGAGCTACGCGCGCTACGACCAGGTGAAAACGACCGCCCTGCACATGGACCTGAAGGCCGATTTCGCGAAAAAGACGCTGTCCGGCCACGCCGACCTCACGCTTGAATGGATCGACAAGTCGGCCCGCACGCTGGACCTGGACACGCGCGACCTGAAGATCTCGAAGATCGAAGTGCAGGGCGCCGACGGCAAATGGAGCCCGGTCAAGTTCACGCTGGACAAGGCGGACACGGAAAAGGGCCAGGCCCTGCACATCGCGCTCGGCGCGCAGCCGGGCAAGGTCCGCATCCATTACCGCACCGCGCCGACGGCGGCGGCGCTGCAATGGCTCAATCCCGTGCAGACCCTGTCCGGCAAGCGACCGTTCATGTTCAGCCAGTCGCAAAGCATCGATGCCCGTTCGTGGGTGCCGGTCCAGGATACGCCTGCCGTGCGCTTTACCTATACCGCCCGCGTCGACGCACCGAAGGGCCTGCGCGTGGTCATGAGCGCCGATAACGATGCCAAGGCCGACGGCAAGGGTGGCTGGCGCTTCAACATGCCGCAGCCGATCCCGTCCTACCTGCTGGCGATCGGCATCGGCGAGATCGATTACCGCACCCTGGGTCCCCGCAGCGGCGTGTACGCCGAGCCGAAGCGCATCGCAGCTGCGGCCTACGAATTTGCCGACACCGAAAAAATGATCAGCGCCGCGGAATCGCTGTACGGCCCTTATCGCTGGGGGCGTTACGATATGCTGGTGCTGCCGCCATCGTTCCCGATCGGCGGCATGGAGAATCCGCGCCTGACCTTCCTGACACCCACCATGATCGCGGGCGACCGCAGCCTGGTCGACCTGATCGCGCACGAACTGGCGCACAGCTGGTCGGGCAACCTGGTCACTAACGCATCGGGCAAGCATTTCTGGCTCAACGAAGGATTCACCAACTATGTGACCACCCGCATCCTGGAAGTGCTGTACGGCGCGGACGTGGCCAATATGAACCTGCAGCTCGAACAGGAAGAGGCGATCGTTTCGCTGGCCACCATCGCGCTGCCTAAGCAGGCGTTGATCACGCGCGACCCGGATACCTCGTCGGAGCACTACGCCGACGAAGGCCTGGTGTATCCGAAGGGCGCATGGCTGCTGCGCACCCTGGAGCAGCGCGCCGGGCGCGCCGCGTTCGATCCCTTCCTGCGCGGCTGGTTCGACAAATATGCCTTCCAGAGCGTGACCACCGACCAGTTCGTGGACTACCTGCGCAAGGAACTGCTGGCCAGACATCCGAACGTCATGACCGAAGCCGAGCTGGAAGAATGGCTATACGCGCCGGGCATTCCGGCAAGCGCGCCACGCGTGGCGTCAAGCCGCCTGGCGGCGCTCGATGCCACCCGCGCGGCATGGCTGAAGGGTGAGCTGGCGACGGCCAGGCTCGAGACCAAGGCATGGACCGCCAACGAATGGATGAAGTTCTTGAACGACATCGATGGCAAGGCCAGCGCCGCGCAGCTCAAGGAACTGGACCAGGCTTTCGGGCTGGGCAAGTCGGGCAACAACGAAGTGGCGTTCCGCTTCTACCGCGCGGCGATCAATGCCGGCTACCGCGATATCCGCGCGCCGCTCAACGCATTCCTGATGAGCGTGGGACGGCAGAAATTCGTGGTGCCGCTCTACACGGCATTGCGCAAGAACCCGCAGGACAAGGCGTGGGCGGAAGGCGTGTACAAGAAGGCGCGTGAACGCTATCACCCGGCGACGCAGAAGTCGGTCGACAAGCAGATGGCCAGCAAGTAGACGCAGCAGGGCGGCGCGCGCAGCGCCGCCCGGCGTATCATTTTCTGGACCAGATATCCATCATGTCCTTGGTGCCCTGGGTGCGGATGCCATTATCCGACAGCACCGTCTCGGTCGCGTCCAGCATGTCCTTGCGGCGCAAGACCATGGTCTCGCCACCACGCTGGTCGAAGTGAATCACGATCAGTTCGTCCTTCATGTCCCGCAGCAGCGCCACCATGTGGCCCAGGCTTTTCACCGGCACCTTGTTGATCGAATAGATCACCGATCCGAAACGGTTGCTGTAGCCGCTGACGATCTTGTGCGGGAAGAACGGCGAGCTGACCACCACCAGTTCTTCGCGCGCCGGGCTTGGCGCTTCGCCGCGCATGGTCACCAGCGGACTGCCCACGAAGCTGTAGCCATTGAGCGCATTGGCGTTCCCGCTGATGAAGGTCAGGAACTCCGCCGTGGCGCGCGAGAACACGATCGGGCCGTAGATGAAGTACGAGGGATAGCCGCCGTTCAGGTCGGGAATGAGCAGCTTGCGTCCGGGCGACACCGGCACTTGCACGTCCATCGTCCTGCCGCCCCTGATGATCGTCAGCGGCAGCTTGTTGTTCTTCGCCAGCTGCTGCACGTGGTACTGGAAGCGCACGCGCAGGTTGGGCCCCAGCTTGATCATGCCCTGGTTGTCGATCGGCGTCTTGCCGATGTGGGTGATCACGTCCCACTCCCTGAGCGGATTGTTCGGGTCCGACATTTCCGGACGCTGGACGATCGCGCCGGTGACGTCCTTGTCCAGTTTCAGAAAGGTGCGCACGACAGGATTTTCCAGCGTCTGCGTGTCGTCAACCAGCGCCGGCTTGCCGTCGTAGCGGCCGTCGGCCACGTCGCGCAGGAACAGTTCGATCTCTTCGTTCGGGATGATGTAGCCGATGTTCTGCGCATTGCTGGCGGTACTGAAGGCCAGGCCCACCATCTTGTCGCCGGCGATCGCCGGGCCGCCGCTGTTGCCCGAGTTGATGGCGGCGTCGATCTGGATCCGCAGGCCGGACGTATCGAAGCTGTAGTTCACGAATTCGATGCGCGAAACGATGCCCTTGGTGATCGACAGCGAGGTGCCGCCGGTAGGGTAGCCATAGGCGAACACTTGCTCGCGCACTGCCGGCAGCACGCTGGCGCGCGATACGGCCGGCCGGTTCTTGAAGAACGACTCGTCGTCCAGCTTCAGGATCGCCAGGTCCATGTCGCGCGCGACCGCCACCACCGTCGCGGAGACCTTGTCGCCCGCTTCGTTGGCCTGGATTTCAACCTGGCTCGCATAGCCGACGACATGGGCGTTGGTCAGGATGCGCCTGCCCTCGATGACCACGCCGGAACCGGTCACGTCGGCCGGTGCTGCCTTGCTCCATGGCTTGAACGGGTCGGGACGGCGCAGTGTCGAAAACACCTTGACCACCGAGTTTTCGAGGTTGGCGGGAATGTCGGCCGGCGCCGCGGGCGGCGGTGGCGGAACAGGGCTGTCCTGGGCGATTGCCGGCAGGGTCGAAGCGGCGAAGGCCAGCGCGGCGAGGATACGCAGTGTAGTCATGTTTTCAAATGGAGGTCGTGCCGGATCGGCATGTTCAGCAATATACACCGCTGATGGAAAACCGGCCCTGTTGCAGGGCCGGGAATTGCGCTTATTTCGGTTTGACGAACCTGAGCGTCATGCGGTCGCTCTCGCCGATCGCCAGGTACTTTTCCTTGTCGATGTCCTTGTTGGCCAGCACAGGCGGCAGCGACCAGACACCGTTGTTGTGGTCCGCCGTGTCCTTCGGATTGGCGTTCACTTCGGATTTGGCGGCCAGCTTGAATCCTGCCTTCTCGATCATCCTGATCACTTCCGCTTCGTGCAGGTAGCCGCTCTTCGGATCGACCGGTTTACCGGCCGGCATGCGGTGATCGACCACGCCGAACACCCCGCCCGGCTTGAGGACCGTGTAGATGTTCTTGAATATTTCCTGCACCTTTTCGTCGCCGTTGCCGGTCCAGTTATGGAGATTGCGGAAGGTGACCACCATGTCGGCGCTCGCCGCCGGCGCGATATTGTAGGAGCGCGGTACTTCGAACAGGCCGCGCTGCACCTTGCTGAACATGCCGGGCTTCGATTCGAGCTTTTTGGTCAGGTTGTCCGCGTAGCGCTTGGCGCCGGCGTGCTCCGAGGTCGGCGATTCGCCGGCCGCGATCAGCTTGCCCTTGTCGCGCAGGTAGGGCGCCAGGATCTCGGTGTACCAGCCGCCGCCGGGGCTAAGTTCGACCACCGTCATGTTCGGCTTGATGCCGAAGAAGGTCAGCGTTTCATAAGGATGGCGGGCGCCGTCGCGTGCCACGTTGGCAGGCGTGCGGTCCTTGCTGGCGATGGCCGCCTTGAGCGCATCATCGGCGTGCGCCGCGCCGGCCAGTCCGGCGGCCAGCATTGCGGCCAGGATCAATCGTTTCATGTATGTATGCCTCCATTGTTGAACAGGGTTCTTCCGGCACCGATGATCGGACATGCACGTTTGCAGGTCAAGCTGATTTCGC
Source organism: Pseudomonadota bacterium (assembly GCA_040388805.1). GTDB lineage: Bacteria > Pseudomonadota > Gammaproteobacteria > Burkholderiales > Burkholderiaceae_D > Telluria_A. Next base: position 25,331 of record JAZKBE010000029.1, read on the forward strand.
CATATGTACAAAGTGTCCGCCGGAGCGCGCGGACAGGGTCGCGGACAGGCCGGACACGTCCGCCGGACAGCGTCTGATTCGAGAAATCAACAACTTAGCAAGTGGCACAAACTTTGCGTATTCAACTCTCTATTTTGCTGCTACTGTTTCAGCAGAATTTCCAGGTAGTCTATACATATACGGGCCTCGCGGCCTGCGATGCAAATACGAGGAGTAACAATGGAACGACGTGCTTTTCTCAATATCAGTGGCATCGCCCTGGGTTCGATGCTGGTGCCGGTTTTCGGTAACGCGATCGCAGCGGAAGAACTGCTCAACCCCCTCGCAGCAAAATTCAAGAAGACCCTGGCCGACGTTGCGCTCAATGCCGCGACCAAGGCGGGCGCCAGTTATTGCGACGTGCGCATCGGCCGCTACCTGAACCAGTTCATCACCACGCGCGACCTGAACGTCGAGAACGTGGTCAATACCGAATCGGCCGGTGTGGGCGTGCGCGTCATCTGCAACGGCGCCTACGGCTTTGCCGCCACCAGCGACATGTCGCCGGACTCGGTGGCCAATGCCGCGCGCCAGGCGGTTGCCATCGCCAAGGCCAACTCCAAGCTGCAGACCGAAGCTGTGCGCCTGGCGCCGGTGAAGGGCGTCGGCGAAGTGTCGTGGGCCACCCCGATCAAGAAGGACTGGCGCGCCGTGCCGATCAAGGAAAAGGCAGAACTGCTGATCGCCGCCAACAAGGCCGGCCTGGACGCAGGCGCCAGCTTCATGCAGTCGCTGATGTTCCAGGTCAACCAGCAGAAGTACTTCGCCTCGACCGACGGTTCGTATATCGACCAGGACGTGCACCGCATGTGGATGCCGGTGTTCGCCACCGCCGTCGACAAGGCCACCAACAAATTCCGTTCGCGCCAGGGCTTGTCCACGCCGGTCGGCATGGGCTATGAATACCTGGACGGCCTGGCCAAGGACAAGGTCAAGGCGGCCGGCGGCGTGACCACGCTGTACAAGAATTCGTATGACCTGATCGAAGATGCGCGCGCCTGCGGCAAGCAGGCCAAGGAAAAGCTGACCGCCAAGTCGGTCGCTCCGGGCAAGTACGACCTGGTGCTCTCGCCGGAACACATGTACCTGACGATCCACGAATCGGTGGGCCACCCGACCGAGCTCGATCGCGTGCTCGGCTACGAAGCGAACTACGCAGGCACCAGCTTCGCCACGCTCGACAAGTGGGAAACCAAAAAATTCAAGTACGGCGCCGAACGCGTGAACATCTTCGCCGACAAGACCAATCCTGGTTCGCTGGGCGCGGTCGGCTACGACGATGAAGGCGTCAAGTGCAAGAAGTGGGACATCATCAAGGACGGCATCCTGGTCAACTACCAGGCCACGCGCGACCAGGCCCACATCATCAACGAAAAAGAATCGCATGGCTGTTCCTACGCCGACAGCTGGAGCAGCGTGCAGTTCCAGCGCATGCCGAACATCTCCCTGGCGGCCGGCAAGAAGAAGCTGTCGCCGGACCAGATGGTCGCCGACGTCAAGAAGGGCATCTACATCGTGGGCGCCGGTTCGTTCTCGATCGACCAGCAGCGCTACAACTTCCAGTTCGGCGGACAGCTGTTCTACGAAATCAACAACGGCAAGATCGGCGCGCAGCTCGAAGATGTGGCCTACCAGTCGAACACCCAGGAATTCTGGAATGCCTGCAGCGCCATTTGCGACGAAAGCGACTGGCGCCTTGGCGGTTCCTTCTTTGACGGCAAGGGCCAGCCTAGCCAGGTCAGCACGGTATCGCACGGTTCGTCGACGACGCGCTTCAACGGCATCAACGTGATCAATACCGCTCGCAAAATCGGCTAAGCCAGGAGACCCCATATGAAATTTTTGACCCAGGAAGATACCAAGCGCATTTGCGACAAGGTCATGTCGATGACCAAGGCGGACGAATGCATTGTCACCATCAACGGCGGGCGCACCGGTAACATCCGCTACGCGCGCAATGCCGTTTCCACCGCGGGCCTGGTGGAAAACGCCACCTTGGGCGTGGCCGTCGCCTACGGTAAAAAGCAGGGCATCGCCACCATCAACGAGTTCGACGACAAGTCGCTCGAAAAGGCGCTGCGTATCGCCGAAGACCTGGCCAAGCTGGCGCCGGAAAATCCGGAGTTCATGCCTGCCGTGAGCAAGCAGCAGTTCCGTGCCACCGACACCTTCAGCGCCAAGACCGCTGCCATCGATCCGGAATTCCGCGCCCAGACCGCGGCCTACAGCATCGAAGCGAGCCGCAAGAACAAGCTGGTGTCGGCGGGCTTTTTCACCGATAACACCTCGTTCAATACCATCGCCAATTCGAATGGCGTATTCGGCCACCAGGAAGCGACCGGTGTCGACTTTACCTGCACCGTGCGCACCGAAGACGGCCGCGGTTCGGGCTGGGTCAAGCGTTCGGCGACCGACGTGTCGCGTTTCGACGCGCGCGAAGCGTCCGACGTGGCGATCGAGAAGGCGCTGCGTTCGGTCGAGGCCAAGGCGCTCGAGCCGGGCCGCTACACCGTGATCCTGGAACCGGCGGCGACGTCGGAACTGATCGGCTTCATGCTGGGTGGCTTCGACGCGCGCCAGGCCGACGAAGGCCGCTCCTTCCTGTCCAAGAAGGGCGGTGGAAACCGCATGGGTGAAAAGCTGTTCGACCAGCAGGTCAACATCTGGTCCGATCCGTGGGACAAGGACGTTGGCGTTCTGCCGTGGGACGGCAACACCATGCTCGCGCGCGAGCGCATGGACATGATCAAGGACGGCCGCGTCTCGGCGCTGGACTATTCGCTGTTCTGGGCCAAGAAGCAAGGCGTGCGCGCCATCGGCTCGCCAGGGAATATGATCATGGGCGGCACCAGCAAATCGACCCAGGAACTGATCGCCAATACCAAGAAGGGTGTGCTTGTTACCCGTACCTGGTACATCCGCCTGGTCGATCCGCAATCGGTGCTGCTGACCGGGCTCACGCGCGACGGCACGTTCTACATCGAGAACGGCAAGATCAAGCACCCGATCAAGAACTTCCGCTTCAATGAAAGTCCGGTCACCATGCTGAACAACATTGAAGAAATCGGCAAACCGGAAATCATCGCGGGCGACGAAGTGCAGTACTCGATGATGATCCCGGCGATGAAGGTGCGAGACTTTAACTTCACGTCCTTGTCGGACGCGGTTTAACCATCCGCCCGCGGCCTGCCAGCCGCGGGTTTTCAGTATGCTGGAGAGATCGTGGAAAGACGTACCTTCCTCAAGATCGGTGGCGGCGCCGCGGGCGCCCTGCTGGTGCCCGTGTTCGGCGAAGCCATCGCTGCCGAAGAACTGATGAATCCAGTCGGGCTGGCCTTCAAGAAATCGCTGGCCGATACTGCGCTCAATGCGGCCACCAAGGCCGGCGCCAGTTACTGCGACGTGCGCATCGGGCGCTACCTGAACCAGTTCATCACCACGCGTGACCTGAACGTCGAAAACATCATCAATACGGAATCGAGCGGCGTGGGCGTGCGCGTGATCGCCAACGGCGCTTACGGTTTCGCATCCACCAACGACATGTCGCCGGACAGCATCGCCAACGCGGCGCGCCAGGCGGTTGCCATTGCGCGCGCCAACGCCAGGCTGCAAAGCGAACCGCTGCGCATGGCGCCGGTCAAGGGCGTGGGCGACGTGGCGTGGGCCACGCCATACAAGAAGGACTGGCGCACGGTGCCGGTCAAGGAAAAGGCCGAGATGCTGATCGCGGCCAACAAGGCAGGCCTGGATGCGGGCGCCAGCTTCATGACGGCCAACCTGTTCCAGGTCAACCAGCAGAAGTACTTTGCCTCCACCGATGGCTCGTACATCGACCAGGACATCCACCGCCTGTGGGCGCCGCTGACGGCGACCGCGGTCGACAAGGCCACCAACCGCTTCCGCACGCGCGACGGGCTGGCCTCGCCGATGGGCATGGGCTACGAATACTTCGATGCGCGCCCGGCCGACAAAGTGCAGGCCGCCGGCGGCGTGACCACGCTGTACAGGAATTCCTACGACATTGTCGAAGATGCCCGTGCCGCCGCGAAGCATGCGCGCGAAAAGCTGACCGCCAAAACGATCGAGCCGGGCAAGTACGACCTGGTGCTCAGCCCCGAACATCTGTTCCTGACGATCCACGAATCGGTCGGCCATCCGACCGAACTCGATCGCGTGCTTGGCTACGAGGCCAACTACGCAGGCACCAGCTTCGCCACGCTCGACAAATGGCAGACCAAAAAATTCAAGTTTGGCGCCGATCGCGTCAACTTCATCGCCGACAAGAACGAGAAGGGCTCGCTGGGCGCCGTCGGCTACGACGACGAAGGCGTGCCGGCCAAGCGCTGGAACATCATCAAGGACGGCGTGCTGGTCAACTACCAGGCCACGCGCGACCAGGCGCATATCATCGGCGAGAAGGAATCGCATGGATGCTCGTATGCCGACAGCTGGAACAGCGTGCAGTTCCAGCGCATGCCGAACGTGTCGCTGGCCGCCGGCAAGGAGCGCCTGACGCCCGACGACATGGTCAAGGACGTCAAGAAGGGCATCTACATCCTGGGCCGCGGTTCGTATTCGATCGACCAGCAGCGCTACAACTTCCAGTTCGGCGGCCAGCTCTATTTCGAGATCAAGAACGGCAAGATCGTCGGCCAGGTCGAAGACGTGGCCTACCAGTCGAACACCCAGGAATTCTGGAACGCCTGCAGCGCCATCTGCGACCAGCGCGACTGGCGCATGGGCGGTTCCTTCTTCGACGGCAAAGGCCAGCCGAGCCAGGTCAGCGCGGTATCGCATGGATCGAGCACCACGCGCTTCAACGGCATCAACGTGATCAACACAGCCCGCAAGATCGGGTAAAGGACAAGCTAGATGAAATTGCTGAACCAGGAAGAAGCAAAGCGTATCTGCGACCGCGTGATCGGTTTTTCGAAGGCCGATGAATGCCGCGTCGGCATCAGCGGCTCCCGCACCGGCAATATCCGCTACGCGCAAAACAGCGTGTCGACGGCTGGCCTGAACGAAAACATGACGCTGTCGGTGACGGTCGCCTTCGGAAAGCGCCAGGGCACCGCAACGATCAACGAGTTCGACGACAAGTCGCTGGAAAAGGCGGTGCGCCGCGCCGAAGACGTGGCCCGCCTGGCGCCGGAGAATCCCGAGTTCATGCCGGCCGTCGGCAAGCAGGAGTACAAGGCCGCGCAGACCTTCTTTGCGCCGACCGCCGCCATCGATCCGGACTACCGCGCCGAAGTGGCGTCGCACAGCATCGTCGCGGCCCGCAGCAACAAGCTGGTGACGGCGGGCTTTTTCATTGACACCACCGGCTTCGAGACGATCGCCAATTCGAATGGCGTGTTCGGCCACCAGGAATACACCGACCTCAATTTCACCTGCACCGCGCGTACCGAAGACGGCCGCGGCTCGGGCTGGGTTACCCGTTCGGCCAGCGATGCGCGCCGCTTCGACGCCCGCGAGGCGTCAGCCATCGCCATCGAAAAGGCGCTGCGCTCGGTGGACGCGAAGGCGCTCGAGCCGGGCCGCTACACCGTGATCCTGGAGCCGGCAGCGGCGTCGGGACTGCTCGGCTTCATGTTCGGCGGCTTCGACGCGCGCCAGGCCGACGAAGGCCGCAGCTTCCTGTCGAAAAAAGGCGGCGGCACGCGCCTGGGCGAAAAGCTGTTCGACGAGCAGGTCAATGTATGGACCGATCCGTGGAACGCCGATGCGCCGGTCGGCACCTGGGATGGCGGCTCCATGCTGCCGCGCGAACGGCGCGACATCGTCAAGGATGGCAAGATCGCGGCCCTGAACTATTCGCTGTTCTGGGCCAAGAAGCAGGGCATCAAGCCGACTGGTCGCCCGGGCAATATCATCATGGCGGGCGGCAGCAAGTCGCTCGAAGAGCTGGTGGCGTCGACCAAGAAGGGCATTGTCGTCACGCGCACCTGGTACATCCGTTCGGTCGATCCGCAGTCGGTGCTGCTGACCGGCCTTACCCGCGACGGCACCTTCTACGTCGAAAACGGCAAGATCAAGCATCCTGTCAAGAACTTCCGCTTCAACGAAAGCCCGGTCACCATGCTCAATAACGTCGATGAACTGGGCAAGCCGGAGTTGATCGGCAGCGAAGGCAATGGCCTGCAGATGGTGATCCCGTCGATGAAGATCCGCGATTTCAATTTCACGTCGCTGTCGGACGCGGTGTAAAGCAGGGCATCGATGCGTAGCTACGATTTCTACTTCACGCGCCTCATGTACGACTCGGGCGACTGGGACGTGGATATCCGGATGCCCAGCAATATCCTCAATTCGCTGGTCGAATACACCACGCTGCGGGTCGATCCGGCCGAGCGCGTGGTGCCGCTGTCGGACCCGAAGATGCTGGAAGCGCCATTCTGCTACCTGGCCGGGCACAAGCTGGTGCAGTTCACGCCGGCCGAGCGCAAGAACTTCGAGCGCTATGTGCGCGGCGGCGGTTTCGTGTTCGTCGACGACTGCAACCACGATATCGACGGCTTGTTCGCCAAGTCCTTCGAGGCCGAGCTGGCGCGCATGTTCGGACCGAAAGCGTTGAGAAAAATCCCGAACAACCATCCGGTGTATTCGAGCTTCTTCCAGTTCGACGGACCGCCCAACACGGGCAACGAGCTCAATGGCTGGGGCGACGACCTGGTGCACGATTACCTGAAGGCGATCGAATTCGACGGCCGCGTGCGCGTGCTGTATTCGAACAAGGACTACGGCTGCGAGTGGGACTACGATTTCCGCAACAAGCGCTGGCTGGTGGTCGACAACACCCGCTTCGCGGTCAACATTATTCAGTATGCTTTGGGAGCGTGATTGTGTGGGATGAAAAAGAGATTGCCGACCTGACGGCCAAAGTGGGCCAGCTCAAGGCCAGCATGTCGAAGGTCATCATCGGCCAGGACAATGTGATCGAGTCCCTGATCATCTGCCTGCTGGCAGGCGGCCACGCGCTGGTCGAAGGCGTGCCGGGCCTGGGCAAGACGCTGCTGGTCAAGTCGCTGGCGCAGGCCACCGACATGCAGTTCAGGCGCGTGCAGTTCACGCCCGACCTGATGCCGTCCGATATCGTGGGCACCGAGATCCTCGAGGAAGACATGAGCACCCGCCAGCGCGTGTTCCGCTTCCAGCAGGGCCCCGTGTTCACCCAGGTGCTGCTGGCCGACGAGATCAACCGCGCGCCGCCGAAAACCCAGTCGGCGCTGCTTGAAGCCATGCAGGAACGCAGCGTGACCTTCGCCGGGCAAACCCACAAGCTGCCGCAGCCTTTTTTTGTGCTGGCCACGCAGAACCCGATCGAGCAGGCCGGCACCTATCCGCTGCCCGAAGCGCAGCTTGACCGCTTCCTGCTGCGCATCGACGTCGGCTATCCGACCGAGGACGAGGAAATGGCCATGGTCTCGCGCACCACGCACGCGGGCCTGGCCGACGCCACGCCGGCAATGGACGTGGCCAGCCTGCTGCGCCTGCAGCTGCTGGTGCGCGACATCGAAATTGGCGAGCACTTGCTGCGCTACGCCACGCGCCTGGTGCGCGCGACGCGGCCGCAGGACACGACGGTCGACAGCGTCATCAAGCATGTGGGCTGGGGCGCAGGTCCGCGCGCCGGGCAGGCGCTGGTGCTGGCATCGAAGGCGCGCGCATTGATGCACGGCCGCCTGGCTGTCACGCGCGACGATATCGGCGCCATGCTGCTGCCGGTGCTGGCGCACCGCGTGCTGCGCAACTTCGAGGCCGAAGCCGACGGGGTGGCGATCGCCGACATCCTGATCGCGCTGCGCCACGACATCAAGGTCGACTGAGAACGCCAAGTCATGCTGGTTTCGTCCGCGCTGCTTGCGCATACCTCTGACCTCGACCTGATCATCCGCCACGTGCTGGCCGGTCTCGGGCACGGCATCCACGCGGGCCGGGAACGGGGCGCAGGCGTCGAGTTTTCCGAGTACCGGGCTTACGCGCCCGGGGACGAGTGGCGCCGGGTCGACTGGAAGCTGATGGCGCGCGCCGACCGCTACTACGTGCGCGAAGCGGAGCGCGACAGCCATGTGGCCGTGTGGCTCTGGCTGGACGCAACCGCGTCCATGGCCGAAGCGAGCCGCAGCGTCGATGGACTGAACAAACTGTGGTACGCCCGCACCATGCTGGCCTGTATCGCCGCCATCGCGCAGCGCCAGGGCGACGCCTTTGGCCTGGTGGTCTGCAGCGGCGACAGGGTGCAGTTCACGCCGGCTTCGCGCGGCCCGCGCCAGATGCACCGGATCATGGCGCAACTGAGCAAGGCAGAACCGATGGGCGCGCTTCCGGGCGCCGATACCCTGCGCGCCAGCCTGCACTTCGCGCGATCGCCCAGCCTCATTTTTGCGGCCAGCGATTTCCTTGACTGGCCGTCGCCCCAGTCCGATGCGCTGCTGCGCCTGCGCCGCATGCAGCACGACGTGCGTGCCTTGTGCCTGCAGACCAGGGCCGAAGTCGATGCCAGCTTCCCCCTCGATACCGTGTGGCGCGATCCGGAGCAGGGCGAAGGCGTGTTCCGCTTCGGCGCCGACACGCTGGGCACCTACCGCCAGGGCCGCGACGAGCACTTCGCGCGCGTGCTGGCCCAGTGCCGCCAGAACAATATCCCGGCCATGGCCGCGTGTATCGAAGATGCTCCGGCGGGCGTACTGCGTTCCTGGCTGCGGCTGGCGGGGCGCGCATGATCAGCCTGTGGTGGCTGGGCCTGGCCCTGCTCGCATTCCCGATCTGGTGGCACCGTCAGCGGCGCGAGCGGATCAGTGCCAAGCCGCTGGCGACGGCGCGTTTCCTCCCGCGCACGGACCCGCAGCAGCAGCGCGTGTGGCGCTGGGTCGACCGTGCGCTGCTGCTGGTGCGCTGCCTGTTGCTGGCGGCCGTCGTGGCCTGGCTGGCGGACCTGGTGATCCCGTGGCGCGGCAGTACCGTGCTGGTGGTGCCAGGGACCGATAGCGCGTGGGCCAGACAGCAGGGCGGCGAACAGCTCATGCTGCCCACGGCCGATGCATTCGGCTGGCTGGCGCTCCATGAACGCGAATTCCAGGACGGCGCGCGCCTGACGATCATCGGCGACGTTGCCATGCCGGCAGTGAAGCCCCGCTTTTCGCATGTCGTCGAGGTTCGGTCCAGGATTGCGCCACGACCGCAGCCCGGGCAGCGCATCGTCGTGGTCAGCAAACGCGCCGCGAAGTGGCAGGCGCTGTTTGGCGCCACCGGCTACCGGCACGACGCGGAACAAAGTGGAAAGGCCGCGCTGGTCGTCTGGGATGTCCCGGAAGCGCCGCCTGCCGGCCTGCAGGCGCCGTTGTGGTGGGTAGGCGACGCCACGGCATTCCCCGAACTGGTGGCAGGGCGCCATGCGAATAGCGCGCGCGGCCGGCTGTGGGCAATGAAGCCGGCCGCCACGGTCGAAGAGGCGCGCACCCAGTTCGAAACCTGGCAGCAGCTGCATTATCCGCCGGTGCCGTACGCCACGGCCCCGATCACGCTTGCCGCCGCCTCCGGCGTGTCGCCACGCGGCGCCAGCGGCGCCTTGCGCTATCTGTTGACCATTGCCCTGATCGCGCTGTTTGCCCTGGAACGGACCCTGACGCATGCACGCCGACGCTGACATCATCGACCAATTGCTGGCTCCTGCCGTGCGCCGGCGGGCGCCGCTATGGCTGGCCGTGCTGGCGCCGTGGCTGTTGCTGCTGTCGATTCCCGGCGCGCTGGCGGCATGCGCTTTCGCCGTCTGGGACTACCGCCGCCTGAAAGCCAGGGTCGAACGCGACTGGACGCTGTGGCTGGACGCCACCGTGCCAGCGCTTGAAGACAGCACGGCTTTGCTGGTGCGCGCCGACAGTCCGATCGCCAAATTGCAGCGTCGCCGCATACTGGCGCGCGTTTCCGCATCCCTGACCGGCGATGTGCTGGCGAGCGTCGCCACCGAGCGCGTGCGCCGCTTCGACGCCCGCTGGATCCTGGCCAGCCTTGCCGCCGCGGTTGCATGGTTCGGCTGGCAGCAGGCGCAGGCTGGCGGCGCCCCGACGGCAGAACAGGCGCTGGCCAGGATTGCGCTGGAAACGAGTGAACTGATCGTCAAGGTGGCGCCGCCAAAATACACCGGCGTCGCACGTTCCGAATCCGCGCCGCGCGACTTGCAGGTGCCGCAGAACAGTGCCGTCGAATGGTGCCTCCGTTCGCCGCAGCCGGTCGATACGCCGGTGGAGCTGAGCGACGGACAAATGCTCAAGGTTGGTCGCGAGTGCGCGCGCTGGAGCGCCACGGAGTCCGTATTCTGGCGCTGGCGCGGAAAGCGCTACACGCTGCGCGTCGTGCCCGACCTGGCGCCCGAGGTGACCATTTCCGCCCCGCGCGACATGCTGCAGATACTGCCGGCCGACGCGAAGAACGCAACGATCACGGTAGCGGTGCGTGACGACTACCAGGTCAGGCGCGCCACGCTGCACCTGACGCTGGCGCGTGGCAGCGGCGAGAACATCCGCTTCAGCGACCGCGAAGTGCCGTTGCCGGAGTCCGGCAACCCGCGCGCGCGCGACTGGTCGCGCAACTGGTCCCTGGCCGACCTGGGCATGGAGCCTGGCGACGAGCTGTACTTCTTTGTGCGCGCCACCGACAATGCCGACCCGGCCCATACCACGACGTCGCCCACCTATACGCTGCGCCTTCCCGGCCCTGTGGCCGTCGATGACGAATCGACCGCGCTGCCGATGATGGTCAAGCCGGAGAACCTGCGCAGCCAGCGCCAGATCATCATCGATACAGAACAGCTGGTGGCCGACATGAAGGCCAATCCGCGCCTGTCCGCGGCCACGGTGCGCGAACGCAGCGAAAAAATCGCGGGCGACCAGGCCATGCTGCGGCGCCGCTACGGCCAGTTCCTGGGCGAGCAATCGAGCCTGTTTGGCGAAGGCGACGACGACCATGCGGAACCGGCCGGGAAGAACGACATGGTGGCGCAGTATGGCCACGCGCATGACGAGGCCGAGAACGCGACGCTGTTCGACGAGAAAACGAAAGTGATCCTGCGCCGCGCCCTGGCGGCCATGTGGGATGCTGAAAGAGCCCTGCGCGCAATCACGCCGAAGCCCGCCCTGCCGCCCGAATACAAGGCGCTCGACGCGATCAAGGAACTGCAGCAGGCAGACCGCATCTATCTGCACAAGACGTCGTTCGTGCCGCCCGCATTGAAGGAAGAACTGCGCATGACGGGCGACGTTGTTGGAACCAGGAGCTACCGGCGCGAGCAGGGCGCGCCCGGAGAAGCAGTGCCGGCCGAAGTACGCGCGCTGCTGCAGGCGCTGGCGTCGGATGGCCCGCTGCCGGCGCTGTGGAGCCGCGGCGCGCACGAATGGATACGCGCGCGCATCACCAGCGACGACCAGCGCCTTGAAGCCCAGAAGGCTGTGCAGGACGTTGCCGACGGCTGCGTGGCGTGCCGACCCGTGTTGCGGGCCTGGCTGCGCGGTGCGATCACGCAGGCGCCGGTGATCCTGCAAGCCAGGCCGGTGCCCGACACGCCATTTACCCGCGCCTGGAAGGCTGCCCCATGATCGCCGTCATTCTCATCCTGTTCGCCGGCCTGGTCAGCACGGCCGTTTATCTGTGGCGCCGGCAGTGGCCCGAAGGCGTGCTGGTGGCGGTGGCGGCATTGGCACTGGCCGGCCTGGTGGGCAATTTCGCGCGTCCGGCCAACAGCGCGGCGTCGGTCACGATCGATTCGCAGGACGAGGCGCCAGAGATCGGCGATGCGTCCACCATCAGATTGACAGGCGATGGCTTGCGCGCCGCGCAGTGGAAAGACTTGCCGGCACGCCCGCTCGCATGGACGGCGCCGGCCGGCGAGGTGCTGCGCCTGGATTTCCCGCGCCGGCTTGCCCTGGGGCGCATGTTCACATTGACCCTTCCGCACACGGGACGGCGCCTTCAGCTGCTGGCCGAAAACGGCCAGGTGATCGCGGAATCGACGACGCACAGCGTCCAGTGGCTGCCGCCGGTGGCCGAGACGATGGTGCTGAAAGCGCGTGTGCTGGACGCCGCCGGCAACGTGGTGGCGCAAGGTCCTGTTCCGCTTGAAGTGCGCGGCGCGGAGCCATTGCAGGTACAGGGGCGCTTCGGTTCACCGTCGTTCGATGCGCGGATCCTGAATAGCCTGCTTACGAACAGCCATGCGATCGTCGACTGGCAAGTCATCCTCGGCAAGACGGTGACACGCAGCGAGACGGCGCGCGTGCCGATGACGCGGGCGAACCTGCTGGTGGTCGATGCCGCGTATTTCGAGCGACTGTCAGACAGTGCGCGCGGCGCCCTGCTGGCGCAAGTCGCCGCCGGCGTGCCGATGCTGGTGATGGCGGCCAATGCGGGCGAGCCGGCGTTCTGGTCACGCGCGCTGCAGCTGGACCTGAAGGAGCAGCCCGAGGCAAAGCCGTCGGGCGCCGTGCTGGCGATGGCCAGCACTCCCTACAATCCGCCTGCTGTCGCCTCCGGGCCGTGGCAGCGCGTCGGCGACCGCACCTGGTCACGGCCGTGGCAGAAGGGGCGCATCGTGTGGCTGGGCGTCATGGACTGGCACCGCCATGCGATCAGCGAGCCGCAGGCGCTGGGCTTGTGGTGGCAGGATGTGCTCGACAGTGCGGGTATCCGGCGCACCGAGGACCTGGTCTGGCTGGAGCCTGACGAAATGCCCCTGCCGGGGCAGCGCGTGGAGATCTGTGCCCAGGGCGCCAGTGGCGACGTCACCTTCCCGCAATTGAAGCAGGCGATGGCATGGCAGCGCCGTGCGGACAAGGCCGATGCCGTGTGCGTGGCGGTGTGGCCGCAGGCAAGCGGCTGGCTGAACATCGTGGCCAGGCAAGGCGCGGGGAAGATGTACGTGTTCGGGAAGGATGACTGGCCGCTGTGGCAGAAGGCCCAGCGGCGCGACGCGACCCTGCGCTATGCGGCGCGCACGCCTGTGCCAGTGGTGGCTGGAACGACGCCCTGGCCTTCCTGGCCGTTCGCACTGGCATTCGTTCTCGCGATGCTGTTGCTGTGGTGGCGCGAGCGCCGCTAGGCAGGGCTCATTCCTGCTGGTCGTGCATCCACCCCTTCAGGCCGGTCACCCATTTTTTGGCAGGCAGGTTCATCGATTTCTTGATGGCGTTGGCGCGTTCGTACAGTACGCTGAAATCGATCCGCGGCGCGCGCTTGAACGCCACCACGACGATATTCGCATCGTGCACTTCGGGAAGCCATACGACCGCGTCGAACACCAGTTCCATGTTCTGCAAATTCTTGTCGTAGTTGCTGAAGTCCCCGAACACATTCGTGGTCATGATGCCGTCGCCGGTCAGGCAATCGAAGCAAGCCTGGTAGAACTCGGGCGAATCGAGCACCGGTCCGCGCGCCTCTTCGTCGTACAGGTCCACCTGCAGCACATCGACCGTGTTGTGGTTGGCCTCGTCCAGCACGAAGTCCATGGCATCCATTTCGCGCACGTCCAGGCGCGCGTCGTTGGGCGGCAGGCCGAAGTAAGCGTGGCAAATGTCGATGACGTTGGGATTGAGTTCGGCGACGGTGACGCGCGCGCCGGGAAAGCGCTGGTAGCTGAACTTGGTGAGCGCCGCGCTGCCCAGGCCCAGCTGGACGATGTGGCGCGGCCGGTCGAGGAACAGCATCCACATCATCATCATCTGGACGTATTCGAGTTCGATGTGATCGGGCTTGTCGAGGCGCATCGCCCCCTGCACCCACGAGGTGCCAAGGTGCAGCGAGCGCACGCCGCGAAATTCGGTGATGGTCGCCGGCGGGTGGCCGGGCGCGGTAAAGCGGCTGGTATTCGGAGTATCGGACATGCGCGATTTTACATCGTCGCGGGCAGGATCAGCGTGACGGTCAGTCCGCCGCCTTCGCGGTTGCCCAGGGTGATGCGTCCGCCGTGCGCTTCGGCGATCTCGCGCGCCAGCGCCAGGCCCAGCCCCGTTCCGCTGCGCTTGGTGGAATAGAAGGGCACCAGCGCATTGGTCAGCACCGCGTCGTTCATGCCCTGGCCGCGGTCCATGACCTCGATGCGCAGCATGCCGAGCGCGGTGCGGACATGCAGTTCGACGTCTTCCGGTGCTGACCCGGATTCGTGCGCATTCTTGAGCAGGTTCAGGAGCGCCTGTTCCATTTGCGCCGGGTCGAAGCAGGCCGCTTCCTGTGGCAGTGCGCCGCCGATCCGGAATTGCACCTCGGCCGCAAGGCGTTCGATGAACGCCGGCCAGTAGCAGGCTTCGATACGCGGCGTCGGCAACTTGGCAAAACGGGCATAGCCAAGGATGAAGGTTTCCAGGTGCCGGGTGCGCTCTTCGATGGTTTCCAGGATCTGCGGCAGGCGTTCGGTCTGGCCGCGCCGCACCAGCTCCGCGCCCGAATGCGCCAGCGACGTCAGGGGCGCGAGCGAATTGTTCAATTCGTGGCTGATGACGCGGATGACTTTTTTCCAGGTCTGCACTTCCTGGCGCCGCAATTCCAGCGTCAGCTGGCGCAGCAGCAGCAGTTCGTGCTTGCGCCCGTTCAGGGTGAAGCTGCGCCGGGCCAGGTGGTACACCTCCTCGTCCTCGCTGTCGCCGGCGGTAAACAGGCCGTCGCCGCCGCGCGCCACCGCCTCGCGCAGCGCGGGCTGCGCCTGTTTCAGGATATCGGACAGGTGATGGCCTTCCAGCTTGCGGCCCTGGTTCAGCAGCTGGCGCGCGGCCAGGTTGCCGTACACGATGGCGAGCGCGCTGGCCGCGTCGCCCACCAGCAGCATGGCCACCGGCGTGTTCTGGACCATGGTGTCGAGCAGCAGCTCGCGCTGGACCAGCTGCAGGCGCTGTTCGCGCAGCACCTCGCCCAGGGCATTGTGGGCTGCCACCAGGTCGCTCACTTCATCGTTCCGGGGCCAGTGCAGGCCGAAGGAAAAATCGCCATCCTTGTAGCTGGTGACGGTGCCTTCGAGTGCGCGGAACAGCGACAGGATGGGCCCGATCTCGGCGCGGATGGTGATGATCGCGATCGGCACCACGCACAGCATGCACACGCCGAACACCAGTGTGGGCTGGTTCGGCAGCAGGTAGTCGAGGCCGAGCGCGATCAGGATGCCCAGCGCAAGCAGGGTGGCCACCAGCGCCGACCAGCGCGTGACCAGGGACAGGCGCAGGCCTTTCATCAGGGACGCGCGATGCCGAGGCGTTCCATGCGCCGGTACAGGGCCTGGCGCGACAGTCCCAGGTCGGCCGCCGCCTGCGCCACCACGCCGTGCGAACGGGCCAGCGCCTGGGCAATGGCATCGCGGTCAGGTTCGGCTTCGTTGCCGGACGCGGCGCAGAGGGGCAGTCCCAGGTCGGCCGCCTTGATCACGTCGCCGGCGGCGAGCAGGCTGGCGCGGGCCATGATGTTTTTCAGCTCGCGCACATTGCCCGGCCAGCCGTGGGACATCAGCGCGGACCGGGCGCAGCCGTTGAGTACCTTGCCGCGCGGGAGAAAGCTGGCCGCCAGCGGCAGGATGTCGGCCGGGCGCGCCGCCAGCGGCGGCAGGTGCAGCTCGATGACGTTGAGGCGGTAGAACAGGTCCTCGCGGAAGGTGCCGGCGCGGATCATGGCGCCCAGGTCGGCATTGGTGGCGCTGATGACGCGCACTTTCACCTGCCGTTCGCGGTTCGAGCCAAGCCGCTCGAAGCGGCCTGTTTCGAGCACGCGCAGCAGCTTCATTTGCCCGGCCAGCGGCAGGTTGCCGATCTCGTCGAGGAACAGGGTGCCGCCGTCGGCCGCTTCAAATTTGCCTTCGCGCGCCTTGGACGCGCCGGTATAGGCGCCGGCGTCGGCGCCGAAGAGTTCTGCCTCGATCAGTTCGGCCGGCAGGGCGCCGCAATTGAGGACCACGAACGGCCCGTTGCGTACGGTGGAATTGGCCTGGATGATGTCGGCGATGCGTTCCTTGCCGGTGCCGTTCGGTCCGCTGATGAGGACGGGGACGTCGGCGCGGGCTACCTGGCAAGCCAGGTGCAGCACGCGTTCGGTGGCCGGGTCCTGCCACACCATGCCGCGCAGGTCGAAGCCCTGTTCGAGGTCGCGCCGCTGGCGCCGTTCGCGCTGCGCGTGCTGGGACAGGGCGCGGTTGGCCTGGCCAAGCTCGATCAGGTTGGTGACGGTGGCGATCAGGCGGTTGTCGTTCCAGGGCTTGGACAGGTAGTCGGCCGCGCCGGAACGGATCAGGTCCACCGCGGCGTCGAGGTGGGTCCAGGCGGTCAGCAGGATGACGGGCAAGTCGGGGTGGCGCCGGCGGATTTCGCGGAACAGGTCGCATCCTTCCTCGCCGGACGTGGTGTCGGCGCTGAAGTTCATGTCCTGGATGACCAGGTCGACGCTGCTGCGTTCGAGCAGCGCCAGGCCTTCGGCCGGCGACGCGGCGCGCAGGGCATCGATGTCGTGCAGCGAAAACAGGACTTCGAGTGCGATCGCGACCGCGGCGTTATCGTCAATAATCAGTACAGTAGGCATGGCGCTAGGATATCACCGGGAAGGCGTAGTAGGGCAGTCGCAGGGGGCCAGGCCTGACATCCG
>JAZKBE010000030.1:0-15190 GCA_040388805.1 Pseudomonadota bacterium
CCGCTGAGCTCGTGTCCGGATGTCAGGCCTGGCCCCCGCCGCATTTTTTTCGTTTGCGCACTTTGTAGTGGATAATGGCGGATATCCCGCATTATTAATTTTTCTTTGGAATTCCCCTATGTTGAGCTACCGCCATGCCTTTCACGCGGGTAATCACGCCGACGTCCTGAAGCATTTCGTGCAAATCCAGCTGCACGAGTACATGAACCAGAAGGACACGGCCTATACCTACATCGACACCCATTCGGGCGCCGGTGTGTACGCGCTCGATGGCGGCTATGCCTCCAAGAATGCGGAATACGAGACCGGCATCGGCCCCCTGTGGGAGCGTACCGACCTGCCCAAAGGCCTGGCCGAGTACGTCGCCCTGGTCAAGCAGCTCAATCCGAGCGGCAAGATGCGCTACTACCCGGGTTCGCCCTACTGCGCCGACAAGGTCATGCGCGAACAGGACCGCCTGCGCCTGTTCGAGCTGCATCCTGCCGACAGCAAGATCCTGGCCGACAATTTCCGCAAGCTCGAGGAGCACCTGGCCCAGAACGGCGTGCGCTCGACCACCCGCGGCAAGCGCGTGCTGATCGACCGCGGCGATGGTTTTCACGCCTTGAAGACCCTGCTGCCGCCGCCATCGCGCCGCGCCCTGGTGCTGATCGACCCGCCCTATGAAGACAAGCAGGATTACCGCAAGGTCCGCGACGCCCTCGACGATGCCCTGGTCCGCTTCCCCAGCGGCACCTATGCCATCTGGTACCCGGTGCTGCAGCGCATGGAATCGCGCCAGTTCGCCGACAAGCTCAAGCGCCTGGCCGCCAAGGAATGGCTGAACGTCACCCTGACCGTGTCGACCCCGGGCCCGGACGGCTTCGGCTTGCACAGCAGCGGCATGTTCATCCTCAATCCGCCCTTCACCCTGGAGCCGACCCTGCGCCAGGTAATGCCTTACCTGGTCCAGGTGCTGGGCAAGGACGCCGGCGCGACCTTCGTGATCGAGAAGGGCACGCAGGTGACCGGTTCGGCCGGCGCCCGTGCCGGCGTGGTACGCATGCCGGTGGGCAATGCCCGCAAGGCGAGCCCGACCTCCGGCACCGGCAGCCTGCGCCTGCCCGGCCAGGCCCCGGCCGGCACCCCTGCCGCCGTCAAGAGCGGCCCGCGCGCCCCCGCCAAGCCGGCCTCGGGACGGCCGACCGGACCACGCAATTCCGGTCCGCGCCGCCCATAGGGTCCAAGCCGTAGTATAGTCAAGGTGATAACGGTGCCGATGGAGGCGCCGAGCTTGACGGAATTGACATGCACACCGAAGCAACGACGGAAATACCCCTGCCTACCGACGATTTTTTCCTTGCAAGGCAGCCTATCCTCGGGCGCAACCAGCGCCTGGTGGCCTTCGAATTGCTGTTTCGCAGCGCCGCCGACACCATCGACGCCAATGTGACCGACCATGCCGCCGCCACGGCCGCGGTGATCTCGCATGCCTCGCAACTGGGCATGCAGCAGGTGGTGGGCGAGCTGCTGGCCTTCGTGAATGTCGATGAAATCGTCCTGATGAGCGATTTCGTGCGGTTTTTACCACACGATAAAGTCATCCTGGAAATCCTCGAGACGGTCCAGGCCACCCCGGAAGTCATTGCCCGGGTGATCGAGCTCAAGGGCTTCGGTTTCAAGTTCGCCCTCGACGACGTGGTGGCCAATACGGCCGATATCGCCTTGCTGATCGACCTGGTCGACGTCATTAAGATCGACGTCCAGGCCGTGTCGGCCGCCAGCCTGGCCGCGCTGGCGGCATCGTTCAAGGGCTCGTCCAAGAAGCTGCTGGCGGAAAAAGTCGAAACCGTCGAGGAATTCAATACCTGCATGGCGCTCGGCTTCGAATATTTCCAGGGCTATTATTTCGCGCGCCCGGCCATCCTCTCCGGCAAGAAAATCGCGCCCTCCGAGCTGGTGATCCTGAACCTGCTCACCCTGATCAATTCCGATGCCGACAACCGCGAAGTGGAAATGGCGGTCAAGCGCGATGCCCTGATCAGCTTGAACCTGCTGCGCCTGGTCAACACGCCGGCGGCGCGCGCCAGCGGCCATATCGATTCGCTGGGGCAGGCACTGATGCTGCTCGGGCGCGCCCAGTTGCAGCGCTGGCTGCAAATTTTGCTGTATGCGCGGCCCGGCGGCACGGTCGAATTCAATTCGCCGCTGCTGCAGATGGCCACCACGCGCGGCAAGCTGATGGAATTGATGATGCTGCGCCTGCACCCCGGCCAGCGCGCCAGCGCCGAAGCGGCCTTCAGCGTGGGCATCATGTCGCTGATGGATGCGCTGCTGTCGATGTCGATGGCCGATATCCTCGACACCGTGGCCGTGGCCGACGAAGTGCGCGAAGCCTTGCTCTTGCGCGCAGGTCCGCTGGGCGACATGCTGCGGATCGTTCAATTGCTGGAAAACCCCAAGCGCGGCCAGCCGCTCGGCAAGTCGCTCAAGACCCTGGGCCTGGCGGTCAGGCAGGTGCGCGAGATCGAACTCGAAGCATTCGGCTGGGTGAACGAGCTGGTGGCCTGACGCCGGGCCCTGTTATTGGCCCAGCAGCAGGAATACGGTCGGCTTCTTGTGGAAGTCCGGCGCCTTGCCCGATGCCAGCAAGGCTTTCCATTTCGCGCCGCTCAAGGTGCGCACTGACTCGCTGGCCAGGCTCAAATCGGTGGCCACGCAGATTAGCGTGCCCGGCTGGCATCCGGCGACCAGGGCGTCGAGCATGGCGCCGTTGCGGTACGGCGTTTCAATCAGCAACTGGGTCTGTTTCTCGCTGCGCGAACGGCTTTCCAGTTCCTTGATGCGCTTGCTGCGCAGGGCGGCGTCGGTGGGCAGATAGCCATTGAAGGCAAAACTCTGGCCATTCAGGCCGCTCGCCATGACCGCCAGCAGCAACGACGACGGGCCCACCAGCGGCCGGACGGTGATGCCATGCTGGTGCGCCAGGCGGACCAGGTCGGCGCCCGGGTCGGCCACCGCAGGCACGCCCGCTTCCGATACCAGGCCGGCATCGCGCCCGTCGAGCAGGGGTTGCAGCAAGCCGGCCAGCGCTTGCGCCGGGGTGTTCACGTTCAGTTCCGCAATCTCGATTTCCTGCAGCGCCTTGGCCAGTGGGTGTGCGGCGGCGATCAGTTTCAGGAAGGCGCGCGCGGTCTTGGCGTTTTCGGCCACGAAATAGTCGAGCCGGGCGGTCGTCGCTTGCACGTGCTCGGGAATGATGTGGTTCAGCGCTTCGGTCGCGCCCAGGGTGTTGGGGATCAGGTAGAGAATGCCGGGCATATGGTGTAAAAAACGTCTCAGTTGCGGAAAAAGGAAAAACCGGCCTTGCGCAGCATGCCGGTCAGGGCGATCAGGGGCAGGCCGGTCAGGGCGGTCGGGTCGCTGCTGTCGATTGTTTCAAGGATGGCAATGCCCAATCCTTCGTTCTTGGCGCTGCCGGCGCAATCGTAGGGTTGCTCGATGCGCAGGTAGGCGTCCAGTTCGGCGTCGGGCAGGTCGCGGAAAGTGACGAAGGTCTGGATGTTTTCCAGCTGGGCGCCGCCGGTCAGGGCTGCGGCGCGCCCGTCCCACAGGCACAGGGCGGTATGAAATACCACGCGCCGGCCGCGCATTTTCTGCAACTGGGCCAGGGCATGGTCATGGTTACCGGGCTTGCCGATCTGCTCGCCGTCGAGCGTGGCCACCTGGTCGGAACCGATGACCACCGCGCCGGGCGCGCGGGCGGCCACGGCCTGGGCCTTGCTGCGGGCCAGGCGCAGGGCCGTCGTTTCCGGGGCTTCGCCGGGCAGGGGGCTTTCATCGATATCGGGCACCATGACGTCGAAGGGCAGGCGCAGGCGGCCCAGCAGTTCGCGCCGGTAGGCGGACGAGGATGCAAGAATCAGGCGCGGCGTCGTAGAAGTTGGTATCATTGCGGCCTTGAGCGTGAAAAACACCGTAAGTCTTTGACTCCACAGCGAGAAGCCTGTTATTATCGCAGGTTTTCCGGGGAAAATTTCTGCAATGAGCGCTTTTGTCATCGACGCTTTTGATTTTTGTCGAAGCAACGGCCATCGCGAAGGTGTCACACCTGTCGCTGAAATGAGCCGGTTAAACCAGGATTGTGCGGACCACTCGGGCGAAATTTCCTGGGCTGTCGACGGCGCATCCAGCAAGCAAGGTTACCCGCAATTGACGCTGTCGGTCTCCGGCACCGTGCAGCTGGTATGCCAGCGTTGCCTGACTCCGTATGCGTTTGAAATGGATTCGTCGACCCTGCTGATGCTCGGGAAAGACGACGACCAGGCTGACGAGATCGAAGAACTGATCGCCGATGAAAGCATCGACGTCATCGTCGGTAGCCGCAGCTGCGATATCCGCGAGCTGATCGAGGACGAGGCCCTGCTGGCCCTGCCGCAGGTGCCGAAGCATGAGCACTGCCCGGACAGCCAGCTGCTGGACGTGCTCAAGAGCGCCAAGCCGTCGCCATTCGCGGGCTTGAAGGACCTGTAGTCGTCGCGATTCTGGTCTGAGTACCACAGAACATGTAGTGCGTAACAAACGTGTCAAACGCGTGTAGTCGAGTATGGCATTTGAAGTGAAAGTAAGACAGGCGTTAAACATGTCGGTAATGTAATTTATTTGCCGCTGGGATACTCGATTCGCATGTATTTGCTAGTCGAATGTGTTAGAATTTTAGAACTTATGTATTAGGAGTCATCATGGCAGTTCAGCAGAATAAGAAGTCCCCATCCAAGCGCGGTATGCACCGCTCGCACGACTTCCTGGTCGCGCCGCAACTGGGTATCGAGCCAACCACCGGTGAAACGCACCTGCGTCACCACATCAGCCCGAACGGCTTCTACCGTGGTCGTAAAGTCCTCAAGACCAAGAACGACGAGTAATCGACGTTTTATTTTTGAGTAAGATGAAAGCGGTGCAACGTAATTTACTGCGTCGCGCCGCTTTTTCTTTGTCATCGGCTGCAAACCACCATTGCACACCGTCATTTAGAATTACGCAGACTCTGGCTGGCGCTCGCCCATACCAAGATCGCATCCTGCCGCCTTTTGTAGTTGAGTCGCGGTACGAATCCATAAAATGACAATAAAAATTTCCATCGACTGCATGGGCGGAGATCACGGCCCTTCAGTGACGATTCCTGCCGCAATTTCTTTCGCCAACCGTGAGCCTCAGGTCGAACTGATCCTCGTTGGCTTGCAAGATGTGCTGCTGGCGGAATTGAAGAAGTGCAAGGCAGACACCCACCCGCGCCTGTCCGTGTTGCACGCGTCCGAAGTGGTCGAGATGGATGATCCCATCGAAGTCGCACTGCGCCGCAAGAAAGATTCCTCGATGCGCGTCGCGATCGAACTGGTCAAGGAAGGCAAGGCCCAGGCCTGCGTTTCCGCCGGCAATACCGGCGCCCTGATGGCCGTTTCCCGCTACGTGCTCAAGACCATGGCCGGCGTCGACCGTCCCGCCATCTGCTCTATCCTGCCGAACCAAAAGGATGGCCCCACCTATATGCTGGACCTGGGCGCCAATGTCGACTGCGAGCCGCACCATTTGCACCAGTTCGCCATCATGGGTTCGGTGCTGGTCTCGGCCATGGAAGGCATAGCACGCCCGACCATCGGCTTGCTCAATGTGGGCACCGAAGATATCAAGGGCAATGAAGTGGTCAAGGCCACCGGCAAGCTGCTGCGCGACGACCACGCGCGCGGCGTGCTGAACTTTTACGGCAACGTGGAAGGCAATGATATTTTCAAGGGCACGGTCGATATCGTCGTCTGCGACGGCTTCGTGGGCAATGTGACGCTGAAAGCCATCGAAGGCCTGGCGCGCTTTTTCAAGAGCACCCTGACCGCTGAATTCAAGCGCAATATCTTCACCATGGTGGGCGCGCTGTTCGCCCGCGGCGCCATCAATAATTTTTCCAAACGCATGAACCCTTCGCGCTACAACGGCGCCAGCCTGCTGGGTTTGCGCGGCCTCGTATTTAAAAGCCACGGCGGGGCGGATGCGTATTCCTTCGAATGGGCCATCAAGCGCTCCTTCGACGCTGCAAAATACAATGTGCTGGAGCATCTCACGACGATGATTGCCGAGCTCATGCCACGCACGCCTGACACCGACGCGCCAGGCTCACAAACTTTGTAGGACGGCATCAATGACCCTGTACAGCAAAATTATTGGCACCGGCAGCTATTTGCCGAAGCAACGCGTGACGAACGAGGACCTGACGGCGCAACTGGCCGCCAAAGGCATTGAAACCTCGGACGAATGGATTGTTTCGCGCAGCGGTATTTCGGCGCGCCACTACGCCGCCTTTGACGAGCATTCCTCGGACCTGGCCGTGGCCGCCGCGAAAAAAGCGTTGGAAATGGCCGAACTCACGCCGGACCAGATCGACCTCGTCATCGTCGCCAGTTCGACCCCGGATTTCTACGGAAGTTTCCCAAGCACGGCTTGCATCGTGCAGCGCAAGCTGGGCATGCACAATAACAGCGCCGCCTTCGACGTGCAGGCCGTGTGCAGCGGCTTCGTGTATGCGGTGTCGGTGGCCGACGCCTTTATCAAGTCGGGCGCGCACAAGAAAGTGCTGGTCATTGGCGCCGAAGTATTTTCGCGCATCCTCAATTTCGAAGACCGCACCACTTGCGTGCTGTTCGGCGACGGCGCCGGCGCCATCGTGCTGTCGGCCTCGGAAGAGCCGGGCATCCTGGCCACCAAGCTGCATGCCGATGGCCGCCACGCCGACATCCTGAGCGTGCCGGGCAACCTGGCCGGCGGCGCCATTGCCGGCAGCGGTTTCCTGTTCATGGACGGCCCGGCCGTGTTCAAGCTGGCCGTGTCCGTGCTCGAGCAGGTGGCACATGAAGCGCTGGAGCATGCCGGCATGACGGCAGCCGACATCGACTGGCTGATTCCGCACCAGGCCAATATCCGCATCATGAAGAGCACCGCCAAGAAGCTCGATTTGCCGATGGAAAAGATGGTCGTCACCGTCGACCAGCACGGCAATACCTCGGCCGCATCGATTCCGCTGGCGCTCGACCTTGCCGTGCGCGATGGCCGCGTCAAGAAGGGCGACAATGTCATGATGGAAGGCGTGGGCGGTGGCTTTACATGGGGTGCCGTGTTGGCACGCATGTAATTCGTTTTACGCCGGATTAGAACTAGAGTTCAACACCAGGAGTCATTTATCCATGAGTAATTTCGCATTTGTATTTCCTGGCCAGGGGTCGCAAGCCATCGGCATGCTGAACGGCTTTGCCGGCAATGCCGTGGTCGAGCAGACCATTGCCGAAGCCAATGAGGCGCTCGGTTTCGACCTGGGCAAGATGATCGCCGACGGTCCCAAGGAAGACCTGGACCTGACCACCAATACCCAGCCCGTCATGCTGACCGCGGCCGTGGCCGTGTACCGCGCCTGGCTCGCCGCCGGCGGCGCACTGCCGCCTGTCGTGGCCGGCCACAGCGTGGGCGAATATTCGGCCCTGGTGGCCGCCGGCGTGATTGCGTTCAAGGATGCGGTGCCGCTGGTGCGTTTCCGCGCCAAGGTCATGCAGGAAGCGGTGCCGGTCGGGCAGGGCGGCATGGCCGTCATCCTGGGCATGCAGGCCGACGACGTGCGCGCCGTCTGCGCGCAAGCCGCGGCTGCCGAACCAGGCAGCGTGGTCGAAGCCGTCAATTTCAATGAACTGACCCAGATCGTGATCGCCGGCCATACCGCGGCCGTCGAACGCGCCTGCGAACTGGCCAAGGCCAAGGGCGCCAAGCGCGCCATGAAACTGGCCGTGTCGGCGCCGTTCCACTCCTCGCTGCTCAAGCCGGCGTCGGACCGCCTGCGCGATTACATGCAGGACATCAGCTTCAATGTCCCGCAGATCGCCTTGATCAACAACGTCGATGTGGCTATCCTGAACGACCCGGCTGCCATCAAGGATGCCCTGGTGCGCCAGGCCGCAGGTCCCGTGCGCTGGGTCGAGACGATGCAGAAACTGGCCGCGGAAGGCACCACCCGGATCATCGAGTGTGCGCCAAGCAAGGTGCTGATCGGCATGGCCAAGCGCATCGACGCCCGCCTGGCAGGCGAGGCCATCGTGGACCAGGCTTCCCTGGAACGCGTGCTGGGCATACTGAACGTTTGAACTTAAGGACACTATGAATCTCGAAAAACAAGTCGCACTCGTGACCGGCGCATCGCGCGGCATCGGCAAGGCGATCGCATTGGAACTGGCGCGCCAGGGCGCAACCGTGGTCGGCACCGCCACCAGCGAATCGGGCGCGGCCGCCATTACGGCCTACCTGGAAGAATTCGGCGGCAAGGGCGTGGTCCTGAACGTCACCGACGCCGCCGGCTGCGCCGCGGTCATCGACGATGTCCAGAAAAGCTACGGCGGCCTGGCCATCCTGGTCAATAACGCCGGCATCACCCAGGACCAGCTGGCCATGCGCATGAAGGACGAGGAATGGGACAGCGTGATCGCGACCAATCTGTCGGCCGTGGGCCGCCTGTCGCGCGCTGTACTGCGCGGCATGATGAAAGCCAAACATGGGCGTATTATTAATATCACGTCGGTGGTGGGCTCGTCCGGCAATGCAGGCCAGATGAACTACGCGGCGGCCAAGGCCGGCGTGGCGGGCATGAGCCGCGCCCTGGCGCGCGAGATCGGCAGCCGCAACATCACGGTCAATTGCATCGCGCCGGGCTTCATCGATACCGACATGACCCGTGCCCTGAGCGAAGAGCAGCACAAGGCCTTGCTGACCCAGATTCCGCTGGCACGCCTGGGTGCGCCGGAAGACATTGCCCATGCCGTTGCCTTCCTGGCGGGGCCGCAAGCTGCCTATATTACGGGCACCACGCTGCACGTCAACGGTGGTATGTACATGAATTAATAGCAGTTATCATCAAATAGCAGTAGTTTCGGTGGCGTTTTGAACTAAAGCCGAAAATAGTTTTTCATCGCGCAAACCTGATAAAATGCGCGCACTTTCCGTAACACACACAATGGAGCCATAACATGTCGGATATCGAACAACGCGTTAAAAAAATCGTCGCTGAGCAACTGGGCGTTGCAGAAGTAGACATCAAAATCGAATCCTCGTTCGTTGACGACCTCGGCGCAGATTCCCTCGATACCGTTGAACTGGTGATGGCACTGGAAGACGAATTCGAAATGGAAATCCCTGACGAACAAGCTGAAAAAATCACGACCGTGAAACAGGCTATCGACTACGCCACGGCGCACGTCAAGGCCTAAGTTTTCACTGTTCCGGGAGAATCGCTTGAGCCGTTCACGAAATCGTCGTGTCGTCATCACCGGCCTGGGCTGTGTTTCACCTATCGGCAATACGATTGCTGAAACGTGGAGCGCGGCGCTGGCCGGCAAGTCGGGCATCGCCAATATCACCAAGTTCGATGCGCAGCCGTTTTCGACCCACTTTGCGGGCGAAGTCAAAGGCTTCAACATCGAAGACTACATTCCTGGCAAAGATGCCCGTCATATGGATACCTTTATCCATTTCGGCATGGCTGCGGGTATCCAGGCATTGCAGGATTCCGGCCTGGTGGTCACCGAGGAAAACGCCGACCGCATCGGCGTCATCGTCGGTTCCGGCATTGGCGGCTTGCCGCTGATCGAAGATACCAAGGAAGATTACACCAAGCGCGGACCGCGCCGCATTTCGCCCTTTTTCGTCCCTGCCTCGATCATTAACATGATCTCTGGCAACCTGTCGATCAAGTTCGGCTTGCGTGGCCCGAACCTGGCCATCGTCACCGCCTGCACCACCGGCCTGCACTGCATCGGTGCTGCCGGCCGCCTGATCGAATACGGCGACGCCGACGTGATGATCGCCGGTGGTTCCGAAGCGACCATTTCGCCGCTGGGCCTGGGCGGTTTCGCCTCGGCACGCGCGCTGTCCTCGCGCAACGACGATCCGGCGACCGCATCGCGTCCCTGGGACCGCGACCGCGACGGCTTCGTCCTCGGCGAAGGCGCCGGTGTCATGGTGCTGGAAGAGTACGAGCACGCCAAGGCGCGCGGCGCGACCATCTACGCCGAGCTGCTCGGCTTCGGGATGAGCGCGGATGCCTACCACATGACTTCGCCGGTCGAAGATGGCTCCGGCGCAAGCCGTTGCATGGTCTCGGCGATGAACAATGCGGGCATCAATCCGGACCAGGTCAATTATGTCAATGCACACGGTACCTCGACGCCCCTGGGCGACCTGGCCGAAGTGCAGGGCATCAAGAAGACCTTCGGCGACCATGCGGGCAAGCTGGTGGTCAATTCGACCAAGTCGATGACCGGCCACCTGCTGGGCGGCGCCGGCGGACTGGAAGCCGTGTTTACCGTGTTGGCGATGCATCACCAGATCTCGCCACCGACGATCAACATCTTCAACCAGGATCCGGCCTGCGACCTTGATTTCTGCGCCAATACCGCGCGTGAAATGAAGATCGACATTGCGGTCAAAAACTCCTTCGGTTTCGGTGGCACCAACGGCACCCTGGTGTTCGGCAAAGCCTGATTTTTTCGCACAGCACGAACCAACGACGCCTTTCCTAGTCATAGGGAAGGCGTTGTCATTTCCGGCGCACCCGCGTCGCGCCGCATTTCCCGTTCCTGTCTTCCATGTCCATTGCGGTCCGTGCCGTCATCAAGTCCTCGCGCCTGCTGCGCCTGCTGCTGGCTGCCTACGCCCTGGCCAATGCCGGTGCGGCCGCGGCCCTGCTGGCGGGCGCCGGCGTGCACCAGCCGGGCCCGCTGGCCCTGGCTTGCCTGCTGGCCGCATTGGTGGCGGGGCATGCCGCCTGCAAGCCTGAAAAGGCGCGCGTGATTGATGTATCTGGACTCGGAGAGATCCGCGTGACGGTACAACAGAGTATCGGGACGGCGCCGCCGCAGGCGGTCCAGTGCAGCTTGCTGCCAGGATCGACGCTCTGGCCGCAGTGCCTGCTGCTCTTGTTGCGCCCTTGCGAGGGCGGGGCGGTCAGGGCGCTGTTGCTCGTGCCCGACAGCTTGCCGGCTGGCTGTTTTCGCAAGCTTTCCGTCGCGATAAGAGCGATTGCCAGGCGGGACAATAAATTTTTCAGAAAACACAAAATACTTTGAACTTATTGCAACGAGCCAACTCTTAGTGATAGGGAGTCGGCCCGCGCTGCAGCCAAGAGGGCATGGTCAGTGACGACAGAACGCGAGTGTGATCAACTGCTGGTCGAGCGCGTCCAGGCTGGCGAGCGCCAGGCGTTCGACCTGCTGGTCGGCAAGTATCAGCGCAGGCTGATGCGGCTGGTGTCGCGCCTCGTGCACGACCCGGCGGAAGCGGAAGATGTCGTCCAGGAGACCTTCATCAAGGCGTACCGGGCCCTGCGGCATTTTCGCGGCGATTCGGCTTTTTATACCTGGCTGTACAGGATAGGCATTAATACGGCAAAGAATTTTCTCGTCACACAGGGCAGGCGTGCCCCGACCTCCACCGAGGCCGATGCAGAGCGCGCCGAAGCGTTTGACGATGCGGACAGCTTGCGAGACATCAACACACCGGAGTCCATGTTGGCCAGCAAGCAAATCGCATTGACGGTCAATGCCGCCATGGAGGCGCTGCCGCTCGAATTGCGCACAGCGATCGTCCTGCGTGAAATTGAAGGTTTGAGCTACGAGGAAATATCTGAAGTCATGGCATGTCCGATCGGTACGGTGCGCAGCCGTATTTTTCGGGCACGCGAAGTCATTGCCGAAAAGTTGAGGCCGCTTCTCGACTTACCGGTTGACAAGCGACGTTAGGTGTAGCGATGATCGTAACCAGTGGTATCTTTTTTTGATCGCACGCCAAGGTGATGGAAAACCCGATGGACACCCATAAAAAAATCCGCGTACACATTTCCGCCCTGAGCGATGGCGAGCTGTCGAAAAACGACCTCGAGCTGGCGCTGGCGGCCCTGCAGACGGCCGACGGCCAGCACGCCTGGAATGTGTACCACCGCATCGGCGACGTGCTGCGCGCGCAGGCCACGCCGGAGCTGTCGGACGGTTTTGCCGACAGGCTGGCCGCGCGGCTGGCGGCCGAGCCGGTGCCCGGCAAGCGGGCGGCCCGCACGGCGGTGGCGCAGCGGGCGGCCGTGGCAAGCAATGGCGCGGCGCTCGGCGCCGACGCGGCCGGCGGCGAATCGACCGACGCCAAGTCCGTCAACAAACCGAAGCCGGCAATCGCTTCGGTTTCGTAATCCGGGGAGTGGCGTTCACGGGCAGTTACACGATCGTCGGTTTTGGCTTACCATTACGTCAATCCGAACCGACATTTCCCCTCCATGACCAAGATTCTTTCCGCCTTGTTCCTCGCCAGCCTGATGTTCGGCGCTTCCGCAGCGCCTGTGAAAGCACCGCTGGTCACTGGCTTGCCCGACTTCACCGACCTGATCGAGGCGGTCGGGCCGGCGGTAGTCAATATCCGCACCACGGAAAAGCTCAAGCAGGGGCCGGGCGCGGGAGGCGACGAGGAGATGCAGGAATTCCTGCGCCGCTTCTTCGGCAACCAGGCGCCGCGGCCGGCGCCGCGCAACCGCCGCGGCGTGCCGCAGGACGAGGAAGTCCAGCGCGGTGTCGGTTCCGGTTTCATCATTTCCAATGACGGGTATGTGCTCACCAATGCCCACGTGGTCGCCGGCGCCGACGAAGTGCTGGTCACCCTGACCGACCGCCGCGAATTCAAGGCCAGGGTGCTGGGCGCCGACACCCGCACCGACGTGGCCCTGCTGAAGGTGGAGGCGGCCAACCTGCCGCGCCTGGCCATGGGCGACTCCGGCAAGATCCGGGTCGGCGAATGGGTGATCGCCATCGGCTCGCCCTTCAACCTCGACAACACCGTCACGGCCGGCATCATTTCCGCCAAGTCGCGCGATACCGGCGACTACCTGCCGCTGATCCAGAGCGACGTTGCCGTCAATCCCGGCAATTCGGGCGGCCCCCTGATCAATATGCGCGGTGAAGTCATCGGCATCAATTCGCAGATCGCCACCCTGTCGGGCGGCTACAACGGCATTTCCTTCGCCGTGCCGATCGACGAAGTGATGCGCGTTGCCGACCAGCTGAAAAAGAGCGGCAAGGTCACGCGCGGCCGCCTGGGCGTGGAAATTGGCGAAGTCAGCAAGGAAGTGGCCGAATCGCTGGGCCTGGGCAAGGCGCGCGGCGTGGAAGTGGCGCGCGTCGAGGCGGGCGGGCCGGCCGAAAAAGGGGGCATCAAGGTCGGCGACATCATCCTCAAGTTCAATGGCGCCCTCATCGAGCGCACCGGCGACCTGCCGCGCCTGGTCGGATCGACCCCGGTCGGCAGCCGTGCCGTGGTCACCGTCTGGCGCAAGGGCGCGCAGCAGGACATCGCCGTCAGCATCGTCGAACTCGAAGACGAGAAGGTCAAAAAACTCCCGGTCAGGAAACCGAAAGCCGAGCAGGCCCCGAACGCCATCGGCTTGCACGTGTCCGACCTGTCGGGCGCCCAGCGCAAGGAATTGAAGATCGAGTCCGGCGTGGTGGTGGAAGCGGCCGAAGGCGCGGCGGCCCGTGCCGGCCTGCGCCCGGGTGACCTGATCCTGCAATTGAACAATGTTGAAGTGAAAGACGCGAAGCAGTTCAATGCCATGGTGGCCAAGCTCGCCCCCAGGAAAAGCGCTGCGGTGCTGGTGCGGCGCGAGGAAACCACCCAGTACTTCGTGATCAAGCCGCGCCTGTAATGACGCGCACGGTCCATTTCACGCTGTACTCGCGCTCGTACTGCCACCTGTGCGACGACATGCTGGCCGCCCTGAACGCCCTCCAGGCGCCCGGCCTGCGCTTTGCGGTCGATGTCATCGACGTCGATGCCGACGAGGCGCTGGTGGCGCGCTTCGACGAGCTGGTGCCGGTCCTCTTCGGCGACCCGGCAAAACCGGAACTGTGTCACTATTTCCTCAGCGAAGAGGCGGTATGCGCCTACGTCCACCAGTCAGTGTCAGCCCCGTCTGTGTCGATTTAACAATGTTTTCGCCGAATTCCGCATAAACCGGGCTTTCTACCCTGAAATCCGGTAAAATGCGGGGGTCGGAAAGCTGTTGCCCGCAGCGTGACAGCTTCTCTTGCTTGATAAGGCGCTCGTCTGGGGATTGCCATGCCCCCATCGGAGCGCTTTTTTTCGTATGGCGCGCGGATGTGGGATCAACCCGCGCCGCCCAGGCCCGACCCGAATGTCGTCCCTCCACTTGGTTTTGAATTGCATTAATGAACAACATACGTAACTTCTCCATCATCGCCCACATCGATCACGGCAAGTCGACCCTGGCCGACCGTATCATCCAGATCTGCGGTGGCCTGTCCGATCGCGACATGGAGGCGCAGGTGCTCGATTCGATGGACCTGGAGCGCGAACGCGGCATTACCATCAAGGCCCAGACGGCGGCCCTGCACTACAAGGCGCGCGATGGCCAGGTGTACAACCTGAACCTGATCGATACGCCGGGCCACGTCGACTTCTCCTATGAAGTGTCGCGCTCGCTGTCGGCTTGCGAAGGCGCGCTGCTGGTGGTCGACGCTTCCCAGGGCGTGGAAGCGCAAACCGTGGCCAATTGCTACACCGCGCTCGACCTGGGCGTGGAAGTGGTGCCGGTCCTGAACAAGATCGACTTGCCGCACGCCGATCCGGCCAATGCCATCTCCGAGATCGAAGACGTGATCGGCATCGACGCCACCGATGCGGTGCGCTGCTCGGCCAAGAGCGGCCTGGGCGTGGAAGACGTGCTCGAATCGCTGATCGCCCGCGTGCCGCCGCCAAAGGGCGACCCGGACGCGCCGCTGCAGGCGCTGATCGTCGATTCCTGGTTCGACAACTACGTGGGCGTGGTCATGCTGGTGCGCGTCATCAACGGCACCCTGAAACCGAAGGAAAAGATCCTCCTGATGGCGTCGGACTCGACCCAGCTGGTCGAGAGCGTGGGCGTGTTCAGCCCGAAATCGCAGTCGCTGCCGCAGATCTCCGCCGGTCAGGTGGGCTTCGTGATCGCCGGCATCAAGGAAATCAAGGCGGCCAAGGTGGGCGACACCGTCACCCACGCCGCGCGGCCTGCCGCCGCACCGCTGCCTGGCTTCAAGGAAGTCCAGCCGCAGGTGTTCGCCGGCCTGTTCCCGGTCGACTCGCACCAGTACGA
>JAZKBE010000031.1:0-1570 GCA_040388805.1 Pseudomonadota bacterium
CCTCGCAAGCATCGAACGATTTTGTCTGCGAATTTCTAACTCACCACACTAGCGTCACGCCGCTCTCGCCCACATTCTGCGCGTGGCCGACATCGACGAACGGCACCAGCGTCCAGGCCAGCGAACGCTGCGCGTCCGTCTTCACCGGATACTCGTATTCGGCGTTGATGTAGGCTCCCCGGTCGCGCACCAGCAGGTTCTCGCGATAGCCGCGCACCGTACTCACGCCGCCGATGGCCAGGCCGTCGAGCGCAAGCAAACGGTCGCCCGTGTACTGCGCCACGGCGCGCAGCACCAGCTGACCGCCCGCAACACCCATCTGGCGCCCGTAATGCACCTGCCCCTGGAGAACCTGGAAACGGCGGGCCGGAATCCGGGTCGCGGGCAGGCCCGTCACTGCCTCGATATTGTTGCGACCTGCCGTCAGCGTCGCGCGCATCGCGAATACCTGTGTCGCGCTGCGCCGCGCATAGTCTCCCCAGGCACGCAAGACGGTTTCGCGAACGTGGCCATCCGGCTCGCCCGGCACAAACGAAAATGGTTCGTCCAGCAGCCAGGTACGGTTCTCGCGCCGCATGGCGCTGGCGCCCACGACGAACTTGCGCTGCAGCGTTTCGCGGACCACGTGGCTGATTCCGACGTCGACGCTGGCCAGCCGGCTGCGAATATCGAGTTCGCGCGTTGCTTCTTCAATGACAGACGAACTTCCTGCGTCCAGCCCAAGCTGGAACGACGTACCCGCATGACCGAGCGGCATGCTCCAGTTCAGCGCACCGCGCAATCCGCGGCTGCCTTGCGTGGATCCCTGGACGCTGGCGTCGAGCGCGTCGCCCTGCCCTGTCAGGTTGCGCACGCCACCGCTGGCCCCAATGGACTGCGAGCCGATCGCCACCGGCCGGTAATTGTTGGCAAAGACCCCAAACTGCCATGCGCGTGCGCGCACGAGGTCCACGTCGAGGATGGCTTCACCTGGCTGCTCGCCCGGCATCATGCGCGCATTCAGGCGCGCCACCAGCGGATCAGCCAGCAACAGCTGGAACCGTTCGCGCAATACTTCCATATTCAGGATCTCGCCCGCGTCTCCGGCCAGGCGCGCGCGCAGGTAGCGCTCATCGAGCCGTTCCGCGCCACGCAGGCGCACAGCCGACAACCGGCCTTCGACGGCAGTCATCATCAACACGCCATCGTCCACCCGCGCCGGCAGCAGCACGCCCGAATTGACGTAGCCCCTGCTGGTGTAGAGGCGCGTCAATTCCTGGCGCAGGGTTTCCAGTTCTGCGGCGCTGTTGATGCGGCCGACATGCGGCTTCGAAACGGCTTCGATATCGGCCACCGGGAGCACCGTATTGCCGCGAACGACAATGCGCCCGATGAAAACTTGCGCCAGGGGCGCGGGCTGGGCCGGCACGGCCGCCGGCGGCAGCGTGAAGTCCTGCGCCGCGCTGCCGCTGAAGATCTACCTCAAGCCGTCTGGCGGCACCGGCCGGACCCAGCGGTATTACGGCCCGTCCCTGTTCGACAAGCCGTCGGCCAGCGGGACGATTTTCGACTGGCTGTTCACGGCGATGAC